>JBJMGV010000013.1:0-68649 GCA_045807725.1 Blastocatellia bacterium | reverse complement strand
CCTGCTCAACTCGTTTGCGCCGCTGGCCGAGTTGCGCAAGCAGCAGGGCCTCGCGGTCGCTCTCGTCGATGTCGAAGATGTCTATGACGAATTCGGCTACGGCAACAAGACGCCGCAAGCCATCAAAGCCTTCTTGCAATATGCGGCGACGAGCTGGCAACACGCGCCGCGCTTTGTGCTGATCGGCGGCGATGCCAGCTACGACGGGAAGAACTATCTCGGCTATGGCGACGCGGATGTGGTGCCGAGCAAAGAGGTGGAGACGGAGTGGATGGAAGCGGCCAGCGATGACTGGTACGCCGACTTTGATGGTGACGGGATAGCGGAGCTAGCGGTGGGCAGGCTGCCGGTGCGGACGGCGAGTGAAGCCGCAGCGGTGGTGGCGAAGATCATCGCCTATGACAGCGCGGCGCGGCCTGAAGGCGTCCTGTTCGTCGCTGACCGCAACGAAGATTTTGATTTTGAGCAAGCTATCGCCCGCCTGCGCGAATCCATTCCGTCAGACATTCAAACCGAAGAGATCGCGCGCGGACAGCTTGGCGATGCGGCGGCGCGACAGCGACTGCTTGCCGCCATCAATGAAGGGCGCAAGGTCATCAACTACGTCGGGCACGGCAACCTGAATCAGTGGCGTGGCGGCTTGCTGACAAGCGCCGACGCCGGCGAGTTAATGAGCGGCGAGCATCCGACCTTCTTCATTGCGATGACCTGTCTGAACGGTTACTTCAACGAACCGGCTCTGGATAGCCTGGCCGAGAGCTTGATGAAGGTTGAGCGCGGCGGCGCGGTGGCGGTGTGGGCATCATCGGGAATGAACGGGCCAGCCGAACAGGTGATCGTCAATCAAGCCTTATATCGCGCGCTGTTCGATGGCGCGACCGTCGGCGAGGCGACGCTAAAGGCAAAGGCGGCGACGGCCAGCCGCGACGTGCGACGGACGTGGATTCTGTTTGGCGATCCGACGATGCATTTGCGCTAGAGCGATTGGAGCGAGGCGTCTTTCCCTTTCGGCTTGACTTGCCGTTGCGCGGCTCGATACGATAACAGCGCTTCAGGAAAGCCATCATTAACAAAGGGGATCACGTTCTCGCTTATCCTCAACGTCGTATAAAAGAGAAGGCCCAGGCAGGATGGGTCTGACCTATCTTTGCTGTATGTAAGATAACTGTCCATGCTCCCCGGATAGAAACGACAAAAGTGATGAGCATCCGGCGGCGGCTGTCTTGCTGACCCGCGCCGGCTTAATTTCAACGCCGTGAATGCTCGGCAGTTCAATCGACAGTGGGAAATATAAGACAACCTGGCACGGGAGACCGACCTATGAAGGCTTCATTCAAGCGCATGCGCTATGGCATCACACTCTTTTTGACGCTGGCTGGTATGATCGGATGGCTGGCGCTGCCGAGCTTGCAGCAAGGGCAGGCCAATGTCAGCCCTGCGGCCAGCGGCGTTGCGCCAAAGCCGTTGGCCGATTCGCTCGACGCGCAGCGGCAAGCGGCGCTCAATAAGCTGCTCGCACAACTCAAAGCCGGCGCGCCCTTTTCCGAAGAAGAGACGTTGTTGCTGCGCCGCTTCGAGGCCGGCGAAACGCTCACCGAACTGGAAGCCGATGTCGTCATCTCGCGCGCGCTTTATGATTTCTATATTCGACATCTCGATCTAACGCGCCAGCAGGCGGCCTTGTTGGATCAATATACGATGTCGGTTGCGCGTCGTAACACCGACGTGCTCGACCTTAAAACGCAAGCTCTGAACCGTCGCATCGCCGCTGCTGCCGCCGCGCCGCCGCGCGCCCCGCAGGCTGCGCCGCCCAACGATCTGTGCAGCGGCGCAGAGGTCATTCCTGCTGCCGGGCCTTTCCCATACAACACGACCATCACAAATGACATCACCGACGCGACGACGGCAGGCGACCCGCCGACGCCGTCCTGCCAGTCGAGCGTGTCGCGTTCAATCTGGTATACCTTCACGCCGAGCGCGAGCGGGAACTACACGATTGCCACGTGTACAGACGCCGGGACGGGCACGACCGTTGAAGACACGGTGATGGCCATCTACACCTCATCGAATGGCTGCGTCGGCCCATTTACTGAAATCCCTTCAAGCGCCGGCTCTGACGGTTGCAGCGATGATGATTGCGTCAGCGGCCCGTTGCAATCGGTGATCACGACGCGCCTCAACAGCGGCACGACCTATTACGTCGTGGTGTGGGAGTTCGGAACCGCCGCGCCGCCAGCCGGCACGACCGCTATTCAGTTGAACGTCTCGGTAGTGTTGCCGCCGGCCAATGACACCTGCGCCGCCGCAACGGCGCTGCCGCTAGGGCTGCCCGTAGCGGGGACGACTGTGGCCGCATCGAATGATTATCAGCTTTCCGGCGCAGCCTGCTTCACGGGTCTGGGGCAGACCTCGTCACCGGCGACGGGCCGTGATGTGGTCTATTCGTTCACCGCGCCTTCAGCCGGCGACTACTCGTTCAAGGTCATCAATTTCTTTTCGGGCAATCTGGTGTTGTACGCCGCCAGCAGTTGTCCGGCTTCGACGCCGGGGACGCCGGTTACGGTTGCGACTTGTATCGCAGCGGCGAACCGCCACACCACCAGGCATTCGGAAGAGATTCCCTGCCTGACGCTGGCAAGCGGCCAGCAGATTTTCATATTCGTTGACGAGAACGCTTTCTTCGACGGCAGCAGCTTCATCATCGAAGCGAGCCGCTGCACGAAAGAGACTGAACCGAACGGCACGCCGGCGACAGCCAACACGCCGACCTTCGGCATCGAAGGCACAATCGGCGTTGCCGGCGAAGCCGACTTCTTTTCACTCGGCACGCCGCCTGCCGGCTCGCGCGTCTTCGCGCTCATCGATGGCATTGCCTCGGCCAATGGCGACTTTGATCTGCGTGTAACGACGGCTACAGACACGCTCGAATACGATGATGCCGACGCCGACTTTCTATTCGGCATAACGGCTCCCGTCATCGCCGGCACGCCGACCACCGGCACGCAGACCTTTTTGCGCGTCAGTTGCTTTGACACGAGCGGGCCGTTCGCAACCTTAGAGCCTTACCGCCTCTACTACAATGTGCAGCCGCCCGGCGCGAATCCCTTGCCCAATTGCCCATCGGTGACGACCTCGGCGACGCCTGAAACTGAACCGAATGACACTGTGGCGCAGGCCAACACGGCGGGCAACAAGTATTTCAGCGGCTCGCTGCCCGGCCCCGCGCCATCAAGCGACGTGGATGTTTATTCATTCACGGCCTCGGCGGGCAGCGTCGTCTTCATTGGCATGGATGAAGACCCGTGCCGCGACGGGACGCCGGTAAACGGCAAACTGGAATTGCTCGACACGAACGGCACAAGCGTGCTCATCACGGTCAACGACACGAACCGGACCTTCAGCACCGCGTCCGGGGCTGGCTCGCTGACTTCGACGACGCCCAGCTTTATCGGCGAATCGCTGGCTTACCGCGTAGCAACGAGCGGTACGTATTATGTTCGCGTCTCCATCGGCACAGCGTTGACCGACTCGACTGGCGCGGGCGACTACCTGCTGTCGATCTTCGTGAACTCGACGACGGCGGCGCGGTTCGACAACGACCCGGCCAGCGCCGCCAGCGCCGTGCGTTACAGCGATGGCGCGTCGCTGCGCTGGCAGACCGGCTATGAAATCGAGAACCTCGGCTTCAACGTCTACCGCGAAGAGGCTGGCAAGCGCACGCGGGTCAATCCGCAGTTGATCGCCGGCTCGGCCATGCTGGTCGGCCCGACGACGGCGCTCGGCGCGGGCCGCTCCTATTCGTGGTTCGATCCCGGCGCGACCTCTTCGTCGCAGTATTGGGTCGAAGCCGTTGACTTGAATGGCCAGAGCCACTGGCAAGGGCCGATAGCCGTGAGCCGCGCGCCCGGTAAAACGGCTGACCGTATGCGCTCGATGACGCTCAACGAAGCGGGCCGCTTCCAGATGCCCGAAGCCGAGACCGCGCGCGTTGACCGCGCGGCCTTAATCAAGACCCACGACAATGCGGAGACGAGCGCGCAGGCCGTCTTTGCCGGCCAGTCAGCGGTGAAGCTCGCCGTCAAAGGCGAAGGCTTTTATCGCGTTTCGCTTGCCGATCTCGCGGCTGCCGGTTTCAAACCGGGCAATGACCTCGGCAACCTGCAACTCTACGTGGACGGCGAACAAGTGCCGATCAACATCAACGCCAAGCCGGATAGCTCGGCGGCCATCGAGTTTTATGGCATCGGCATCGACTCGGCCTTCACGACCGAGCACATATACTGGCTGGTCGCAGGCAATCAACCCGGATTGCGTATGCCGCAGGTCGCCGCGCCGGCCAGCGCCAGCTCGGCGGGCAGCTTTCTTTACAGTGCCGAGCTGAAGCCGCGCAGCCTCTACTTCGGCAGCCTGCGCAATGGCGACAAAGAGAACTTCTTCGGCCCGGTCATCGCCAGCGCGCCGGTCGATCAATCACTCAGCCTGACGCACGTGGATAAAGGCCGCGCCGGTAACGCGCAACTCGAAGTGGCGCTGCAAGGCGTCACCCTGATCAGTCATCGCGTCGAGGTGCAACTCAACGGCGCGCGCGTCGGCGAGGTCGCCTTTAATAATCAGAGCAGCGGTGTCGCTCGACTTCAGGTCGCGCAGTCGTTGTTGAAAGAAGGGAACAACACCGTTCGGCTGGTTCCGCTCGGCGGCGCTTCCGATATTAGTCTCGTCGATTACCTGCGCGTCAGTTACTGGCACACGCTCACCGCTGATGGTAATCAACTGCGTTTCACCGCTACGCACAAACAGGCGGTTGGCATTGACGGCTTCAGCAGCCCGAACATTCGCGTCTTTGACGTGACCAATCCGAACGCGGCGCAGGAGATCGCCGGCACGATCAAATCAAGTAAGAAAGGCTACAGTGTCTTGTTGAGCGTGCCGAACGCAGGACTGCGCACGTTGTTGGCCATAGCCGACGACGGCGCGCGGCAGCCTGCCAATGTCAGGCTCGATACGCCATCGAGCTTGAGACAAACAGCGAACGCCGCCGACCTGTTGATCCTCACTCGCGGCGACCTGCTCCGCTCGTTTGCGCCGCTGGCCGAACTGCGCAAGCAGCAGGGCCTCGCGGTCGCTCTCGTCGATGTCGAAGATGTCTATGACGAATTCGGCTACGGCAACAAGACGCCGCAAGCCATCAAAGCCTTCTTGCAATATGCGGCGACGAGCTGGCAACACGCGCCGCGCTTTGTGCTGATCGGCGGCGATGCCAGCTATGACGGGAAGAACTATCTCGGCTATGGCGACGCGGATGTGGTGCCGAGCCAGCAGGTGGAGACGGAGTGGATGGAAGCGGCCAGCGATGACTGGTACGCCGACTTTGATGGTGACGGAATAGCCGAGCTAGCGGTGGGCAGGCTGCCGGTGCGGACGGCGAGTGAAGCCGCAGCGGTGGTGGCGAAGATCATCGCCTATGACAGCGCGGCGCGGCCTGAAGGCGTCCTGCTCGTCGCCGATGCGCAGGACGAGAATAGCGGCGCGAGCTTTGAAGCGGCCAGCAGCGAATTGCGCGGTGTAATTCCGACCGGCCAGAACGTCGAGCAGGTCAATCGCGGCGATCTCAGCGCCGACGCTGCCAGGGGCCGTTTGCTCGACGCGCTGAATCGTGGCCCGCGCGTCGTCAACTACTACGGTCACGGCAACGTGAGTGAATGGCGCGGCGGATTGTTGACGCCTACGGATGCCGCGCAGCTTGCCAACGGCGGCAACCTGTCGTTCTTCACGATGATGACCTGCCTGAACGGCTACTTCAACGACCCCGCGCAGGAGAGCCTGGCCGAGTCGCTGTTGAAGGCGAAAGGCGGAGCCATCGCGGTGTGGGCCTCGTCCGGTATGACCGAGCCGGGCGATCAGGCGCTGGCCGTCAAAGAGATGTTCCATCAACTGCTCGATCAAAGCGGACAGACGGTCGGCGAGGCGGCGCTCAAAGCAAAAGCCGCCGTGCGCGGCAAAGATGTGCGCCGCACGTGGATATTGCTCGGCGACCCGACGACGAAATTGCGCTAGTAATCCAGATTACCTAATGATATCGACATCGATTGGCGCGTGTGTTGGCGAATCGATGGCCGAGGGCGACTGACCATCACGAGTGACTGTGCTTGTGACCATCACAAGTGACTGTGCTTGCCGGCAGCGCAAGCCGGGAGGGCTTGAGTGTTGCGGGCTTGCTTTCCGCGATTGATCGTCGATTCGAGCAGCATATCGGAACTGGACCGCGTGAGCTGGGCGGAAGGCGTGACGATCCTGGCTTATGGCGTCCGCTTCGGCATTCGCGCCAACCGTCGCGGCATCATCGAGCAGTACCTGAAGGCGCTGCCGCCATCGTGGCGACTGGCCGGGTCGCCGAAAGTCGAGCGCATGTATTCGATCATTGCCGGCGGCGAGGGGCGCGGTCGGCGACCTTCTCACGTCGTCTACGCCGATGGCGAATGCATTGCGCGCGTGCCGCGATTCGAGCAGGCGGCGGACTCTTTTGAAAGCAACGTGCAGTTGTATGTCGCCGAGATGTCGCCGCGCCGCGTCTTCGTGCATGCCGGCGTTGTTGGCTGGCGCGGCCAGGCCATCGTCATCCCGGGCCGCAGCTTCAGCGGTAAGACGACGCTCACCGCCGCGCTCGTCAAGGCCGGATGCGTTTACTATTCCGACGAGTACGCCGTGCTTGATCCCCTCGGTCGCGTGCGTCCTTACGCGCGGCTGCTCGGCATCCGTGAGCGTGGCAGGCTCGAACGGGCGACACGTTACCATGTCGAAGCGCTGGGCGGCAGGCGCGGAGCCAAGCCTTTGCCGGTCGCTATGGTCATCGTCAGTCATTACAAGCCGGGCGGGCGTTGGCGTCCGCGCCGTCTATCGGCTGGCGAAGGGGCGCTGGCGATGTTGCAAAATACGGTGTCGGCGCGGCGCGAACCGCAGGCTGCGCTCTCGACGCTGCGCCCGGCGCTGGCGCAGTCCGCGATCTTTAAAGGCGTGCGCGGCGAGGCCCGGCAAGTGGTTGAATTCATCTTTGCGATACTTGATAAAGAGCCGCAATCGAGTTGACAATTAGTGGCCTAAAGGGTATAAACGCTGAGAGTTTCAGGTTGGATGTCGCCTACGACCGCCGCTATCTAACTTTACTGGAGTGATGATGAAAATAAACGACGAAGCAATTCTACCGGCAGCGCGAACAGAGGACCTGATTGTGCAGGAGATGGCCGATGAGGTGCTGGTTTATGACCAGCGCCGCCATCAGGCGCATTGCTTGAATGAGACTGCCGCGCGGGTGTGGCGGGGTCTGGATGGGCAAAGCACAGCCCATCAAATCGCCGCGCGCTTGAGCCGGCAGCAGGGAGTTGAAGTGTCGGCGGCGGTGGTTGAACTTGCGGTTGACCAGTTGCAACGCAGCGGCCTGTTGAACGGCGCACTGGCAGCAAATCCGGCAAGCGGCGTCAGCCGGCGCGCGATGTTGAAGCGGGTGGGCATAGGCGCGGCGGTCGCATTGCCCGTCGTCGCCAGCATCGTCGCTCCGCGCGCGGCGCAAGCGGCAACGTGCGGAGGAGCAGGATCGGCATGTAGCACCTCTTCGCAATGCTGTTCCGGCGTCTGTTCTAATGGCACCTGCGCGTAATCGTTGGTGATCTAAAAAACACTTTATGGCGATCTCTTTCCGGCACAAGCCGCACGCCGAGTTTCGCCCTGTCCTTCTGGCTCACATCTACTTAGTGGCTACGATCACAAAACAGGCTCGCGCCAAACGCGCAAGTTCTGCATCCTTCAACTTGCCATGTCAGCATCGCGTGTGAAGCAGTCGCTCGGTCGGCGCGTCGCGCGCGTGCTTGCCGGAGCGTGGCGCGAGTCGCCGCCGCCGGTTGATTTTTCTGTCGATGAATTGAATGAAGTCGCGCCGCTGCTTCTCGCTTCGGGCGCGGGCGCGCTCGGCTGGCAGCGGCTGCGCCATTCGCCGCTCGCAGACACGGCGGCAGCCGCGCCGCTGCACGAAGCCTACCGCATGCACGCCCTGCATTCGGCCATCCACGAAGCGGAAATTCAACAACTCTTCACGCTGTTTCGCGCCGCCGGTGTTGAGCCGGTGCTGGTCAAAGGCTGGGCCGTGGCGCGCTGGTATAGCGAGAAGTGGCTGCGCCCTTACGGCGACGTGGACCTCTGTTTTAAGCCGGAGGATTATGCAACTGCTGCTGCCGTCGCTCGCACGTTGCAGGGACAACCCTTCAACATTGATCTGCACGATGGCTTCGCTAAACTGGACGCCTTGAGCGCAGATGAATTACTGGCGCGCTCTACGCTCATCCCGCTGGGCGACGTGCAGGTGCGCGTGCTCGGCTTTGAAGATCAGCTACGAATTCTCTGCACGCATCTGCTCAGGCACGGGGCGTGGCGTCCGCTGTGGCTGTGTGACATCGCCGTCGCTATCGAGACGCGACCGGCGGGTTTCGATTGGGCGCGCTTCTTCGGCACGGACGCGCTCGAAGCCGACTGGCTGGCCTGCGCTATCGGCCTGGCTCATCAACTGCTCGGCGCTCACTTAGACGAAACGCCCGTGGCGGCCCGCGCCGAACAACTGCCGCGCTGGTTCGTCCCGCACGTGTTGAAAAACTGGAGCGCGCCATTTCCGATCAACTATCCGCCGATGTCTTACGCGCGCCCGCTCTCGACCTATCTGCGAAATCCCGGCGGACTGTTGAAGACGCTGCGTGCGCGCTGGCCCGACGCGCTTGAGGCGACCATCCGTCGCAGAGGCCGCATCGATGAATCGCCCCGCCTGCCTTATCAACTCAGCAACCTGATGTCGCGCGTCGGCAGATTCCTCACTACGCTGCCGAAAGCACGGCGCGAGTCGTGAGACGATCCCTATAAAAAAGCCGCTGCAAGAACGCAGCGGCTGAACAGCTCAGAGGATTATTTTGGTGCAGGAGTGTTAATCGGCCTTCTTGCGAATGAAGGCGGGAACGTCAAGGTCGTCGCGGCGCAATGGGCCGGTCGTGCCGGTCGGCGGCGCACCCGCGACGGGCGTCGCCGTCGTCGCAGGCTGCGCGGCAAAGGTGCGCGGCGCGGGTTCGGCGGCGGCTGCCGCGCGGTCAAAGCCCGTAGCGATGACCGTGATCTTCATCTCGTCGGCAAGTTTCTCATCGAGCACCGCGCCGAAGATAATGTTGGCGTCGGGATCAGCGGAGTCGTGGATGATCGACATCGCTTCGTTGACCTCGAACAACGTCAGGTCGGTCCCGCCCGTCACGTTGACCAGCAATCCTTTCGCGCCTTCAATCGAAGCCTCTTCAAGCAGCGGGCTTGAGATAGCGCGTTGCGTCGCTTCGAGCGCGCGGTTCTCGCCGACCGCAGAACCTGTGCCCATCAAGGCCATGCCCATGCCGGCCATAATCGTTTTCACGTCGGCGAAGTCTACGTTGATCAAGCCCGGCACGGTGATGATGTCACTGATGCCTTGCACGGCCTGGCGCAGCACGTCGTCGGCGAGCTTGAAGGATTCGAGGAAGGGAGTGCCTCGCGCTACGGCGTTCAACAGCCGCTCGTTCGGAATTGTGATGACCGTGTCAACGCACTCGCGCAGTTCGTTGAGGCCCTGTTCGGCCTGGCGCTGACGACGACGACCCTCAAAACGAAACGGCTTGGTGACAACGGCTACGGTCAACGCGCCAAGCTCGGTGGCGAGGCTGGCAAGGATCGGCGCTGCGCCGGTTCCCGTGCCGCCACCGAGGCCGGTGGTAATGAAGACCATATCCGAGCCTTCGAGCGCCTCAATGATCTTTTCGGTGTCTTCGAGCGCCGACTGCCGCCCGACCTCCGGATCACCGCCGGCTCCGAGTCCTCGCGTCAACTTTTCGCCGATCTGGATTTTAACGGAAGCTCTGGAATTTTTGAGCGCTTGCAGATCGGTGTTGGCGACGAGGAACTGCACGCCTTCGATGCCGGCCTCAATCATTCGATTGATCGCGTTGCCGCCGCCGCCGCCGACGCCGATGACCTTGATCTTCGCGCCGTTGGTTGGGTGGTCCGAATCGTCGAATATTATTAGTCCTTTGCGTTCATCCACTGCCATTCGTTTGTGCCTCCTGCAAACCAAACATTAGCAACCGAGCGGGCGAGGGCGGCGAGGCGGCTACACCTCAACATCATCGCTCGCGTGAACATCTCCCTGATACGACTTCAATTTTCAAACACTGTCAGGACGTGGGCCGCCGCTATCACCGAGGCGGCAACGCGGGCGCGCAATACCCACCCTTGCGGGTGCGTGGTCGGCGCTCCCGTCGTGTGAAGGGGTTCTCCTAACAGTGCCATTGAGGCTGGCAGCCGGTTGCTACAATATGTGGTAGACCATTCTTCTGAAGACACACCGCATAGTAGCATAGCCGCTTTACCCCGACAACCTTTTTTTCCTTCTGTCTGCGTCATTACGAAATTTTTTTTTACCGCAACCAGCGCTTCCAAAAACTCTCTTGTTTGGGCGCGCCGTCCTTTAAAGAATGAATCTTTTTCAGATTTATTTGCTTGTGGAAACCGTAGAGCATCGTGCCGACGACGGTGGCAAAGGCCGGGCTGTCGATCTCGCCCGTAAGCCCGCCGACGAAATCCGGCATGCCGTGACGAGCCGGCAGGTCGAGCACCTGTTCGGCAAGCTCCACCACGCCGTCCATTAACGCGCCGCCGCCGATCAACACGACGCTTGATAGAATCTGCCGCTCGAAGCCGGCGCGCTGAATCTCTTCAGCCGCATAATGGAAAATTTCTTCGGCGCGTGGCTGCAAAATCTCACAGAGGATCTGCCGGCTGAGCATACGCGCCGGGCGACCGCCGACCGAAGGCACTTCGACCATTCGGCTGCGCTCGCTTTCGGCCATCAGCAGCGACAACGCGCAGCCTTCGTGCTGCTTGATGCGCTCGGCTTCAGGCACGGGCGTGCGCAAACCGACGGCGATGTCGTTGGTGAAATGATTGCCGCCCATCGGGAAGACCGCTGTGTGACGAACCGCATCGCGGAAGAAGATGGTCAGGTTCGTGATGTCTGCACCCATATCGATGACGGCTGAGCCATACTCTTTCTCATCGGGCGACAGCGTCGCTTCGCCGCCGGCGACGTGGTTGATGACCGTGTCGGTGACGACCATGCCGGCGCGGTTGACCGAGGTGATGACGTTCTGCCGCGCCGTGATCGGCGACGTAACAACGTGAACGGCGGCTTCGAGCCGCATGCCGAGAAAGCCTATAGGATTGCCAATGCCGTCCTGCCCGTCAACGGTGAACTCCTGCGGCAGCACGTCAACGATCTCGCGGTCAGTCGGCACGCTGATGGAGCGGGCCTGATCGATGACGCGATAGACATCATCTTCGGTGATGTCGCGGTTGCGGCGGCTGATGGCAATGACGCCGCGCGAATTCATGCCGCGCACCTGCGCGCCGCCCATGCCAACATAAGCGGCATCAATCGGCACGCCGGCCATCATCTCGGCCTCTTCGACGGCCTGCTTGATCGCATCAACAGTAGCCTCAATGTTGACGACGACGCCCTTGCGCACGCCGCGCGACGGAGCGCGACCGACGCCGATGATTTCAAGCTTGTCGTTATCGGTAATCTCGCCGACAACGGCGCGGACTTCTGTCGTGCCGATGTCGAGCGCCGCAATGTGTCTGCTTCCCTTAGCCATTTTTATTCATCCTCCGGCTGTCACTTGACTGATGAGTGCTGAGTGAGGAGTGATGAGTCACAGGTGGCTTCTGCTCATCACTCCTTATTCATCACTCATCACTTCTTCTTGCCCTCTGTCGGTTTGGTTTCCTGCTTCACCGGGGCTTTGTCTACGCCGGGGGAGGCGAAGTTGACGACGATTCGATCCGAGCGCGCCGTGTCGATAAAGCTGAAATGGTCGGCGTTCTGGATCAGTTGTTCAATCTTTTGCTCCGGCGTGCGCAAACGCCGCAAGGCGTCCGCGTCGCCGCTCTTGGCTGCCTGCATAATGGTCAGCGCCATCTCGAACCGCTTGCGAAAGTCTGTGCTGCCGATGTGAATCAACACGTGCGGGCGGGCGAGGCTCAGGTTCACGTCTTTCACATCACGCAGATCAATCTCATCAAGCAGGTTCCACAGCGATGTCGCGCCCTCGCTCAACTCGCCCTGCAATTTCTTGTAGACCGCAATGCGCTCGCGGTCGGCATTGATCGCCGCCTGTGAGCGGTTGCCGTCTTCAAAGCCCTTGGCGATGGGCGGGACTTCAGCCGGCACGCCCGCTCCTGCGCTGGCGTTCAAGCTGGTGAACTCGCCCATCTCGACGGCGTCTTCGTCGAGCCATACGAGCCGTTCTTCCTGCGCGCCCGATTGCCGGCGCACCAGCACTGCCGGGCGTCGCTCGGCGACTTGCACCGAGATGCCATCAGGCAGGACGCGCGCCACCGAGGCCGAGCGCACCTGTGGAATCTTCTCGATCTTCTCTTTCAACGCGATTAGATTCACGTCGAGCAGTCTCGTTTGACCGACGGCGCGGCGCACGGTCTGTTCGATCTCACTCTGCAACGCCGGACTCGCCTGACTGACGTTGACGTTATGCAGATCGAATAGCTGCGAGTTGGCCAGCGCGTTGTAACCGATGATTAAAAGAGCTACCGCGACCAGGACCACAGCCGGTTTGATGAAGACCGCTGCGTCCTTCAATCGCTGGCCGAGCCTGAGGCTGCCGCCGCTGCGCGAACGCGACTGTGACAACCGGCGCGGCGCGCGCGGCGTCACGACCTGTGTACGCCCCCTGGCATCACCCCGTTGAGCTATCGCCAAAGCGCCACCTCCCACTTGCAGAGGCTAGAGGCTGGAGGCTGGAGGCTAGCAGGAGAAAAGGTGCTGATTGCTTCCGTTTCCCTCTAGTCCCTAGCCTCTAGTCTCCAGACCCTACTCCAAAATTCGCAGCAACTCGTCTCCTGCGTGATAGACGTTGCCGGCTCCGAGCGTTAAGACAAGATCGTGGGGCTGAACGATCTCTTTCAGACGACTCGCCGCGTTTGCCAGCGCGCCGATGTATTCGACGTGGCGATGGCCGAACCGCTCGGTCTGCTCGGCCAGTGTGCGGCTGTTAATTCCTTCAATCGGGTCTTCGCTGGCGGCGTAGATGTCTGTAATCAACAACACATCTGCGCCGTAGAACGAGCGCGCGAAATCATCCATTAAGTCGCGCGTGCGAGTGTAACGGTGCGGCTGAAACAAAGTGACGACGCGGCGGCCCGACGTGCGCGCTGCCGCGAGCGTCGCTTTGATCTCAGTCGGGTGATGGCCGTAATCATCCACCACCAGCACATCGTTCTTCTCGCCTTTGATCTGAAAGCGTCGTTCTGCGCCGCGAAAGCTGCTCATCGCTTCGCTGATGCGGTCGAACTCGATGTTAAGGTCAAGCCCGACGGCGATGGCTGCCATCGCGTTATAAACGTTATGCAGGCCCGGAACCCACAGCTTGACCTGCCCCTGCTCTTTGCCAAAGGCGCGCACGGTGAACTCGGAACCGAAGGCGGTGTTCAACTGAATATTCCAGGCCGACACGTCAGCCTGCGCCGCCAATCCATAACTCACCGTCCGCCGCGTGATCTGCGGGATAATCGCTTGCACATTCTGATCGTCGAGACAGAGCACAATCGTTCCGTAAAACGGCACGCGGTTGGCGAACTCCACAAAGCAGTCTTTGATCTCACTGATGCCGCCTTTGAAATGATCGAGGTGGTCGGCGTCAATGTTGGTCAGCACGGCAATCGTCGGCGTCAGCAAGAGCAGCGAGCCGTCCGATTCGTCGGCTTCAACGACAATGTAATCGCCGTGACCGACTTGAGCGTGTGAAGCCAGCGTCGTCACGCGCCCGCCGACGACGATGGTCGGATCAAAGGCGGTCGCGGTCATCAGGTGCGAGATCATCGAAGTCGTCGTCGTCTTGCCGTGTGTGCCGGCGACGGCGATGCCGTAGCGATAGAGGCGCATCAACTCCGCCAGCATCTCGGCGCGCGGAATGACCGGGATCAAGCGTTGGTGCGCGGTAGTGACTTCGGGGTTATCGTTGCGCACCGCCGACGAGCAGACGACGACATCCGCGCCGGCAATGTGCTCGCCGGCATGGCCTTCCCAGATGGTCGCGCCCATCTCTTCGAGATTGTCGGTGATCGGCGAACGCCTGGCGTCGCTCCCCGTAACGCGGAAGTTCATACCGAGCGACAGCAACACCTTGGCGATACCGCTCATGCCGATGCCGCCGATGCCGACGAAATGAATATGTCTGACTCTACGAAAAAGCATCTCTTTAAGTATTCAGGAGTCAGAAGTCAGAAGTCGGAATGAAAGCGAAAGCGCGAAGCGATGACTTCCTTATTCATTCTGACTCCTGACTTCTGACTCCTGATTTCTGATCCCCGCCAATTTCATTGCTAAATCCACGGCGCGCGCCGCTGAGTCGGGACGACCGAGCTTGCGGCTCGCCGCTTCCATCCGGTCAATCAATTCAGGTTCATCCATCAAACGCCGCAACTCTTCGGCGAGCCGCGCCGGCGTCAAGTCTTTCTGCACGATCAGGCGAGCCGCGCCGACGCGCTCGAACGCTTCGGCGTTCTTGCGCTGATGATCGTCGGTGGCGAAAGGGAAGGGAACGAAGACCGCTGCCTTGCCTGCCGCCGCGACTTCGGCGACGGTCGTCGCGCCGCTCCGACAGATCAACACGTCCGCCCATTCAAAGCGCGCCGCCATATCGTGAATGAACGGCTTGACCTCCGCCGCCTCAAACCCCGCCTCTTTGTAAGCACGCTCGACCATCTCGTAATCCTTCTCGCCGGTCTGATGCACAATACTGAATCGCTCCTTCTGCGGCGCGAGCAAGCGCGCGGCTTCGGTCATCGCCAGGTTGATCGCGTGCGCGCCCTGGCTGCCGCCGAAGATCAAAACATTCAATCGCTCGCCGCGCGCTTTCTTTTGAATGCCAGCGAAATCACCGCGCACCGGGTTGCCTGTGACTACGCCGCGCTTGCCGAAGTATTTGAGCGCGTCTTCAAACGTCAGCGCCGCCGCGCGAACATAACGAGCGAGCACGCGATTCGTGAATCCCGGCATCGCGTTCGGCTCGACGATCATCGTCGGGATGCGGCGCAAGGCCGCCATCAGCAGCGTCGGCCCCGACGAATAACCACCGACGCCAATCACGACATCAGGTTTGAAACGTCGCAGTATGCCGAGCGCCGAAACAAAGCTCAAGGGCAAGCCGACGAGCGATTTTGATTTTGCAAAGACCGAGACGCCTTTGAGCGCGCCGACCTGTATCAACTCCAGCTTGAACCCTTCGCGCGGCACGATCTTCGATTCCAGTCCGCGTGGCGTGCCGACGAACAGAATCTCGGTCTGCGGGTCGCGCCGCTCGAACTCGCGGGCAATCGCCACGCCCGGATAAATGTGCCCGCCAGTGCCGCCCGCTGCGATGATTACTCTCATAGAAGTCAGAAGTCAGGAGTCAGAAGTCAGAATTGAGTCTGTTTGTAAATAGCTGTTCAAGAGCAGCGGCTTTGCTTTCCATTCTGACTCCTGACTCCTGACTCCTGACTCCTTTCTTCATGTTTTTTCGTGCTTCGACACGTTCAACAGCACGCCGGCTGCGAACAGCGAGATGGCCAGCGACGAGCCGCCTGAGCTGATGAACGGCAGCGGAATGCCTTTCGTGGGCACGAGCGACAGCGTCACGCTGATGTTGAAAAATGCTTGCGCGATGATCATCACCGTCAGCCCCGTGGCCAGCAATTGGCCGAACAGGTCGGGAGCCGAGCGCGCCGCGCGGAACCCTCGCCACGCCAGCAGCCCGAAGATCAAGACGACCGCCGCCGTGCCGATCAACCCCAGTTCTTCGCCGATCACCGCGAAGATAAAATCGGTGTGCGGCGCGGGCAGGTAGAACAACTTCTGCTTGCCTTGCGCGAAGCCGACGCCCTCAGGCCCGCCGCTGCCGATGGCGATCAGCGATTGCACGACTTGAAAGCTCGACGTGGTCTGGTTCTTCCACGGGTCGAGAAAGTCCATCAGGCGCTGCAACCGCCAGGGCACCAGCAACAACATCCCCGCCAGCCCCGGCAGCGCCGCCAATCCGACCAGCCCTAGATACCGCACCGGCACGCCGGCGTAAAACGTCACCGCCAGATAGACGATGCCGAGCGCCATCGCCGTTCCGAGATCAGGCTCGGCGGCAACCAGCACGATGATGAGTCCGGCGACTGCCGTCGCAGGAATGAAGACGCGCTTGAAATCATTGATCTCTCTAGCGCGGCTCTCGATCAGGTACGCCAAATAGGCCGTCAGAGCCAGTTTGGCGATTTCCGATGGTTGCAGCGAGAAGCCGGCGGCGCGAATCCAGCGGTGCGTCTCGTTCACTTTCGGCAAGAAGAGAACAATGATGAGCATTAGCGCCGTGACCGCGAGCGCCGAAAAGACGACGCCGGGCCGCTTGTACTGGCGGTAATCAATCTTCATCGCTACGGCCAGCGCTACAAGTCCGACAAAGGCCCACATCCCTTGCTTGTACAAAAAGTGAAACTGATTACCGAAACCTTTCTCGGCGATAATCGCCGACGCCGAGTAGACCATCACCGCGCCGAACAGGGTCAGCGCCAGCACGAGGGCCAGCAAGACTTTGTCAACGCCCAGCTCGCGGCCCGCCGATGAACGCGACTCGGCGTTGCGCCGCGCCTGCCAGTCGGCTTCGCGCTTCCATCGTGGTGTCGCTGCTCTATAGTCAATCGCCATACTTGCGTGATGAGTGATGCGTGATGAGTAATGCGTGGTGAGCTGGGCTGGCCCCTCACTCATTATTAATCACCCGTCACTCAATCCTTCCTTTGCGTGCCCGTTCCCACTCGGTTCGCCAGATTCATTACTTCCTGCTTGAAGACGCGGCCCCGATGTTCGTAGTTGTCGAACATATCGAAGCTGGCGCAGGCCGGCGCGAGCAGCACGGTGTCGCCGCAACGGGCCGCCGCCATCGCTCGCTCGACCGCGTCCTGCATCGAAGCGGCGCGCGTCAGGGGGCGCACGCCTTCCAGTTGCGCGGCGATCTTATCGCTGGCCGCGCCGAGCAGGATCACTTGCTTGACGCGCTCACGAACCAGCGACGCAAGCGCCGTGTAGTCGCTGCCTTTATCCTTGCCGCCGAGAATCACGATGATGTTGCGGTCAAAGGCTTCGAGGGCTTTCACGGTCGAATCGACGTTCGTCGCTTTCGAGTCGTTATAGAACTTCACGCCGCTGATCTCGGCGACGTACTCGATGCGGTGCTCGACGCCGGGAAACTGTTTGATCGCGGCAACCAGCGCCGGCAAGTCTTCGCGGCGTGTCCCTCTCGCACAGAAGACGGCGGCCAGCGCCGTCATCACGTTTTCGACGTTGTGCATCCCGCGCAGCGGAATGTCGGCGAGCGGCATCACTTCGATTTCCGCTTGATGGTCGGCGAGCCGTGTCGTGAACAATCGCCCCTCGCGCACGTAAAAGTCAGCCGCCAGGCCGGCAATTGTTTCCCGGCTTTGCGAAGCGAAATAGACTTTGCGTGACGGCACGCCGAGCGCCCGCACCATATCGTCAATCGCGCGGTCACGACCATTGAGCACGGCGAAGTCTTCCGCCGTCTGGTTGCGAAAGATGCGATGCTTGGCGCGAACGTAGTTTTCAAACGTGCCGTGCCGGTCCAAGTGATCCGGCGTAATGTTCGTTACTATGGCGACGTGAACGCGCAGGCTGTCAATCATCTCAAGCTGAAAGCTCGACAGCTCCGCGACCGTCCACGTCTCATCACTCGATTGCTCGATCAAACTTGTCAACGGCGTGCCGATGTTGCCGCCGACGATCACTTGCGCGCCCGCCGCTCGCATCAGCTCGCCGGTGAGCGCCGTCGTCGTCGTCTTGCCGTTCGAGCCGGTGATGCCGATGATGCGCCCGCGCAAAAAGCGACCGGCTAACTCTGGCTCACTGATGACTTCGACACCACGGCTTCGCGCAATGTCGAGTTGCGGCAGGTCAGCGGGCACGCCGGGACTGAGCACGATCAAATCGGCGTCGGCAAATAACTCTTGCGGGTGGCCGCCGAGCGCGAGCCTCACGCCTGCGGCGCGCAACTCTTCAGTCTCATGCGCGAGCTGCGATTCATCCTTCACATCATTAGCCGTCACCGCTGCGCCGCGCGCCGCAAGCAGACGCGCTGCCGCCACGCCGCTGCGCGCGACGCCGACGACTAAAATGTTTTTGCCCGCAACGTTCATCTCAGCTTCAACGTCGTCAGACTGAGCAAGGCGAAAAGGATCGCCACGATCAGAAAGCGAAAGACCAGCTTTGGCTCCATGCGCCGCGACAGTTCAGCCGGGTACATCAACTCGAAGTGATGATGCAGCGGCGCCATCTTGAAGATGCGGCGCTTGAAAATCTTGAACGAGGCGACCTGCAAAATCACCGACAGCGCTTCGAGCACGAAGACGCCGCCGATCATCACCAGCAAGAACTCTTGCTTGATCAAGACGGCGACAATGCCGACCGCGCCGCCGATGCCGAGCGAGCCGACATCGCCCATAAAGACTTCGGCGGGCGGCGCGTTGAACCACAGAAAGCCGAGGCTCGCGCCCGTGAGCGCCGCGCAAAAGATCGTCAGCTCGTGAATGCCCGGATTGTGCTCAAGCCCCAGGTAATCGGCAAAGCGCGCGTGGCCGCTCACATAGGTGAAGCCGGTCAGCGCCGCGCTCGTCACCATCGTTACTGAGATAGCCAAGCCATCAAGCCCGTCTGTAAGATTCACCGCATTCGAGAAACCGACCAGCACCAGCGGCGCGAAGACGATCAAGTAGATCGGCCAGAACAACTCGGGCGTGAAGTTCTTGAAGAACGGCACACTCAGCCGCGTGCTGTAGTTGGTGAAGTAATGCAGCACGAAGCCGATGGCGAAGGCCACGAGAAATTGAAAGAGCAGTTTCTGTCTGCCGGTCAGTCCGAGGTTGTGACGGCGCTTGACCTTCAGATAGTCATCGGCAAAGCCAATCGCGCCGTAACAGAGCGTCGCGCAGACGGCGATCCAGACGAAGACGACCGAGAGGTTCGCCCACAGCAGTGTCGAGATGGCGACCGACAAGATGATCAACACGCCGCCCATCGTCGGCGTGCCGCGCTTCGATTGATGCGAGCGCGGCCCTTCTTCACGAATCTGCTGGCCGATCTGAAACTCCTTCAACATAGCGATCATCCGCGAGCCGAACATAAGGCTGATGACGAGCGCCGTGATCGCCGCCCACGCCGAGCGAAACGTCACCTGCTCAAACACGCGCAGGAACGACAGGCTGTCGTGCGCGTCCCTGAGAAAGTTCAAGTAGTAGAACATCAGCCCTCTCAGTCAGTGGCCAGCAGCCAGTGGCCAGTTCGGGTAAGCTCCGTTAGGAGCGAGATGTTTATAGTTGATGAGGTGATAAAAGAATCAAGCTCCGTCAGGAGCGACCTGTTGGCATTGCGCCCCTACGGGGCTTCGTCTCTTTTATCAACGATAACTATAAACAGGGCGTCCCTACGGGACTACCTACTGGCCCCTACCCTGCTTCTTCAGTCGTTCAACAACGATCTCTGTCCGCACGCCGCGCGAGCCTTTGACTAAGATCAGGTCGCCTTCGCGTGCTTCGCGCTGCAACACGTCAGCCGCTTCGTCGGGCGTTGTGCAAAAGATGGCCGCGAGGTTTGCCATTCCCGCTTCGCGTGCGCCGGCGACTATCTCTGCGGCGAGGCCGCGCACACCGATCAAAAGATCGACGCCGAGCGCGGCGATTTGCCGGCCCGCTTCGCGGTGCAAGTCCGCGCCGGTCACGCCGAGTTCGAGCATCTCGCCGGCGACGACAACGCGGCGCTGCGCCTCTCGGTTGGCGCTGATCGTCTTGACCATCTCAACCAGCGCGCGCGGGTTCGAGTTATACGAATCGTCTACGAGCGTGACGCCGTTAGATAATCGCACGACCTCGCCGCGCATCCGTGGCGAAGAGGATTCGGCCAGCGCTTCAGCGATGCCCTCAAGTGGCGCATCGTAGTAATCGGCGGCGGCGGCGGCGGCAAGCGCGTTGTAGACATTGTGACGGCCCGCGACCGCAAGCTTCACGTTGATCTGGCCGCGCGGCGTCACCAGAGTGAAGCGCGTGCCGTTCAATCCGTCGGCGGCAATGTTTGCCGCTGAAACATCGGCGCGGCTTTCGATGCCGAACATTCGATAAACGATGTCGCCGCGCATCTCGCGCATACGCGCGACGCGGGTGTCGTCGGCGTTGAGCACGGCGACGCCGCCCGCTTTGATGCCGGCGACTAACTCGGCTTTGGCGGCGGCGATGCCTTCGATGGAATCAAAGAACTCAAGGTGAACCGGCGCAACAACGGTGACGACGCCGCAATCGGGCGGCGCAATCGCGGCGAGCCGCGCGATCTCGCCCGCGTGATTCATCCCCATCTCGAATACAGCGTAATCAAAATCACTAGCGCGCGCGCCGTCGCTTTCCATCTTCAATATAGAGAGCGGCAGGCCATAATCGTTATTCAGGTTGCCCGCCGTCTTGATGACGTGACCGGCGACATTGAGCGCCGCTGCCGTCATCTCTTTTGTCGTCGTCTTGCCCATGCTGCCAGTGATAGCGACCTCTTGCCCGCGCCACTCGCGCAGCACCGAAGACGCGAGTTGCTGCAATGCTGCGAGCGTGTCGTCCACGCGAATCAACATCGCCTCGTCGCGCGAGTGGTCGGATTCGGCGAGTTGAAAATCTTGTGATATGACGGCGGCTAACGCGCCTTTCTTCAATACGTCGGCGACGAACTGATGACCATCGTGATGCTCGCCGCGAATCGCAAAGAAAACATCGCCGGCGCGGACAGTGCGCGAATCAATCGAGTAGCCGAGCGGCTCGCGCCCGCCGATTGATTCGGGAGCCGTCGCGCCTAGCCGCTTTGCCACTTCGCTCAGTTTCATAACTGTTATCGCAAGCTATCTGCTCGCTCCGCCTATTGCCGTCATCGCCTCGCGGGCGACCTCTTTGTCGTCGAAGTGAATCGTGCGCTCGCCGAGAATCTGATAGGTCTCGTGCCCTTTGCCGGCGATGACGACGACATCGCCATCGCGCGCTTCGCGGATGGCGTGAAAGATGGCGTCGCGGCGGTCGGGCAGCTTCACGTAATCGCGCCCGGTCTTGCGCAAGCCGACTTCGATGTCGGCGATGATCGCAAGCGGGTCTTCGCTGCGCGGATTGTCGGATGTAACGATGGCTACATTCGATAACGATGCGGCGATCTCGCCCATCGGCGCGCGCTTGGTGCGGTCACGGTCGCCGCCGCAGCCGAAGACCGTAATCACGCGCCCATCACCCGCGACTTCGCGGGCCGTCTGCAAGACGTTCTTGAGCGCGTCGTCCGTGTGCGCGTAATCAACGATGATGGCAAAGGCCGCTTCGCTTCCTTCATCCGTCGTCACCTGCTCGAAGCGACCCGCGACCGTGCGGCAGTCGCGTATGCCTTGAGCAATCGTCTCCAGACTGGCTCCCAGAGCCACCCCCGCGCCAATCGCCGCCAGCGTGTTGTAGACGTGAAAGCGTCCGACCAGCGGCGACGCGACAGCGATTTGTCCCGCAGGCGTCGTCGCTGTGTACGACAGCCCACGCGGCGACAGGTCGAATCGATCCGTCCGCACGTCGGCTTGCGGGCTGAATCCGTAAGTGATGATCCGCCCGCGCGCGCTGTCGAGTAAGCGGCGGCCATACTCATCATCAATGTTGATGACCGAAGCAGTGAGCTGCGGGTCGAGCGCCCCGTTGAAGAGTTTGGCTTTGGCCGCGAAATAGCTCTCCATCGTCTGGTGATAGTCGAGGTGATCGCGCGTCAAATTGGTGAAGACGGCGACGGCGAATTTCAGCGCGTCGGCGCGGTGCAACTCGATGGCGTGCGAAGAGACTTCCATCACTGCCGAACGACAACCGGCGGCGACGGCTTGCGCCAGCATGCGCTGAATGTCTGCGGCTTCGGGCGTCGTGTGATGCGCGGTCGCCGCCTCATCGCCGATGCGATGTTTAATCGTACCGAACATCGCCGATATGCCTTCGGCGGCGCGGATGATCGAATCCATCAGGTGCGCGGTGGTCGTCTTGCCGTTCGTGCCGGTGATGCCGACGAGCTTGAGATAACGAGACGGATGCCCGTGAATCGCGGCAGCGGCCTGCGCCAGCGCCGCGCGCGCATCCGTGACTTGAAGCCAGCCGATCTCTGCCGTCGCCGAATCGTTCACCTCGTCGCGCTTAAGTTCGGAGACAATCGAAACCGCGCCGCGCTCGATCACCTGCGGGATGAAGCGATGCGCGTCGGTCTTCGCGCCGCGAATCGCAACGAAGGCAAAACCCGGCTCGACCGCACGCGAATCGTGCGTCACGTCGCGCACGTCCGCATCGAGCCGCCCGCTTGCGGCGACCGCAGCGATCTGTTTTGCTAAATCAGCCAGTTTCACTCGTCTTCACTTTCGCGCGCCCGACGCGCGGGCGACGGCATCTTTGCGCACGAACTGTTTCGATAGCTTCACAATGCAGACCGCATCCTGTGCGACCAGCGCGCCGGGCGAGGGATTCTGTAACGTGACAACACCTTCGCCGCTTGGCTTGATCTTCAACCCGCGTGCCGCGCACAAGGCGAGGGCTTCACGTATGCTCAA
Source organism: Blastocatellia bacterium (assembly GCA_045807725.1). GTDB lineage: Bacteria > Acidobacteriota > Blastocatellia > UBA7656 > UBA7656 > DATENM01. The sequence continues at coordinate 45,910 of JBJMGV010000013.1, read as the reverse complement.
GCCCATCAGGTCGGGCATCACGACGCCGCCGCGCGTCGGCGTTGCCGTTTGTGTGTTGTTCGCTACGTCAACCGCCGGCTGCTGCGCTTCGTCGCGTTCAATGCGAGCCGCCACCTGACTCTCCTGTATCGTCTCTGCAATGTCGTAGACGTGCGTGTCGGCGCTGGCCATCTGCGCGGGCGGCTCGTCGGCGGGCGGCACGCCGAGCGTGCGCAGCGCGTCTGTGACGACGCGCGCGAAGACCGGCGCGGCCACGTCGCCGCCGTGATGCGCGCCGATTGGTTCGTCTATCGAAACGATGCAGGCGATCTCAGGATTCTCTACGGGAGCGAAGCCCGCGAACGAAGCGATGTATCTGGTCTGCGAATAACGTTTCGTCTGTTCGTCAATCTTCTGCGCCGTGCCGGTCTTGCCGGCGGCGCTGTAGCCGCCCACCTGCGCCGCTTTACCCGTGCCGTGCATCACGACACCTTCGAGCATCTGCTTGATGGTGTCGGCGGTGTGCTGGCTGACGACGCGGCGCGATTCGACAGGCGCTTCCTCGATGGCGTTGCCCGCCGCGTCTGTAATGCGCTTTACAATGTGCGGACGAACGTATTCGCCGCCGTTGGCGATGCAGGCATAAGCGGCGACCGCTTGCACGGCGGTGACGCCGACTTCGTGGCCCATCGGAATCGAGCCAATGCTGGTCGGCCCCCACTCGCTCGCGGGGCGGAAGAGGCCGCGCGCTTCAGCCGGCAGCTCGATGCCGGTGCGGCGGCCAAAGCCGAACTCTTCGATATAACGCGCCAGCCGCGCATTGCCTAACATCATACCGATCTTGATGGCGGCGACGTTCGACGATTTGGCTAGCGCCTGCGCGGCGGTCAGCACGCCGTAGTGACCATCGTGGATGATGCGGTCGGCGATGCGAATCTGGCCGCCCTGACAATCAATGCGCGTGTCGGGGCGAATCAGCTTCTCTTCGAGCGCGGCGCTGTAGGTCACGAGCTTGAAGATCGAACCCGGCTCGAACGATGTCTCGATGGCGCGGTTGTGTCGCTCCAACTCTTCCGAGTCGCGGACGTTGTTCGGGTCAAAGGTCGGGTAGTTGGCAAGCGCGAGGATTTCGCCGGTCGCCGGTCGCATCAAGACAATCGTGCCGCCGCGCGCGTGGTGCTGGTGAATGGCGTCCTTCAACGCCTGCTCGGCGTAGTGCTGGATCAGCAAATCAATCGTCAGCGTCACATTCGCGCCCGGTATCGATTCTTCAATCGAGTGATCGTAGGACTTGTTGAGCGCGTCCACATCGAGCACCAGCCGCCCGCCTTTGCCGCGAATCTGCTTGTCGTACGCCTGTTCGAGTCCGCCCTGGCCGCGCTCTTCCATATCGACGAAGCCGAGCACGTGCGCGGCGGTCTGGCCGGCGACGTAGTTGCGCTTCATCTCGTTGACGAAGCGCAGGCCGGGCATCTTCAACGCCTCGACCTGCTCGGCCTCTTTGTCGCTGAGCTTGCGCTTGATGGCGACGAGCACAAGATTCTTTGACGTGAGCCGCTTGTAAAGCGCATCACGGTCGAGGTCGAGCAGTTCAGCGAGCCGGTCAGCCATCGTCTCAGGGTCTTTGACTTCAGCGGGCGAGGCGTAAAGCGATTTGGCTTCGACCGAGCGCGCCAGCTCGTTGCCATTGCGGTCGTAAACGACGCCGCGCATCGGGCTGAGATCGATGGCCGCCTGCTGCTGACGCTCGGCGCGGGCGCGCAAGCTGTCGTGGTCTTTGACCTGCAATTTGACGAGACGATAACCAATCGCCATCACCCAGACGATCACCAGGACTTGAATGACGAGAAACCGCTTGTCCGAAAGTTTGTGTTCCCCTCTCATCATAGGTCTATCTCTTCGGCTTGGCGTCCGCGTTAGTCGGGCGACGGATAGCGTCAGATTGGCTTTGCGGCTGCGCGAGGCCGGCCTTCTGGGCGCGGCGCTCGACTTCGACTGGCGACGAAAGGCGCGCGTAATCCAGTTCAACCTGGCGGCGCTTCTCTTCAAGCTGCGCGGCCTGTCGCCGCAACTCTTCGTTTTGATAACCGACCGAGATGGCCTGGAAGTGCTGGCGCGCGCTGATGACGAAGCCGCACGACAGCAGCGCTCCGGCAAGCGCGATGACCGTCAGCCAGACGAAGACGCGTCCGCTGACAGGCCGCGCCACCTGCGTGTTACGAATCTGTTTGTCGGGATAGAAGCGATTGGTCATAACATCTGCCTCAAAGATTGATGCGGGCAAAACGCTTTCGGGCGGTCAGCTTCAGCGGGTCACTGAAGCGACGCGCCGCGAAAACAACCTGCGGCCCGTTCGAGTTTGGGGCTAGAAGAGTTGGGCTTACGAATTCACAGTTTCTCGCAAACGCGCAGCAGCGCGCTGCGAGAGCGGGGATTGCGCGCGGTTTCTGCGGCGCTCGGGCGAATGGGCTTGCGTGTGAGGAGGTGAACCCGACGACGCGCGCCGCACACCGGGCAGCCAGTCTCACCCGACGCGCGCGAGTCGCCTTTTTCTTCGCCGCTTGATCCAAGACCGTCCTCCGCAAAGGGCTGGCTTGTCATCGTGATCCTTCGCACTTCAACCGGGCAGTCGCAGCGGCCCGATTCCCGTAAAAAGCTGCGCTTGACGATGCGGTCTTCAAGCGAATGGAACGAGATGATCGCCAGCCGCCCGCCCTGCGCCAGCGCCGTAACCGCGTCAGGGATGAAAGCCTCGACGGCGCGTAACTCCTGATTGACGGCGATGCGCAAGGCTTGAAATGTTCGCGTCGCCGGATGAATCCGCCAGCGGCCCGGCACGCGCAACGTGCGAACGACGAGGTCGGCCATCTGCTTCGTCGTTTCGATTGGCCCGCGCTCGCGTTCGCGCGCAATGGCGCGGGCGATACGGCGCGCGCCGCGCTCCTCGCCATATTCAAAAATCAGATCTGCCAGCTCAACTTCCGGCAAGGAATTAACGAGGTCCGCCGCCGTTTCACCGCTGCTCTGATCCATTCGCATATCGAGCGGCGCGTCGGCAATGAAACTGAAGCCGCGCTTGCCGCTATCGAGTTGCAACGATGAAACGCCTAAATCGGCCAAAACGCCCTGAACGCTCATCGCCTTCATCTGAGCCAGGACGTGACTGATCTCGGTGAAATTGCTGTGGACGGCTCGAAACCGATTGTCAAAGATCGCCAGCCGCTTTTCGGCGACCGCCAACGCTTCGCGGTCACGGTCAAGGCCGATGACGCGCGCGTCGGGCGAAGCCTTCAGAATGGCTTCGCTGTGGCCACCCAGTCCGAGCGTGCAATCAACGAAAAGGCCGCCTTGTTCCGGCCTGAGAAAATCAATGATTTCCTTAAGCAGCACCGGCTCATGAGACTGACTTTCCTCTCCGATTGGGGAATCCATTGCTTTGTCATCATTGCCCGGATAATTAATTCGGTGTGCGCTCGGCCTAGACGCCGATCTGCGCGAGCGCGGCGGCGTCGGCGGCGGTGTACGGCTCCGCGTCGAGCCGCGCCTTGAACTTATCCAGCTCCCAGACTTCCAGGTACTGCAAGTAGCCGATGACTGCCACGTCGCCGGTCAATTCGGCGCTGGTCCGCAGCAGCGGGTGGATCAGCAAACGCCCTTGCGTGTCCATTTCGCAGGGCTGGCCGAAGAAGCTCGTGCGGTCAAGGAACTTTCGGACGGCAGCGTCCATCGTGCCGCGCGCTTGCAGTTTCTCTTCAATTGCCAGCCACTCGCGCATCGGGTAGAGGCGAGCGCAATCGCCGGTCAGGCTCGTCACATAAAAATCTGCGCCGTAATGTTCATCGACGTAGCGGCGGTAGGCTGCGGGCAATTTGATTCGCCCTTTCTCGTCCATCCTGACTGTATAATTGCCTCTCAACATCTGACGAATGCGGCCCGCAAACTTAAAGTTTCGTCTTAACCTCGCCCACCTTATTCTTCGTTATAAAAGCATCTCCATTTTGGTCCACTTTGTTCCACTGTCGCCGTATGGTACGTCAGATAAAGAGGGCTGTCAAGCGTGAAATTCTGCGAGGATAAGAACTTGCGCGGTTTCGAGAGAGGCGGCGGGGAGCGGGCAAGCCGCCTCGGAGCGGGCCGGGCTGTATCGTCGCCACACTGAGCGAGCGAGCGCAAAGAATCTTCCGCCGTGCGGTGAGCAAATATGCTATAGTCCGTGACTTTGAGCGACGGAGCTTAATTGAATGGATAAGACCGCACTGTACATCGCGGCTTATGGACTGGCGGCGGCGGCGGCGAATTTTCTGGGAGGCTTTCTGGTCTCGTCGCGGCGGCTGGGACAGGGAGCCTTGCGTTACCTGATCGCGCTCGGCGCAGGCTTTATGTTGGCCGCCGTCTTCATCAAACTCATCCCCGAAAGTATGGAACAGTGGCAGGGCGAAAAGGTCTTCCCGATGCTCTGGGTGCTGGCCGGTTACATGCTGATTCAGTTCGTCGAGCACACCCTCGCGCCGCACTTTCACTTCGGCGAAGAGACGCACGAAGAAGCGATGCTCCGCCATCACGCCGCACTGGCTGGAGTGGGCGCGCTGCTCGTGCATACGTTCTTTGACGGCGTCTCCATTGCCGTCGCTTCACTGGTGGATGTGCAACTCGGCGTGCTGGTTTTCCTCGCCATCCTGCTGCACAAGCTGCCGGAAGGATTCACGGTCGCCTCGATGATGCTGGCCGCCGGGCGCAGCCGAAAGGCGGCGCGGCTGGCGGCGCTGGCTGTAGGTATGGCTACATTAATCGGCGTAGCGCTGGTGCTGGCTTTTCGTCACGTCGCCGTCGCCTCATTGCCGCTGTCGGCGCACGTGCTGCCGCTATCGGCGGGCGTCACGCTCTACGTTGCCGCCTCCGACCTGATCCCCGAAGTGAACACGCGCGAAGGCGGCGTCCGCACGTCGCTGATGGTCTTTGCCGGTGTGGCGTTGCTTTATGTGATCGAGCGATTGCTTGAAGCGCTGCACCTCGGCCACTGAGTTGGCCACGCCTTGCTTCTCCGGTCGCTTCGGCGCGCTCGCAATCGTCATTCGTTTTCCTCGCCGCGTCCGCTATCATGAAAGCGTATGTTCAAAACCGTCAGGGTGAATCTCCGGCAGCCGTCAAGTGGCGCGGCACTGTTCACTAGCAGGCGAAAGATCAGCAATCAGGCGAACGCGCGGCGAGGTTTTTATTCAATGACAGCAGCAATCAAGAAAACGTGTCTTACCGCAATTATCATTCTGGCGCTGGCGGCGCTTGCCTTCGCGCAGCCGCAGTTGCCCGTTTTCACCGCGATGGTCAACGACTTCGCCGGCAAGCTGAGCGCCGCCAAGCGACAGCAGCTTGAAAGCCTGCTTGAGAATTTTCGCACCCGCAGCGGCATAGAGGTCGCCGTCGTCACGATGCGATATGATGATTTGCAGGGCTACGCGCTCGAAGATTACAGCGTGCAACTGGCGCGCAAGTGGGGCATCGGCAGCGACTCGCAAAAGCGCAGTCTGCTGTTGCTAGTCGCCATCAAAGAGCCAACGGGCAGCGACCCACTCTATCAGGGCAGCACGCGACTGGAAGTCAGCCGTCACCTTGAAGGCGACATGCCCGACGGGTTGGCCGGCGAGATCATTCGCAAGATGCGCGACGATTTCCAGCAGGGCCGCTTTGATGAAGCGCTGACTACCGGCACGCAGACGATTCTGGCGACGCTTGCGCAGAAGCTTGGCATCTCGATGGAAGGCGTTGATCAGACGCAAGCCTACCGCGCGCCGGCGCGCCGCCCGCAGCGCAGCCGAGGTATCTCGCCGGTGACGATTCTCATCATCGTCTTCATAGTCTTCTCGATCATCCGCGCGCTCGGTCGCGGCGGTCGCGGCGGGCCGGGCGGCGGGTATCGTCGCGGCAGCGGGATAAGCTGGATGCTCTGGCCGATCATCTTCGGCGGCGGTCGCGGCGGCTTTGGCGGCGGCGGTTGGGGCGGTTCAAGCGGTAGCAACTGGGGCGGTGGCGGTGGTGATGGCGGCGGCTTCGGCGGCTTCGGCGGCGGCGGCGACTTCGGCGGCGGCGGCGCGAGCGACAACTGGTAAACGGAGGGCAGCGGACGTGGCGGATGAATTGAAGCGACTGGTCGGTGCGCTTGCTGACGCGCACGGCGATAATTTGAAATCGGTTGTGCTCTATGGCTCCGCCGTGGTGAGCGGGCGGGTCGATGACGACGTGCCCAAGCGTGTGCTCGTCGTGCTCGAATCAATCGCCCCGGCAGATTTGCAGGCGGCGCACACCATCGCCGAGCACTGGCGCGAAGAGGGCAATCCGCTGCCGGTCTATTTCACCAGCGAAGAGATCGCCGATGCTGCCGATGTCTTTCCCATCGAGTTCATCGATATGAGCCAGGTACGCCACGTGCTCTACGGTCAAGACCCATTCGATCATCTCGACCTTCAAACACACAATCTGCGCCACCAGCTCGAATATGAGTTGCGCGCGCGGCTGCTGCGCTTGCGGCGGATGTACATTCCGGCCTCGCGCAACCCGGCGCGGCTCACTGAATTGATGGCTAACTCGCTCGACAGCTTCAGCGTCCTGTTCCGTCACGTGCTACGGATGGCTGGCCACGATGCGCCGTTTGAGAAACGTGAATGTGTAATGAAAACCGCAGAAACGTTGCGGCTCGACAAGGCCGTCTTCGCGCGCATATTTGAGTACGCCGACCGTGAAGACGTGTGGCTGGATTCGGAAACGCAGGCGACGTTTGCGGGCTATCTCAAACAGGTCGAGCGCGTGATTGAAATGGTCGATAAACTCCCCGACGCCTGAGCCGGGCGCTGGCCGCGTTGCCGGGCGAGCGCTTACGTCAGCTTCACCTCTTCCAGTCCTTTCGGCGTCAGGTACATCTCTTCGAGTTGGCTGGTCAGGTAAGCGAAGGCATCGTCCACTGAATCCGTGATATGAAAGATGTCCAGGTCGTGCGGGCTGACGACGCCCCAGCGGACCAGGGCCTCGAAATTGACGACCTCTTCCCAGAATGTCTTGCCAAAGAGAATCACCGGCATCGTCTTCCCCGGTTTCTTGGTCTGGATCAGCGTCAGCACTTCAAACATCTCGTCCATCGTGCCAAAGCCGCCCGGAAAGACGACCAGCGCTTTGGCCGGATAGACGAACCAGAACTTGCGCATGAAGAAGTAGTGGAAGTTGAAGATCAGGTCGCGCGAGACGTATGGGTTGACCGTCTGCTCGAAGGGCAGTTCGATATTCAAGCCGATGGTCTTGCCGCGCGCCAGCGACGCGCCGCGATTGGCCGCTTCCATCATACCGCCAGAGCCGCCCGAACAGATGATGAAGTGGTGCTGCCCGGTCAAGCCCTTCGACCACTCGGTGACGCGCCGCGCCAGCTCGACCGCGTCGGCGTAGTAACGCGCCAGCCTCACGGCATACTCGGCGCGCGACCGCTCGGCTTCGAGCGTCGGCGTCATCGCGCCGGCTTCAGCGATTCGCTCGTTCAGCGCGTCGAGCCGCGCCGCCGCGACCTCTGGCGCGACCGAGCGCGCCGAGCCGAAAAAGACGATGGTGTCGCGTATGCGGTAGCGCCGCATGCGCGCCGCCGGTTCGAGGTACTCGGAAAGGATGCGCAGGATGCGCGCGTCGGCGCTCTTCAGGAAGTCTGGGTTGAGGTAGGGCAGCGGCGGCTCGGCGAAGTGGTTGACCTCTGACATTCTTCTCCCCGGTGTGAGTTATCCTACAGTAGCGCTCCCGGCGGCGCTAAAGATTTCCCAGGCGATCAACAGCCCCAGCGCGATGCTGAACAGCCCGGCGAGCACGCGAATCGCTCCGTTGATGGTTGAAAAACGCCGCGCCGTCAGAATGAAGGGCAGGCTGATGGCGGCGCTCATCAACAGCATCCCGCCAATCGTGCCGACCCCGAAGACCAGCAGCCACACGAAGCCCAGCGCTACAGACGGAATGGCGGCGACGACGGCAAGCGTGACGACGGCGCTGCCGGCCAGCCCGTGCACGACGCCGACGAGAAACGGGCGGCGGCCAAGCCGTATCAAGTGATGCTGGTGTTCGTGACCTGTCTGCGTGTGAAGGTGGATGTGGCTGTGCCGCGACTGGTCGTGATCGTGCGTGTGCGTGTGAATCTTCCAGCCGCCGTCGCGCACGGCTCGCCAGATCGCGCCGACACCGAGTGCGATTAACATTACAGCAACCGGCGTCTCCAGATAAGGCAAGGATGATTCGGGAATTGTCGGGCGTAGCAGGATGATGATGGCGCTCACGACCGCAAGCGAGACCGTGTGGCCCAGTCCCCAGAAGGTGCCGATGAGCGACGAGCGCCACAAACTTTTATGTTCGCTGACGATGGTCGAGACGGCGACCAGATGATCGGCGTCGAGCGCGTGCCGCAGCCCTTGCAGAAAGCCGGCGGCGAGCGCGACGGCGATACTGGTATTCGCGGGATTGATCTCCATAACGCCTCCTCGACTGGCTTCCGATAATCTTGAGAGCAGCGACGATCTCGCCGGCTCATCATAGCACAGGCGCGACGGCGAGATGCTATCACTTTGAGATGAGGCGTTGCCGGCGCGGCTTACGTTTTCGTTACCGGGAAAGGCATAAAGCAGAGGAGGAAGACAAGCAGCGCAACGATGGCAAGAATCGTTCGCGCGAGGCCGAGCGGCTCGTCTTCGATGACGGGCGGGTGGCCGACTCTGAGCAGGAATAACAGCACCAGCGTCCATAAGCCATAGACCGGCGACTGGTATTGAACCAGCGCCACCAGCGACAGCGTCACCGTCGCCGCGACGACGATCACTGAAAGCCATTTGTGAATTCGCTTACCAAACACCGCGTAGACGACGTGGCCGCCATCGAGCTGGCCGACGGGGAAGAGATTCAACGCTGTTACCAGCAGCGTGCCCCACGCCGCCCAGTAGACGGGGTTCCAATCCCACATCTCCGGCTTGCCCATCGCCAACGCGATCAGCTTAAACAGCGGCGGGTCCCAGAACTGTACGCCGCCGGCTGGCAACGCTTCAGCGACCGGCGCGGGCTTGGCAATGGCAAGGCCGATGATCGAAGCCGGCAGCGCGAAGGCAAAGCCTGCGAGCGGCCCGGCCAGACCGATGTCGAACAAGGCGCGGCGCGAAGTGATCGGCGCTTTGATCTTGATGACCGCGCCGAACGTGCCGAACAGTGTGATAGTCGGCGGCGCGGGAATGAAGAAGGGCAGCGTTGCGCGTATGCCATAGTAACGGCACGCGAAGTAATGACCGAACTCGTGCGCCGCCAGTATCACCAGCAACGTCGCCGTGAAGATCAAGCCTTCGGTCAGCGGGAAGAGATTGCCGGCGAGCGTTTCGTGGATCACCGCCAGCGGCGGCCCGATCACAATATCGAGCACCGAGTCATCAGGCGCGCGCACGACCCACGACGCGCCGGTGAGCGTAGTCGTTATGGCGGTGAGGATGAAGAGCAGCGTGTGAATAACGATGCGCCGCGCCGACAGTTCGCTTTCGGGCGCGTTGATGAAAACCACTTCACGATCAAACGTGGATGGCGTGACGGGGACTTCGTTGAGGCGATACGGCTCTGAATTTTCCACAAATCTAGAATACAACTGGGAAGAGGCTGGAGGCTAGAGGCTAGAGGCTAGAGTTTGGCTTTTAGTGATTTTTGCAGCCCACGCAGCATCCTGCCCAATTCTGCGGCCTTCTCCAAAGCCAGGTCTGCTGCTGATTGTTTAACATAGCCCAGTCGTTTAGCGACAATCACTTGCGTTTCCAGTTCTGCAAGTGATCCCAACGCGACTGAAAGATGATGAAGGAATTCTTTTGTGGAGTCGCGGGCGTGACCTTCGGCAATATTTGAAGGAATTGAAACAGCCGCTCTTTGCATCTGGTTGCATAGGGCATAGGTCTCCTTCTGCGGAAATGCTTCCGTAAGATGATAGACCCTTTCGACTAGAGTAATACCCAATTGCCAAACTTGGAGATCCTGATAGCTCTGAAAAGCCATCTTTTCTCTAGCCTCCAGCCTCCAGCCTCTAGTCTCTTTTTCAGGCTTGCAGTTCTTTGCCGGGCTTGAAGCGAATGGTCTTACCGGGCGGGATGTCGGTGACTTCGCCGGTGCGCGGGTTGCGACCGACGCCGCGTTTGCGCGGCTTGACGACGAAGACGCCGAAGCCGCGCAGCTCGATGCGCTCGCCGCGCTGTAAGGCCGTCTTCATAGCTTCGAACAATGCCTCGACGGCGACTTCGGCTTTGGTTTTCGGGACGCCTGTTTTGTCAGAGACTTGATTCACAATGTCCAGCTTAATCACGTTTCCCTCCGTTTTGTTATGCCGCGATTGAACAACCCTGAGCGAGCTGAAAAGCGCGCTCATTATAAGTAGCCCGCCGCCGAGTGTCAAGAAAGCGCGCCGGCCCGAACTCATTTCAATTCTTCGAGTTTCCCGCATCGCGGCGGCTTTGCTAGACTGTCACTTCCGATTCGGCATGCTTTCAGCCGAGCGCACAACGCACATCCGAGGATCAACTATGGCAACCACAGAGGGCAAGCTTGAATTGAAGAACCATCAGGAGGGCCTCAAAACGCTGGCCGAAAAGAACGCCGCTGCGATGGTGGGCGGCGGCGCGGCGCGCGTCGAGCGCCAGCACGCCTCAGGCAAGATGACCGCCCGCGAACGCGTCGAGTTCCTGCTCGATGACGGCACCTTTGAAGAGTTCGACCGCTTCAAAAAACACCGCTGCCGCGACTTCGGCATGCAGGATCAGCAGGTTCCCGGCGATGGCGTCGTTGCCGGCTACGGTTTGATTGATGGCCGCCGCGTCTTCGTCTTCGCGCAGGACTTCACGGTCTTCGGCGGCTCGCTGTCGGAGACGAACGCCGAAAAGATTTGCAAGGTGATGGATATGGCGATGAAGGTCGGCGCGCCGGTCATCGGCTTGAATGATTCGGGCGGCGCGCGCATTCAAGAAGGCGTCGTTAGCCTGGGCGGTTACGCCGACATCTTCCTGCGCAATACGCTGGCGTCGGGCGTCGTGCCGCAAATCTCGGCCATCCTCGGGCCGTGCGCGGGAGGAGCCGTTTACTCGCCGGCCATCACCGACTTCAACATCATGGTGAAGAAGACTTCTTATATGTTCATCACCGGGCCGGATGTGATTAAGACCGTCACGCACGAAGAGGTCAGCAAAGAAGAACTGGGCGGCGCGATGACGCACAACTCGGTATCGGGCGTCGCTCACTTTGCCGCCGAAAACGATGAAGACTGTTTGCGGCTGATCCGCGAACTGCTGTCGTTTATTCCGTCGAACAACCTCGAAGACCCGCCGCGACTGGCGAGCGCCGACCCCATAGACCGGCAGGACGAGCGCCTCAACTCAATCGTTCCCGAATCGCCGAACCAGCCTTATGATATACGCGACATCATTCACGCAGTTGTCGATGACGGCTACCTCTTTGAAGTCCACGAGCATTACGCCAAGAACATCGTCGTCGGGTTTGCGCGGCTCGGCGGTCATTCGGTGGGAATCGTCGCCAACCAGCCGGCGCACCTGGCCGGTGTGCTCGACATCGATGCGTCGGTGAAGGCGGCGCGCTTCGTGCGTTTCTGTGATTGTTTTAATATTCCGCTCGTCACCTTTGAAGACGTGCCGGGATTTCTGCCCGGCGTCGCGCAGGAGCACGAAGGCATCATTCGTCACGGCGCGAAGCTGCTGTTTGCGTTCGCCGAAGCGACGGTGCCGAAGCTCACCGTCATCACGCGCAAAGCCTACGGCGGCGCGTACTGCGTGATGGCCTCGAAGCACATCCGCGCCGACGTGAACTTCGCTTATCCGACGGCGGAGATCGCGGTGATGGGGGCCGAGGGCGCGGTCGAGATTCTCTACCGCAAAGAGATCGCGCAATCGCCCGACCCACAGGCGGAAGCGCGGAGCCGCGCTGAAGAGTTCCGCGAGAAGTTCGCTTCGCCATACATTGCCGCCGAGCGCGGCTTCGTTGACGAAGTGATCGAGCCGCGCACAACGCGGCCTCGCTTGATCCGCGCCCTTGAGTTGTTAGAAACCAAGCGCGACCAGAACCCGCCGAAGAAGCACGGCAACATTCCGTTGTAGGGGTCGGGGGTCGGGGGCCGGGGGCTGGTTTCCCCTCAGGCTGAATCAGTCCTTATTCTTGAATTGAATACGACATAGTGGCTTGACCGGCCCCTAGCCCCCAACCCCCGACCCCTGTATAATCACTGCGCCCGGCGGAGGACGCTCATGAAAGAATGCCCCAGTTGTAGACAGCTCTATCGTGACGAGAACAGTTTCTGCCCGACCGACGGCACACGGCTGATCCGCTCGGTGCAGAACACCAGCGACCTCGAAGAGAATAAAGGGCTGCGCAAAATCCCGCCGCCGCCTGAGCCGCTGCCGATGCGTATGACGATCATTGATCAGAGCGACGAGGGCCACCGCTCGCGCGTCATCGAAGGCCGCGTGCTCGACCTGGGGCAGCAAGGCATGCGTATACAGACCGGCACGGTCGAAACCGGCAAGCTGCACATTATCCGCGATCACACGGTCGCCTTTAAAAATAAGCTCGAATGCGAAGTGGACTTGCCCAATGGCACGGTGCGGCTGACCGGCTTTGCGGCGTGGTATCGGCCCGAAGCCGAAGGCATTTTCTGGGCCGTCGGCCTCTACATCCGCGAGATGCCGGCAGCCGACCGGCGCATCTATGACGAGTATCTGAAGCAACTCGCCAACGCGCCGAGCGGCGAACGCGCGCCGGTTTAGGGGCGCTTGCGCTTCGCGCCGCCGGCGAGTTTTCTTTGAAGCGAATGTCAGTCTGTGGCCCGCTGCCGCGTCAGAGGCGGCGATTTTTCACCGACGGAGGAATTGCAAATGAGTGCGAACCAGAGCGATCAGCGCAACTGGCTTGAGCGGCTGACCAGCAAGATTCCCGGCTACAGCGGCTACGTTGACCGCGAAACGCGCCGCGATGTGGATAAGCGCCACCGCGAGCAACTGGCCGACCGCTTGCGGCGCGACAAAGAACCGCTCACCGACGTGATGCGCGAGCTGACCAACGGCGGTCGGCTCTTTGAAGTGACGCCGATTGATTCGGCCATCAAGAAACTCGACAAGCTTGAAAACCGTATACGGTTTGCGACCTACGGCTACGCGGGCTTCTTCGACGTGCAGAAGATCGAGCAGGCGCAACTCGATGCCATCTATCGCTTCGACCTGACGCTGGTCGAGCACGCTGAAAAGATTGAAGCGAAGATTGCCGACCTCAAAGCGCAGGCCGGCACTGCCGCCGGTTTGAAGACCGCCGCCGCTGAAGTCGCCTCCGCGATTGACGAAGCCGACCGCGCTTTCGACAATCGTTATCAAGCCATCAACGGCTTCGGCCAGGGCCAGCCGCCCGGCCAACCGCTCTTTCAGTGATGAGTGATGAGTGATGAGTAATGAGTGGGCAGCTCTTACTCATCACTCATTACTCGTCACTCATCACTATCATTATGGCAGAACCTTGTAAAAGTTGTGGCTCCGAGTTGTTCGCGGGACAGCGATTCTGTCGCGCCTGCGGTAATCCCATCGACACGCTGGATGCGGGCGAAGCGCCGACGCAGCAGTTCGCTGATGGAACAGGGCCGTCGCCGGGCGAAGCGACAACGCGACACATGTCGCCGCCCGATGATTGGGGGGCGCGCAACGCGACTCATACCGCGCCGCAGTCGCGGCCCAACACCAATCCTGTAGGTCGCCCGCCCGACACCTATCAAACGCCGCCGGCTTATCAAACGCCGCCGACTTCTTATCAAATGCCGCCGCAGCCGCCCGCCTGGCAATCGGCGCAGTACGCGCCGCAGGCCGCGCCGACCCGCTCAGGCTCGTCTTGGGCGATTGTGCTCGCCGTCATTCTGGCGCTGATGCTCGGCGCGATGATGGCCGGTCGCGCGATCTATAAGAATATACGCGGGCGCATCCCCCCCTCTCAGCAGCTTGGCGCTCCGGCGGCTGATGACATGAAAGTTTTCCCGTTGGCCAAGGGGGCGACGGTGGCCTTTCGAACCGTCAACGGCAGCATCACCGTGACAGGCTCGGACGCGCCTCAAGCCGAAGTGCGTATTCTGGCGAGCGGGGGCGCTAACCCTTCTGACGTGACGATCCGCAGCGATAACAATGGGCTTTCCATTTCGGCCCCCGCCAAAGGAAAGATCAGCTTTGAAGTGAAGCTGCCGCGCGAACTCGGCGTCGCCAGCTTCACTTCGACCAACGGCAGCGTCAGCCTCAGTGATGTCGGCGGCCAACTGACGGTCGAAACTACCAACGGTAAGATCAAGCTGGATCAGGTGTCGGGCATTGACCGCGCCAAATCAACCACTGGCGGCATTGAAGCGACCTTGCGGCAGAGCGCCAACCCTCGCCCCATCACCTTGGAGACGACGAACGGCGGCATAGACCTGGAATTTCAGGACGATTTCAACGGCACGCTCGACGCCAGCACGATGCGTGGCGGGATTAAAGTTGATGAATCTTACGACGACATCAAGATTGACAAGAAGTTCCCTATGGGTGCACAGGCCAGCGGCAACATCGGCTCGGGCGGCCCGACCGTCACCGTCAAGACGATGAACGGCGGCATCAAGATTAACAAGTAGCGCAACGACGCAAAGGAGACCAACAGGATGGCTATCGAAGTCTTACAGTATTTTGATAATTCGGGGATGGAGATCGTCCATCGCATCCCGGAAGCCGGCTCCGCCGATATTAAGCTCGGCGCGCAGTTGATCGTTCAGGAAAATCAATCGGCAGTCTTTTTCCGCGACGGCAAGGCGCTCGACGTATTCGGCCCCGGTCGCCACACGTTGACGACGATGAACGTGCCCCTGCTCACCAAGCTGCTGTCGTTGCCGTTCGGCGGCACGTCGCCGTTTCAGGCCAGCGTGATGTTTGTAGCGCGGCATACATTTCAGGATTTGAAGTGGGGCACGAAAGAGCCGATCACTTTCCGCGACACCGAGCTGCGCTTCGTGCGGCTGCGCGCCTTCGGCAAATACTCCTTGCGCGTCGCCGATCCGCAATTGTTCGTCGCTTCGGTGGCGGGCACGCGCGGCATCGTCTCGACCGAAGCCGTCGGCTCGTTCCTGCGCGACGTGGTCGTGGCGCGACTCAATGACCTGCTCGGCGAAAACCTGAAGACGATCTTCGACCTGCCGGCTTATTATGACGAGCTGGCCGCCGGGTTGAAATCGCGCGTCGCCGAAGACTTCAGCAAGCAGGGGCTTGAGCTGGTTGACTTTATCATCTCGGCCATCACGCCGCCCGAAGAAGTGCAGAAGATGATCGACGAGCGTTCGAGCATGGGTGCGATTGGCGATATGAACGCTTATATGCAATTCAAAGCGGCGCAGTCCATACAGGACGCGGCCAAACAGGAAGGCGGCGCGGCGGGTCAGGGCATGGGCTTTGGCCTCGGCATGGGATATGGGCAGGTGATGGCGGGCGCGTTCAGCGGCCAGCAACACGGGCAGCAAGGTGGCGGCGCAGCACCGCAGCAGCAGACCGCGCCTTGCCCCAAGTGCGGCACGGCCAACCCGGTCGGCACGAAGTTCTGCGCCAACTGCGGTGCGCCGCAACAAGCGCCGCAAGCGGCCACCGTCGAATGCCCGGCCTGTCACGGGCAGGTCGTCGCCGGCTCGAAGTTCTGCAATAGCTGCGGGCAATCAATGACGCCGCAGCCGTGCAAGAATTGCCAGACGCCTGTGCCGCCCGGCTCGAAGTTTTGTGCGAACTGCGGCACGCCCGTCTCGTAACTGTGGCCGGATTGGTTTGACGGTTCCTCTTCTCGCCACTGACTGGTGACCTGTGAGGGCGGCCTTGAGGGTCGCCCTTTGCTTTTATATACAGCCGACGCCCATCGCAATTGGTGTTGATAGATACTTAGATTATTTGTATAGTTCATCCCCCGCCCAACGGGCTTATCAACTGACAAGGAGAAACCAGTTATGCAAATGAGCGCGCACGGCCTGACACTGCTTGAGCAGTGGGAAGGCTTCAAGCTGAAACTCTACAAAGACTCGGCGGGGCTGCCGACCATCGGCGTCGGCCACCTGCTCACCAAGAGCGAACTGACATCGGGCAAGATCATCATCAACGGCGTGCCGGTGAAGTATGCGGACGGGCTGACCGAGCAACAGGTCACTGACTTGCTCGCGCAGGACGTCAAGCCGGCGTCGGCAGCGGTCACTAAAAACGTCAAAGTCCCGCTCAATCAAAACCAGTTCGACGCGCTGGTTTCGTTCTCTTTCAACGTCGGCATCGCCGCGTTCACCGGCAGCACACTGCTCAAGGTGCTCAATCAGAAACAATACGACGATGTGCCTGCTCAACTGCTGCGCTGGACGCGCGCCGGCGGCAAGGTTGTGCAGGGGCTGGTCAATCGCCGCAACAACGAAATCAAGCTGTGGAACGGCGACATCTGATCGCGTTGTCAGCCAATCGACGCGGGCGATTGTTTTTGCATACGCGCAGGCGCTGCGCTATCATTGCCGCAGCGGAACTGCCCCGGTTATTCACTCAGTGGGACTGAGGAGATAACGACTATGATACGTGCAGTCGGTTTGCTGGTCTTTCTTGCGCTTGTCATAACAGCGCCCATTACTATTACACATCCGAGCCGTGCGGCAGCGGCGAGCGCCGCCGCGCTTCAATCCGACTCGCCGAAGATCGTCAACGTGCGCCGCAGCGGCAAGAACCTGCTCGTCGGCGGCGAAGGGTTTCAGGCGGGCGCGGTCATCATCATCAACGGCGAGCGCCAGAAGACGCGCAACGACGAAGGCAATCCTGATTCGCTGCTAATCGCCAAGAAGGCCGCCAAGCGCCTGCCGCCCGACGCCATCGTCACCATTCAAGTCGAGAACAGCGTAGCGGCGAAATCCGATCCGTTCGTCTTCTTCACCGGCTTGACGCTGACGATTGATGATTCGGGCAGAACCTTTCACCTTAGCCCCGGCCAGCAGTTCCTGTTGTTGGTGAAAGTGGATGACCGTTTTGACATCAGCGTCGCGGTCGATCAAACGGTCATCAAGAAGATCGCCGACGACGCAGGGATTCCCGGCGCGCAGGCCATCTACGAGGCCCAGCGCGCGGGTCAGGCGCAACTGTCGGTCGTGCTCGACCCGAAGTGCGCCAAGCTGAGGCCGGCTTGCTCAATTCCTTCGCAGCAGTACACCTTCAACCTGATTGTTGATTAGCCGGCGTTGATATTGGAAAGCCGCCTTCAGCGGCGCGACCGGCGAACGAGTCAGCCAACGGGCCGCATATCCATTCGGACGTGCGGCCCGTTTTGTGCGCGTTGATTTGCGCGCAGCGGCTTGTAGAGTCAGAATAAGTTTTTCGCACGACCGCCGCGCTGCCGCTTGACCGGCGCGGCATTCATTCAAGATCGATTACGCAATCAAACAAGCGCGTCGCCCGGTGACGCGAAGGAGAGTGCAATGACTGCATCAAAGCCTGAAGTGAAGATTCACGACAAACTCTATATCAACGGCCAGTGGGCGGAGCCTGTCGGCAAAGGATTGCTCGACGTGACCAACTCGACGACCGAAGAGGTGATGGGCCGCATCCCCGAAGGCACGCCGGCGGACGCTGACCGCGCCGTTTCGGCGGCGCGCGCCGCTTTCGATGCGTGGTCACAACTCGCGGTCGCCGAGCGCGCCGCCTATCTTCAGCGCATCGCCGAAACGTTACAGGCGCGTCAGCAGGAGATCGCCGCCATCATCGCCAGCGAAGTCGGTATGCCATTGCCGCTGGCGACCGCCGTGCAGGCCGGTTTGCCGGCGCTGATCTGTGGTTCGTATGCAAAGTTACTGAGCGAGTACAAGTTTGAAGAGCAGGTCGGCAATTCGCTGGTCGTCAAAGAGCCGGTCGGCGTGGTCGGCTGCATCACGCCGTGGAATTACCCGCTGCATCAAGTGGTCGCCAAAGTCGCGCCGGCGCTCGCCGCCGGCTGCACCGTCGTGTTGAAGCCGAGCGAAGTCGCGCCGCTGACGGCCTTCATCCTCGCAGAGATTTGCGACGAGGTCGGATTGCCGGCAGGTGTCTTCAATCTTGTGACGGGACTTGGGTCGGTGGTCGGCGAAGCGATTGTCGCCAACCTTGATGTCGATATGGTGTCGTTCACCGGCTCGACGCGGGCGGGCCGACGCGTCAGTGAGATTGCCGCGCAAACCGTCAAGCGCGTGGCGCTGGAACTGGGCGGCAAATCGGCGAGCATCGTTTTGGATGACGCCGACATGACAAAAGCCGTGCGCGGCACGGTCAACAACTGCTACTTCAACTCTGGGCAGACCTGCTCGGCGCACACGCGCTTGCTCGTGCCGAAGTCACGCCACGATGAGGCGGTGCAGATTGCGAAAGAGGCCGCCGAGAGCTTCACGGTCGGCGACCCGCGCGAGGGCCGCGCCAAACTGGGGCCGCTGGTTTCTGACGCGCAACGTGAACGTGTTCGCAATTACATTCGCCAAGGGATCGAAGAAGGCGCGCAGCTCGTCGCTGGCGGCGCGGATGCGCCCGAAGGCTTGGAGCGCGGTTACTTCGTGCGCCCGACCGTCTTTGCCGGTGTGTGCGATGATATGACGATTGCGCAGGAAGAGATATTCGGGCCGGTGCTTTCGATCATCCCTTATGAAGATGAAGACGACGCCGTGCGCATCGCCAACGGCACGATCTACGGTTTGGCCGGCGGCGTCTGGTCTGGTGATGTCGAGCGGGCCAAGCGCGTCGCGCGCCGGCTGCGCACCGGCCAGGTGGACATCAACGGCGGCAGCTTTAATCCGATGGCTCCGTTTGGCGGCTACAAGCAGTCGGGCAATGGACGCGAGCTTGGCAAGTACGGCCTGGAAGAATACCTCGAAACGAAATCGTTGCAGTTGTAACGGCGATCAGTTTTCTGCGAAGAAACTACACGGAGATACGGAGGCACAGAGCAGGCTCTGTGCCTCCGTGTTTAATCCCCCTCTTTAATGTTTTGCAATTCAATAGGCATTCGCTAGAATAATTTTCAATATGACGAGCGCACGACAATGTAGACTCACCTCAGTGGCGCGGCGGTCGCTCTGTTGACAGGCTTTTTCGCCGCCGCTACGATCTTGCGTTCCGCTTTCCCGATCTCGCTTTCATTCAGGCAAGGAGGCTTTCATGCTCAGGCTCAGAAACACGCTGACGCGCACACTCGAAGAGTTCCGCCCGCTCGAAGGTAATCGTGTGCGGATGTACGCGTGCGGCCCGACCGTTTATGATTACGGCCACATTGGCAACTTCCGCACCTTCGTCGCGATAGACGTGCTGCGCCGCTACTTGAAGTATCTCGGCTATGACGTTCTGCACGTCATGAACATTACCGATGTTGAAGACAAGATCATTCGCAATATGCTGAAACAGGGTAAGGGCCTGAAGGAGTACACCGGGTTTTACACCGAAGAGTTTTTGCGCGACTGCGAGTCGTTGAATATCGAGCAGGCCGAAGTCGTCCCGCGCGCCACCGATCACATCGCCGAGATGGTCGAGATCATGAACCGTCTGTCCGAGCGCGGCTACACTTACAAGAGCGACGGCTCGCTCTACTTCAGCATCAGCTCGTTCGCCGGCTACGGGAGGCTTTCGGGGCTGAAGCTGGAAGGCAATGTCGCCGGTGCGCGGGTTGACGTGGACGAGTACGAGAAGGCCGACGCCCGCGACTTCGTGTTGTGGAAAGAGCCGAAGGAGGCGGGCGAGCCGCAGTGGGATTCGCCGTTCGGGGTGGGCCGTCCGGGCTGGCACCTGGAGTGCTCGGCGATGTCGATGAAGTATCTCGGCGAATCGTTCGACCTGCACGCCGGCGGCGTCGATTTGATCTTCCCGCACCACGAGAACGAGATCGCGCAGTCAGAAGGCGCGACGGGGAAGCCTTTCGTCAAGACGTGGTTTCACGTCGAGTTCCTGCTCGTCGAAGGCGAGAAGATGAGCAAGTCGAAGGGCAATTATTACACCGTGCGCGACCTCATCAAGCAAGGCTTCTCGCCGATGGCGATTCGTTACCTGCTATTGAGCGTGCCGTATCGCACGCAGTTGAACTTCACGCTCGAAGGCTTGCGCGGCGCGGAGAGCGCGCTTGAAAAGCTGCGCAACTTTCGCCGCCGCGTCAAAGAGTATGAGGGCGCAGCGGGCGCGCACGAACGCGTCGGCGAGATCATCACGAAAGCGCGCGAAGAGTTCGAGGCCGGTATGAACGAAGACCTCAACACCGCTGGAGCGCTTGCGGCGCTGCACGATCTGAGGCGCGACATAAACATCACGATTGACGCCGGCGAGTTTGGCGCTGAAGACCGCCAGGCCGTGTTAGATTTTATCGAGCGCGCCGACGCGGCGCTCGGCGTGCTGGGCGCGGCTGAAGATGAAGGACTCGACGCGCAGCTCGCGGCTGAAATAGAGGCATTCATCGGAGAGCGCAACGCGGCGCGCAAGAACCGCGACTTCAAGCGCGCCGACGAGATTCGCAATCAGTTAAGCGAGCGCGGCATCCTGCTCGAAGACACGCCGCAAGGCACGAAGTGGAAACGTAAGTAAGCTGACAATCAACTTGATTAGGAGAGATCGAGAATGACATTCATAGACAAGGCCGTCGAGCAGTACGCGCACGATCACACCAAGCCGGAGTCGGATCTATTCCGGCGGCTGCGCGATGAGACTTACCGCGAGATGTCATCGCCGCAGATGCAGGTCGGGCGCATCGAAGGGCAATTTCTTAAGCTGCTCGTGCGGCTCGTGGGCGCGCGGCGCGTGCTCGAAATCGGTATGTTCACCGGCTACAGCGGCTTGATGATGGCCGAAGGCTTGCCCGACGATGGCTGCCTGATTACCTGCGACATCAACCCGCAGGCCGAGGCCATCGCCCGGCGCTATTTCGCCGAAAGTGGTCAAGGTCACAAAATCGAAGTTCGCATAGGGCCGGCGCTCGAAACGATCAAGACGCTCGACGAGCCGCTCGATATGGTCTTCATCGACGCCGACAAAGAGAACTACGTGAACTATTACGAAGCGGTGATGGAGTTGCTCAAGCCGGGCGGTCTGATCGTCGCCGACAACGTGCTGTGGAGCGGCGAGGTGCTTGATCCGCAAGACGACGCGGGCCGCGCCATCGTCGCCTTCAACCAGCACGTGCAGCAAGACCCGCGCGTCGAGAACGTCTGCTTGACCGTGCGCGACGGCATTATGCTGGCGTGGAAGCGCACCGCGTGACGGCGCGTGCAGATAGCGGCCTCGATAGGACGGCTGTGATTTTCTGGGTGGGACGCGCCGATTTATTCAGAACGATCCTGGCGCGCTTGATGAGCCAGTTGCCAAAGGTGGAGATACTCATCTCTAATCGAAGGATGCAGCCGCTCTGCAAGCTCGCGCGGCAGGTCGAGCGTTTCAATCAGTTGTTGAACATCAGCAAGGTCTCGCAAGCGGCGATGCTCGGCGCTCAACCCGGATGTCAGCTTCAGTTCGATTAACGATTCAAGGCTGACGACGGAATAGTCGCCCTTATCAACTGACACGGTTGCCGGGTCAGGAAAGGCGACTGCTTTCGGATGGCCATCGCCGGGATACTCGCCCGTGGTAATAATCTCGACAGGAACGCCGGTCTCGCTATCGCGGAAGTGTTTTCGCGCGCCGGGAAACGCCGCCACGTAGCCGCGACCGACCAGGCTCTCGCTGAAACGTTCTAACCCCTCTCGCGTCATCAACAGATCAACGTCCTGTGTCGGTCGCACGAATCCATGAAGCGCCAACGCCATGCCGCCGATAATCGCATAATCGATTCGTTCTTCTGCCAATCGCCTGGCGAGACGGCGAAGCGTGTTATGCACGGGGCCTGCATTCATGAAAAACTCATCCACGGCGCGGAGAATGTTGTCAGCCGAAGTTGATTGCACAGAACCCATTTTGTAACTTTCAAGCCAGTTGCGGCTCAGTCTGGGCGGCGGCCTTCGGCTCTTCGACCGGCGTCAGCCAGCCGTAGCGGTCTTCGACCTCGCCGCTGATGATAGCGAAGAAGCGGCGCTGAATCTCGGTCGTCAGCGGCCCGCGCCTGCCCGAGCCGATCTTGATCTTATCGACCGAGCGTATCGGCGTGATCTCTGCCGCCGTGCCGGTGAAGAAGACTTCGTCGGCGATGTAGAGCATCTCGCGCGGGATGGCGCGCTCAAGCACGGGGATGCCCATCTCATCGCATATCTTGATGACCGTGTCGCGCGTGATGCCGGGCAGCACCGTCGAGTAGAGCGGCGGCGTCATCACCACGCCTTTCTTAATTAAGAATACATTCTCGCCTGAGCCTTCGCTGATGTAGCCTTCGGGATCGAGCGCGATGCCTTCGGCATAGCCGTTGATCTTGGCTTCCATCTTGATGAGCTGCGAGTTCATATAGTTGGCGCCGGCCTTGGCCATCGACGGCAGCGTGTTCGGGGCGATGCGCGTCCAGCTCGACACACAGACATCGACGCCTTGCTCCAGCGCTTCGGGGCCGAGGTATTTGCCCCACGGCCAGGCGCAGACGTAGGTCTCGATGGGGCAGGGGAACGGATCGACGCCGAACGTGCCATAGCCGCGAAAGATGATCGGACGCAGGTAACATTCGCGGTAGCTGTTGGCGGGCACGAGCTGGCGGCAGGCTTCAAATACCGCGTCGTAACCGAACGGCGGCTCGATGCGATAGATGTGCGCCGAGTTGATCAGCCGCTCGATGTGGGCGTCGAGGCGAAAGATGGCCGGGCCGCGCTGCGTGTTGTAACAGCGTATGCCTTCAAAGACCGACGATCCGTAATTGACCACATGCGTCATCACGTGAATGGTCGCATCGCGCCAGGGGATCAGTTGGCCGTTATACCACACCATTTCGCCATGTTCCTGCTCTTTTACCATAGAGGGTCTCCTGCGTTAAAGATGAAGTAGGGATTGCGTTGCGCCCGCTGTGACGCTGATGCCGAACCGTATGAGACGTGTAAGGATGCCATTAACAAGCCAAATAATACGAAGCCGCTCAAGTCATGGTCAAGGCGAAAGCGCCGGCCCTGGCGGCATCTTCTCAGCGCCGGATCATTGCGACGATAGTCGCCCAATCCGAAAACATTTTTATTAATTGCAAGTGGAGATCATTCGGCATATGATATGGCCGCTTTGCTTGTCCTTGGTTGTAATGCCTGGCATCGTACGCGGTAGTAAACGGCTGGACACGTACCCGGCGCAGGCTCTAGTTTCAGTTTCAACAGGCGAGGGTTGGGCCAATCAAGCTTCACCAACAAGCCCCATCTTCCTCTCCACAACACGATACCCGTAGTCGTTGGTCGCATGACCTATAACGGTTTATCGCCATCCTGAAATGCTTCGCTTAATTGCTCGCCTTTCGTTTATGGCATATGTGAATCCGGCAGCTTCCGGCGTGAAGCTGCCGGCAAACCAATCAGACCTTTGAAGGAGGAGAAACCATGAGACGTAGTACCCAAAAGATCGCTCCCATTTTCGTCGTGCTGCTGGCGCTGGCGCTGGCATTCCCCGGCCTCTTCGGCTCTTACCGCAATCAGGTTTCGGCTTTCGCGCAGGACACGTCGCGCTCGGACGCCCTTTTCAGAGCCAAGCGCACCACCCCGCGCATTGTCCAAGGCGTTGCGGCAACCAACGACAACTGCGCTAACGCCATTGCGATCACGAGTTGTCCGTTCACCTCTAACACCAGCAACGCCGGCGCGACGCGCGAGACCGGCGAGCCGCAACCCTGCGGCTCAATCGGCGCGACGCTGTGGTACACCTACACGACCGGCAGCAAGTCCGTGCAGGTCAATGCCTCGACCTGCAACAGCGCGCCGACCGACACGGTGCTGGCTGTCTACAAGGTGAATGGCGCGGCCTGCGACTTCGCCAACTTCGCTCCGGTCAGTTGCAATGACGACGCCGGTTGCGGCGACGGCTTCCAGTCTCAGGTCGGCTTCATCGCGCAGCCGAACTCGACCTACAAAATACAGGTCGGCGGCTTTTCCGGCGATATGGGCAACATCATCCTCGATGTGACCTGCGCCGAACTGAACTGTGACCCAATTAACATCAACGGCACGCTCGGCAGCGGCGCGCCGGGTTTCACCGGCACGCAGTTCTCCGGCCTGCAAACCGGACGCCTCAATCGCAACGGCGTCGCCAGCTCTTGTGCGGCTGCGAAGACTTGCCAGATCTTCGACCCGACTGGCCTGCGCGCTTTTGATGCTTACCAGATTCCCAACCAGAGCGGCCAGAACGCGTGCGTCACCATCAGTCTCAATGCGCCCGCTAACACGGCCTGCAACATGCAATCGAACGCTTACCTGAACACGTATAACCCGAGCAGCATCTGCACGGGCTATCTGGGTGATCCGGGCTTGAGCCTGGGCGTGCCGCCGACGCCGACCAACTTCTCGGTCGTGGTGCCGGCCAACCAGACCTTGATCGTCGTCGTCCACACGACCAACCCCGGCGAGACGGGCTGCCCGTACACCTTGACCCTCGTCGGCGACCTCTGCGCAGGGTTCAACGCCTGTGTGCAGGATGACCAGACGCCCGGTCGTTTTATTCTGGTGAACACCACGACCGGCAAGTACGAGTACCACGATTGCGCCAAGGGCATTGTGCTCAGGGGCACCGGCGAGGTCTCGCCGGCTGGTCCGCCGTCGAACTGCAAGTTCCAGCTTTTTGACTCCGGCCCGGACCCGAAGCGACCGGATCGCTCCGTGTTTGTTGAGATCAACGTCTGTACGTTCGTCAGCAGTGCGAGCATAAGCTCCGCATTCGGGAGCGCGTCGCTCGCGGATAGCAACTACACCAACAACAACTGCGCCTGCCCTCGATAGCAGGCCGCTTCTGACCGATTGGCAGGGGCCACCGCCTTTGCCACTTTGACAAGGCCGAAGGGCGACACTGAAACGCGCCCTTCGGCCTTTCTCTTTTTAATCTGTCTGTGTCATACAGACGGCGCAACGGTTCTTGAATTTTTGCTGCTGGTTGTGCACGATCAGTGGGCCGAACGACTGACGGTTTGAAGGAGGAGACGACTTGCCGCTCACCACACGGAAGATGGCCTGCTTACTCGCCGGCCTGCTTGCATCACTGGTCGCCTGGTCAGGCGCGTTCTCATTGCCGTGCGGGCAGGCCGCCCCGTACGTGCGCGATCAATCGCAAAGCGACGTTAAGGCGAAGAACAAACCATCCAGTCTGCCCGCGCCGACCGCTGGCCTTGCCGCGCCTGCGAATGATAACTGCGCCAACGCCGTCGCCGTGACGAGCTGCCCGTTCACCGACACGAAAAGCACAAGCGGCGCGACGATTGAACTGGGCGAATCCCCATCGTGCAGCCTGATCGGCGCGACGGTCTGGTACACCTACACAAATCTATCGAGCAAGCCTGTGATCCTGACCGTCTCGCTCTGCGGCAGTAACTTTGACACGGTGCTCGCCGTTTATAAGGCGAGCGGCGGGCCGTGCGATTTTGCCGCCTTCATCGATGTCGCTTGCAGTGACGACGCCTTCAACTGCGGCAACGGACTGCAATCCGCCACGAACTTCGCCGCCGAAGCGGGCGCGACGTACAAGATACAGGCCGGCGGCTTCAACGGTCAGCCCGGCACGCTGGTCATCGCTATCGAATGCCAGGAGACTTCGTGCGACGCGAGGACGGTCAACGGCACGCTCGGCAGCGGCGACACGGCCTTTGCCAATCGGCAATTCTCCGGGCTGCAATTCGGCAGGCTGGTGCGCGACGGCGCGGCCAGCGCGTGCGCGGCTCCGAAGGCGTGCAACATTGTTGACCTCGAAGGGCTGCGCGCGTTTGACGCTTACGAGTTTCCGAACGACAGCAGCCGCGATGCCTGTGTTTCGGTCAACCTCACGGTGACGGATCGCCTGGGCTGCAACCTGCAAGCGAACGCTTACCTCGACAGCTATGACCCGAACGAGATATGCGCGGGCTTTCTCGGCGATTCCGGTTTGAGCAGCGGCAGCAATCCGCCCAATCCAACTAACCTGACTGTCATCGTACCCGCCGGGCATACGCTGATCGTCGTCGTTCATTCGACCAACTTTGATGAGGAAGGATGCCGCTACGTGCTCACTGTCGCCGGCAGCCTCTGCTTCGACACCTGTGTGCAGGACGACGCGAACCCATCGCGCTTCATTCGACTGAGCTTGCTTAATGGTGATTACGAATATCACGACTGCGACAAAGGCTTCGTCTTGAGCGGCAGAGGCAACGTCGCTTTGCCGTCGCCGCCGGTCAACTGCAAATTCGTTCTCGATGACCGGGGGCCGCTGCCGAAGCGACCCGACCGCGCCGTCCACATCGAAGTCAACGTCTGCACGCGGCTTGTCAATGCCAGCCTCCGCTTTCCGTTGACGAGCCGAGCCGTAACGACTCTGTTTGATAGTAATTTCGCTAACAATGGCTGCGCGTGTCGTTAGCGTCGTTTTCTGATCGACGCGATTACTCGCCTGAAAGGGTGGCGTGCGGCAGGAGGTCGGGCGGCAAGGTTTCGAGGAAGCGCGAGACGCCGGCGAAGGTCGCCGCGCCGCTGTCGTATGCGCTCATCGGGCAGATGAAATAGAGATGCTGCTTGGCTCGCGTCGCCGCCACATAAAGCAGGCGGCGTTCTTCTTCGAGGTCTTCAAAGGCGTCGTAAGCGCGTGAGGAAGGGAACCAGCCGTCGAGCATCCAGATGATGAACAGCGCCGTCCACTCCAGCCCCTTCGCTGAATGCACCGTCGAGAGCGTCACAAATCCCTGACCTTTGGCGGCTTCGTTGGCTGCCGTATCAATCGGGTCGAGCGCCACGTCGGCCAGCAATTCTTCGGTCGTCTTGTAGCGTTTGGCGATGGTCAGCAAGTGATCGAGGTCGCGCTGACGGCGCGGGTAATCGTCGTGCAGCGTCTGCAAGATTGGGCGGTAGAATTTTTCGACGGCGGCGACTTGCGCGCGCGGCTCGCGGTTCTCCGTAATCGAAAGCAGCAGGTTGGTCATCCGTGCCAGCGGCTTCTGGTAACTGGCCTTCGCCGGAAACTCTGTGAGCTTTTTGAACAAGGATTCTTTGGCGCGCGAGGTGCGAAACTGCCGGCCTTCGACATTCAAGAAGTCGAGGATTTGTTGAACCGTCGCGTCGCCGATGTGGTCGATCAGCTTGAGCGCGCGATACCACGAGATGGAATCTGATGGATTGGCGACGACGCGCAGAAACGCGAGCACGTCTTTGATGTGCGCCGATTCGGCGAAGCGTATGCCACCGAACTTGCGGTAAGAAATGGCGTGCTTGCCCAATTCGATTTCGAGATCGAAAGCGTGCGAGCCGGCGCGAAAGAGCACGGCCATCTCGCTGAGCGGCACGCCTTCGTCGCGCAGTTCAAGGATGCGTTGCGCGACGAAACGCGACTGCTCGTTCTCGTCGCTCGCTTCGACCAGCAACGGCAGCGGCCCTTCACTCGTGCGCGAAAACAATCGCTTCGCGTAGCCCTCCTGCGCTTCATTGATAATCGCGTTCGCTACATTGAGGATGGGCTGCGCGCTGCGAAAATTCTCTTCGAGCTTGATGACGCGCGCATCGGGAAAGAGTTCGGGAAACTCCAGCATGTTCCTGAACGTCGCGCCGCGAAACGAATAGATCGCCTGCGACTCGTCGCCGACCACCGCGACATTGTCGTGCGAGGCGGCGAGCCGGCGAATGATCTGCGCTTGCAGCTTGTTGGTGTCCTGGTACTCGTCCACCATCACATAGCGATACTGCTCTGACAATCGCAGCCGCAGGGCTTCGTCGGCTTCGAGCGCGTCGCGCAATCGCACGAGCAGGTCGTCGTAACTGAGCAGGTGGCGGGCGCGCTTGAACTCATCAAAGGCGTTGAAGAGCACAGTGATCACTTCGGTCTCGTGGGCGAACTGTGGGTAGAACTGGTTCAGCACCTCTTCAATCGTCAGCACCTTGTTGGTCGCCATACTGAAGATGGCCGCGAGCGTTCGCTTGCGTGGCAGCCGGCGGTCTTTAGTCGCGGCGGCTGATTGCCGGCGCACGATCTCTATCACGTCTTCGGCGTCGTTGGCGTCGAGCACAGTGAACGTACGCAGCACGCCCGCCGCTTCCGCGTGGCGGCGAAGTATCGCGTGAGCCAGCGAATGAAATGTGCCGCCCGACACGCGCTGGCAACGCTGGTCGGCAAGCTGCGCGGCGCGCGCCAGCATGCTCGAAGCGGCCCGCCGCGTGAATGTAAGCAACAATACAGATTCAGGTCGTATGCCGGTTTCGACCAGCCGAGCGACGCGATAGACCAGCGTGCGCGTCTTGCCCGTGCCCGCGCCGGCAACGATCAACAGCGGCCCGTCAATCGTGGTCACGGCCTGGTACTGCGCTTCGTTCAACTCGCGCTCATAATCGATTCGCAATGCCCGCTTCGCGGCGGCGACGGGCTTGAGCACCAGCTTCTTTGTGACCGGCGCGACGGCGCGACCCGCTTCAAGGTCGCGCTTTAACTGGCGGAGCGCGGCGGCGAATTCTTTGATCGTCGGGTAGCGTTCTTTCGGCGACTTGGCCAATGCTTTAGCGAGCAACTCGTGCAACGCGCGCGGCACGTCGGGCTTGATGGTGTGCGGCGGCGGCGCTTCGCTGTGCAGGATGGCGTGCATGGTGTCCACGTCGTTCTCTTCGGCAAACGGGCCGCGGCCCGTCGTCATTTCGTAGAGCACGACGGCGAATGAGAAGATGTCGCTGCGCAGGTCAACGCGCTTGCCGAGCAGTTGTTCGGGCGACATATATTTGATCGTGCCCATAATGACGCCCGAATGCGTCTTCACTTGTACGAGCGTCTTCTCGCGGCTGCCGGCTTCGCGCGCGAAGCGGTGCTCGATGAGCTTGGCCAGTCCAAAATCCAATATCTTGGCGTAGCCATCGCGGCTGACCATCAAATTTTCCGGCTTCAGATCGCGGTGAACGATGCCGTGCTCGTGCGCCTTGCGCAAGCCTTCGGCGATTTGCAGCGCGATGTCAATCGCTTCGCTGACGGGCAGCGGCTGACCGTTGATGCGCTGCCGCAGCGTCTCGCCTTCGATGTATTCCATCGCAATGAAGGGCACGCCGTCGGCCTCGCCGACCTCGTAGACCGTCAGGATATGCGGATGATTCAAGCGCGAGGCGGCGCGGGCTTCTTGCAGAAAGCGGCGTCGGCGGTCGTCGTGTGTGACAGCGTCGGCGGGCAAGAGCTTGAGCGCGACTTCGCGGTGCAGCTTCTCGTCGAGCGCTTTATAGACCGCGCCCATGCCGCCCGCGCCGAGCGGTTCGATGATGCGATAATGGGCAATGGTCGTGCCTGCGGAAATGACTTCTATTTTCGACTGCGCGCTCATTTTGTTATCCCGGCAACCTGTTGAGAGCTTCCGTAATCAACTGCGCTAAACGCTCTACGCTGCGTCAATCATTCTAGTTCATCCGGCGCGCTAACCCAACCCCTCGAACTCAAATGCGCGAGCGCCGCGAAATGTGATTTAAGTCGCCGACGCGGAGCCAACGGTAGCCGTAGGCTTCGCGCGCAGCTCGCAACCCGCCGCGCCGGTCAGAGAAATGCTACATAATAAAGTTGAGGACGATGATGAAGCAGATCGCACGCTTCAAACGCTATTGATCTTCTTTGGAAAGGCGAAGATTGAGTTTTGCGTAAACATCTTGCAGCGCGAGATGGCAGCCGATAGAGGTCAGTTGAACAACGTCATCAAGCGCACGAAATTCCGAATACACCCACGTTCTGTCCGGCTGCCGCACGTATCGTTCAATACGATAGTGATCCTGAGCGATCAGGATATATTCGACGAGCGAATCAATCTGCTGATAGCGGGCGAACTTCTTGCCCCGATCATAAGCTTCGGTTGACGCAGAGAGCACTTCAATAATGACCACTGGGTTAAGCAGAGTGTCACGGTATTCATCCTCAAACTGCTCTTCGCCGCAGGTCATAACCACGTCGGGATAAGTGTACTTCTCAATTGGCTGAATCTTCACGCGCAGATCGCTCGGGTAGACGTTGCAGTCGCGCGTCAGCAGTTGATTGCCGAGTGTGCGAATGGTATTCGTCACGATCAGATTATGCTCGCGGCTTGCGCCGGTCATAGCAAACACTTCGCCCGCAAAATACTCATTCTTGTATTCACACTGGCGGTCGAAAGCCAAGTAATCTTCCGGCGTCAGCAGGTTTTTTGGATGAGAGGCCATCGTCTTAGCTTCAGGCTGGCGCATTTTCATTATCCAATTGACAATCTAGCCTAGCGCGACAGGATGAGCAATCTTTCTAGCCGGTGATGTAGTGAGCCAGAGTCTCTTCCCACTTGCCCTGCGCCCGCAGGATTAGCTCGATGACTTCGCGCACAGCGCCGCGCCCGCCTGCCCGCGTCGTCACCAAGTGAGCCGCTTGCCTAACTTCGGCGACCGCGTCGGCGACGGCGACGGCGAGGCCCGCGCGCCGCAGCAAGGGGATGTCTACCACGTCATCGCCGACGTAACAGACCTCTTCGTTGGTGAGCGCTTCTTCGGCGAGAATCTGCTCGTACGCTCCGGTCTTCACCCACGCCATCTCGTGAACGTGAGCGATGCCCAGTTCTTTCGCGCGCGCTCGCACAATAGACGACTGGCGGCCAGAGATGATGCCGCTCCTGAGGCCGGCCCGGTGCATCATTACGATGGCGTGGCCGTCCTTCACGTCGAAGACTTTCGTCTCGTCGCCGTTCGGCAGCATGATGATGCGCCCGTCGGTCAACACACCGTCGCAGTCGAGGATCAACATACGGACGCGCCGTGCCCGCTCAAGGATTTCATCAGTCGGTTCAGTAACGCCGTTCATTCGATGACCTCTTGCAACTGCTCGAAGCGGTCGATCATCGCGTCCGGCTCGGTGACGCGCAATTGTTCGGCGCTGCGGTAGCCGAAGGTGACGGCGCAGGTTTGCGTGCCGGCGCTGCGCCCCGCAATCACATCAATCTCGCTGTCGCCAATCATCACCGCCTCAGTCGCCGGCCCGTCCAACATCCGCAAGGCTTCGAGCACAGGTTGCGGGTCGGGCTTGCGCGCCGCCGTCGTGTCGCCGCCGACAATCGCTTTAAAGTATTTCGCAATGCCGAAGTGATCGAGGAGAAATTCGGTGAAGCGCACTTCTTTGCTGGTGACAACGCCGAGTCGCTTGCCGGAAAAATGTTCGAGCGTTTCAACGACGTGCGGGAACAGCCGCGTTGTGTTGAGCATCTGCGTCGCGTAATGCCGGTGGACGGCTTCTATGGCGAGTTCGTGCAGCGCCGGGTCAGGCGGCTCCTGGTTCGGGTGCGTCGCCACCAGCGCGCGGCGGACTGTCGTCGGAATGCCATTGCCGATGAAAGCGGCGACCTGCTCGGCGCTGAGCGGCGGTCGGTCGAGGTCGCGGAGCATCAGGTTAATGGACGCGGCCAGATCGCCCAATGAATCAATGAGCGTGCCGTCGAGATCGAATAGCAGGAGGTTGGCTCTCATAGGGATTAGAGGCTAGAGGCTAGAGGCTAGGGACTGGCAAAGAGAGGAGCCGTGAGCGCCCTTTCCTGCCAGCCTCTAGCCTCTAGTCTCTTCCTCACTCTTCTTCCTTCAGCTTGTTGATGACGGTGAAATCTTCGAGCGTCGTGATGTCGCCGCGCACTTCGCCGCTTGAAGCGATTTCGCGGAGCAACCGGCGCATAATCTTGCCGCTGCGCGTCTTTGGCAAGGCTTCGGTGAAGCGTATATCGTCGGGCTTGGCCAACGCGCCGATCTCGTGCGCCACCCACTTACGCAATTCATCTTTCAATGAATCGGTTACTTGATGGCCTGATTCAAGTGTGACGAACGCGGCGATGGCCTGACCCTTGATCTCGTCGGGACGTGCGACGACTGCTGCCTCGGCTACCGCAGGATGGGCCACCAGAGCCGATTCTACTTCCATTGTGCTCAGCCGATGGCCGGCAACGTTGATGACATCGTCTACGCGACCGAGTATCCAGAAATAACCGTCGTGGTCTTTGCGCGCGCCATCGCCCGCGAAATAGACGCCCGGAATCTCTGACCAGTACTGGCTCACGTAACGGTCAGGGTCGTTGAAGATCGTCCGCAGCATCGACGGCCACGGGCGCTTGATAACCAAGTAGCCGCCCGATCCCGGCGGCACCGGCTCGCCTTCGCGCGTCACCACGTCGGCGATGATGCCGGGGAACGGGCGCGTCGCCGAACCGGGCTTGGTCGCAATCGCGCCGGGCAGCGGCGTGATCATAATCGCGCCGGTCTCGGTCTGCCACCACGTGTCAACGATGGGGCAGCGCTCGCGCCCGATGACTTCTCGATACCACATCCACGCTTCGGGGTTGATCGGCTCGCCGACCGACCCGAGCAGGCGCAGGCTGCTCATCTCGTAGCGGCGCGGGTAATGCTCGCCCCACTTCATAAAGGCGCGAATCGCCGTCGGCGCGGTGTAGAAGATCGTCACCTTGTGGCGCTCGATGATCTGCCAGAAGCGGTCGGGCGCGGGATGATTCGGCGCGCCTTCGTACATCAACACCGTCGCGCCATTTTGTAGCGGACCATACACGACGTAGCTGTGGCCCGTCACCCAGCCAATATCCGCCGTGCACCAGTAGATGTCGTCGTCCTTCAGGTCGAAGACCCACTTCGAGGTGATGTAGGTAGCGACCGCGTAACCCCCGGTCGTGTGGACGACGCCTTTGGGTTTGCCCGTGCTGCCCGACGTGTAGAGGATGTAGAGCGGGTGTTCCGAGTCGAGCGGCTCGGCCTCGCACTGGTCCGAAGCGTCGGCCATCAGTTCGTGCCACCAGTGATCGCGCCCCCACTCCATCGTCACGTTGCTGCCGGTGCGGCGGTAGACGACGACCGACTTAACGGTCGGGCAAGCGGGCAGGGCTTCGTCAACCGTCGCCTTCAAAGCGACCTCCGCGCCGCGCCGGTACGAGCCGTCCTGTGTGATGACCGCGACCGACTGCGCGTCATTGATGCGGTCAACGAGCGCTTGCGCCGCAAAGCCGCCGAAGATGACCGAGTGCGCCGCGCCGATGCGCGCGCAGGCCAGCATAGCGATGGCCAGTTCCGGCGTCATACCCATGTAGATGGCGACCGTGTCGCCCTTCTTGATGCCGAGTGATTTGAGCGCGTTGGCGAACTTCGAGACTTCCGCGAGCAACTGGTTATAAGTCAGCGTGCGCTGTTCGCCCGGCTCGCCTTCCCAGATCAGCGCCGCCTTGTTCTTGCGCCACGTCGCCGCGTGCCGGTCGAGGCAATTGTAAGATAGATTAATCTGGCCGCCGACGAACCACCTGGCCCACGGCGCTTCCCATTCCAGCACCTTGTCCCAAGGCTTGAACCAGTGCAGGTCGGCGGCTATGCGCGCCCAGAAGCCTTCGGGGTCGGCTTCGGCTTCGCGGTAAAGCCGTTCGTACTGTTCGAGGCTGTTGATGTGCGCCTGATCAGAGAAGCTTTGGGCGGGTTTAAAGACGCGCGTTTCTTTAAGGATCGAATCAATGTTCGACGACATCGCGGCTCTCCTCCGTGCATAAACGTTATGAACTGCGGCGTATTGAACTTAGCACAGACAGGGTGATCGATGACAAGTGACGGGCGGCGAGAGCGGGTGTTTAGGAGATCGCAAAACGACTCGCCTGCGCCGATAGAGGTGTAATCAACTGCTTGCAATGAAGTATCAAATAAGATATGCATATCCAGGCTCCGCTTCGGTTGCCAATCACACAGGCTGATTTAGACTCCTAATCGAAAGTG
The DNA here is from genome assembly GCA_045807725.1 of Blastocatellia bacterium. Classification (GTDB taxonomy): domain Bacteria; phylum Acidobacteriota; class Blastocatellia; order UBA7656; family UBA7656; genus DATENM01. Next base: position 12,075 of record JBJMGV010000013.1, on the reverse strand, counting down.
AGACTTCCAATGTCAAAGACTTCCGCTGATCTCTGGTCGCTGCCGCTCTCTCCAGAAAGTACAAAGCACTTCGCATCTGATCCAATACCGCTTAATACTGGTGCGCCTCCGTTTCCGGTGCACCCGCGAGTGAGATCGGAGATTATAAAATCAGTTGAAGAGGCCAGGGAAAAGCTGTCTTACCCGCCGACGCGCGGCATCAAAGACCTACAGAAAAAAGTGGCGCGCGATTATGGCTATCCAGAAGAAGGCGTGATCATTACCTACGGCGCTTCGCAGGCGTTATACAACATACTCGACACTATACCCGCCGACGAAGAGGTGTTGATACCTGCGCCGTTCTGGTTTGCCTTTCCGAATATAGTCGCGCAAGGTCGAGGCAAACTGAAGATCATTCAGACGAGTGGCGAAGACAATTTCAAGCTCACTCCGCAACTGCTCGCTCAAAGCATTACCTGGAATAGCAGGATGCTTCTTCTGACCAATCCGAATAACCCCACGGGGGCCATTTACACGCGTGAAGAATTAGACGCGCTGGTTAAAGTGTTAATCAAACACCCGCGTTTGCTCGTGGTTTCCGACGAAGTTTACAACCTCCTTTCGCTTGATGGGCAGACCTGCCCAAGCATCAGCCGTTGGCCTGAACTAGCCGACCGAGTCTTAACCGTAAATAGCCTGTCGAAAAATTACGCGATGTCAGGATTGCGGGTCGGGTTCATCGCGGCTCCTCCATCCTGGGCAGACGTTTGTCTGCAAAAACAGAATTACGCAACGTCAGGCGTCAACGAGTTTTTACAGCGCGGCGCATTAGCCGCGTTTGAAGTCAGTAGCGAAATCATATCCGCCATAGTGGAAACGCTGAAGGCGCGGCGAGCAAAGGCCATTGATCTCTTGAACACCGTTCCTCATACCTCGTTCATACCGCCCGATGCCGCCTACTTCTTCTTTTGGGAAGTCGGCCATTACATCGGCAGTCGAACAGAGAACGGAACCTTGATTAAGAACGATGGTGATCTTGTGGATTACTTGTTGCAGGATGCCAACGTCGCCGTGGTCGCCGGCAGCCTGTGCGGCACGCCCGGATACCTGCGCATCACTTATGCCATTGCGGAAGACCTCTTTGAGAAGGCAATAAATCAAATAAAGGGGAGCCTGCAAAAGTTAAGATGCAGAGAGTGAGTGCGACGAGCTTCGCAACAACCGGCTACGCATCGGCGTCGTGCCAGTGGAGCGCGATGTGGCCGCCGGGATAACCGCAAGTTAGCGGGCGCGATTCATCGTCCACTTCAAGCGAAGAGAGGATGCGACCGAGCCAGTGATCGCCTTTCGCATTAGCCGTGCCGGGCGCTCCCGAAATAATCAAATGGTCGCGCGCCCGCGTCGCCGCTACATAGAGCAAGCGCTTCTTTTCGGCGCGGTCCATCTGCTGCTCGATCTTCTGTAACATTGCATACGAAGCGGCCTTCAGCTTCTCGTCATCCGTCTCCAGGTGATCTTCGCCGATGCGTATGGCGATGCCATAATCGGCGTGCGATGCAACGATGTTTTGCGACGAGCGGCCTTTGTAGGTTGTATCGGCCAGCCATACGATGGGGAACTCCAAGCCTTTCGATTTGTGAACTGTCATCAAGCGCACTGCGCCGGCCTCTTCAACGGTGGCCTCGCCTTCGCGCGCCTCGCGGAACTGCATCTGCCCGACGCGCTCGACCAGATCGGCCAGCGTCATTGAAGCGAGAGCGCGCGCCTGCTCGATGAACTTCTCGACGTTCGCCACGCGCCGCTCGCCGTGTGGCAATGCCATCAGCGTCGCCGCGTAGCCGGTGGCGCGCAACGCTTCAATAATTAAATCCGCCGCGCTCACTCGCCCGACCTGCTCGCGCAGCCGCGCGAGCACGCTGCGCGCCGCTTGTACGGCTTCGCGCTCTGCTTCGGCAAGGGGCAGTGTTTCGTCGCACAGCGCGCGCCAGAGCGTGCGGCGCGGCGGGTGCGTCCGCAAGCGCAGCAGCGTTTCGTCCGACAGCGCGAACATCGGCGAGCGCAGCGCCGCCGCCAGCCGGAGATTGTCGTTCGGGCTGACCAGGAAGGCGAGCAGGTTCGTTAAGTCGGTGATCTCCTGCCGATCATAAAAGCCGCGCCCGGCAATTGTAACGTAAGGCACATTCGCATCAGCCAGCGCCTGCTCGAACCATTCAAAGCTCGTCGAAGCCTGAAACAACAGCGCAATGTCGCCATACTGCGCCGCGCGCACCTCGTCGCGCTGACCGCAGACCGTGACGGCCTCCTGTTCTACGATCTCGCGGACGCGGCGCGCGACCCGCGCGGCTTCGCGCTCGCGCAACTCGGCGGCTTTCAGTTTCGGCTCGGCCTCTTTGCTCTGCGTGATGATGTGCATCTCGACCGCCGCCGTGTTACCGATGGGCTGTCGGTGTGCCGTCATCGCTTCGTAAGGCGTATCGTATCGGCTTTCGCGCGTGAAGACGGAAGGGAAGAGAGCGTTGACGAAAGCGATCAGCCGCTCGTGTGTGCGAAAGCAGGCGCTCATCGGCACATCGCGCCCGCCCTCAGTGGTCAGCTCGTCGCGCATACGATGAAAGACGGTCACGTCCGCGCCGCGAAAACGATAGATCGATTGCTTGGCGTCGCCGATGATGAAGAACTCGCCGGTGCGCGGCGCAAGCTTGCGTAGAATGCGCGTCTGAATCGGCGCAGTGTCTTGAAACTCGTCCACCATCAGCGCGCGGATCAAGCCGTGCTCGGCGTCGTTGTAGCGTTGACAGACTTCTTCGTGTTGTCCGAGCAAAGCGCCGGTCAACTCTTCGAGGTCGTTGAAGTCGAGCGTCGAACCCGCCCGTTTGAGCGCGGCGAACCGCAAGCGGATTCGCCGAAACAACTCGGTTAACCGCGCCGTTACATCCGCCGCCACGCGGTCGGCCTCGTTCATCGCCAGCGCCAACATCTCTTCGCCGACGATCCATTCCTTCATTTGCTTGAGCGCCGCTTTCACGTCGCCGAGCGTCGATTCCGAGGGCCACTTCTTTGCCGAGCCGCCGCGCAACACGATGGCCGATTTGAGATCGAGCAACTGCTGCGGCAGCGCGTCTGCGCTCAAAGATAATTCGCTCAAGTGCGCGGCGACTTCAGCGCGGACTTGCTCAATCTTGTCCGCCGGATCGTCAGCACTGACGCGCATAACGATGCGGGCGCATTCGCGCCAGCCGTCGCTTTCAACCAGAGCGCGGGCCGCCTCGACACGGGCACAGTCGAGCGCCTGCTGCCAGTGCGCGAAAATCTCTGCCGCCGTCTTGCCATCGAGATGCGCCATCGCTTCGACGGCGCTCGCGCCCTGGCGAATGAATGTCGTCAGCGCGGTCTTCACTTCGTGCGCCGAAAGCGTCGCAAAGATTTTGATGAGTGAGTGAGGCTCAGGCGTCGCAGAGCCAGTTGATGATTGATTAGCAATCTGGCCGAGTGTGTCTTCGATAGCGGCTTCGAGCAGCATAGCGGCTTCGATCTCTTGGAGCACAGTGAAGGCGGGATCGAGTCCGGCCTCTGCCGGGTGGGCGCGCAAGATGGCAGCGCACAGCGAATGAATCGTGCCGATGCGCGCCGAATCGAGCGCGTTACGATGCCACCGCCAGCGCTCGCGTGACTCCGGCGTGTGGGCTTGCTCGATGCGGCTGCGAATCTCGCGGCGAATGCGCGATACCATTTCGCGCGCCGCCTTTTCGGTGAACGTCACCGCGACGATGTCCGAGACGCGCCACGACGGGTTCTCTTCAAGCAGCATCAAGAACCGCTCGACCAGCACGCGCGTCTTGCCCGACCCCGCGCCCGCCGAAACGATTACTCGTCGCCCGCGCGTCTCTATCGCTTCACGTTGTGCGTCAGTCCATTGCATACGGCCTCCGCGACAGCAAGCGATAAAGCGGCCCGGCGATCAGGATGACCAGAGCGGCGGTGGCCGCGCCGGCGATCACGTCAATGACGTAATGGTAGCGCAGATAAACGGTCGAAAAGATCAAGGCGCTGCCCACCGGCAACAGGAGCCAGAACGTGCGGCGGTGGAAGCGACGCGCGTAATAAAGCACGAGCAGGGTCATCTCTGTGTGGCCGCTCGGAAAGCAGTCGCGCGTGATGCCTTCGGCGCGGTCGAGCGTTTCGCGCAAGCCTTGAAACAACCAGACGCCGGTGAGCGGGAACGATTGCGCGTCTTTGATCGCCGGCAGAAAACGCGGGCCGGTCGCCGGCACTGTAATGTAACCGAGATAACTAACGTAGAAACCGAGCGAGACGACGAAGACCCAGAAACCGTATCGCTCGAACCAGCCCTTGCGCCACAACACCGCGCCGAGAATGATCGGCAGAAAGTAGTAAGTGGCGTAGACCAACTGTAAGACTTCGGTCAGCGCCGGCCACGTCAACCGCTCAAGCCATACGGTCGGATGTACGCCGAGCAATCGGTAATCGAGGGCCGCGAGCTGAATGTCAAAGTCGCGCGGGTGGACGAGCGGAATCAAATAAGTCAGCTCTTTGAACGTCGCCGGGATGAATGCGACCGGATACCAGCCGTGAAGGAACGACGCGGCGACGCGGCCCGAAACGACTTGATCCCACCGCGCTATCAACAGGACAACGCCGATGGCCAGCGCGTGCGCGGCGAGCAGTTGCCACCAGATAGGAATGCGAGAGTTAAAGGCAACGATCAGTGCGGCAATGATGATGACATACGCGATGACGATCTTATCCGCTGGATAGAGCAGCGGTTGACCTGTCGCCGCGTCCGGGGAACCCGCTTGCGGGTCGCGCCGCGTCGCCGCGTCGTTCTTCTGCGCCGTGTCGCCCCCTCGCTCTGTCGCCGCGTCGCGTTCGCTCACAGCCAGCCCTCGCGTTTGTACCAGTCAATCGTATCGCGCAGGCCGTCTTCGATGGAGATTTGCGGGTTGTAACCTAGCTCACGTTTGGCTCGCTCGATGGAACAGCCCCAGCAGCGCTCCGACAGGTCGCGCACCTTGTCTCGATTGATGACCGGCGGCTTACGCGTCAGCGCCGCGAGACCTTCGGCGGCCAGCGCCACACCAAAAGCGAGCGAGCGCGGAATGGCGAGCGAGCGAGCGCGGCGGCCCATCATCTCGGCGATGCGCGCGGCGAGCGTTTGCATCGAATAGACCTCTTCGCTTGAGATGAAATAAGCGCGCCCGGTCGAACGTTCACTTTCACCCGCCAGGATGATGCCGTCGGCAAGGTCGCGGGCGTGGACGAGACTTACTCGTTTATCGTAGCGCCCGATCATCGGCATCACCCCGCGCGCGATGGCTTTGAAGAGTTCCAACAGCGCGTAATCGCGCGGGCCGTAGACCGCCGGCGGGCGCACGATGGTCGAGGGCAACAGGTCGCCGACGGCGCGCACCGCTTCTTCGCCCATCAGCTTGCTCTCGCCATAAGGCGTGATGGGCGCGGGCGCACTCTCTTCGTCAACCGGCGTGCCGTCGCGCGATGGCCCGATGGCCGCAAGCGAGCTGACCAGCACCATCTTCCTGATCTGACTGCGGCGCTTGAGCGCGGCGGCCAGCAACCGTTCGGTTCCGCGCTGGTTGGTGTCGAAGTAATCTTTTGCACGTCGCGCAAACGTCTTGCCGGCGACGTGGTAGATCGTCTCGACGCCTGCGAGCGCGGCGTCCCAGTCGGTCGCATCATCGAAACCGCCGTAAGCGAATTCAAGGCGCGGGTCTTTCAGGTAACGAAGATCACTTGAGCGGCGGACGAGGCAGCGCACCTTGGCGTCGCGTTCGAGCAGACGATCAACCAGGTGGCTGCCGACGAAGCCCGTCGCGCCGGTGACAAGGACAGTGCCCTGTTTATTCGGTTCAGTCATCAGGTGATTGCTTTCTCTTTGTTTGATGAGCCGCGAGTGATGATAGCAGACCGTCGTGAGGTGCGGAATGCGGGAACAGCGAGTTGATTTTGCGCTGCGCCGGTCGGAGAATTGCGGAACCGGAAGATTCGCCGGGCGTTCATTGATTAACACCTGTTCACGCAAGGAGGCCGTATGAATCGCTTTCGCTTCGCTCCTCTCGCTCTCGTTTTCACTATCACGTTGTTATTCGCAACCGGCGCGAGCGCGCAATCGACGGATCGCGCCAAGCTCGCTAAAGAGATTGAATCTCTGCGTGCCGAATTGCAGTTGAAAGAGCAGCGGTTTCTCGCGCCATTTGAAGAAGACCACGCGGCCTTCGCCGAATTCCTGCGCCAGCCGGGCACGGGCTTATGTCGTCTGCTGCCGCGCGAAAAATTTGATGGCAAGCTGATGATGCGTGGCGGCGGCTCTTACTATTCGTTCACCCGCCTGACGAGCGAGTATGGCTTCGGCTCGGATGTTGGACTTGAGCAGAATTATTTTCTTGTCGGCTTTGCCGGGGCGAATTGGGGATACATAACCAAGCTCGGTGACGTGCCGCTGGAATCGGTCGGCCTCGATCATCTTGCCGTGCAATTCCTCGCCACGCTCGAAACACCATCGCACGAACCGGGAGCGCGCGAGCAACAGCGACTCAGCGGCACGGGCGTAATGATCAACTCCTCGACATATGCCAGCCGTGTCCCGGCGCTGGTCAATACGACTTACGTTCTGCGCTCGATTGATTATTCCACGTCTGACGTGCTGGTGGTATTTCGAGTCGTTCGCCAGGACAGCGACGGCAGCCTGACATTGCTGTGGAAGAATCTGAAGGAGTTTCCAAAGCCGGAACTCAAACGCTAATCAGCCGGGGCCGATTCGCTCGTGATGAACACAAAGGCGAATCGGCCTAGCTGTTTCTACTTCGCGTTGGCGTGGTGGTCGAGGTAATCGAGCAGCACGTTGGTCATTACTTTGACGCCGACGACCAGCGACTCTTCGTCTACGTCAAACTCCGCCGTGTGCCACGCCGCCGTGATGCCTCTCGCCTTGTTGCCGACGCCGAGAAAATAGAAGAAGCCGGGGACGATCTTCTGATATTCGGAAAAGTCTTCAGCCGGCATAAATGGTTTCGGCGCGATGACATTCGTCGCGCCGACGACGCGGCGAATGGTCGGCAACGTCTCTTCGACAAGCGCCGGCTCGTTGTAGGTCACAGGGTTCGAGCCGTCGAATTTCAGATCGAAGCTCGCGCCATAAGCTGCCGTCACATTCTGCAATGTCTCGCGCATCAACTGCTGCGCACGCTTTCGCGTCTCTTCGCTGAAGGCGCGCATCGTGCCGGTCATCTCGACTTCGCCGGCGATGATGTTGTTGCGGTCGCCGCCCTTGATGGTGCCGATGGTGATGACGAGCGGCTCAAGCGGATCGATGCGACGGCTGTGTATCGTCTGCAAAGCGGTGACGCACTCGGCGGCGACGACGATGGCGTCAACGCCCATCTGCGGCTGCGCGCCGTGCGACTTCTTGCCGCGAATCGTGATTGATATGCGATCTGACGAAGCCATCGCCGGGCCGCTGTGATAAGCGATCTGGCCGGCTTCGATGAGCGGGTTCGTGTGCAGTCCGAATATCGCCGCCGGGCGCGGGTTTTCCATCGCGCCTTCTTTAATCATCAACGCCGCGCCACCCTCTTCGCCCGGCGGCGCGCCTTCTTCGGCAGGCTGAAAGATGAACTTGATCGAGCCGCTGATCTGATCGCGCATCTTCGAGAGCACTTCAGCGACGCCCAGTTCGACCGTCGTGTGTACGTCGTGGCCGCAGGCGTGTTTGACGCCGGGCGTCTGCGACTTGTAAGGCACGTCAATCGTTTCCTGAATCGGCAATGCATCCATATCGGCGCGCACGGCGACGACAGGGCCGGGCTTCGCTCCTTTCAACAAGGCGACGACGCCGTGCTTGCCGACGTTGGTCTTCACCTCTAATCCGAGTGCGCGCAACCGCTCGGCGACAATGCGCGCCGTGCGTTCTTCGCGGTTCGACAGTTCGGGGTGCATATGAAAATCACGGCGCTGTTCGATGAGCCGCGCGCGCATCGCCTCGGCGGCCTGGGCGATTTGCTGATCGCGCGAGGCGGCGGGCGCAATCATTCTCGATTGCGGCGCGGCGGGCGCGATCAGAGTTGTGATAATCAACACGATGATGAGAGCAGGCAGTGGCTTCATAGTTGATCTCCGCTGGATTGAACGAATGTGATTGACGAGCAAAGGCAGGATAGGAGGTGCTTGATTAGTTGGTCAAGGGAAGAAGCGACGCGGCGACGCGGCGACACGGCGAAGAGAGACACGGAGACGCGGTGACACAGCGACGCGGAGAAAGATGAGCGGTTCATCTGTGTGTCTTTCCCTCGCCGCGTTGCCGCGTGTGCCCCACTCGACGGCGTAGATTTTATATGGGATGCCTTTGAGCGGGCCGAACAAGACGGCGAGCAAGTGAAGCTCATCCACTTGCCCGCTGACCCGTGCGAGCAGATGCGCGTTGATGCCGGGAATGTGCAGCAGAAACGCGTGCGTTGTGTCAGGCGAGGCCGCAGCGAACGCTACCATCACCGCGCCGCCGATCAATGCGCCGACGAGCGCCGCAAGCGAAGCCTGAATCGCCGACCGTAGCGAGCGTGTTGCCGCCCACGTCAACAACACGTCGGGCACGATGAAGAAGAAAGTGGCCTCGCTCAGTCCCCACAGGAAGGCTGTCAACAGCATCGCGCGGCTTGTCGCTAATCGGTCTGCGCGCGAATCGGCGGCAGGCACATTGAACACAGAGCGGCTCACTCGATCTCTTTCAATCCGCGCACGGCGGCTTCGAGCGCGCGGACGATCTCTTGTTTGCCGCCGCTCAAGCGCATGGGCGGGCCGAGGCGAATCTCGCAGAAGAACGGCAGGGGGATGATCTCGCCTTTCGGCAGGCTGCGGCCCATATTGACAAGGTAAGCGGGGATGACCGGCACGTCGGGCTGTTTGGCCAGCAGGTGTGCGATGCCCGAACGAAACGGGCCGATCTCAGCGCCGCTGCCGCGTGTGCCTTCGGGAAAGATGATGAGCGAGTCGCCTGCCGCAAGCGCCTGGCGCATTTGTTCGACCGGGTTGTTTTCGGCGGTGATGCCGCGTCGCGCGATGGGCAGGATGTTGAAGAGAGTTTTCGTCAGCAGCGAGATGAGAGCGTTGCGCTCAAAGTAATCGGCGGCAGCGACCGGACGAATGCGGCGCAATCGCGTCAGGCTGAACAGGGTCAGCAGCGACGCGGTGTCGAGGTGGCTCGAATGATTGGCGACGAGAATGAATTGCTCACGCTTCGGCAAGTGCTCGCGCCCGCGTACGCGCAGGCCGATGAACAATGTCATAAAGGGCTTGATGAGCAACGCGAACAGAATCATCTGCGCCACATCGCGCGCCGTCCATCGCCGCGCTTGTGGGTTTTCTGTTTGGCTTGCCGTGCCGCTCGACATAACTTTCTTTGAATGAAACCACAGATGAACACAGATGAACACGGAGAAAAGAGGGAATTATTGAAGCAGGTTTCTATCTGTGTTTACCTGTGTTCATCTGTGGTTCCTTTTCTTCAGTTCCAGGCGTGAAAATATCTAACGTAATGAAAGAAGAACGGCGCGGCGTAGCAGAGCGAATCGACGCGGTCGAGCATACCGCCGTGACCCGGAATAGAGGTGCCGAAATCTTTAACGCCGAAGTCGCGTTTGACGGCGCTCATCACCGCGCCGCCGCAGAAGCCCGCCACCGTGATAATCAGCGAAACGATCAACGTCTCGCCCACCGTGAACGGCGTCAGAAAGCGGATCAGCAGGCTCAACCCCATCGCCGAGAGGATGCCGCCGACGAAGCCTTCCCACGTCTTGTTCGGGCTGACCGCCGGGATGATCTTGTGCCGCCCGAAGCTCTTGCCCCAGACATATTGCAACACGTCGCTCATCTCGACGACGAAGACCAGAAAGAGCACCAGCATACGCCCGTTCACGTTCGTCTCAGGAATCTGCGGGACGGCCAACAGAAAAGCCATATGGCTGAGGCCGAAGACGAAGATCATCAGGCCCCACTGAATCTGCGACGCCGAAGCGACAAAGCCCGAAGTCTCTTTCGCCAACACCATCCGCGCCGGCAGCATCAGCATCATATAAACCGGAATGAAGACGATGAACATGCCATACCAGCCGATGGCGATCCAGGCATACTGAATGGGAATAGCCAGAAAGGTGAAGACCAGCGCGTGATGATCCGCCGGGCGCGTCTTCAACAGCGTGACGTATTCCTTCATCGCCCAGAAGCTCATAAAGCCAAAGAAGACCAGCGACAGCCGGTTGCTCACAACGATGGCCGCGAAGAAGACCGCCGCCATTACCCACCACGCTCGCACGCGCGCCGCCAGCTCTGCAAAGTCGGCTCGCGGTCGCGCCCGTTTGAGCGCGGCGACGGCGACCGACGCGACGACGAGCACGCTCAGGACGAGCAGTCCCATCTGCGTCACCGGTGAAAGCGCTTTAATGGTGGCCGCTAAGTTCATCCGCTCAACCTCCGCTCGCTTTCGCTTTTGCTAGTTCCGCCAGCGCGCGGCGAAGGCGATTCCAGCAGGTCAACAGAGTCAGCAGCGCCGCGACCGCGAAGACCCAAACCCACACTGCCAGCACACGCCCGCTGACAAACGTGATTAAGCCGAGCGCGCCGACGACAAAGGCGCGGTCGCTTTTGCCCATCGGCCCGTCGTAGCGACGCGACGCGCCGAGCGCGCGGGCCGTGACGCCGCAGAACTCTGTCAGCACCGCGCCAATCGCAAAGGCGATGACGGGCCAGCGTGCGCGCTCGTCTACGAAGGCGAGCGGCAGATACAGTCCAAGATCAGAGAGCGCGTCGCCCAGCTCGTTTAGCACCGCGCCGAGGTTGCTCGCCATATTCAGTTCGCGTGCCATCATTCCGTCAATGGCGTTCAGCGCCATTCGCACAAACAACCACACAGGCAATAGCAACAACAGCCACGACTGCTTGCCCGCTTGCGACACCGTTGCGCCCACGGCGATTGATCCGACCAGCGCCGCGAGCGTCACAGCATTCGGAGTCAGCCCGACCTTTGCGAGCCGCCGCATCAGCGGGCGCAGCAAATTCTGAAAGCGCGGTTTGAGGTCGTATACCGATGGCATAGCTGAATGAGTGACGAGTAATGAGTGACGAGTAATCAGTGATGAGTGATGAGTTGAAGGCAAAGCAGCCGCTAAAAACTCACCGCTCATCACTCATTAGTCATTACTCATTACTTTGAATGGGGCCGCACGCGCTGGCGATTATAACACGCGCGTTGACGATTGCCAGTCTTGCCGTGAGAGACAAAACGAGCGCGAAGCCCATAAGACTCCGCGCCCGCCTTCGACCTGATGATGGTCTTGACTTCAACCGATCATTGAAGCGATTTGAGGTAGAGGATCAACGCCTCAACGTCGTTTGCCGAAAGATGCGATGTTTTGCCGTGCGTGTCTTTGATGACTTGCACGCGGCTCGCAGCGAGCGACGGGTTGATCTGCCCGCCGACGATGAGCGGCGCAAGGTTGCTGGTTCCCAGTTGGTCGATCAACGGTTTGCCGTTCGGGCCAGCGGCGGTCGGGCTGTCGAGGCTGACGAGAATCTGCCCCTTGCCATCGCCCGCCAGTTGGCCATTGCGGTCGGCCACTGTGATGGGCACTTGCGTAGGCAGCACCGGCGCGGCCACGCCGTTCAAGCCTTTGCCGGTCGCGCGATTGTGATCCGAGCGCACGGTGCGGAAGTTGAAGCCGCGCTCGTCCGCTTGCAAATAGGGCGAGTCGGGCGCGAGCAGAATTTCGCGCACCGTGTGCGCGAAGCCGTAATGCAGCCAGCGCGGCACGCTGTCCCAGAACGCGCGCAGGTGTTTGGTGTTTCGACTGCTCAGGTTCTGCGGCGTGCCTACGTCTTGCGGCGGCGCAAAGCGCGTGAAGAAGTAATCATTCTGCGGGCGGTAGAACGGCCCGTCGCCATCAACGGTTGACTCGCTGATGACGCCCGGCTCGTGAATGTTGTAGTCCTGGAACGTGTCATCCGCTGAGCCATTGGTCATCTTGTTGCCGTTGTGTTGTTATTTGGGTATTGCGTCGTGTAGTTTATGTTTTT
>JBJMGV010000012.1:0-32570 GCA_045807725.1 Blastocatellia bacterium | reverse complement strand
TCTATAGATATGGCTGAAGGATGTGACGAAGCCCCGTCGGGGCGCGATGTCCACATCACGCTCCTGACGGAGCTTGCATCATCAATTACATCGGTAACTATAAACATCGCGCTCCTAACGGAGCTTGCTTCATCTGTGGCATCGTTGGCTATAAACATTGCGCTCCTAACGGAGCTTCGTCACATCCTTCAGCTATATCTATAAACATCGCGCTCCTAACGGAGCTTAGACCTACGCGACCGACTGCTTCCTGACTCTTGCTTCCTGCCTCCTGATTCCCATCCTTCCATCGGGTCGCTATTTTCGCAGGATGCATTGTATAATCTCGGTCTTTTGCAGGGAATGTCACGCTGGACAAACCACACTATTCGATCAAGGGGAGTTATGACGAGAGCTGGAATTTTTCGCGCCGGCGCAGTGGCCGCCATCGTCGTTTCGCTGTTGCTGCCGCTGGGCGCGTTCCGCGCGGCGGCGCAGAGCGGCGGCATTCAAGTCGTCCTCGACACGGCAGATTATAATCAGGATGGATTATTCGTGCTGTTCGGCGGCACGCGCTTGCAGGGTGAGATCGGCTTGCCTGTGGGCGCGGGCGACATCAACGGCGATGGCCGCGCCGACGTGCTGTTCGGCGGTATGTATGGCAGCAGCGGCCCCTTCACCAATAACGGAACGGTGAATGTCTATGTGAGCGAAGGGCACGACACGGGCTTTGTTAATCAAGCCGACCACCCGGCCAGCATCTTCCGCATCCTCGGCGATGGCGATGGCGACCTGCTCGGCACATCTTCTTCGATCAACGGCGACGTGAATGGCGATGGCCGGCGCGACATCGTCACCTGCGCGGCCTTGCACGATGGGCCGAACGGCTTTAATTCCGGCGCGGCCTACGTCATTTATGGCCGCGCCAGCTTCAGCGGCGACATTGACCTTTCAAACGGAGTGACGCCGCCCACGGGCGTCACCGCCATCTACGGCCCGCAAGCGAATGGCCGTATGGGCATATGGTGTGACGAAGGCGATGTGGACGGCGACGGCTTCGCCGACATCGTCATCGGCTCTGACCAGATTAATTCCGCCAACGGCCAGCATGTCGGCGGCGCGTACATTGTCTTCGGCGCGGCAAACCTGCCGGCGGTGATTGATCTCGCATCGCCGCCTGCCGGCGTGCGCACGGCACGCATCCTTGGCGCGCGCGCGGAAGACCACTGGGGCGGCGCGCTGCAAGTCGGCGACATCAACAACGATGGCATCGGCGACATTATCATCGGCGCTTCGATAGACAGGGACTCCGGCTCTTACGTCTCGGTTCAGGATCAAACGAGCGGGCATAATTTTTTTGCGGCGAGCAACGGCGGCACGCGTGACCGTTGCGGCGAAGTCTTCGTCATCTACGGTCAGCGCAACTGGCCCGCCACGACAGACCTTGCTGCGCCGCCCGCCAATGCCACGCACGTGATCGGCGCGCACTCGAATGACTTCCTCGGCTCGCAGGTGCACTTCGGCGATGTCAATGGCGATGGCCACACAGACCTTGTGCTCGGCGCGTTGCTGGCCTTAGCGCCGGACGACCGTGGACAGACCGGCGCGGTCTACATCGCATATGGTTCGGCGACGCTCGCCGGCAAGACCATTGATCTTGCGAACCCCGCCGCGTCGGGCGAGCGTGTGACGACGATCTATGGCGTCCACGCGCTCGACTGCGCGGGCGATTCGGTGCGCGCTTATGACATCAATAAAGATGGCCTCGCCGACCTCTTCATCGGCAGCCCCGAACGCACCTTTGAGCTGAATGGCGAAGACCGCGACGACGCCGGCATGACCGAACTCATCTTCGGTCGGCGTGACTTTTTGCCGGCGGTGGTTAAGCTCTACGACCCGCCCGCCGGCATCCAGATTTATCAGCTTGCCGGCGCGCACGGCGAAGACCAGGGACTCGAAGGCGGCGACGAGTTCTCTTACCGGCTGGCCGGCGGCGACGTGGACGGTGATGGTTATGTAGATTACATTGCCAACGCGATGCACGGCGACGGCTTGAACAACAGCGTGCTCAACGGCGGCAACGTCTACATCTTCAGCGGCAAAAAGCTGTCGGCCAGGCTCAGCCAACTCGTGACCGAGCCGAGTCCGACGCCGCAACTGACGGGCGCGACGCTGACGCTCAATGGCCAGACGGTGCAGCAAGCCAACGCCGGACAGACCGGCTTGCGTATCACCATCAGCGGCACGAACCTGCGTAGCGACACCGAGATCACGATCAATGGCGTCATCGCCGTCTCTCACTTTCAAGCGACAACGGGAACCGTCACGGTTGACCTCGACGAGAACCCGGCGATACGCAACAGCGCCGGCCAACTCGTCATTCGCGCACGCAACACGACGACGCCCGCTTCCGCCTTCTCGAATCAACTCAGTGCCGGCACGCTCATCGGCATGCGGATCGACCGCGTCAAGATCAAGAAGAAGGCGTCGGGCCTGCTGCTGGTGAAGATATTCGGCGCGAACTTCACGGATACGACGACGGTTGGGTTATTCGTCGGAACTCAGCCCCAACGGGCGCGCTCCATATCTTTTGAAGGAAGCGACTATCTAGTCGTCCGCATTGACGCGGAGGATGCGCCGCCCTCGGGCACGGTCTTGCGGGTCGTCGCCTACTATCTGGCCACCGGCGTCAGTTCCAACGAGGCGACGGCGACCGTTCCATAAAATGATGAACGATGAACGATGAATGATGAATGATGAATGATGAATGAAGGCAGAGGATTATCTACAGATGATCCGGCTTCCTTTTCCTCTTCCGTTCATCATTCATCGTTCCGCATTCATCGTTGCCTTATTCAATGTTGCCTTTCAGTTGACAGCTTGGGAAGCGATGTGTAGGATGTGCGAGTTTTGATTCGCAGTAGTGTGAGGAGGACTGAAGTTGAAGTTAAGGTTTTGCGCGTTTGGCAGTTTGACCGCAAGCGCTCTTTGCTTTAGCTCCGATCATCCACGCTGCAATTCACTTTAGATGAAAAGGAGAAGAAAGCATTGAGAGAATTAGGCACTGTGAAGTGGTTCAACGCGACAAAGGGTTATGGGTTCATCACTCGCTCGACCGGCGATGATGTTTTCGTTCACTACTCGGCCATCGAATCCGATGGCTACAAGACACTGAACGAAGGCCAGCAGGTCGAGTTCACGCTCATCGAAGGACCGAAAGGCCTGGCGGCGCAGAATGTCACCGCCTCAGTGTAACTGACCGCACATTTCAGGCGAGTCCGGGCGCATCGGACTCGCCGTTATTCTTTTCTTCCCACCCGCTCCGGTTTTCCTGCACGCTGATCTTTAACCCGCCGCGACTGCTCATCCCGACGCTTGATGTGATAGACTGAAATTGCTGCCGACGCGGCAAACATCAAAGGGGGAGAGTCTTTATGGCGGATACTGAAAACGACAAATTTATTGATGCGGGCACAGCCGAACGCGAGCTGGTCGAAGCCGACGATGAGGTGTTGGACGAGTTCGCCGACGCGCAACGCCTGGCTTCGGGCGGTCAGCTCTTGAGCCGCGAATTGCGCGAGCACCATTCGCGCACGCCCGAAGATAGCGCCGGCGACATTGACGCCGACTGGCGGCGCTCGGACATCGGCGAAGAGACGCCGGGCGGTTCGACGCCGACACCCGATCAGGACGTGGTCGAAGAAATCGGCCAGGCGGTCGGCCTCACCTATGAAGACAATGAACCGCTCGACACGGAAGAGAAGGTCGCCGAGCGCGACCGCCACCGCTGGGAGCTTGACCCGGCATCGAGCGAAGATTACAACGACCGCGTCAACCACGAAGGCGAGTAGCTTGCCGTATCGATCAGCGCGCGGCTCACGGCCTTGAGAAGCCGCGCGCCGTTCAGCCTTCAATGATTGGAAGTCGTCGACCGGCCTCTACTGATTGAAGGCTGAAGATGCCATCGCGTTCCTTCTCACCTGTCACACGAGTTTTCCGTTCCCTCGGCGTTTGATATAATGCGCGCCGTTGAACGAACCAAATCCCTGATGAAATTCGAGAGGCGGAGGCTTCAGAATGCATAAGCGGTTTTTCGTCGCGTTGATGGCGCTGGCGCTCGTTGCGCCGGTCGCCCAGGCCGACACGATTCATTTGAAGAACGGCAGCGTGCTCAAAGGCAAGGTGGCGAGCTTTGCCGACGATCAGTTCATTATTATGCTCGACACCGGGTCGGGCCGTTACCAGAGCCGCGCGATGGTCTATGTCGGCGACGTGGCGCGCATCGAATTCGAGAACGCGCCCGCCGGCGCGGCTGAAGGCGTCAGCCGCGATACTACTCCCGCGCCACGCGCCAGTGACACCGCGCCTGTGCGCGATACAACTGCGCGCTTGAACGATGCCACAACCAGTAACGCCGGCGACCCGCCGCGTGATGCCACATCGCTGCGCGACTCCAGCTCAACGCGCGATACGCAACGCGCCACCATCTTGCCCGACACGCCGCGCAACACGCCGCCTGAAAAACAACCGCGCGACACTGACGCCGCCAACACGCCGTCAACTCATCAAGCCGAGCCTGCGCCATCGGAAAAGCCCGATGAAAGCAAGCCGACTAAATCCTTCGACCGGCCTGCGGACTCTGATAGACCGACCACGACTGCGCCGGTTGACACGCCGCCGCCGGTGGAACCTGAACGGCCCGCGCCGCGCAAGCTGACCGGAGCCGTGCGCTCAGCGACCATTGATGTCGTTGGCAAACGCGACTGGACGAGCACCGGCTTGATCGTGAAGCGCGGCGACCGCATACGCATCAATGCCAACGGCGCGGTGACGATTGACCCAGTGACCGGGCGCACTGCCGGGCCTGAAGGCACTACTGACCTGACCGATGCCAAGAAGCTGATGCCCGACCAGCCGACCGGCGCGCTGATCGGCGTCATCGGCGCGGACAACGACGACTTCATCTTCATCGGCAAGTCTTCGGAGTTCACCGCGACGCGCGACGGATTGCTCTTCCTGTCGGTGAACGAAGGCAACCTGTCGGACAACGTCGGCTCGTTCAAAGCCGTCATCGAAGTGCAAACGCAGAGTAAAAGTAGGCAGTAAGCAGCGATTAGGAAGCAGGAAGCAGGAAGCAGGTGGCTAAAGGCTCGACACTGTCAGCAGTCCCGTAGGGACGCAATGTTTATAGTTATTGCTGAAGGAAAAGACGAAGCCCCGTAGGGGCGCGATGTTGATATTCCGCCCCTACGGGGCTTGATGTTCATACCACCTGTTGACTATAAACATCGCGCTCCTGACGGAGCTTGAAGACGCGCGACAAACCCTCAGTCTCAGCCCGCTTCCTCGTACCTCTTCCTTACTTTCCCGTAACACCTATTTTGCTTGACTTGCTTCCCCCCATAAAGTAGCCTTTTGCTTCTCACAATGCCCGTTTTCTAATCTTTGCCGCCACACCGGCAGGGCGCGGTCGATGACAATCGGAATCGTCGCCCGAAGATTAGACGACTGGCAACGTGAGGGTGCTCATTTCAGGTTGGTTCAAACACAACTCATGCCTGCACGAAGGCCGACGGCGCTCGCCGTGCGGCAGGAGTTTGGGATTGGCGAGAGACGGTCGCGCTGCTTTCATCCGAATGGCCCGCACCCTCTGCGCGTCTCTCCACGCGCGATCCAATGGTGAAGCTGCGCGCTTCACAATAGAAACAGTGTCAAACATTACATTACAGAGAGGCAGGAACATGTCGAGAATAAAACCATTCCATTCACTTTGCGCACTGCTGCTGGCGCTCAGTCTGGGATTGACCAGCGTCTCGGCTCTGGCGCAGTCACAGGCCAGCACCGGGCAGATCGCCGGCGCGGTCGCCGACAGCCAGGGCGCGATTGTCGCTAACGCCACGATCAAGGCGGTCAACACACAGACCGGCCTTGAGCGCACGGCCAATAGCGGCGACGACGGTCTCTACCAGATCGTGCTGTTGCCGCCGGGCATCTACAAAGTCACGGCCACGGCTCAGGGCTTCGCCGCCGTCAACATCGAGAACGTCGAGGTCGCCGTCGGGCGCACCATCGACGTGAAGATCGCGCTCGGCGTCAGCGGCGTGCAGGAAGTCGTCAATGTCACCGCCGGCGCGATTCAGGTGCAGACGACGCGCTCGGAGGCCGATGCGGTCGTCAACCAGCGCGCGATTGACAATCTGCCGATCAACGGACGCCGCTTCCAGGACTTCGTTACCCTGACGCCGACCGCGCAGATCGAGCCGTCGCGCAACCAGATTTCGCTGTCGGGCCAGCGCGGCATCTACGGCGCGAACATCAACGTCGATGGCGTTGATTACAACCAGCCGTTCTTCGGCGGCATTCGCGGCGGCGAGCGCTCGAACAACGCCTTCACCGTCCCGCAAGAATCGATCAAAGAGTTTCAGGTCGTCGCCGCCGGCTACTCCGCCGAGTTCGGTCGCTCGACCGGCGGCGTCGTCAACGCCGTCACCAAGTCCGGCACGAACGATTATCACGGCTCGATGTTCTACCTCTTCCGCGGCGAAAGCTTCTCGCGTAAGAACGATTACTTTAAGGTCGTTGAGTCGAACATCAACGCCAACCTGCAACGTCGCAATGCCGGCGAGTCAATCAACCTGCACCCGGCCCCGACTCAGCATCAGGGCGGCGGTTCGTTCGGCGGCCCGCTCAAGAAGGACAAGATGTTCTTCTTCGGCGCGTTCGAGATTCAGAAGGTGAATCAAGACCGTCTGGTCCTGTTCGACGCTCTGACCGGCTTTACGCCGACCGCCGCGACGCAGGAAGCGTTCAACTACTACCAGTCGCTCGAAGGCCCGTTCATTCAGACCAACGACGCCATCGGCCTGCTTGGTCGTTTCGATTACAATATCAACGACAATCATCGCTTCAACGTGCGGTACAGCTACAGCCGCAACAATGCCTTGAACGCGACCTCGACCGGCAGCGCCATCAGCCCGGTCACGAACTTCGCGCTGTCGAACAACGGCACAGAGAAGGACAACACCAACACGGTGGTTGGCCAGTTCGCCAGCATCTTTAGCCCGACGCTCGTGAACGAGCTGCGCGGCCAGTACTCGCGCGAAGAGCGCCCGCGCCTGGCCAACGCCCTTCAGCCCAATGTCACCAACGGCACGCTGGGTCGCTTCGGAACCGTCAACTTCCTGCCGACGACGCAGTTCGACTGGCGCTTCCAGATTGCCGACGCGCTGACGTGGACCAAGGGCGGCCATACGGTGAAGTTCGGCGGCGAATACAACCACACCTTCGTCAACCAGACGTTCGGCTTCAACCAGTTCGGCGTCTTCAACCTGTCGGGTTCGACCGTCTCGACATTGCTCGACATTTTGAGCTTCTCGCCGGGCGTGCCGGGCGGCGTGCAGAATCGCTTCGACAATTCTGCCGTCACCTACCTGCTGCAACTCGGCAACCTTCAGGCCGAATACCCGATGAACGAACTGGCCTTCTTCGGCCAGGACGCGTGGCGCGTGCGCCCGAACCTGACAATCAACTTCGGCTTGCGCTGGGAGGGCCAGTACAACCCCGATCCGCAGGCGAACAACGACATCCTCATCAATCAGATCAAGGGCTTCAAGTTCCCGGTCGGCTACACGGTTGATCCGACGATCATCCCTGACTCGGCCAAGCAGTTCGGCCCGCGCTTCGGCTTCGCGTGGGATCCGTGGAGCGATGGAAAGACGGTGA
Source organism: Blastocatellia bacterium (assembly GCA_045807725.1). Taxonomy (GTDB): domain Bacteria; phylum Acidobacteriota; class Blastocatellia; order UBA7656; family UBA7656; genus DATENM01. The sequence goes on along the minus strand of JBJMGV010000012.1, from coordinate 24,869 downwards.
TTCGCGGTTACGGCGGAAGCTATTTCGCGCGCTCGCCGGCGCTGCTGTTCGCCGGCCCGTTCAACAACTTCCGCGTGCCGCCGGGCGACCTCTCGACGCAGTTGCCGTTCTCGACCGCATCGCTGCCGTCGAGCAATCCGCTGAAGACCTGCACAACGCTCTACTGCCAATTCAACCTGATCGGCGTCAACCTGAACGGCTTCACGCTCGACAAGTTGCCGACCCTGACGCCGCAGAATTTGCAGGACATCGCCGGTCGGCTCGGCCTGCCGTTCAGCCCCTTTATCGGCGCGCAGCCCATCCTGATGTCGCCTGACTTCCGCAATCCGAAGTCGTATCAGGCCGGCATCGGCATCGAGCGCCAGATCACCCATGACCTGACGATTGGCGCTGACTTCAGCTACATTCACACCTTGCAGTTGCAGCGCAACCGCGAGCTGAATCTGCCGAGGCCCGGCCTGCTCGCCGGCGACCCGTCGCAACGCCCGTTCTATGGACTGATCGGCGCGACGGGGCGTGCCGCCATCGCGCGCCCGCTGCCGAACCTGGGCAGCGTCCAGATTCGTGAATCCAACGGCAAGGCGCTCTACCGCGCCCTGACCTTGCGCGCCAAGTTCCAGCGCAAGTGGGGTCAGTTCAACGCCTTCTACACGCTGTCGAAGAACCTCACGGATGATGACAACGAACGCGATTCGGGCGGCGCAAGCGCGGACAACACGTTCGACCTGACGCCGGAATATTCCGACTCGCGCATTGATCGTCGTCATCAGTTCGTCGCCAACCCGGTCTTCTTCCTCAAGGGCGGCTTCGATCTGTCGAGCGCGATTCGCCTGCGTTCGGGCCGTCCGATTGACGCGACGCTCGGCTCTGACTATAACGAAGACCGCATCAACAATGACCGGCCTTTCGCGGCTCCGGGCATCCCGTTCACGCGCAATGCCTTCCGCAACCGCGCGCTGTACGACTTCGACCTGCGCTTGCAGAAGCGTTTCGCCATCACCGAGAACATGCGGCTGAAGCTCTCGATGGATGTCTTCAACGTCTTCAACTTGGAGAACATCGAGTTGGGCGGCACGACCGTGACCAACTACTGCGCGGCAGTCAACGGAGCGATTCCGCGCGACTGCGGCTTTGCGGGGCCGACCAACCCGAACTTCCTGTCGTTGCGCGAGCGCCGTCCGGGCCTTGCGAACACGGGCAATCTGTTGACCACCAACACGCCGACGCCGCAGCCGTTCCAGTTGCAGTTCGGCGCGCGCTTCGAGTTCTAAACCGCGAGCGCAATTCGCTTCACCTGCGAGCGGCGGCGAGGTCACACTCGTCGCCGCTCTTTTCTTTGGTGGTGATGAAAGAGTGAACCGCTATCCCGGCTTCGCCGCCTAGCGCCGCCTAGCGCTGTCTAGTGCCGTCTAGCGCCGTCTAGTGCCGTCTAGTGCCGTCTAGCGCTGCTTGAATATGTCATCTGATTTGCGCCGCCTAGCGCCGCTTGAATATGTCACCTGATTTGCGCCGCATAGCGGCGGTTGAGTTTAGCCGGGCGTTTCAACGCCCGGAGAGATGAGGCCGTGACCATCCCACGTCGCGTCAGCGACGTCTGATTCAACCGTCGCTGACGCGACGCGCGGCGAGTTACCGATAATTTCCCGGCGTTGAAACGCCGGGCTAAACTCAACCGCCGCTACGCGGCAATGGTTTTCTTTGCAAGCCCGTTCTTACGCGGCAATGGTTTTCTTTGCAAGCCCGTCCTTACGCGGCGATAGTTTTCTCTGCAAGCTTGCCACTGCACTTCATTCTTTGTTTCGTAGAGAGATTCTGGAACCAAAGCCCGGTTCCGGTGTCTAATCCCGATAGCGCCGGCCAACCGTACTACCCCTTGCGCAACCCGTGAGCGCGCTTTTCTAAGGAGAGTTATGCAACGCAAGCTCGTCGTGTCATTCGTGTGCCTGGCAGCACTTTGTATTGCAGGTTACATCGTGCTCGCCAAAGTCAATTCCCATCGCGGCATCGGATTTACCGCCCACGCCGACTCATCTGTCGGTCAGGGGGCGCTGCAAATCATCAATCCCGAAAAGGGCGAAGTCACTGCCCTTTGCCCGCTCAAACACACCGACGTGAAGGCCGAGATCAGCGGCTTTCTGTCACGCGTCGTCGTCACGCAGGAATTCGAGAATCCTTTCAAAGATAAGATCGAAGCCGTCTACACCTTCCCGCTGCCGCAGAACGCCGCTGTTGATGCTATGACAATGCGCGTCGGCGAGCGCACCGTGCGCGGTCGCATCAAGCCGCGCGACGAGGCGCGGGCGATTTATGAAGCGGCGCGCAACAATGGCCACGTCGCCAGCCTGCTCGATCAGGAGCGGCCCAACATCTTCACGCAATCGGTCGCCAACATTGAGCCAGGCGAGCGCGTGACTATCACGATCAGCTACGTCGAGACGTTGAAGTATCAAGACGGCGCTTACGAGTTGGTCTTTCCGATGGTTGTCGGGCCGCGTTACATCCCCGGCACGCCCGTAGGCAAGCAGGCCGGAGGCTGGTCGCCCGATACGACGCAGGTGCCGGACGCTTCGCGCATCACGCCGCTGGTCGCCGCCAAAGGTCTGCGCGCCGGCCACGACATCTCGCTCGAAGTGGCGCTCGATGCCGGTGTGCCGATTGACGAGTTGAAGACGGCCAATCACGAAACCGAACTTGAGCGGCCTTCGTCCCACAGCGCCATCGTGCGGCTCAAGAGCCGCAACGAAATTCCGAATAAAGACTTCGTGCTGCGCTATGACGTGGCCGGTCGTAAGATCGAAGACGCGCTGCTCGTGCATCGCGTCCCGCACGGCAGCCGCAACGATGGCTTCTTCACGTTCATCCTGCAACCGCCCGACCGCGTCACGGCTGAAGACGTGATGCCGAAAGAGATCATCTTCGTGCTCGACACCTCGGGTTCGATGGACGGCTTCCCGATTGAGAAGGCCAAAGAGTCGATGAAGCTGGCGCTCGACGGCCTTTATCCGCAAGACACCTTCAACCTCATCACCTTTGCCGGTGATACGCACATCCTCTTCCCGCAGCCTGTGCCGGCAACGCGCGCGAATCTCGAAAAGGCGCAAGCCTTCCTCTCGTCGCGCAGCGGGTCGGGCGGCACAGAGATGATGAAAGCGATCAAGGCGGCGCTCGATCCATCGGACGCGCAAGACCACGTCCGCATCGTCTGCTTTATGACCGATGGCTATGTCGGCAACGATCAAGAGATCATCGGCGAAGTGCAGAAGCATCCGAACGCCCGCGTCTTTTCCTTCGGCATCGGCTCGTCGGTCAATCGCTTCCTGCTCGACAAGATGGCCGAAGAAGGACGCGGCGAAGTCGAATATGTCTCGCTTAATGATGATGGCTCGGCGGCGGCTCGGCGCTTTCACGAGCGAGTGCGCAACCCGCTGCTCACAGATGTGCAGATTGATTGGGCAGGCTTGCCGGTGACGGACGTTTACCCGAAGCGCCTCCCCGACCTGTTCAGCGCCAAGCCGGTCGTCGTCTGCGGTCGCTTCAATCAGGGCGCACGCGGCACGATCAAGCTGAAAGGCAAAGTCGCGGGCCGCGATTACGTCAGAGAGATTGCAATCGAGCTACCCGACAGCGAAGCGCGTCACGATGTGCTGGCGACGTTGTGGGCGCGCACCAAGATTGACGAGCTGATGAGCCGCGATTACACCGGCACACAGTACGGCGTGCCGCGTGCCGATGTGAAAGAAGAAGTGACGCAGCTCGGCCTGGATTATCGCTTGATGACGCAGTTCACGTCGTTCGTCGCGGTCGAAGAGATGACGATTACGGATGGTGGCCAGCCGCGCCGCGTTGACGTTCCCGTAGAGATGCCCGAAGGCGTCAGCCACGAAGGCGTCTTCGGCAAAGAGGAGACTGAGGTGGTTGCGGTCAGCAACGCGCAGGCGGTTAAAGCCAGTCCCTCTGCGCCGCAACCCAGTCAGGTGAACGTAGCGCCGCCGCCACCGCCGAAACCAACGAACGCACCAACCTCGATTTCCGGTGGAGTCGCGGGCGGCATCGGCTCAGGCAATGGCACTGGGGCCGGTCCCGGTAGAGGCTATGGCGGCGTGGCTCGCACGAAGCGAGGCGAAGTGCCGAAAGACCGGCGTGACACGGACGAGGCGCAGCGCCAGCCTTCGCCGGCAGAGCAGAAGTACCAGCAATTGCTCGCCAGGCTGCATCCGGCACTTGCCGCCGTCGTCGAGCGGTTGCAGAAAAAAAACAGCACGCCTACCGCCGCCGAAGCCGGGTTCGTCCGCGACGGCAAGGCCGAGGTTCAAATCTTTTTGACGACCAAGTCCGACGCCGTGATGGCGAAGCTCAAACAACTCGGCGTCGAAATCATCGCCGAGCCGAAAGCGTCGAAGCTCATCCTCGGTCGCATCGCGCTCGACAAACTGGCGGCGCTCGCTGAAGTCAGTGAAGTGCGCTACGTCGCGCCGCAGACGCAGTGAAGAGCGACGGCCTCTCAGTCTCACCAGTTGTTTAGGATTAAGGCAAGCTCGTTAGTGAGCTTGCCTTTCTTTTCTCCCGTCACTGATAATCGCAGTTTAGAACATGCGTCTATCATCTCAACCGAAGCCGCGCATGAACTTGTCAACGTGAGAACGCAAGATGACCAGTGAAGAGATACAAAAAACCATCGAACTCCTTCTCGATCAGCACGCGAAGTTCAATGCCAGCATCAGCCAGCTCGAAGCGGCACAGGCACAGACGGCTGAAAGCATTCAACTGCTGACCGGCAAGATGATTGAACTGACGGATAACGTTAATGGTCTGGAGGTGCGGATGGATGAACTGCGTGACAAGGTAGACAATGTAAGCAAGACCGTCAACACGCTCAGCAAGACCGTCAACACTCTCAGCGAGACCGTTGGCACTCTCAGCGAGACTGTTGGCACTCTCAGCGAGAAAACAGACAGCATCATCACTGAAATGCGCGAGGGGTTCGATAAGCTGATTCTGGCCAACGAAGTCACGCGCGATCTTGCTGAGAAAGTCGCGCAGCTTACCATCAACACCAGCCAGCGCGTCACCACGCTGGAAGGGAAAGTTCAATAATCAAGAGATTGAACATTACATCATGACAGACAAGGTTAGAGTTCGCTTTGCGCCGTCGCCTACGGGTTATCTGCACGTTGGCGGCGCGCGCACGGCCCTGTTCAACTGGCTCTTTGCGCGCAAGCATAATGGCACGTTCATCCTGCGCATCGAAGACACCGACGTTCAACGTTCATCGGAAGCGATGGTGCAGGGCATCCTCGAAGGCATGCACTGGCTCGAACTGGATGCCGACGAAGGGCCGTTCTTTCAATCGTCGTTCGTCGAAGCGCACCGCGCCGCCGCGCGCCGGCTCGTCGAAGAAGGCAAGGCTTATTACGATTTCACGCCCCGGCAGCAAGGCGACGATAAAGACGTGAAGACGCGCATAATGGAGCGCGTGCGCGAGCAAGAGGGCGGCGCGCGCAATCCTTATCGAAACTTGCCGCTCGATGAAGCGAAGGCGCGGCTTCAGGCGGGCGAGACGGCAGCCATCCGCTTGAAGGTTCCCGAATCGGGCGTCTCGCGCTTTGACGATATGGTTTATGGGCCGCAGGAGCGCGATTACTCCGACATCGAAGACCTCGTCTTGATTCGTTCGGACGGCCATCCGCTCTACAATCTTTCGGTCGTCGTTGACGACATTGAGATGGGCATCACACACGTCATACGCGGCCAGGATCACCTGACCAATACGCACAAACAGGTGTTGATCTACGCCGCGCTCGGCGCACAAGTGCCGCGCTTCGGCCACCTGCCGCTAATCAACGCGCCGGGCAAAGAGAAGCTCTCGAAGCGCAAGCACGGCGAGATTGTTTCAGTGACAACCTATCGTGATCGCGGCTTTCTGCCCGAAGCCTTCGTCAACTTCCTTGCGTTGCTCGGCTGGTCGCCGGGAACCGATCAGGAAATCATGTCGCGTGAAGAATTGATCGAGAAGTTCTCACTCGACGCCGTCAACAAATCGTCGGCGATCTTCAACTTCAAAGAGAACGATGCCTTCGATTGGACCGATCCGAAGGCGCTGTGGATGAACGGCGAGTACCTGCGCGCGATGCCGTTGGACGAACTGTTGCCGCTCGTGGCCGAGCAGTTGAAGAAGCACAGCCTATGGCGCGACGAGTACGCGACCGAGGCGCGCGACGGGTTTGCGCGTACGGTCGATCTACTGCGCGCGCGTTATCGCACGACGGTGGACTTCACGACGCTGGGGCGGCCTTATTTCTCAGACGAGTTTGAATACGAGCCGCCAGCGGTGAAGAAGAACTTGAAGGACGAGCGATTGCGCGAGCTGCTGCCCGGCCTCGCCGACCGCTTGAGCAGCGTTGAGCCGTTTACGCACGACAACGCGGAAGCGGCTCTGAGAGCCTATTCAGAGGAGCAGGGCGTCAAGGCAGGGCTGTTAATCAATGCGTCGCGCACGGCGCTGACCGGCCAGGCAGTCGGGCCGGGGATGTTCGACATTATGGTTGTGCTTGGCCGCGAGCGTGTGATCGAGCGATTGCGCCGCGCCGTTGAACAGGTCGGCAAATAATCGTTAAAGTATTATAGAGGAGAGCAAACGAAATCAATGAACCCGTCAGAAACCAACTCCAGTGTAGCGCCGGTCGAGTCCACAGGCCCGTCTAATTTTGTTCGGGACATCGTTGTTCAAGACGTTGCGGAAGGCAAGCACGGCGGTCGCGTGCAGATGCGCTTTCCTCCCGAACCGAACGGCTATCTGCACATCGGGCACGCGAAAGCGATCTATCTCGACTTCGGGCTGGCGGCGGAGTTCGGCGGCAAATGCAACCTGCGTTTCGACGACACCAACCCCTCGAAAGAAGAGACCGAGTATGTCGAATCGATTATGGAAGACATACGCTGGCTCGGTTACAAGTGGGACGCGCTCTTTTATGCGTCCGATTATTTCGGCCAGCTTTACGAGTGGGCCATCCAGTTAATCAAAGCGAGCAAGGCTTACGTGGACGACCTGAGCGCGGCTGAGATACGCGAGTATCGCGGCACGCTCACAGAGCCGGGCCGCGAAAGTCCATACCGCAATCGCTCGGTCGAAGAGAACCTCGATCTGTTCGAGCGGATGAAGAAGGGCGAGTTCTCCGACGGCTCGCGCACGCTGCGCGCCCGGATCGATATGGCATCGCCGAACCTGAACATGCGCGACCCGGTGATGTATCGCATCCTTCATATGGAGCATCATCGCACAGGCAACGAGTGGTGCATCTACCCGATGTACGACTACGCGCACGGCCAGTCGGATTCGATTGAAAGAGTGACGCACTCAATCTGCACGCTCGAATTTGAATCGCACCGCCCGCTCTACAACTGGTTCATCGAGCAGCTCGGCATCTTCCCGTCGCGGCAGATCGAGTTCGACCGCTTGAACCTGACGTACACGCTCTTGAGCAAGCGCAAGCTGCTGATGCTGGCGCAGCAGGGTCACGTCGCCGGCTGGGACGATCCGCGTATGCCGACGCTGTCGGGGATGCGGCGGCGCGGCTACACGCCCGAAGCCATCCGCAATCTCTGCGCCAACGTCAGCGTCTCGAAGACCAACAACACGGTGCAACTGTCGCTGCTCGAATACTACATCCGCGAAGATTTGAACAAACGAGCGCCACGCGTAATGGCGGTGCTGCGCCCGCTGCGCGTCGTCATCGAGAATTATCCTGACGATCAGGTCGAAGAGATGGAGGCCGTCAACAATCCCGAAGACGAGAGCGCCGGAACGCGCCGCGTGCCGTTCTCGAAAGTTCTCTACATCGAGCAGGACGATTTTCGTGAAGACCCGCCGAAGCAGTTCTTCCGGCTCGCGCCGGGCCGCGAGGTGCGCTTGCGTTATGGTTACTTCATCACCTGCAAAGAGGTGGTGAAGGATGCCGACGGCAACATCGTCGAATTGCGCTGCACCTATGACCCTGAGACGCGCGGCGGCAACGCGCCCGATGGTCGCAAGGTCAAGGCGACCATTCACTGGGTCTCTGCCGCGCACGCCGTGGACGCTGAAGTCCGCCTCTACGACCACCTCTTTATAAAAGAGAATCCCAACGAGGTCGAAGAAGGCCAGGACTTCACGGCCAACCTGAACCCGAACTCTTTAGAAGTGCTGACGGGTTGCAAGGTCGAGCCGAGCTTGCGTGACGCGGCGGTCGGCGCACGCTATCAGTTCGAGCGGCTGGGCTACTTTGCCGTCGATCCTGACTCTGCGTTTGCCGTCGATCCTGACTCTGAGTCGGGGCGGCTGGTCTTCAACCGAACGATTGGCCTGCGCGACACGTGGGCGAAGATCGAGCAGCGCGGCAAGAAGTGAGTCGAGTCGTTTTCGATTCCATTGCGCCGCTCCACAGCCCGCTTCAGCGGGCTTGCCCGCAGGGCAGATAGGCCAGCCGTTTACGGCTGGTGCAGCGTCGGCGAGTCATTCGTTTAGCGCGCTTCAGCGTGCTTACCCGGTTTGGCTTTAGCCAAAGGACAATGATGGCTGAAGCCGGTTACGGTAAGCCCGTTAAAACGGGCTGCGGAGCTTGTACGCCGCTATGTACCAGCCCTGAAGGGCTGGCCTAATTGCCCTGCGGGCAAGCGGCCTGAAGGCCGCTTCCTGGTCTGCTCCGCTGATAAGTTGATGATGAGATGAGTGGGCGCGAGACTTCAATCTCGCGCCCATTGTTATTCGTGGCGCAACGCTTCGAGCGGGTCTACGCGCGCCGCTTTGCGCGCGGGCAGCCAGCAGGCCACCAGCGCGACCAGCGCCAGCAGCAACGCAATCAGGCCGAAGGTCAGCGGGTCAGTTCCTTTCACGCCATAAAGCTGCTCTGCCATCTTCGCTTGCCAGGAATTGCTCTCGAAATACTGGCTGGCGATCAACCGATTCAGCACATACCCGCCGAGCGCGCCGACGACCAGCCCCAGCAGCACCAGCTTCATCCCTTGCCAGATGACCAGCCGCAGGACGTTGGCCGGCTGCGCGCCGAGCGCCATACGGACGCCGATCTCGTTGGTGCGCTGCGTCACTGAATAAGCCAGGACGCCGGACAATCCGATGGCCGCAAGCAACAATGCCAGTCCACCGAAGAAGCTCAGCAGCCGCGCGTACAATCGCTCTTGCCCCAGCGACGCTTGCGAACGTGCGGTCTGCGTCTCGACATCAGTGACCGGCAAATTGTTATCTAACTCACCAACGACCTGACGCACGGTGGCGGCCAGCGCGGTCGGCTCGCCCATCGTCCGCAAAGCGAAATGCATCTCGCCGATTGACGCGACTTCTTGTTGCCAGGGCGTGTAGAGCAGCGGCTCCATCTCGCTGCGCTGGCTGTCGTACTTGGTGTCGGCGATGACGCCGACAATCTCGATCTCGCGCTTGCCTTCCGTGTCGGTGACGCGCTTACCGATGACTTCTTCGTTGGGGAAGAACTTATGAGCGAAGGTCTGATTGACGATGCCGACTTTAGGCGCGCGCTGATCGTCTTGCGCTGCAAAGCCGCGCCCGCCGAGCAACGGGATTTCCATCGCTGCGAAATAGTTCTCGCGCACCATCTGCCGGTTAGCAATGTGCTCGCCTGCGGCCTTCTCCGTCTCGCCGGGCAAGAGGATGTCTGTGTTCCACTGATAATGCGCGATCAGCGGGACGCGCCCGAATGTCGCCGCTTGCACGCCGGGCAGGTGGTCCAGCCGCGCGAAGAGTTGATTGTAGAATTGCACGAGTCGCTCGTTTTTGTAGCCGCCTTGCTCTGGCTGCAAAGTGAACAACAAGAGATTCTCCTGATTGAAGCCGACGTTGACGCGTTGCAGGTTGTAGAGCGAGCGTATGAACAGGCCAGCGCCGATCAGCAATATCAAGGAAAGCGCTACCTGCGCGATGACTAGCCCTTTGCTCAGACGCGACACGACGCCCGTCGTGCGGCGGCCCTGTTTGAGCGACGCCGTCAAATCCAGCTTCGTCGCGCGCCACGCGGGCACAAGTCCGAACAGCACGCCGGTCAGCAGCGAGATGCCAACCGTGAAGCTCAGCACGCGCCAGTTCAAACTGAGATTGACATCGCCGGGCAGGAAGTCCGCCTCTTTGTCTGTCAGCGCCACGAGCGCGCTCTTGCCCCAGAGGGCAACGAGCACGCCGACCGCGCCGCCCATCGCCGCGAGCAGCACGCTTTCGGTCAACAACTGCCGCACGAGTCGCAAGCGCCCCGCGCCGACCGCTAGCCGCACGCCGATCTCGGCGCTTCGCAATGCCGACCGCGCCAGCAGCAGGTTGGCGACGTTAGCGCACGCGATCAGCAGCACCAGTCCGACCACGATGAGTAAGGCGTAGATCGTCGCCGAATAGGTCTGACGGTTTTCCATCAAGCCCCGGCTGCCGGATTGCGCGAAGAGATATGGATAATCTTTCGGATCAATCTGTGCCGCGTCGGTCGCTTTGCGCGGCGGCGGCATGATTTCAAGGGCGGCGGCTTGAAATGTGCCGTTCAAGCTTTCGCCCGCCTGCTCATAAGTCGCGCCCGGCTTGAGCCGCCCCATCACGTTCAGCCACCAGTAGCCCGGCTTGTCGGCTCTGGGCATCGCGCTGCGCTCGGCGAGCAGTAATTGCTCGCAGACGATAGGCACAGTGATGGCGGGATGGTAATTGACCTGCAAAGCGCCGGTGAATGCCGGCGGCGTCACGCCGATGATGGTAAACGAGAGCTTGTTGAGCTTGAGCGTCTGGCCGATGACGGCGGGGTCTGCGTTGAATCGCTCCTGCCAGAATTGATGGCTGAGCACTACCACAGGCGTCGCGCCGGGCTGATCGTCTTCGTGGGTGATGCCGCGCCCCAGCGCCGGTTGCACGCCGAGTCCTGCGTAATAACCGCCGGTCACGGCCTGGCCTTTGACGATATCCGCCTGGTCGCCTGCCGCCGCCGTGATTTCATAGATCGGTGCAAACGCGAAGAAGTCGCTGAGCGGGCTGTCCGGCGATTGCCGCCACTGCTGGCGCAGCCTCTCGAATACGTCATAGCGGAAGACCGAAGCCTGCCGCTTGCCCGGCGGCGCGGCGACGAACGAGCCGCGCGAGCCATTGGTTCGGAACGGCTGCCCGGATTGCCACTCGAACAGCACCAGGCGTTCAGGCTCGGCGACCGGCAAGGTTCGGAGCAGCACGGCGTCCACTACGCTGAACAGGGCGGTGTTCGCGCCAATGCCGAGCGCCAGTGAAAGCACGGCTACCAGCGTGAAGCCTTTGTGCTTAATCAGCATGCGCCAGCCATATCGCAGGTCTTGAAACATCTCGTCCTCCAGTCGTTCGGGTTGAAGCCAGAGCGCGTCCCAGAAGGCCGATGCGCTACGCCTGAACAGATCGAGCTTCGCCTTCCAATTGAGCCGGTCCCACTCTGCAAGCAGGGCCTCGCGGTATTGCAGCTCGGCTTCCCACTCCTGCCGCCAGTCGGCGCGCAATCGGCGCGGCACGATCACGCCGATCAAGGCGATCAGCCAGAGCCAGAAACGGAAGCGGGTTGTGCGTGTCTGGTGAGTCATGAGAATCACTCGCAACGCAAGGCGATCATCGGATCAATCTTGGTCGCGCGCCGCGCCGGCAACCAGCAGGCCAGCAGCGCTACAGTGACCAGCAGCAGCGGAATCGCCGCAAAGGTGAGCGGGTCGGTGGCGCTGACGCCGTAAAGCAGCTTGACCAGCAACCGCGTCGTCGTCCACGCGGCCACAAGTCCGATGACGACGCCGCTCAACGCGAGCTTGAGACCTTGCCGCAAAATCAACGCCAGCACGTCACGCCGCTGCGCGCCTAAGGCTAAGCGCACGCCGATCTCACGTGTGCGTTCGGTGACGCTGCCAGAGAGCACCCCGTAGATGCCCGTGGCGGCAAGCATCAACGCCACAAGGCCGAAGGCCTCGAAGAGAAGCAAGGCAAAGCGCCGGTCGGCGGTCGAAAGGGCCAGCCGCTCGTCCATCGTCGCCAGCCTTACAATAGGTTGATCTTTGTCCACAGATCGGAGCGCTTGTCTGACGGCGGGCGCAAGCGATGCCGCATCACCTTGTGTGCGAACCGTCAGCCAGAGAGCGCGGTCTACGAACATACGCCATTGCGTGGTGAGAATATAAACGGCATCCGTTTGATTCACCGCCAGCGATGTCTGCTTCACGTTTCCGACGACGCCGACGATGGTTTGCCAGGGGCCATCGTTAGGCCCTATGCGCAAGCGTTGGCCAATCGGGTCTTGATCGGGGAACTTGCTTTTCGCCAGTGATTCGCTGATGAGAACAGCGGGCAGCCCGTCGGCAGTGTCGTGCTCGTTGAGCAGGCGACCCCGGCGCAACGGAATCCCCATCGCTTCGCAGTATCGCGGACTGACTGCATAGCGAAACGCGCCCTGATCGGCTTCGGGATTGCCGGTCGGACTCGACTCGAAGTGAACGCCATACCCGTCATCAAGATCGCCGCTCAAAGGCAATTGGCTGGTGAAGGCGGCGGCGTTGACGCCGGGAACGCGGCGGACGGCTTCCAGCGCCTCGGCGAAGAAGCGGTGCGTGGTTTCATCATCGAAGCCGTGCCCGGATGTCTGCACCTGCATAGTCAGCAGGTGTGACGTATCAAATCCAGGGTCAATCGCCAGCAGCCGTTGCAGGCTGCGCAACAGCAATCCCGCGCTCACCAGCAGAACAAGAGCGAGCGCGACTTCGGCGACAACCAAGGTGCGGCGCGTCCATTGGTGACCGCCGATGCTGGTGCGCGAGTTCTGCTTTACCTCTGTGTGCAGGTCACGGCGCGAGACGTGCAGGGCTGGAATTAAGCCGACCGCGAGGCCAATGAAGGTGGTGACGGCGAGCGCGAAAGCGAAGGCCGCGCCGTCCAGGCGAATCGCGCCAGCGCGCGGCAGTCCGGGCGGACTGAGCGCGACCAATCCCTGCACGCCCGTTTGCGCCAGAATCAGGCCAAGCGCGCCGCCAAGCGTGGCAAGCAACAAACTCTCGATCAGCAATTGCCGGATTAGTCGCGCACGCGCCGCGCCCAGCGCCGTGCGTATAGCGAATTCGCCGCGCCGCTGTGCGCCGCGCGCCAGCAGCAGGTTGGTGACATTCACACAGGCGATGGCGAGCACCAGCAGGACCGCGCCCATCACGGCGAGCAGCGCCGGACGGATGTCGCTGGTCACATCAGCCTGCAATGAAGTCACCATCAATCCATTATCCATCGCCGCGTAAGGCGGCCTGGCAAACTCAGGCACCGGAGCTTGCGCGATCATATCAATCTCCTGTCGAGCTTGCTCGGTGGTGACGCCTGGCCGCAGCCTTCCCACCATGCGCAGGTGATGGCCCCACTCGCGGCTGTCGGGCGCAAGCGACACGTCGTACTGCAAGGGCGACCAGATGTCTGCCGAAGAGGCCAGCAGGTTCTCGAACGCAGCGGGCATTACGCCGATCACTGTGTAGAGGTTGGCGTCAAGCGCGAGCTGCTGCCCGATGATCGCGCCATCGCCGCCGAAGCGCCGCCGCCATAACCTGTCGCTGATGATCGCTACTTTGGGGCCGTTGACCTGATCGTCAGATGAATCAAAGTCACGTCCGAGCGCAGGCTGGATGCCGAACGCTTGAAAATAGCTGGCGCTGACGCGCTGTCCTTCAAGCCGCTCAGGCTCTGCCGTGCCGGTTATCGTCGGCTGCCAGGCTCTCATCACTGCAAGCGCGTCGAAGGAATGACTGCGCTCCACCAGCTCTCGATAAGTGCCGAACGTGACGTGGAGACGCGTTCCCTCGCTGCCGAAATCCCAAATCATCTGGATGCGCTCGGCATGTGGATAAGGCAACGACTCGAACAGAATAGGGTTGACGGCGCTGAAGATGGCTGTGCTGGCGCCGATGCCGAGCGCCAGCGTGAAGACAGCAATCAAGGTGAAGCCGGGTTGCTTCAGCAACATCCGTATGCCGTAACGCAGGTCTTGAAACATTTCGTCCTCCAATCGCTGCGGTTGCAGCCAGAGCGCGTCCAAAAACGCGCCGGCGCTGCGCCGCAATAGATCGAATCGGGTTCGCCCATTCAGATGATCCCAGTCTGCAAGCAGGGCCTCGCGGTATTGCAACTCGGCTTCCCACTCCTGCCGCCAGTCGGCGCGCAATCGGCGCGGCACGATGACGCCGATCAAGGCGATCAGCCGCAGATGCGGTCTGGTGAAGAATTGTTTTGAGTGGGAGCGCAACGGCACGGCTTGGTCCTCAGGCGCGTGACGGTTTCGGCGTGCGCTTCTTGCTGGCTTGCGTCTGCTCCAGCAAACGATAGCGTTTGACGGCTTCTGAGAGCGCCTCTCGCCCGCTGCGCGTCAGTTCGTAATACTTGCGCGGCGGGCGCGGCGCGGCCTGCGCGATGCTCGGCTTTTCCCATTGTGAAGTGAGGTGGCCGGCCTCTTCGAGCCGCCGCAGCGCCGGGTAGACCGTCCCGCCCGGCAGCCCCGTGATGTCGATGATGTCGAACCCGTATAGATAGCCATTGGCCACGGCTTGCAAGATGACTGCCGTCGCGTGGGTGACAAAGCCTTTGCCCATCCAGAAACTCCTTTTCTCTAAGATAGAATCCTAGCTAGAAAGCATTCTACATAGGGTAAGAATAGAGAGCAAGAAGAATCGGCGAGTCGGCGGACGGGCGTCGGAGACGGCTTGACACGCTCCCGGCTTTCCGTTGAGATTCAAGTTGGTGCCAATGATTCCTCACCTGAACAGGTTAATGCTGGTATATCGCGCGCATTTTTCATTTAATGAATCTGAGTGATTAGGCCACTCACCTTGTGCCGTACGGAGGGCGGGCGAAACGCTGCGATAGTCAGTCGAAACCAGCGCAATTCGCACGGCAAATTTCAGCAAAGCCAGCCGCACGGCGCGTTCAAAGAAGATGGATACGAAAGCCCCAAACCTCATCCCCAGCGGCGTTGAGCCGGTTGATAAGCTGCTCGGCGGCCTCGAAAGCGGTCAGCTCTATCTGGTGCACGGCGAGGCGGCGGGCAAGTCGCTTTTCGGCATCAAGTTTCTCATCGAAGGACTCAAGCGCGGCGAACACGGCGCGCTGGTCATCCGCTATTCGCCCGAAGACGCCGTGCGCCGCTTCGCGCGGCTGGGCTACGATTGCCTCGAAGATGTTTACAGCGGGCGGCTGGTCATCCTCGAATACTCGGACGACATCATTCAACAGGTATCGCGGCTGCGCGAACTGTCGCCGGTGCTGCGCGAGCTGGAGTGGCTGTTGGGCGAGACGAAACCCGAACGGCTGATCTTCGATCCGGTCACTAGCCTCGTCGCTGGCGTCGGCGATTTGCGATCACGCGTCGCCGAGTTCACCGAATGGGCGCGCTCGTTCGGCGCGACGGTGGTCTTCATCGCTAACGGCGAACCCGACATCGTTGACGCCGCCAGGTCGCACGCGGCAGAAGTCTTCCGCTTTGAAGTGAAAGACGTAGGCGACCGCGCCGCGCGCTTCCTCGCTTTTGAAAAATCGCCTGTCGGCGATCAAGCCATCGAAGTAGACCCTTCGCGCGGCATCTTCCTGCTTGATCGCGGGCGCGGCTCCGAGCATTTCTTTTCGATCTTTCAAGCGACGCCGCCAGTCGCCATTGACGCAACGATTGACGCGACGCCGGTCGAGGACTCCGCGACTTCGACCGCGCCACACGTTTCAGAGGTCGCTGCACAGCCGGCTGAGACGAATCCGCCGGCCTCCAGTGTTGATGCCTCATCATCGCGCGGCACGGTCGGCGATTTCGATTTAGACAAGCTGCTTGAGCCATTCGCAGAGATGTGGAAGGCCAACCCTTCAGCGACCAGCGCGCCGGTTAAGCCGCCTGCGCCGATCACCGTCGAAGAGGTCAAGCCGTCGCCCGCGCCGCCGACCGAGACAGCGCGACCACAGAATCAAGCCGCATCACCGTCAGAATCAACGACGCCCGATACGACGCCGCTGCCGGCTACGCATGTGGGGCCGACGCCGATCACGACGGCTTCATCGTCACAGGCAAGCGAACCGGCAGGCGAGTTGCTTGATGATTTGATTGACGAACTGGCGAAGTCGTCGTCGCCACTCGACATTGATCTGCCCGAATTGAATTCGGCTGCGACCACAGTCGGCGCACCTCACGCCCCCACGCCGACTGTGCGCCGCGAGCCGGCGGCGATGGGCGAGGCGACGCAGGAACAGGCCGCCGCGCCTGTGGCCGCCGAAGCCTCGCCCGCGTCGCGCACTGCCGCTTCGACTGCCGCGACTGCCGCTGAAGCGCCGCCGACGCCGCATCGCCGCGCCGCCGATGTGAAGATTGATTCGACCATCGCTTCGCGCGCCGCTGAAGTATTGTTGCGCCCGCCCGACGCGCCGACCCTTGCGCCGCCTGCTGCCGAATCGCCGAAGACCGAAGCGGCGACGAGCGTCGCTATTCAGCCGAAAGATTGCAACGTGCTGGTGATTGACGATGATCCGGCCTCGTGCGAGATGATCGCGCAGACGCTCGATGCTTATACGCTGGAGATTGTTCACGACGGAATGAGCGGACTGGCGCGGCTGATTTCATTCAAGCCTGATCTGGTTGTGCTCAGCCTTGATCTGCCGATCATTGATGGCTTCAAAGTGCTTGAGCACATACGGCAAGGATTGAACGTGCCGGTCATCTTGATTACCGCGACTCGTATGCGCGCCAGCGACCGCGTGCTGGCGGCTGAGCTGGGCGCGGACTATTACCTGACGAAGCCTTACAGCCCGAAAGAGCTGCGCCACAAAGCGCGGCAGTTGATCGCGCGCTATCGCGGCATCAACTCGTGGATCACGGGAACGCAAGCGACCGGCGGGCCTTCGGAGCTTGCCGCGCCGCCGCTGGCCGAGCCGGTCGTCGTCACCGTGCCGGGCGAGCCGTTCACCTCTTATCAAAAGTTCGCGGCGCAAGTCGAAGATCGCGTGCGCGCGACGCTTGAAAGCAACGCCACGTTCGCCATCGTCGGCTGCCGCTTGCCGGAGATGACGGCGAAAGGCGGCCACCTCGCCTTGCGGCTTTACGACCTGTCGCGGCGCTTGATCCGTGAAACCGATCTGCTGTCCACCAACCCGCGCAATGACATTGTAATCTTGCTTACTGATGCGAACGCGAGCGGCGCGCGGGCCTTCGTCAGCCGCCTGCGCGAGCGCATCGTCAACGATCTGCATCAGGAGCCGGACATCTGGCTGCGCAGCTTTCCCGATCTTGAAGAAGCCACCGGCGCAAGCGATTGGACTTACCGTTCATCGAACGGCGCGAGCATCAGCCGCCGCGCCAGCGACCGCCGCGTCGCTTCAGATACGCCGCGCGGAACATCCGTATCCGAAGCGCAGGCCCATCGCAGCCCGCGCCAATCCACTCTCGACTTCCTCGACCAGTTCTGAGAGCCGTGGCCAGTGGCCAGTTATCAGTTCGGCAAGCTCCCTTAGGGGCGCAATGTTTATAGTCAACGTTGCTAATAACGATACAAGCTCCGTAGGAGGGTGATGTTTATAGATATAGCTGAAGGATGTGACGAAGTTCCGTCAGGAGCGCAATGTTTATAGAGCGCGTCTGAGAAGCCCTGAAGGGGCGCGATTCAATAGCCCGGCGCAACGCGCCGGGTACACTCTCAGCGACCATTCTGCAAGCCCTGAAAGGGCGCAATAGGTGATCGGTTATGGCGCCCTTTCAGGGCTTGGCGGTTTGCCTCGCCGCTCACCCAGGGCGATGCCCTGGGCTGTCGAATCCCGCCCTTTCAGGGCTTTTCAGAGGCAGGGGGCGACGGCGGCGGCCCAAAGGGGAGAATTGAATCGCGCCCCTTCAGGGCTTCTCAGACACGCTCTATAGCCGATGATGTAATAGATGAAGCAAGCTCCGTTAGGAGCGCGATGTTTATAGATAATGCTGAAGGATGTGACGAAGCCCCGTAGGGGCGTGATGTTGACATCACGCTCCTGACGGAGCTTGAAGATTCAATCAACTGCGTAACTATAAACATTGCGCTCCTGACGGAGCTTGTTTGATCTATTGCATCGGTAACTATAAACATCGCGCTCCTGACGGAGCTTGGGGAACTATCAACTAGCAACTATCAACTGACCACTGGTATCAACTAGCAACGGACCACTGGCCACTGACCACTGGCCACTGTCAGTGCTACAATAATCCAAACTTTCGCGCTGCCGCTGCGGTCTAAGGTGGTGGATAATCATCGAGTCGAGGTTTGCAATGATGATAACGAAAAAATTCATCGCCCCAACGTTATTGATCTTCACCGTGTTGCTTGCCGCCGCGAGCGTCAGCGCGCAGGTGCGGCCCGGCGCAAGTCGTCCGCTCGATCAGTCACGCGTCGAAGCGGCGGAGGCGGGTGATCCGCAAATCGGTCAGCGCCGCTTTCCGCGCGGCCCGAATCGTCCGCTGCCCGACCCGCAGGCCAGTCGTCAGCCCGGCGCGAATCAGGTCAAGAAGCAGAGACTGCGGCAAATGGTTATGCAGCGATTGGCGCTGACGCCCGACCAGCGTATGCGTATGCAGGAGATTCGTCGCAGCCACGAGGACGAAACCATCTCGACGGGTCGCCGACTGCGGCAGGCGCGCGCCGCGCTCGACCGCGCCATTATGAGCGAAACTTACCGCGAAGAAGACGTGCGCCGCGCGACCGACGAACTGGCCGCCGCGCAAGCCGATAAGATTCGCCTGGAATCGCGCATCCGCGCACAGGTGCGCGGCGTGCTCTCGCTCGAACAGGTGCAGGAGTTCAACCGGCTTCAGCGCGAATTGCGCCGCGAGATGCAACAGCAGCGGCGCGAGATGCAGGAGCGGCAGATGGGCTTTAGTGAACCGATCAACCCGCCGCTGCCGCCGCCGCTCGACGAATCCGACTTCGACCTGATCGCGCTGCTCGTGTTTGAGAATTGATTGCCTCGCCAACGTGCTAACGGCGCGGCGGATGATTGAATCGTCAATCATCCGCCGCGCCTTTTGATTTCGGAGTGACTGGACAGAGACGAATAGCGGCGATTAAAATTCAGAGTTGTACTTTTAGCGAAATTCATATCCAACGGAGGAAGGATGGAAGAGAACGAGACAACGTATCACGCGGTCGAGAAAGACGGCGTCGTCACGGCGATCTGGGAGATGCAGGGCCGCAAGCACCTGCGCACGATTGATCCGCGCAGCGAAGAAGGCCGCCGCATCCTCGGCGCGTACACGACCGAAGAGATCGAACACGCGCACGCTGCCGATAACAGCGAAGCCGCACAGTAAGACCACCCGTGTCACCGCCGATAGCCTGGCGTTGCACAACGGATGAATTGTATCTGGGTTGAGAGGCAGGCAGCGCGCTTGCCTCTCAACCGCCCGCCGTATTCGATTGGGCTGATTCACGCCCGCCCCGCAGCTTGAGCTTACCACCTTCACGATGATCGAGAGGATGTGTCAATGTCTATCGTTCTTGAGCAGGTCACTAAGCGTTACGGCAACCAGTGGGTCGTGGATAACGTCGCGCTCGAAGTCGCCGACAAAGAGTTGTTCGTGCTGCTCGGCTCGTCGGGCAGCGGCAAGAGCACCATCCTGCGAATGATCGCCGGGCTGACCGAACCGAGCAGCGGGCGCATCCTGCTGCACGGTCGAGACGTGACTTACCTGACGCCGCAAAAGCGCGGCACTGGATTCGTCTTTCAGAACTATTCGATCTTTCGCCATATGAGCGTTGGCGAAAATATCGAGTTCGGTCTGAAGATTCGCAAGACGCCGAAGGCGGAGCGCGCCCGAAGACGCGACGAGTTGCTTGAACTGGTCGGACTGGCCGGACTCGGCAGCCGTTACGCGCACCAACTGTCGGGCGGCCAGCAGCAGCGCGTCGCGCTCGCCCGCGCGTTGGCCTACGAGCCGGATGTGCTGTTATTAGACGAGCCGTTCGGCGCGCTCGACGTGAAGATTCGCGCGCAACTGCGGCGCAGCTTGAAAGAGATTCAGCGGCGGCTCGGCGTCGCTACGATTCTGGTGACGCACGATCAAGAAGAGGCATTCGAGCTGGCCGACCGCATAGGCGTGCTCGAACATGGTCGCCTGCTCGAAGTCGGCGGCGGCGAAGCATTGTATGATAAGCCACGTTCGCTCTTCGCGGCGACCTTTCTCGGCGCGGGCACGGTGCTGGTCGGTCGCGCCGAAGCGGGCCGCGCTCGGTTTGGAGAACTATGGCTGCCGATCCCTGAAGACGCGCCGCACGAAGACGGCGCGCGCGTGCAGTTGCTCTTTCGCCCTGAACAGGTCGCGTTGTTCGCAGACCGCGCGCCTGATGATCTGCCGACGTTAGGCAAAGGCGAGATCATCGAGCAGAATTTCACGGGGCCTTTGCGCCGCGTGCGCCTGCGCGTGCCGCGCCTCGAAGCGGCGCGACAGCTTGCGCCGCCGCTGCCATTCGGCGAAGAGGGCATGTTGATAGACGCCTCGTTGCCTTCGCAGGTCGAGCTGAGCGGCAACGAATTCTGGGTGGCGCTACGCGGCTGGAAAATCTTGAGTCAACCGCTGCCGCGCCTGCTGGTTTATGATGCCGGTCAAGGATCAACTGTGCCGCTTCAGTTGACAGGCTTGCTCGCTGAAAAGCTGCGCGCGCAAGCGACTGTGCTGGCCGTAGCCGAAAATCCCGAACGCGCCGAAGCGTTGCGCACGTCGCTCGCCGAGCGACAACAAGGCGCGGGGCTGGCCGAGTCCGCTTTGCAAATCCGCTACGGCAACGCCGTCGAACAGATCGCCGCCGAGCACGCCGAATCGGTTTACGAGATGCTGGTGATGTCGCCGCAGCCGCGCGGCACGGGACTTCGCGCGCGGGCGACGCACTTGCCGAGCCGTGAAGCGCGAGCCGCGCGGCTCTTGGGCGAGGCATTGATTACTGTGCTCGAACGCACAGACGTGCCGGTGCTGGTCGTCAAAGGCGAGCGCCCACAGGTTGCCCGCGTGTTGATCTGCACGGCGGCGGGCGAGCCGGGCAAAAGCGACATTAACACCGGCGGGCGACTGGCGCGGCGATTAGGCGCAAAGGCGATGCTGCTCTTTGTGACTAAAGATACGGACGATGTGAACGCGCTGACGCGCCGGCATCTGGATCAGGGCGCGGCGACGTTGCGGTCGATGGACGTGGATTGCGATGTGCGTATGCGGATGGCCGACACGCCGGTCGAAGGCATACTGGCCGAAGCGGCGACGGGCGATTACGACCTGATCGTCATCGGCTTTCACGGCCCGCGCTCGCACGCCTTCTATAGGTTTAATGACATTATGCTGCAAGTGCTGGAGCAGGCCGACCGCCCCGTGCTGGTCGTGCCGACGGATAGAATATAAGAGTGATGAGTGATGAGTAGGATGAAGTGACGATGAGCATCACTCATCACTCATCACTTTCTTAGTGAGGCTCTGAATTGGCAAGCACGCAAGAGAAGCAACGGACGAAGACGATCATTGCGCGATTGAGAAAGGCGTATCCAGACGCGCATTGCAGTTTGAATTACAGCAACCCGCTCGAACTGCTGGTCGCCACCATCCTGTCGGCGCAATGCACGGACGAGCGCGTCAACCTCGTCACCGCCGACCTGTTCAGGAAGTACCGCAAGGCCGCCGACTTTATCAACATCGAGCAGGCTGAGCTTGAGCAGGATATTCGCTCGACCGGCTTTTTTCGCAATAAGGCGAAAGCCATACAGGGCGCGTGCCGGCTGATCGTCGAACAACACGGCGGGCGCGTGCCTTCGACCGTTGATGAGTTGCTCGCTTTGCCGGGCGTTGCGCGCAAGACGGCGAACGTTGTGCTGGGCAATGCCTTCGGTGTTGCTTCGGGCGTCGTCGTAGACACGCACGTCGGGCGGCTGTCGCAGCGGCTCGGCCTGACCACACACGAGCAGCCGGAGAAGATCGAGCGCGATATGATTGAGCTTGTGCCGCAAAAGGACTGGGTGGATTTCGCGCACTTGATGATCTATCACGGTCGCGCGGTCTGCAAAGCGCGCAAGCCCGAATGCGCCAGTTGCGTCCTTGAAGACCTCTGTCCCTCGTCATTGCTGAAGACCTCTGCGACGGCGTGAAGCCATCGCCAACTCCTTCGACATGCTGAAACGGCTGTGCGATAATGCCGGCCATCGCTCATCCGCCTCTAAGGAGAAATCAGAATGGCAAAGACACCAACCTGTATCACCGTGCGCGTCATTGCGAAAGACGGCAAGTTTCTGGGCGCTGACATTGGCGGCTCGCTCGTCACCATCCGCGACGTGCAGACCGGCGAGTTGCTGGCCAAGGGCTACACGACCGGCGACTCAGGCAACACGGCAGAGATTATGAACACGCCGCGAACATGGGGCACGCCGATTCCGACCGATTCGGCGTCGGGCTTCACGGCGCAGCTCGATCTTGATGAGCCGGTCTTCATCGAGGTCACGGCGTATGGCCCCATCGGCGGCCTGCAATCGGCGCACAAAGTTTCAGCGACGCAGTGGGTGATGCCGGGCAAAGACATCACGGCTGGCGACGGCTTGTTGTTAGTGCTGCCCGGCCTGCTCGTGCAGGTGCTCGACCCGCCGACGCACACGAGTTACAGCCAGGTTCCGTGGATGATTCCTATCGCGGCCAATGTGACGATGATGTGCGGTTGTCCAATCGGCCCCGGCTCTGTGCCTGACTGGAGCGAGGGGAATTTTCAAGTCGGCGCACAGATCAGAAAAAACGGCGAGATCGTCAGCGAAGTGGAGCTGCAATATGCTGACGAACTCAGCCTGTTTAAGGGCAGTTATACGGTCGAGGATGAAGGCTTCTATGAAGCCATCGTTTACGCCTATCAGCCGGGCAACGGCAACACCGGCCTGGGCCGCGTGACCTTTTTCTACCTGCCGCCCTCGCCGCCGGCATAACGCAGAGGTTCTAAGGCGTGCGGCCTGTTATCTCACTCGTCAATCACGGCGTCGGCTTCGATTTCGACGAGCCAGTCGGGATCGATGAAGCGCACGACCTGCATAATGGTGTTGGCGGGCCGCACGTCTTTGAAGAACTCGCCGTGAACCAGCGCGACGGCTTCCCAGTCTTCGATGCGCGTTAGCAGTATGCGCGTGCGGGTCACGTCGTTGAGGCTCGCGCCGAGTTGTTCGAGCGCCGCTTGGACAATCTCGAAACAGCGCCGCGCCTGCGCCGCTGCGTTGCCAACGGCTACTGTCTGACGGTCAGGCCCAATGGGCGCAGTGCCGGCAATGGCAATGATGCGGCCCGTCCGCACGCCGCGCGAGATGCCGATGCGCGGTTCGTAAGGCGAGCCGGATGAGACGCGCTGCCGCCGTTCGTCGTTCATACCTTCACCCCCCAGCCGTAAACGCATTTGTATGATTCACCACTTAGCTTCGCCCGCTTCATTGATCCAGTCTTCAGTCAGATCGCACCACAAAGCAAGGCCGCTCCACGCGCCGAAGCGGGCGTAATGCCGCCGAATCTTTTCGTCCGACGCGGCCCGGCCCTTGTTGTGTTTACGGGCGAATTGCGGGCGCACCCACGAATCCAATCCGAGGCCATCGTAACGACCGACTAGCTTCAAGAGGTTTTCCGCCGCGTAATCGCCGATGCCTTTGACGCGCTTCATCTCGCGCTTCAGCTTGTCAGTCGGCAGTTCGCTCGTCAGCCATGATTCAACATCAATCTCACCGCTCGCCACGCGCTCGGCCAGTTCTTTCAGGTAAGCGGCGCGATAACCGGCGCGCACCGTGTCGCGGTAAAAACGTTCAGGCATCGCCGCCATCGCTTCAGGCGTCGGGAAGGCGCGGCGTTCGTCGGCGGCTTCCCGACCGAGCGCGGCGACCAGAGAGCCGACCATCTTTTCCGTGAGCGACCACGAACAGTTGGTCGTGCACATCATCTTGACGAGGTCTTCAAAGACGCTGGGCGCGCGCAGCATACGGCCCGCGCCGTGTCGGGCGATCCACTCGAAGGCGGGGTTGCCGGCGATCAACTGATAGAACTCAGTCATATCATCGTCGAGCCGCAGCATATGCCGCACGTCGCGCAGGACTCGTTCAGCCGCGCGCTTACTCAGCTTGCGCCGCGTCGTGATGTAGATGGTCTGCGCGTCGTCACTGATATGGACAGTGACGGGTTGCGCGTCGCCCGTGTCGAGCACGCGCGTGAGCGTCCACGCCTGCCGGTCTAATGCAAACGGCGGCAACTCGCACCAGCCGTGACTGATGGCTGTGCGGCGAAAGCTGAAGGTCGCGGGGAAGGGTATCGTTAATTGCATAATAGTCAGTGGCCAGTGGCCAGTGGTCAGTGGTCAGTTGATAGTTGATAGTTGGTACCAGTGGTCAGTTGATAGGTGATAGTTCCCCAAGCTCCGTCAGGAGCGCGATGTCAACATTGCGCCCCTACGGGGCTTCGTCACATCCTTCTGCCCTATCTATAAACATCGCGCTCCTACGGAGCTTGCAGATTAAACCGCCCGCGTTACTATAGAGCGTGTCTGAGAAGCCCTGAAGGGGCGCGATTCAATAGCCCGGCGCAACGCGCCGGGTACACTCAGCGACCATTCCACAAGCCCTGAAAGGGCACAATAACCGATCACTTAGTGCGCCCTTTCAGGGATTGGCGGTTAGCCCCGCCGCTCACCCAGGGCGATGCCTTGGGCTGTCGAATCGCGCCCCTTCAGGGCTTCTCAAACACGCTCTATAGTTACCGATGCAATAGAAGAAGCAAGCTCCGTTAGGAGCGCAATGTTTATAGTTACGCAGTTGATTGAGTCTTCAAGCTCCGTCAGGAGCGGGATGTTGACATTGCGCCCCTACGGGGCTTCGTCACATCCTTCAG
>JBJMGV010000011.1:0-53979 GCA_045807725.1 Blastocatellia bacterium | reverse complement strand
CAGGCCGTAATCACGTCATCACTGACCCAGAGCGTCAGGCTTCCGCGTTGTACGAGCGCGGCGTTATAGTGTTTCCAGTTGCGGAGACGGTAGCGGCGTTTGGTTTTCTTTGTTTTCACAAATCAAGAATACCAGCCCTATCGTCTCCCTGCTTTATGCAACAACGCCGTTGAAAGTTGATAGTTCCCCAAGCTCCGTTAGGAGCGCGATGTTTATAGATATAGCTGAAAGATGTGACGAAGCTCCGTCAGGAGCGCGATGTTTATAGTTATGCGGGCGGTTTAATCTGCAAGCTCCGTCAGGAGCGCAATGTTTATAGATATGGCTGAAGGATGTGACGAAGCCCCGTAGGGGCGCGATAGACATTGCGCTCCTGACGGAGCTTGTATTGTTATAAGCAACGTTGACTATAAACATCGCGCCCCTACGGGGCTTGCTGATGAGCTATCAACTGCCTCCTGCTTCCTGCCTCCTGTTTCCTGCTTCCTGCCTCCTGCTTCCTGCTTCCTGCCTCCTGCTTCCTGTTTTGTTGCGCGGGTGTTCCGGCATCGGATATAGTTCTAGCCGAACCGAGCGCAAGGCGGTCAATTTATCGAGGCCGTTCGGACCGCGCGCTTTGTGGTCTTATGTCAAGTGATAAAGTCGTGGCAACCAACCGCGAAGCCTACCATAATTACCACATCATCGAGACGCACGAGTGTGGCATCGCGCTTACCGGCACAGAAGTGAAATCCATACGCGAGGGCCGCTGCAATCTCAAAGACAGCTACGGGCAGATTCGCAATGGCGAAGCCTGGCTCCACAACGCCCACATCAGCCCCTACAGTCACGGCCACCGCGATAACCACGAGCCGACGCGCACGCGCAAGCTCCTGCTGCACAAAAAGGAGATTGACCGGCTGGCCGGCAAAGCGCAGGAGAAAGGGCTGGCGCTGGTCCCAACCAAGATGTACTTCAAGAATGGGCGCGTCAAAGTTGAGCTGGCCATTGCCAAAGGCAAGAAGCTATACGACAAGCGCGAGACTGAGCGCCGCCGCGAAGCCGACCGCGAGGCTCGCGCGATGTTGAAGGCGCGGAGTAAAGAATGAGGAGAAGGAATGGAAGTCAGAGCTGATTCTGCAAAGTTCTACGACGTTGAAGCCGACGCGCTGGTAGTAACGATCTACGAGGGCGAAAAAGCCGACGACGGCGCGCTCAAGGAACTCGATGAGCGCACGAATGGGGTCATCAGCGAGATGCTCGGCTCCGACGAGATGCGCGGCAAGCAGGGCGATATGGTTTACATCTATCGGCCCGGCTCGATCCGCGCGCGGCGATTGCTGCTGGTCGGCGCGGGCAAGCGCGAAGACTATTCGCTCGACATGGTGCGCAAAGTCACCGGCTCGGCGGCGCGCTTCCTGCGCAGCAAGAGCGTGCGCTCGATGGCCATCCTGCGCCGCTCGCAACTCGATCTCGGCAAGGCCGTGCAGGCGGCGACCGAAGGCGCGATACTGGCCTTGTTTGAACCCGATATGTACAAGACGCAGCACAAGGAAGAGCGCCGCATTGACGAGTTGATCCTTGTCGCCGCTGCGCCGGGCAATCACGACGCCGAACTGGCTGCTGGCGTTGAGCGCGGGCGCATCATCGCCGAGGCCGTCAATATGGCGCGCGAGTTGTCGAATGAACCAAGCTCCGTGTTGACGCCTACAGAACTGGCCGAGCGCGCCAGAGAAGTCGCTACGCGTTTTGGCCTCGACATTGATGTGCTCGACGAGTCGCGTATGAAAGAACTCGGTATGGGCGCGCTGCTCGGCGTAGCGCGCGGCTCGGACGAACCGGCCAAGCTCATCGTCTTGCGCTACACGCCAAACGAGTCTGAGCCGATGGGCAACGACGCCGATGTGATCGCAGTCGTCGGCAAAGGCATCACCTTCGATTCGGGCGGCATCTCGATCAAGCCCGCCGAAGGGATGGAGAAGATGAAGTATGATATGTCGGGCGCGGCGGCGACGCTGGCGGTGATGCGTGCGCTGGCGCAGCTCAAGCCGGGCGTCAACGTCATCGGCGTTATGCCGACGACCGAGAACATGCCTTCGGGCCGTGCCTACAAGCCGGGCGACGTGCTGCGGGCGATGAGCGGCAAGACGATTGAAGTCATCAACACCGACGCCGAAGGCCGCTTGATCCTGGCCGACGCCATCACCTACGCGCGCAAGCTCGGCGCGACGCGCATCATCGACCTGGCGACGCTGACGGGCGCGGTGGCCATCGCGCTCGGCCCCATCAACGTGGCGGCGCTGACGAACGATCAAGCTTTCGTTGACGCCGTGCGCAATGCGGCGAGCGAAGTCGGCGAGCGATTCTGGCAATTGCCGATGGACGATGATTACCGCGATATGATCAAGAGCGACATCGCCGACATCAAGAACTCGGCGGGTCGCTACGCCGGCACGATCACCGCCGCCTGGTTCCTGCGCGAATTCGCTGACGACACGCCGTGGGTTCACCTCGACATCGCCGGCACCGCCTGGGAGAACGAGCGCAAGCCGCATATGGCCAAAGGCCCTACGGGCGTTGCCATCCGCACGCTGATTAATTACATCTGCAACCACGCCATGAAATGAGTAGGGGAAAGGAGAAAGGGGAAGGGGCAAAGGATAAACGGAATCCTGTTCGCCTCCTTTGCCCTTCTCCCTTTGCCCCTTCTCCTTTCTCTCTTTGCTATGTCCTTCTCCCGCTCGCAGCCAATCGGCGCGCTCGTTGTCGTGGCGCTGCGGCTGGCCTTGATTCCCACCCGCTCCTGCTGACTCGTATGATGCGCGCATCATTTGTGTGCGCGGCAAGCGGCACACCTGTTGCCCTTTTTAATCCAGCCATCATTGGCGAGTGAGCGTTGCGCCTATCAGGCGAGCCGCTGCTCGCGCTTTGAATGAATGCCACGAGATGGGCGCAGCAAACCCGTCTCACAGGAGGGGCCGTCGCGTCCCCGCAACGAGTCAATAAAAGGGAAAGGAGACAAGTATGAGCAGGAGAGGATTGATGAGCCTCATGACGATTGTGATGCTGGCGGCCTTCGCTTTTGCATCACCGCAACAGCAAGGCAATCAGCAAACCAGTTCTACCCCACAAGGCACAAAGAGTAACCAGACCACAAAGAGTGATAAGCACGATCATTCGATGAACAACACGGCCAGCGATGCAACGCAGAATACATCGGGCGGGGCGCTCGCCTCTGATGATCGCAAGTTCATTATGGAGGCGGCGCACGGCGGTATGATGGAAGTCCGAATGGGTCGTATGGCTGCCGACAAAGCGAGCAATGCCGATGTTAAGGCGTTCGGCCAGCGTATGGTTGATGACCACTCGCGCGCCAACAGCGAGTTGATGGCGCTGGCGTCGCAGAAGGGAATCACGTTGCCCGGCGCATCCGATATGGCAATGATGGATCAAAGCGGCACGTCGAATATGCCCAGTACGACGGCGCAGTCAGGCGATCAGCAGAGCAACACTACGTCTTCGACCAGCGGTCAACAAGGCAGCACCACGAGCGGTCAATCAAGCAGCGCCACGTCTTCGACCACCGGCCAGAACACGGGGTCGAGCACGAGCGGCCAGTCAGGCAACATGGACACAACGGCTTCGGGTCAGCGTCACGCGCGGGTGGATGCCAACACTGGCGAGACGATGAAAGACCAGGAGCACAACAATAAGCTGATGAGCCTTTCCGGCGATGCCTTTGACCGCGAGTACATGAACCAGATGGTCAAAGATCACGAGAAGGACGTGAAGGAGTTCGAGAGGGCCAGCACGAAGGCCAAAGACCCGGACGTGCGCGCCTTCGCCGCGAAGACCCTGCCCACCTTGCGCGAACACTTGCAGCAGGCGCGCGACATCCAGAGCCGCGTGAAAGGATCGAAGAACACGAACTCGGCCAATAAGACATCGGGTCAATAGCAGACCGTTGGCGCGCAGTTTGCACATTAACAAACTGCGGTTCGATGTAGGGCAAACCGGCGGGCTGCCGCGCCTTCAATCGAAGCGCGACAGCCCGCGCCGGTCTCTGGGCATGTGATGTCGTCTCGCAACCAAACGTCCGCGTGACGGCTTCCTGTACAGCTCAGACCGAAGGGTGAGCCGACAAATTAAACAGAACGGCAGAGAAGCGCGCGTTGCGCCTTGCTCGATTCGCATTGACCAACCGTCAAGGAGAATTGCTGATGAGTTCAACGACACGCCCGCTGGCTATTGTCACCGGCGCATCCTCAGGCATAGGCTACGAGCTGGCCCGCTGCTGCGCCGAAAACGGATTCGATCTATTGATCGCCGCCGACCAGCCCGAAATCCGCGAGGTCGCCGGGCAGCTTGCTGCGCTCGGCGTCAACGTCGAAGCGGTCGAAGCCGATCTCGCTACGCTCGAAGGCAACGACAAGCTCTACGCCGCGATCAGCGGACGGCCCGTTGACGCGCTGCTCGCCAACGCCGGGCACGGGCTGGGCCGCGCCTTTCTCGATCAGGATTTTGACGAAGTGCGGCACGTCATCGACACCAACATCACCGGCACGATCTACCTGATTCAGAAAGTCGGGCGCGATATGCGGGCGCGCGATCAGGGGCGTATTCTGATCACCGGCTCCATCGCCGGCTTTATGCCGGGCAGCTTTCAAGCGGTTTACAACGGCACGAAGGCATTTATAGATTCTTTCTCGTTCGCGCTGCGCAACGAGCTGAAAGACACGAAGGTCACGGTGACTTGCCTGATGCCGGGCGCAACCGATACCGAGTTCTTCGAGCGCGCCGACATGATGGATACCAAGGTCGGAACGCAGGAGAAGGACGACCCGGCGGAGGTCGCCAAGACAGGCTTCGAGGCGATGATGAAAGGCGAAGGCGATGTCGTCGCCGGCTGGAAGAACAAGGTGCAGACGGCTGTCGCCAGCATCACGCCGGCTGGCATGCTCGCCGAACAGCACCGCAAGATGGCCGAGCCGGGCACGGCGGAGAAGGAGAAGAAGTAGAAGTAGGAGAACAAGGATAGATGATAATTTGGATTTTGGATTTTGGATTGGCGGAAAGAGTCGCTTTCGATTCGTCGGCCCTGTTCCCTTAATCCAAAATCGCCGGCGCGAAGCGCCAAGCCATGAAAATCTAAAATGGAGGGGTAGTCATGAAAACACCTGCACGTGTATTCGGTCATCCGATTCACCCGATGCTCATTCCGTTTCCTTTCGCGCTCTGGACCTTCTCGCTGATTGCCGACCTGTTCTATTACTTTGGTAATCACGATTACGCGTGGGTGAATGTGGCGTTTTACACGCTGTTCGGTGGCGTCGTCGGCGCGGTGCTGGCGGCGATACCGGGTATTGTGGATTACTTTTCGATCCGCGACCGCCAAGCCTCGAAGATAGCCGCGTGGCACGCGCGTTTCAACGTCGTCGCGTTGCTGGTCTTCGGCGCGAGCCTCTACCTGCGCACGGATAGCGGCAGTCGAATCGTCAGCGGCAGCTTGACGATTCCCGTGCTGTTGTCGTTTCTCGGTGTGCTGTTGATTGGCGTGTCGGGATGGCTCGGCGGCGAACTGGTCTATAAACATCACGTCGGCGTACAACGGGGCGGCGAAGCTGAAACCAGTGAACACTACCCGCGTCGCGTCGCGTGAATGAGTCTTAATGGGAGTGAAACATTATGGGCGATAGCAGCGTGAAGAAAGTCGAGTCGGCTCGCTCGCCAAAGGGCGAGTCCGGGCAGAAGTATCTGGTGTCGGGCAAGAAAGTCTCTATGCGGCTGTGGGAAGACGAGCCGCCGATGGACGACAAGCCGGAAGCCGTGCGCGATTACGAGACCGTTGGTTACGTGATCAGAGGCCGGGCCGAGTTGATCCTCGAAGGGCAGACCATCCGGCTTGAGCCGGGTGATTCGTGGCTGGTTCCGGCGGGCGCGCGTCACACCTACAGGATTCTCGAATCCTTCACCGCCATCGAAGCGACCGCGCCGCCTGCGCAGGTCCACGGGCGTGACGAAGATAGTAATCAGTAAGCAGTGGCCAGTGGTCAGTAGTCAGTGGCCAGTGGCCAGTGGTCAGTGGTCAGTTGATAGTTGATAGTTGATAGTTGATAGTTGTGAGTTGATAGTTGTGAGTTGAAAGTTCCCCAAGCTCCGTTAGGAGCGCAATGTTTATAGATAACGATGCAGTAGATCAAACAAGCTCCGTAGGAGCGCAATGTTGACATTGCGCTCCTACGGAGCTTCGTCATCTCCATCAGCCATAACTATAAACAGGTCGTCCCTACGGGACTGCTGATTACTGGCCCTGACCATTACTTCCTGCTTCCTGCCTCCTGCTTCCTGCTTCCTGCTTACTGGGCCGCGAGTACGTCGTGGCGTGTGATGATGCCGACGATGCGGCCATACTCTTCGACCAGTATGGCCGGCGAGTTTCGCAGGGACTTCACCGCCGATTCCATACCCATGTCGTCGGCGATGACCGGGAAGCCTTTCTCCATCACCTCGCCAACACGGGACTGCAACAACTCGCGGTTGTCGAGCAGCTTCGCCATCAGCTTGCCTTCACGCAATGAGCCGACCGACTTGCCTTCGTCGAGCACCGGCAGTTGCGACAGCCCATAGCTATTCATCAACTGAATCGCGTCGCTGACCAGATGGTTTGGGCTGACCGAGACCAGATGCGGCGTCGAGTCATCTTCCTTAAGCTGCGCGACCAGGCCAACGGTGATCTTTTCGGGCGTCAGCAGCCGCTTCTCTTTCATCCATTCGTCCGAGTGGAATTTTGTAAGATACCGTTCGCCGGTGTCGGCGACGATGAAGACGACGACGCCATCTTTGCCGAGGTCACGCGCTACCTGTAGGGCGGCAACGGCATTAGTTCCAGTCGAGCCGCCGCAGAAGATGCCTTCCTCGCGGCCCAGCCGCCGCGCCATCTGAAACGAATCTTTGTCGGTGACGTTGATGATGGCGTCCACATATTTCATATGAACGTTTTCAGGAATGATCTCCTGGCCGATGCCTTCGACCAGATACGGCGTCGCTTGCATCAACTGGCCGGTCTCTTTGTAGGTCTTGAAGACCGAGCCGTATGGGTCTGCGCCAATGACGCGAACCTGAGAGTTCTGCTCTTTGAGATAACGGCCCGTGCCGCTGATCGTGCCGCCGGTTCCAAGTCCGCTAACGAAGTGCGTGATGCGGCCTTCGGTCTGCTGCCAGAGTTCAGGCCCGGTCGTGTGATAATGCGCTTCGGGGTTGGCCGAGTTGCCATATTGAAAAACGAAGAGTGAGTTCGGCGTCTCGCGCGCGATGCGGCGCGCGGTGTTGACGTAGTGGTCGGGCGAATCGGGCTTGGCGGCTACGGGGACGACGACCACGTCCGCGCCGAGCGCCTTCAAGTAGCGCACCTTTTCGACCGACGCCTTATCAGTCATCACGAAGACGGCTTTATAGTCGCGCACGGCACACGTCAGAGCCAGGCCGATGCCGGTATTGCCGCTGGTGGCTTCGACAATCGTGCCGCCGGGCTTGAGCCGGCCTTCGCGCTCGGCAGCGTCAATCATCGAGACGCCGATGCGATCTTTGACCGAGCCGCCGGGGTTGAGCGACTCCATCTTGGCAAGCACAGTCGCCTGAATGCCGCGCGTCAGCTTATTGAGCTTAACCAGCGGCGTCTGTCCAATCAGGCCAAGGATACTCTCTTTATAGTCCATGTCTCCTCATCAATGTCTGGTGTCTTCGTCGAAAAGAATGCTTATTTGGTCAAAGAGATTTTAGCATTCGGCAGGTCGTGAAGTCACCCGGTGCATTCAGAACAAAGTTGCATGCTATGGCAAAGTCGTTGAAGCAGAGGCGTGGCATTTATCTGAGGATGGGCAACCGGCAAAAGCCTGCTCTGGCTTTGCCGCGTGGCGGCATCTGATTTTCGCAAGACCGGCTTGCAGGCGTTGAATGACGAACTGCTCTTTGCCGCGTAGCGGCATCTGAATTTAGCCCGGCTTTTCAAAGCCGGGTAAGCAGGTGAATCAACCTTCTCGTCGCGTAGCGACGATTGAATTACCCCCAGACGTACCGTTCGTCATAGGCGATCTCATGCTTTTGTAGAAACTCCAGGTACTCTTCTTGAAATGTTTTCATCCGATGATGCTCGTACTGATTCTGGATGTATTCAATAACCGCAGGAAGGTTCGATTTATTGACTGTGAATGCTCCGTATCCATCTTGCCACGCGAACTTGCTTAGGTGTGGAAACTCTTCATGAATCCACTTGGAGGAATCGCCTTTGAGGAACTTGGCGATGTCGCTCGGAGAAAGCATTGGCGGAGACATTACTAACGCGTGAATGTGATCGGCTGTGCCGCCGACTTGCAGGGCGGTCATCTGGTGTTTACGCGCTACGCCGCCGAGGTATGCCCAGATGCGCGCCTCGATTTCAGGCTTGATAAAGCCGACACGGTTCTTCGTGCTAAAGATGACGTGGTAGAAAAGCGCCGTGTAGGTGTTGGCCATCAGATGTCTCCTGCGAGGGGATTCAGGCGTCGCTGACGCGACGCGGCCTTATGCGGGCTGGATTATACAGGCATTGAAATGCCTTGTGTACAGGCATTGAAATGCCTGCCTAAACTCAACCGCCGCTACGCGGCGAAGACTATAGCGCGAGCGAGACTGCTAGGGGGCGAAGATTATAGCGCGGGCGCGACTGCTAGGCGGCGAAGATTCTAGCGCGCGAGTGCTAGGCGGCGAAGATTCTACTGCGAATTTAGGCTCGCACGCGGCAAAGACTTTTCAGCAAGTGTCAGCCTCATAATCGGGCTAACGCCGCCGGCGGAAGCGACGCAGCAGCGCGTTGGTGGCGGCGTGCAGCTCTTCGATGCGGAGCAGCCAGGCGCCTGCGTAGAAGATCAATGCGCCCAAGCCCACTGACACCGCTACGTTGATGATGCGCGCCGCGAAGCGATTGCCGAGCAAGTGCGTCAGGCCCGCGTTCATCGCCCAGCAGGCCGCGCCCATTGCCGCTGACGCGATGAGTATCTTGATGATGACGAGTAAGGTGCGGCGGCCTTCGATGCCTTCGATGCGCCGCTGCATGATGAAGTACAAGAGCGCGAAGTTCAGCATCGCCACCGCCGAAGTCGAAAGCGCGAGGCCGCGCTCTTGAAAGCGGCTGACCAACATCCAGTTCATCACGTAGTTCGTGCCGATGGAAAGCAGGCTGACGATCATCGGCTTGCGCGCATCGCCCAGCGCGTAAAACGCCGGCGCGAGAATCTTGATTGCCGAATAGCCGGCCAGGCCCAGCGCGTAAAACGCCAGCGCATTCGCCGTGTGAAGCGTGTCGTCAGTCGTGAAGTGGCCGCGCTCATAAATCAACGCGATGATCGGGCGACCCAGCACGATCAAGCCCACCGCCGATGGAATCGTCAGCAGAAACGCCAAACGAATCGAACTGGCCAGTGTGTGACGAAAATCACCGAGCGCTTTAAGCGCGGCGTTGCGCGAGATGGCCGGCAGCGTCGCCGTCGCAATGGCTACGCCGAAGACGCCGATGGGGAATTGCATCAGACGAAACGAATAACTCAACCACGATACGGGGCCGCTGCCGGGGATGTTCGATGCGAAGTTGCTGTTGATCAGAACATTCACTTGCACTGCCGCGCCGCCGATGATGGCCGGTCCCATCAAACGGAAGATGCGCCGCACGCCTTCGTCTCGAAGGCTCAGCATCGGGCGGTAACGAAAGCCGGCGCGGTACAGGCTCGGCCACTGCACGGTGTATTGCAGGAAGCCGCCGATCAATACGCCGTAAGCCATGCCGATGATTCCTTCGGTCGGCTTCTCGACGATGCTGCTGAACGGATGCGCGAAGGTCGGGTCGGCTAAGAAGGCCGCGACCACGATGCCGCCGATGATTGAGCCGATGTTGAAGAACGATGACGCGAGCGCAGGGATGCCGAAACGGTCGCGGGCGTTGAGTACGCCCATTGCCTGCGCCGCCAGCGCGACGAGCAGGATGAACGGCATCATAATCTGCGTCATCCGAACCGTCAGCGCGAACTTCTCCGGGTTATCCTGAAAGCCCGGCGCGATGAGGGCCACAATCGGCCCGGCGAAGATGATGCCGAGCGCGACAAGCACGCCGAGAATCAGCACCAGCGCGGTGGTGACGAGGTTCGACAGGCGAAAGGCTTCGCGCTCGTCGCGCTTGACGAGGTATTCGGAAAAGACCGGCACGAAGGCGCTCGACAAGGCTCCTTCGGCGAACAGGTCACGCAGCAGGTTCGGGATGCGGAAGGCGATGACGTAGGCGTCGTTGGCGAAGCTCTTTGAAGCGCCGAAGAAGTAAGCGAAGACCATCTCGCGCACGAGTCCGAGCACGCGGCTGGCCATCACCGCGAGACTGACGATCCCGGCGGAGCGCGCGACGCTCGCCTTCTTCGGCGCAGGCTTCGCCGCAGTGGTTGCGTCGGTGGCCGGGTGTCCGGTCGGCGTTTTGGCTTCAGCCTCGGCGAGTCCGCTTTCGACCATCTCGTTTTCGTGCTCGATGTTCTGATCGGCGGCGCGTTTTTCGGCGCGCTCATCAGATTGAGAAGGTGGCTTCTTCATTCGTTTGATTCTACCTGCTTGCGGAAATCGAATCCACGATTCTGCCTGCGCAAAGCAAAAGCCTGCAACCGCGATGGGCTTAGTTGCAGGCTTTGAAGGTGAGGCTGTGCGCGCTGATGCCGCGA
The DNA here is from genome assembly GCA_045807725.1 of Blastocatellia bacterium. GTDB lineage: Bacteria > Acidobacteriota > Blastocatellia > UBA7656 > UBA7656 > DATENM01. The sequence continues at coordinate 43,270 of JBJMGV010000011.1, read as the reverse complement.
TTCGTCAAACGATCACGACATCACTATTCCAGCTCAAGCTCTTTGATGCGGGTCAGTAATGTCTTATAGCTCACAGCGAGGCGCTCGGCGGCGCGCGATTTGTTGAAGTCGCATTCGCGCAACGTTATATCAATCTTGCGGCGCTCGACCAGCCGCTGCGCCCGCGCGCTCACTTCGGCGAGGCTGCCGCGCAGGTCGAAGCCATCGAGCAAGGCCAGCTCTTCGCGCGGCGAGTAATCCGCCGGCGGCGCGATGTTCAAATCAACCGGCGTGATCTCAAGGCCGCGCGACAGAATGCAAGCGCGCTCGATGCAGTTCTCCAACTCGCGCACGTTGCCCGGCCAGTCGTACTCTTCGAGCGCGCGTACGGCTTGATCGGTCAAACGCAGCGGCGCGCGGCGAAGCTCGCGTCCGTACTTGGCGGCGAAGAACTCGGCGATCTGGCGAATGTCGCTGCGCCGCTCGCGCAGGGCAGGGATGTGAACCGGGAAGACGGCGAGGCGAAAGTAGAGGTCTTCACGAAATTGCCTGGCGGCGACGGCGGCTTTCAAATCTCGGTTTGTAGCGGCGATTACACGTACCTCCACGTCGATGTCCGCCGAGCCGCCGAGCCGCGTGATCTTGCGCTCTTCGAGCACGCGCAACAGCTTTGACTGCACGCCGGGCGCGATCTCGCTGATCTCATCAAGAAAGATCGTGCCGCGCGACGCCAGCTCAAACTTGCCGACGCGGCGCTGATCCGCGCCCGTGTAAGCGCCCTTCTCGTGGCCGAACAGCTCGTTCTCAATCAATGTGTCAGGAATCGCCGCGCAGTTGATGGCGACGAACGGCGCGTTGCGGCGCGGGCTGAGATGATGAATGGCGCGCGCGAAGAGTTCCTTGCCGGTTCCCGATTCGCCGAGCAGCAAGACGGTCGTTGGCGTCTGCGCGACCTGTTGAATCTCGCGCCCGACGCGCTGCATCGCGGTCGAATCGCCGATGATGCGCGGGAAGCCGTAGCGGCGGGCGTACTCGTCGCGCAGCAGGATGTTCTCGGCGCGCAGCCGCGCGTCTTCGAGCACGCGCTCGACCAGCAGCAAAAGATGATGGCTATCGACGGGCTTCTGCAAAAAATCGAACGCGCCCTCTTTCATCGCCATCACCGCTTCATCAATCGTGCCGTAGGCGGTGAGCAAGATCACCGACGTGTCGGCGTCCGAAGTCTTGGCGGCGCGCAGCACTTCGAGGCCGTCGGCGCGCGGCATCTTCAAATCGGTGATGACGAGCTTATAACGACTGTCCTGCAATCGGCGTCGCGCCTCTGCGCCGTCGCACGCTTCGTCAATAGCATAGCCCGCGCTCTCAAGCGTCTTGCGCAGCATCTGCCTGAGGCTGTCTTTGTCTTCGACCAGTAATATCTCTGCCATGTTTAATGAATGAGCCGCGCCGGCCAGTTCATTCAGCATCGCGCCTGATGAATTGGCCGCAACCAACGGCGGTATAAAAATGGGGCGACTGGATGTTGGGGCAGACGAGCGCGAACTGGTTATCTGAATGTGCCCGGCGGCACGCCGGCGCGTCGCGCTTCTTCGATCAAGGCGTCGCGTTTTTCGAGCGCGCGAGCCTTTGCCGACTTCGCATCGTCAAGATTGCGCTGCGCTTCTTCTTTTTCTTGCTGAAGCTGCGCCAGCATAAAATTGTCGCCGCCTTTCTTGCCGGCTCCGGGGCTGCCGTTATTCAGGATGCGCTGCTGTATGTCGCGCAGGCGGTCAGCGTACAACTGCGCGCGGCGCTCGGCGGTCTGCATCTCTTCGTTGACTTCGGCGAATTTGGCGAGGTAGAACGCTTCGTTGGCTTTGCCCTCATCAGTGGTCGGCTTCGGGCCTTCGGCTTCGCTGTAGCCACGGTCTTTGCCAAATTGAACGATATCTTTGAGGTCGGCGTCGGCCTCGCGTGATTGTTTGCGCAGTTCGCTGAGCCGCTGGCCCGCGGTGTCGAGATCGGCGGCAATCTGATTGCGATATTGCGGGCTGCGACCCGATACGCCCAACTCGTTACGCAAAGCGGTAACGCGCAACTCGGCCTCTTCGGCGGCGCGTTCGAGCGTTTTGGCTTTGTCGCGCGCCTGCCGGATGCGCTCGCGCCAGGCGGCCTCGTCGGCGCTGACGGCTTGCTTATCGCCTTTCGCACCTGCCGGCTTGTCGGCTTCCGCTTTCGCGCTTGCAGGCGCGTCTTTGGTTTCGTCGGCAGGCGTCGAAGCGACCGGCATTAGATCGTCCGATGTCATGCGTGGCGCGGGCTTGCGCGAGGCCGGCTGCTGGGCCGCCGCGCAGATGGCCAGCAACAGCATCAACACGAACGCATAAGCGAGTCGGCGGTTGAAGCGCTCCGCCCTTGATGCAGGCGCTGTGCGGCTTCTCATAATGGTCTCCGGGGTGACGAAAGAAGCAGAACAGGGGCAACCTGGCGAGAGAATACCCCAGGCAGGCGACCCGTTCAAGAGTAATGCGAAAGGAAGTGATGCGTGATGCGTGATGCGTGATGCGTAGGCCATGAAGTCTGAAAGAGCAGGCATTCACTGGTACGCGCTTGTCTCACTCATTATTCATCACTCATTACTCATCACTTCCTCCTTGTCACGTTTTCAAGGCGCGTGATAGCTTGGCTTGGTGGCGAGCAAGAATCGAACAAGGCTGAGAAATTGGCTCGAATATGCGCCAGCGTGGTTGTTGCTGAAGGGGCTGGGATGGTTGCCGCGCGGCGCTGCCATCCGAACCGGCCAGATCATCGTCCGCTTGGCTTACGGACTTCACAAACGATTGCAGTTTGTCGGCGAAAGAAACCTTCAGATGGCGATGCCTGAACTCGGCGAACGGCAGCGCCGGGATATTCTCGACGGCCTGTGTGCGAGCCTGGGCCGATTGCTGGGCGAGTTGTCGCAGTTCCCAAAACTCACGCGGGACAACATCGCGGACGTGGTCGTCTATGACGGCCTTGAGCATTACGAGCGCGCCGCCGCACAGGGACGCGGCGTCTTGCTGTTGACAGGCCATTTCGGGGCGTGGGAATTGTGCGCTTTCGCACAAGGCATGTATGGCCATCCGCTCAGCTTTCTAATGCGCCCGCTCGACAACCCTCTGCTTGATGGTTTGATCAGCCATTACCGCACGCGCTCAGGCAATCGCACGATAGATAAGAATGACGCCGTGCGCGCCGTGCTCAAACGACTGCGCGAGGGCGGCGACATCGGTCTGCTGGTAGACGTGAACACGGTCGAAGAGGAGGGTGTCTTCTGCGACTTCTTTGGCATCCCGGCCTGCTCAACGACAGGGCTGGCGGTCTTCGCGCTGCGCGCCAACGCGCCGGTCGTGCCCGGCTTTCTGATCTGGGATGAGCGCCTGAAGAAACACGTCTTACGCTTCGAGCCGGAAGTGCCGCTCATTCGCACAGGCGATTTCAAAGAAGAAGTTCGCCTCAACACACAAGCCTATATGAAGGTGATTGAGCGATTCGCTCGCCGCTACCCCGATCAATGGCTGTGGATTCACAAGCGCTGGCGGACCCGCCCCAATGGCACACCTGACCTCTACGCGACAGACCCTCTCCTGCCTGCCGACCGCTCCTCAATCGAAGCCAATGCCGAAGCGCGTTAATGACGAGCCGGGTTCGACTATCCACCGATGCGGTTGTAATCATCTTCGTAGCGGGTGATGTCGTCTTCACCAAGGTAAGGCCCTGACTGCACTTCGATGAACACCAGCGGCTCGTTGCCGGGGTTGGCGATGCGGTGCTTAGCCTGCGTGGGGATGATGACGTATTGATTCGCGCGCAGAGTAATCTCGCGGTCGCCGACCGTGGCATGCGCCGTGCCGGCTACAATCACCCAGTGCTCGCTGCGCTTGTCGTGGGATTGTAGGCTGAGTCGCTGGCCGGCGTTGACGACAATGCGTTTGACCTTGTAGCCCTCGTCTTCGGCAAGCACTTCATACATGCCCCATGGGCGTTCATCTTTTTCCAGTACCATAGCCCCATCAGTTTACACGATGGCGCAAGGGCGATCCTACCGGAATGGCGGAATTCGGCAGAGCGAGTGTGAATGGAGATGCGGCAGGAAAAGAAAAAGGGGACGGTTTCCCATCCCCACGTTCTCACACAGAGAACCCCCGTTTTGCGTAGCGGCAGAAGCTTATCTCTTCTTGGCCCCGCCCTTTTTAGCGCCGCCCTTTTTAGCGCCGCCCTTGGCTGCCCCCTTCTTCGCTCCGCCCTTCTTTGCAGTTGCCATAAGTTTGCTTCTCCTTTCCTCTAAGTTTTTGCCTTATACACAAGATACTGTAGCTTGGCTACTCTTGTGTACTAGTCTTATTGATACACAAGATATTGTTGTATATATGGGCTTCGCGTTTTCTTGTCAATGATTTTTTTTATCAACTCGGGGGGTGAATCAACTTCATTTATCTCTACCCTTGAAATCGGCTCTGGAAGCCAGTTTTATGTTTCTACCAGTCTTTGTGCTGGTTTGCGAATTTTTTTCTGAGAAGGGGTGAAAGACCATCAGTGAGAATAATTTTGTCGATTTGTCTAGTAATCAAAAAGGCTCTGGAAGCCGGTTTCAGGGCGGCTGCCTTGGAGTTGGCTCTCAGAGCCTGTTTGGAGGGGATGCCACGAAACTTGCATCAGGAGCCTGTTTCGAGGTTTGCGAAGGTCGAAAATCAATTGATTGACTTCGTTCCGCGCCGACGGATAATATCCTCACCATGTCGCAAGGACTCATCGATCTGCATTCTCACACGACGCACTCAGACGGCAGCGCGACGCCGCGCGAATTGCTGGCGCAGGCGCACGCCGCCGGGGCAAGCGCGGTAGCAATCACCGATCACGACACGGTTACTGGCTTGAAGGAAGGTCGCCTTGCCGCCGCCGAATTCGATATCGAACTCATTGATGGAATCGAGATCAGCGCCGAGTATTCGCCCGGTACAATGCACGTACTGGGCTATTTCATCAACACGGAATCCGTAAGCCTTAATGCGGCGCTGGTCGGGTTGAGAGAAGCGCGCGAGCGCCGCAATCCCCAGATCGCCGAGCGCCTGCAATCGCTCGGCGTTTCCATCGCATATGAAGAGGTCGAACGGCTGGCTGGCAACGAGGTCGTCGGTCGCCCGCACTTCGCGCGGCTGCTTGTCGAGCGCGGCTATGCGGCAAGCATTCAAGATGCGTTTGATCAGTTTCTCGGCAAAGGCGCAGCCGCATACGTCGAGAAGGCGCGCCTGTCGCCAGCGGCGTCCATTGCGTTAATCCACGAAGCGGGCGGCGTTGCCGTGCTGGCCCACCCGTACCAATTGAAGCTGGCATCGCTCGAAGAAGCCGAGCAGTTGGTCGTCGAGCTTGCGGCGCTCGGCCTCGATGGCGTCGAAGCCGTCTACAGCCGTCATAGCCAGGCCGAGCGCGACGCGTATGCGCGCATGGCGCGGCGTCACGGCCTGCTTGTGACCGGCGGCAGTGATTATCACGGCACCTATAAACCCGATATCGCCATTGTGCGCGGCAAGGGCGACCTTGCCGTGCCTTATGAATTGCTCAATGAATTGAGGCAGCGCGCAACGGCTCGCCGCCAAGCCGCGAAAGGCAACTGATATGCAGGACAACCCTAACATTGAAGCGCTGGTGTCGCAGATCACCGATGTCATCCTGTCGCGGCTCGGCGCGGGCAGCGCGGCTGAGTGCGCCGTTTATCACGACGAGTGTTTCGTCAAGTGTCCAGACCGCATGCACTCGCTGATCGACAGCGGCGTGACCCGCTTCGGACTATCAGGGCTTGAGAGCGAGGCGGCGCGCACAGTGGCGCATTACATAGATCACACGTTGCTGCGGCCCGACGCAACGCGCGACGACATAATAAAGCTCTGCGAGGAAGGCGCGCGTTTCGGCTTCGCTTCCGTCTGCATCAACCCGGTCTGGGTGCGCGAAGCCGCGTGCGCGTTGCGTGGCAGCGGTGTGAAGACCTGCACGGTGATCGGCTTTCCGCTCGGCGCGAATACGCCCGACGTGAAAGCTTACGAGGCGCGCCGCGCGGTATTCGATGGTGCGACTGAACTCGACATGGTGATCAACGTTGGCGCGCTGAAATCGGGCGACGACCAGCTCGTGCTGCGCGACATCGCTGGCGTCGTCGAGGTCGCCCACGAATTCGACTTCATCTGCAAAGTGATCATCGAGACGGCGCTGCTGACCGAAGACGAAAAGGTGCGCGCCTGCATGTTGTCGAAGCAGGCGGGCGCAGATTTCGTCAAGACCTCTACAGGCTTCAGCAAAGGCGGCGCGACGGCGGCGGATGTCGCGTTGATGCGCCGCGTGGTCGGCGGCGGTATGGGCGTGAAAGCGTCGGGCGGCGTCAAAGATTTGCAGCAGGCGCAGGAGATGATTCGCGCCGGCGCTACCCGCATCGGCGCGAGCGTCGGCGTTAAGATCATGCAGGAAGCCGCCGGCGGCGTGGTTACGACGAATGGCCAGTCCGCGAGCGGTTATTGATCGGCGTTGGCGTAAAATTGCCCGGTGACTCACAGAAGTGAAGGCCGCGCTCTTGCGTGTGCTTCTACGAAACGTAGGTAAGCGTGAATACAAAGCGGCGCGGCTCGAATCATCCGAGCCGCGCCGTTCTTTAGTTTTCGTTTCGTTCAGGTCAGTAGGCCCAGCGGATCAGCACTGAGCCGACCGTGTAGCCCGCGCCGACCGCTGCGTAGACGACGAGCTTGCCTTTCTGCAAACGACCATCGTCAATCGCATCGCCGGTTGCCAGCGGAATCGTCGCCGCCGTCGTGTTGCCGAACTTGTGAATGTTCTTGACCACCTTGGACTCGTCCAGTCCGAGCTTGTCGGCGGCGGCGCTGATGATTCGCAGGTTCGCCTGATGCGCGATAAATAGATCAACGTCGTTGCCGGTCAGGCCATTGCGCTCAAGCAGGGTGCGGCTGATCTCGCCCATCTTGCGCACGGCATATTTGAAGACCGGCTGGCCCTCCTGGTGAACGTAGTGCATCTTCTTGTCTATGGTTTCATGCGAAGACGGATTGAGGCTGCCGCCGCCGGGCATATAAAGGAATTGGCCACCCGATCCGTCGATCTCGTGAGCGTAGCCGAGAATGCCGACGCTCTCGTCGTCGCTCGGCTCCAGCAAGACCGCGCCCGCGCCATCGCCGAACAGCACGCAGGTCGAGCGGTCATCAAAGTTGATGATGCTCGACATCACATCCGCGCCGATGACAACGACTTTGTCGTGCGCGCCGCTCTCGATGAACTGTGCGCCGACCGTCAGCGCGTAGAGAAAGCCTGAGCAAGCGCCCGACAAATCAAAGCCCCAGGCGCGCGTGGCGCGAATCTTGTCCTGCACGCGGCAGGCGGTGGCGGGAAAGAACATGTCTGGCGTGACGGTGGCAACGATAATCAGCTCGATCTCGTCGGCCTCGATGCCGCGACGGCGCAGCAGGTCGCCGACCGCTTGCGCGGCCAGTTCTGAAGTCGGTGTTCCCGGCTCGACCATATGACGCTCGAATATGCCGGTGCGCTCGACGATCCAGTCGTGGTTGGTCTCTACGCGCGCGGCGAGGTCATGGTTGGTGACGACTTTCGGCGGCACATAACGACCCAGCGCGGTGATCTTCGCCCTGCGTTTCGCGTTCATTGGTTCATCTCCCAATCAGTTCCATCCTGTGAAGCCTGATGGCCGGACGGCCCGATGATGAAAGTAAGAGCGAGTGTAGCACCGGCCCGTTTTACGGCGCAAGCAATCGCCCATCCTCCCCAGGGTCTATTCATTCTCGGAGATCAAGACCAAGAGCAGTCATCGCCAGTCCCGGCTGGGGCGTTCCTCCTGAGAAGTTGGTTTTAGCAACCTCAATTCTACAGAGGAACGCCTCTTTCTTTTAGAGAATGAATAGACCCTGCGTACGGTTACATAGCAAAGGGCGGGACGCCGGGTATGCAAGACCGACGCCTGTTTAGCTGGCTTGCACGCGGCGGGCTTTATAGTCCGTCCACAGGCGACAGACCTTGATGCGGTATTCGACCAGATCGCGGCTGACGCCGAAGCGCCGCGCGATGGCGTCGGAGGCCAGGCCGGCCAACACGGCGTGCTTCAAGGGAAAGTAGGGAATCAACGAAGCCGCGCCGACTGCGTAGGCGACCTCTTCCTGGTTCTTATCGAAATTGCGAAAGCGCACGCCCTTGGCGGTCTCCTCTTCGAGCATCAAGCGGGTCGGCGAATGGCCGAGGATGACGTGGCAAATCTCTTCCATCAAAGTCGCCGCCTGGCGCTCGCGCGTGTGATTGGGATTGAGGAAGACCAGCCGCCACCCGTCGGGCAGCGGACGGCTCGCGCCGCCCGACCACGACTTGCCATTGTCGCCGAGCAGCACGCGCCGGCTCTCTTCCGAAAGCCCTTCAACGTCGCGCAGACTCATCACGCGAATCTTGACGAAGGGCGCGAGCTTCCACGGGTTCAGCGGCAAGTCCAGAGGCGTGCCGGCAAACTCGCGCACCTTCAACGCGATGCGTTCGTAGACGCGGCGCTTGGCGGTCGGCGGTAGCAGATCATCTATGAGTGGAGTCGGCTGCCGTTCTTCGCTATTCATTCGTCTCAGTCGTCTCGCTCGGCTTATTGGCGAATTGAGTATACGCAACGCGGAACAACTCGGCCAGCGCTTTGGCCATATCCGGTTTCAAGTTGCGGTCGGCCCTGAGGTGCGCTTCGACGATGCTCGGCATAGACTCGGTCGGGTAATAGATGACCGGCTCCGTATACATTTCCGCCGTCATCTCGCCCGTCTCTATCAGCGAGCCGCGCATCAGCCGCTCAAGCGGGATGCCTAACCACGCCGCCAGCCGCGCCAGCGTCGCGCTGTCGGGCACGCCGATGCCATTCTCAATCCGCGAAAGCGTCGAGGCGCTGACACTAATATTGGTTGCCACCTGCCGCAGCGACAGCTTCTCTTCCTGCCTCTTGCGTTTCACGTACTCCCCTAACTCTACAATGTTCAACGCGGGTTCTGTCATCAGAAAAAGACCCTCCTTAGCTAGCTTATCTTATAACACAACCTGTATCACGGATGCAACATCTTATTTTATACTTGAAACAGTTTTCGGAACCGTGATACAGTGTTTCACGTATGAAACAAAGAGAAGAGACAGAAGGGAGATAGCTATGGCGAGCAGGGAGCAGGGGACGAGCTATCGCGTTGAGATGGAAGAGTGGGCGGAATGGAGCGCGTGGCAGGGTTACGAATTCTGGTCGGCGCAGTTGGAAGCCGAGATGGATTTTCTCTCGGAGTTGCAGCAGGCGATGAGGGTTGCGCCGCCGCCGGCGCAGGAAGGAAAGAGCGATGCCCTGCCATTCTGAAGAGGTGTGGGAGGACGTTGGCGCGCTGTGGCGGCGCTTCGAGCAGTTGAGCCGCCGCGTACGCGAATTGGAAGCGCGGCTCGGAGCCGTCGAGTCAGAACGGCAGGTGTCCGCGAGTATCGTCAATGAGGAACGAGCGAGAGCTATTTACGAAAGCGAGGTCGGCAGATGAGCGCAGCAGTTGAGAAGACGAATCTGGCAATCAATCGAGCTAAGACCATTGCCGCGATGGGCATGGTCGAGCGCGACTACGAAGGCTTTAATGTGATGTCGCCGGGCATCCAGAAAGAGACGTTCCGCGTCTGGCGCGACGAAGACAATCGCGTGCGCTGCTCGTGCTCGGACTACGAAGAGCACGTCGAGGCGGAACCGCGCTATCGTTGCGAGCACATCTTAGCGGTGAAGTTCCACCTTGATCCGCCCGACGAAGCGACCGGCGACGCGCAGACGGAGATCGAAGGGAGTGACGCCGATCATCAGGATAATGATGGCGGGCGAGTCATTGCGATGCCGTTTGCTGAAACGTTGAAGGAGTTGTCGCACGCGCTGTCGCCGGAGATGATCCGTCAGCGCGTTGGTTGGACGGATCGCGCGGGCCGCGAGCACGAAGTGGATTACGTCGAGTGGCACGTCGTCGCTGACCTGCTCGACCGCATCTGCCCCGACTGGTCGCACGAAGTGATCTCGATCAAGCAGATCGGCGACTTTGTCGCGGTGACGGCTTCGATCACGATTCAGGGTGTGACGCGGCAGGGCGTCGGCACCGGCTCGGCTTATGACGAGAAGGGCATCAAGAAGGCCGAGCACGATGCGTTGAAGCGTGCGGCGGTCAAGTTTGGCATCGCCCGCGAACTCTATCGCAAGGAAGAAGAGGCGGCGTCGCAGAAGAAGCCGAGCGCGGCCAGTGCGGCTTCGCAGTTCCCGCGCGACCCTGTGGCGAAGACAATGGCCGAGCTGGTGACGCCCAAGCAGCTTGTTGCCATTCGCGCCATTGCCAACGCGCACGGCGTCAACGCCGAGACGCAATGCGTCGAGCTGTTGAAGTGCCGACCGGAAGAGTTGTCGCGCAAGGCGGCCAGCGTCTTCATTGATTATTTGAAATCGAAGACGGCGGAGCAGACCGAGATTCGCCACGCCGGCTAATGGTTTAAGCGGAGCATCAAGAGGCGTTGATTAAAAGCGCCCGCCGAATGGTGCGCAAGGCCGTAAAGCTTGCGCACCATCAGAAGCTCTGAGCATTGTGACGGCTGTCCCTTTCCTGTGAGCAGTAGGAGGTTTAATCATGCAGGAAATTTTGTTTAGCGAAGCCACGCCGCTGCCGTTTGCGCCGCCGGTCGAAGGGCGCGAGCGCAAGCGCGTGACGCGCAAAGATTCAAAGAAGAATCGCATACTCGAACTGCACCGCGCCGGCACGACCGACATCACTGAAATCGCGCGGCAGGTCGGCACGCGACCGAGCTACGTCGCCAGCGTCTTGCAAGGCGCGGGCTTGATTCAAGGCTACTTCGATCTTTACACGACGACGGGCCGCGACCAGAACACCTACAGCCGTTTCTTCCGCAACATCCTGAGCTTCAAGACGGTCGAAGCGGCCAAAGAGTCTGTCGAGCAGATCGCGCGGCTCTACAAATACTTCGAGCGCATAGGCGACCGCGCCGGCCAGCATCACGCAGAGGTGCTGGCGCTGACGGGCCGCAACCGCGCCCGCTTCAGCGGCAAGAAGGAAGAGTCACAGGTCTTTGAGGAGTGGCTGTTCAACCACTGATTGTAAGGCTCCTTACATTCTGCGGCGGGTGAGCGCCGGGAGGGGGAATGATTCCCCGCGCTCGTTCGCCGCAGACTTCTACAACTTCAGAATGCGCGCGGCGTTGTCATAAAGAATCTTCTGCCGCACCTCCGGCTTGAATCCTTCCAGCGTGTCGAAGTCCGCCAGCCAACGCTCAGGCGTGATGAACGGATAATCACTGCCGAAGAGAATCCTGTCCTGCAAGCGCGTGCGCGCTTCGTCCATAATCGCCTTCGGAATGTACTTCGGCGACCAGCCCGACAGGTCCATAAAGACATTCGATTTGTGCGCGATGATGGCCAGCATCTCTTCGTGCCACGGCCACGCCGGGTGCGCGCCGATGATCGTCAACTCTGGAAAATCTACGGCGACGTGATCGAGGTAGATAGGCCGTGTGTAGTCCATACGCACGCCCATACCGCCGGGCGTGCCCGCGCCCAGCGCGTTCGTGCCAGTGTGAAAGAGCGCCGGCACTTTCAACTCGGTGATCTTTTCATAGAGCGGATAAAATCGCGCGTCATTCGGATAGAATGCCTGCACGCCGGGATGAAACTTTGCGCCGCTCATGCCGAGTTCGGTAATCGCACGCTCCATCTCGTCCACCGCGCGCTCGCCTTTCCACGGATCAACGCAGGCAAAGCCGATGAAGCGGCCCGCATAGGCTTTGACGATGTCGGCTACTTCATCGTTGGTGAGCGGCGGCAACCCCGTCGCCGTCTCGGCATCCCACGCCAGCAGCACGCCGATCATATCGAGTTCTTCGTAGAGCCGCGCGACTTCATCCATCTCGCGCACGGGCACAGTCGTGCGAAAGAAGGTTTCGGCAGCGACGCGGAAGGGTTTGATGGCTTTATCGAGAAAGCTCGCCGTCGGCAGGTGAACGTGCATATCAATCGCTTTGGCCATAGCTCATCCTTGATGCAGAAAGATTGCCCCGCGTCGCCATCCTAGCAAAGCGGCGCGCAAAACGCAGCCGCCCGCCATCGCTTCAATGCTCACCCACTGATGAATGTGCTAGGCTTCTCTTGTGATACGCTTTGACTGACGCAAGCCGCTGTCAGCTTCTACTTCATCGCTCACGAGGTTGACTTCGTATGGCCATCGCAACCATCAATCCCGCTACGGGTGAAACGCTGAAGAGTTTCGAGCCGCTGACCGACTCTGAGATTGACCGCAAACTCGAACTCGCCGCCGAAACCTTCCGCACTCATCGCCGCACTTCGTTTCAAGAGCGCAGCCAGAAGATGATGCGCGCCGCTGAAATCCTCGAATACGACAAAGACCGATTTGCCCGCATAATGACAATCGAGATGGGCAAGCCCATCAAGGCGGCCATCTCCGAAGCCGAAAAGTGCGCGTGGGTCTGTCGCTACTACGCCGAACAGGCCGAAGCCTTTCTCGCCGATGAAGCGGTCGAGACCAACGCGACGAAAAGTTATATTCATTACCAACCGATTGGCCCGGTACTGGCGGTGATGCCGTGGAACTTTCCCTTCTGGCAAGTCTTCCGCTTCGCCGCGCCGGCATTGATGGCCGGCAACACGGGGCTGCTCAAGCACGCCTCGAACGTGCCGCAGTGCGCGCTCGCCATCGAAGAGGTATTCCGGCGCGCGGGGTTTGTGGAAGGCACGTTTCAGACGTTGCTGATCGGTTCGGACAAAGTGGCGCGCGTGCTCGACGATGACCGCGTAGCGGCGGCGACGCTCACAGGCAGCGAGCCTGCGGGTGCTCGTGTCGCCGAGCAGGCAGGCCGTCGCATCAAGAAGACCGTGCTCGAACTCGGTGGCAGCGACCCGTTCATCGTGATGCCGAGCGCCAACCTTGATGAAGCCGCGAAGACGGCGGTGAAAGCGCGCACGATCAACAACGGCCAATCCTGCATCGCCGCCAAGCGGTTCATCGTTCACCAGAGCGTTGCTGATGAATTCGAGCTGCGCTTTGTCCGCGAGATGGAATCGCTCAAGATCGGCGACCCGCTTGACGAAGCGACAGATATTGGGCCACTGGCGACGGCGGACATTCTCGAAGACCTCGACGCGCAGGTGCGCAAATCAATCGAAGCGGGCGCGCGCGTGTTGACCGGCGGCAAGAAGATCGAACGGATTGGTAATTACTATGCGCCGACCGCGCTCGCGGACATCCCCGAAAACGCGCCAGCTTATTGCGAAGAGACCTTCGGCCCGGTGGCTTCACTATTTCGTGTCTCGAATATTGATGAAGCCATACGTTTAGCCAACGCGACCGAGTTCGGACTCGGCAGCAGCGCCTGGACGAATGACGAGCGTGAGCGGCGGCAGTTCATTGATGAGATTGAGGCGGGCAGCGTCTTCATCAATGGAATGGTGGCCAGCGACCCGCGCCTGCCATTCGGCGGCATCAAGCACAGCGGCTACGGGCGTGAGTTGAGCGTCTTCGGTATCCGCGAGTTCGTCAACATCAAGACGGTGTGGATCAAAGACGACGAGTCGGCAGGGCATAACCGCGACGAGACGGAATGAAGTCAGGATACAGGATTCAGGATTCAGGATTCAGCTTCAGAAAAAGTCGGCGTGACGATGCCGCTGCTTTTCCCTGAATCCTGTATCCTGAATCCTGTATCCTGACTCTGTTACTGTCCGGCGGCGCGGGCGTTGGGCTGGCCCGGCGCTGCTTTGCGCGGCAGCTTCTGGTCGCGCGTCGCGGTGTTATAGACGAAGGCCGCGACAATCGTCGCCATCTGCTTCATATCATCCGCCTGAATGCGGTCGTACACGTCCATGTTGTAATGGTGCGTGCGCGTGTCGTATTCAATCGTGTCCTGGATGAACTGGAAGCCCGGCAGGCCGACCGCGTCGAATGACAGGTGATCGGTGCCGCCTGTGTTCGCAAGCGTCATCGTCGCGATGTTGTTGTCTTTCGAGGTGCCGAGCATGTCCTTGAACGGCTCGAACCAGGCGCGGAAGATCGGGCGCACGGCCTCGTTGCCTTGCAGGTAGATGCCGCGAATCTTGCCCGTGCCATTGTCGATGTTGAAGTAGCCCGCCACCTTATCCCACTCCGGCTTGAACTCGTATTGCGGGGTGGCGTTGTTGCCAGGCTGCGGTTGTCCCGGCGTGGCGACGCGCTTGGCGAAGTGCTCGTCCACGTAAGCGCGCGAGCCGAGCAGGCCCTCCTCTTCGCCGCTCCACAGCGCGATGCGGATGGTGCGGCGCGGCTTCAGTCCGAGCGTTTGCAGGATGCGCACGGCTTCCATCATCACCGCCGAGCCGGCGGCGTTGTCGGTCGCGCCCGTGCCCGAATGCCACGAATCGAAGTGCGCGCCCAGCATCACCACTTCATCTTTCAGATCGGTGCCGGGGATTTCGGCGACGACGTTGTAACTCATCAAGTCCTGATCGTAAAAACGCGAGTTGATGTTGACCTCAAGCTCAGGCTTCGCGCCGCGCTCGATCATACGAATCAAGCGATTGTAATGCTCGACGGCGACGACTGCCTGCGGCACGACGCCGGTGATGTCTTTGGCCCACGCGCGCGGGCGGCGGTCAAAGGGCGTGTCAATCGGCGCAGGGATCGTCACGGACTGGACAATCATGTTGCCGCCATCGCCGCGCCCCGGCTCAAGCACCACCGCTGCGCCTTCCGAAGCGACGAACTGCCACTTCTTCGTCAGCAACTCCATCGCGGCGCGCTGCTCTTCGGTGAAACGAAAAGCGGGACGGCCACCGGGCATCGCGCCGGGCGCATCGGCGTTGGCCATCTTCCACAGGTCGCTGTCGCTCAGGCGCTTGCCTTCGGGGTCGAAGTGGGCTTTGACTTCGCGCGACTTGTCAATCAAGACAATCGCGCCTTTCAGCTTGCCCTTGTATTTATCGAGGTCGGCAGCCGTGGCGGCGTCGAGGTAAACGACTTCGCCGCGCACAGCGCCATTGGTCGAAGGCGACCACGCTTTCGGGTAAGCGATCAGCGGCGCGTAATGCGGCTTGACCATGTTGGCGGCGAAGCCTTCAAGCGACCAGCCGCGCCCGAACGGCCCCCACGCTTCGAGGTGAGCGTTTTGTAATCCCCATGACGTTAGCTTGTTCTTCGCCCACTCCTGGGCATTGCGGATGTTGGGCGAGCCGGTCAGTCGCGCGCCCGACACATCGGTGATGTAGCTGAGCGTGTCCATAACCTGCGAATGGTTCAGCCCCTCTTCCTTGATCCGATTGATGGCCTGCTCGTCGAGCTTCTCTTGCGGCGGCTGCGCGATGGCCGCCGTGCCGGTCGCAAGCAAGCTGACGATCAGCAGCAGAATGGTGAGTCTCTGTTTTTGCATAGCTGTCCTCCTAAGACGGTGTGGTAGTCGTGCAAACGGTGATGAATGGCCTGAGATTCATATACTCTCGCAGGCCGGCGGCGGTTACGCCTTTCGTTTTGCGTGAAGCAGAAATGATAGCGGCAGAAGGCCGCCGACGCGAGTCTGAGGAGGGATCAGAAATGGGCGGGCGCTTTGCCGTTGGCCTTCTTCAACTGCGCGCTCATCTCTTCGCGCAACTCGCCGAGCGAGCCGCCCTTCGAGACAAAGGCGCTCGCGCCGCAATCCATCGCCTGACGGTCTTCGCTGCCCATCCCTGAAGCCGAGTAGAAGATGATGGGGGTCTGACGATCACCGGCGCGTATCTGCCGGCACAGCTCGATGCCATCGAGGTCGGGCAGCCAGTTATCGAGGATGATGAGATCAAAGCGCTGTTCGAGCAGATGCTTCAAGCCTTCGGTCGCCGTTGGCGCAATCGTCGCTTGATAGCCCCATTCATCGAACAGCAGGGAAAGCATCTTGCGCGTGTCTTCGTGATCTTCGATCAGCAACACGCTGGGCGACTCCGTCACCATCTTCAAACCTCCAGACTGAGGGAGCCTGCCTAATGCTTACACAGCATTTACGCGTTGTGCAACAGGAATTTGCGCGCCGCGCGCGCGATTAAGGGAGAACCCGCAAAGGTAATGCCGACCCCGCGCAGCCCTTGATCCAGGCAGCACGGAGCCGGCATTGTAACTTGAATGCTAGAGCGACAGGCGACTATCGCTCCCAAAAGAACTTCGCGCGCGGTTTCGATTCGGGCCAGACTTCGTCCATGTTCGCCGTGTCGTAGAGCACGCCGTTAATCATCACGAAGCGGATCGTCTCGCTGTTGCGAATCGTGTCGAGCGGGTTCTTGTCCGTCACCATCAGGTCGGCGAGCTTGCCCACTTCGAGCGAGCCAATCTCTTTATCGAGGCCGAGGTACTGCGCCCCGGCGAGCGTGCCGCAGCGTATCGCTTCCATCGGCGTCATGCCGCCTTGTTCAAGCATCCACAACTCCCAGTGCGCGCCGAGTCCTTGAAGCTGGCCGTGCGCGCCAAGCTGCACGTGACCGCCTGCGCGCAGCACGTCCCGCACAGACTTCGCCAGCTCGAAATGATAGAAGTCGTCTTCGGGAACCATCATTCGCCGGCGCGCGCGCTCGTCAACAACGCCGCGCGGCGTGAACTTCATCAGGTGCGCGTTCTCCCAGACGTTCGAGTGCTGATACCAGTAGTTCTCGCCCCAAATGCCGCCGTACCCGACGATCAACGTCGGCGTGTAGCCTGTCTTACTCTTTGCGAACAGGGTCAGCGCGTCCTTGTAGAGCGGCGCTACCGGGAGCGCATGCTCGATGCCTGTGTGGCCGTCGAGAATTTCCGTCATGTTGTAGAAGTAGGTCGAACCGCCTTCGGGCACCACCATCATCTGAAGATCGCGCGCCGCCTTGATGATCTGCTGCCGCTGATTGCGGCGCGGCTGGTTGTAGCTCTTCACCGTAAACGCGCCGACCGCTTTCATCCGCTCAAGCGCCGCCTTCGCGTCGTCGTAGCTGTTGATGACGGTCTTTTCGACATTCTCCGCGCCATACAAAATGTAGCCGGTCGAGAAGACGCGCGGCCCGACCATCGCGCCGGCCTTGACCATCTCGGACTGCGCGAAGACCAGTTGCGTCGAAGCCGATGGGTCGTGCGTCGTCGTCACGCCATAGGCGAGGTTGGCGTAATACGGCCACTGCTTTTCCGGCATAATGTCGAGCGTGTTGTAGCCCATATGCGCGTGGACATCGACGAGGCCGGGCAGTATCGTCTTGCCGGCCATATCAATGCGCCGCGCGCTGGCGGGAATATCAACCTTCGCGCCGATGGCCTTGATGCGGTTGTCTTCGATGAGGATCGTGCCGCGCTTGATGACCTCGTCGCCTTTCATCGTGATGAGACGGGCATTGGTGAGCGCGACCAATCCTTTCGGTCGCGCCGTCTCGAACTCGAAGCCGATCTTTACGGCGCGCGGCTCCATTGCTTTCTCGTCTTTGGCCAAAGGCCGCGTGACGTTTTCAAGCGACTGCTCGAAGAAGCTCTCGCCCGCCGTCCACTGCACGCTGCGGCTGTCGCGCGACCACGCCAGCCAATCGCCCGACGCATTCGATAGCGTCTTCACAGGCACTGAGGTGTCGGTCGCCGCCAGCTTCAACAGCTTGCCGGTCTGCGGCAGCGGCGCGACATAGAGCTTGTGCAGCTCCTTGAACGCCACCCAGCGCCCATCCGGCGAGGGAATCAACTCCGCCGCGTACTTCGACTCGATGTGCTGTTTGTAATCATCGCCACTCAACTTGACGCTGCTCAGGTACGTGTTCACGCCGCCCGCCGAAGGCTTCGATTCCATAAAGAGAATGCGCTCGCCTTTCGGATCGAAATTGAGAATTGGCATACGCGCGTTCGAGCCGCGACTGAAGACATCAATCACATAGCGATGCTCGTTGCCGTCCCAGTAATAAATTTCGAAGGTCGATTCGCTCGCCAGGTCTTCTTCGTGATAGACGCTGCCGCGACCTTTCAGGTAAGCGACCTTCGAGCCATCAGGCGAAAAGACCGGATTCGCATATTGATCGCCCACGGTTGTGATCTTGCGCGCGTTTGAGCCGTCGGCGTTCGCTACCCACACCGCGCCCTTGTCCGCATCGGTCCAGGTAACGTAAGTGATCTTACTTCCATCGGGGCTGACGCTCGGCGCATATTCGAGCGCGCTGGTCGAGAGCAGACGGCGCGGCGCGGCATCATTTTCCTTGACGTAGAGCTTGCCGAGCGCGCTGTAGATGATGCGGTCGCCCGTCTTCTTCGCCCAGCGCAGCAACTTCGCGTTGTCGCGGTCGGGCGCGACGGGTTGTGCGAAGCGCACGGCTTCGGTGACGCGCTGTGCGACGTGCGCGGTGAAGGGAATGGGCGTCGCCTGCTTGCTCGCCACGTCAACGCGGACGAACTTACCCTTCGCCGTGATGACGATGCTCTTGTTGTCAGGCGTCCAGGCATAGCCGGGATACGTGCCGAAGACCGCCCACGTCTCTTGCTGGTCGCGCGACAGGTTGTCATAGACAGGCCACTCGCGCCCGCTCTCGATCTCGCGCAGGTAGAGCACGGTCTTCAAGCCGTCGCGGCGAATGAAGGCGAGGTACTTTCCATCGGGCGAAACCTGCGGGCGAATCGCGCCGCCCGAACCGCGCACGAAGACTGCGCGCCGCCCGTTGGTCGTGTCATAACGCTCGATCCAGTAGATCGAATCGTAAACGTTCTTGTTGTAATCGAAGGCAGTGCTCTGCACGAAGTAGACGAAGCGGCCCGTCGGATCAATGGCCGGCTCGCCGCCATTCGCCGTCCAGTTCGGCTTCTCTGTAAGCTGGACGCCGCTGCCGCCGCTCGCGTGATACATCCAGATTTCGCCCGCGCCCAACGAGCGCTGATCCACAAAATGTTTGCGCACGAGAATGTACTGACCGTCGGGCGTCCAGGCCGGCGAGTTGACCAGCCGGTAGGTCTCTTTCGTGACCTGCCGACTATTCTTGCCGTCGCTCGTCATCACCCAGATGTTGTCGCCGCCGTCGCGGTCAGAGGTGAACGCGATCAGCTTGCCATCAGGACTGAAGCGCGGCTGCGCTTCCCACGACTGGCCGCCGGCGAGCAGCTCGGCCTTGCCGCCCCCGATAGGCATCTTGTAGATGTCGCCGAGCAGGTCGAAGATCATGGTCTGACCATCAGGCGACACGTCGCAGCTCATCCATGTCCCTTCGTCGGTGTCGAATTCGACCATAGTCGAAGGGCCGTGATCGCCTTCGACATCCCACGCTTCAGGCTTCTTCGGCGCGTCTTTGGGGGCGTCAGGCCTGGCTTGTGGCGATTGGGCTTGGACGGAAAAAGCGAATGAAAGGATCAACAGACAAACGACGATCTTGCGCAACACAGTTTTACCTCGCAGCGTTTTTTCGGGCACGTCTTGCAGGGATTGAAGTCAACCTGAGCAAGCTATCCTTGAAAGATGAGTATACCTAAACGTCGCCGCGCCCGACCAGCGAGAGCGATGAAGAAATTGCAACCACAGATCAACACAGATGAACACGGATAGTTAAAGGCAGACGCATTCCCTTTTCTTTCATCTGTGTTGATCGTGTTCATCTGTGGTTGCTTTCGATCTTTACCTGCGCTTGAAGCGTACTGGCCGAGCCGTTAGAGTTGATCGCGGTGAACTCATCGGTGCTCGTGGTCTTATATCTGGCGGCGATTGTCGCGGCCAATCTCATCATTGCCCGGCTCGGCCCGCAGGCGACCGTCATCACGGCCTTTCTGCTGATCGGCCTCGACATCACGGCGCGCGACCGATTGCACGAGAGCTGGCAAGGGCGGCGGCTGTGGCCGAAGATGGCGGCGCTGATTGCCGCAGGCTCGTTGCTGTCGTGGCTGTTGAATCGCAACGCCGGCCCCATCGCGCTCGCCTCGTTCGTAGCGTTCGCCGCAAGCAGCGTCGCCGACACCTTAACCTATCATCTTCTGCGCCATCGGGCGTGGATGGTGAAAGTGAATGGCTCGAACGTCGTCAGCGCCGCGATTGATAGTTTAGTCTTTCCGACGCTCGCCTTTGGCATGCTATTGCCGCTGGTCGTGGCGGGCCAGTTCGTCGCCAAGGTGGCCGGCGGCGCGCTCTGGGCAATGGTCTTGCGCCTCGGCAGACGCACGTGAATTGCGACTGGCGAAGCACTGTTTGTTATACAATGGAGATATTATGGCGAAGAACCTACTTTCAGACTTGCCGCTCTGGGATCAGTTTGAAGAAGCGGCACGCAAACGTCGCCGCAGTCCTGTCAGCCTGCTGACTGATTTTATGCGCGAGTATCTGGAAAGGCTTGAAGACCAGAAGCTCGACAACGAAATCAAGTCTTCTGCCCAACAAAGCGGTTACGATGAAGCTGACGCCGTAAACCTTGTCCGTCAATATCGGCTGGAGAAGAAAAACGGGCGTGCCACCTCGTAAGCAGCGCATTCGGGTTGTGCTCGATACCAACGTCTTGGTTGGCTTCTACCTGAGCCGCCGTCCTTCGTCACCCAACCGGGAAGTCTTCAAGCTTTGGAGAGACCGGCGCAAGTTACAAGTGATTCTGAGCGACGAAATCGAAACCGAATATCTTGAAGTTCTGTCTCGTCTGGATGTTTCAGAACCACAGATCAGACGCTTGAGACAACGCCTTAAAAGCCGAGATACGGTTACATTCGTCAGGCTGGGAGCGCGGACCACCGCCAGCCGTGACCCTGACGACAACCTGATGCTGGCGACGGCAATGACTGGCAAGGCCAGGTTCCTGATCACGAACGACCGGGATTTACTCGACATCACAGTCGGTGAGAAAAGACGCTTCAAATTTGCGATTGTTACACCCGCCGAATTCTTGTCTGCTTTCACCAATCGGCAAGGTTGACGGCTGCTAAGAGATGATCTCGAATGAAGTCTCGCGGGTCTGCGCCTCTGTGGATCGCGGGTCTTGCACCGAAACTCGCGGGGGTAGAATCCCGGCTTGAAGCCCACTGCGCGGAGGCGGCTCATTATCTTCTTGACAAACGCCGACGCGATAGCATAAAAGGCAGGTAGAGCTTAGCCCCGATAGCGTAGCGACAGAGTGCGTGGCAGGCCGTGCAAGACAGGGTTATAATTATTCCTGAACCGATTCCAGCGTCTTGAATTGTATCGCCCTTAAGCGAATCATCCGTTGTTTGCCAATCGAGAAGCTTGCCTGCGGCGGCATATGTGATGGATCGGTTGCGCCGTGGCCCGGCTTCCGTTCCGTTTTGGAGTATGGACGTGCAAGAAACTAGAGTACAAACAAATAACCGCGTGCCGCTCAACCCCGACCTCAAGAGTCCGCGCGCTCAAGAATTCGAGAGCAAGCTGGCCGGCTTGATCGTCGGACAGGAGCGCGCCGTGCGCCGCATCTCCGGCCTCTACCAGATATACCTCGCCGGCATGCAACACCCCGGACGGCCCATCGGCACGATGCTGTTTTTGGGGCCGACCGGATCAGGTAAGACGCGCGTGGTCGAGGCGGCTGCCGAAGTCCTATTCAACGACAACAACGCCGTCGTCAAGATTGATTGCGCCGAGTTCCAGCATTCGCACGAAATCGCCAAGCTGATCGGTAGCCCGCCGGGCTATCTCGGCCACCGCGAGACTGCGCCGATGATGACGCAAGAGAACCTCGACAAATATCACAACGACAACGACAAACTGACCTTCGTGCTATTTGACGAGATTGAGAAGGCGAGCGATGCGCTGTGGCAACTGCTGCTCGGCATCCTCGACAAAGCTACGCTGACGCTGGGCGACAACCGCCGCGTCGATTTTTCGCGCTGCATGATCTTTCTGACCTCGAACCTCGGCGCAAAGGAGATGAGCGAGTTGATCACTGGCTCAATCGGGTTTGCGCCGGCGCGTGGCAAAGGCATGATCCAGGATGACGTGGATCAGAAGATTTACCGCACGGCGTCGGAAGCCGCCAAGCGCAAATTCTCGCCCGAATTCATGAACCGCATTGATAAGGTGGTTGTCTTCCGCAGCCTCAAAGAGCATCACCTGAAACAGATTCTTGAGCTTGAGCTGTTGGCGGTGCAGAACCGCATTATGCGCGGAACCGGCGATAAGTTCGTCTTCAACTGCACGGACGAGGCGAAGCAGTTCCTGCTCGACGAGGGCATCGACTTCAAGTACGGCGCGCGCCACCTGAAGCGCGCCATCGAGCGTTTTCTGGTCTACCCGATCTCGAATCTGGTGGCGACCAAGCAGGTGGCCACAGGCGATCTGGTGGTGATCGATTACGACGGCGCGACCGGCAAGCTCGTCTTCACGAAGGAAGAAGGCGGCGCCTTGATTGATCCTTACCGCTCGCAGTACAGCGAGATGTGGGAGTCGGAAGAAGGCGAGCGCGCCGCCGAAGCCGCCGCCGGCGATGGTGGTCTGACCACCGCGCCGCTCAAGGCGATAGAAAAGTAGCCTCGAATACTAAACCTTTTCTGCAAGCGTCTAGCCCGGCAGACACCGCTCTCGCCGGGCTTGCTTGTTGTTAAGCGAGACTCAACTGTTGACGAGGCGAAGATGAGGCGAAGTTGGCTGATTGCTGTTGCGTTGATCCTGCTGGCCGCGCCAGCAGCGCGCGGCGATGCGGTGCGCATCGGATTGTTCAGCCTGTTCAAGCCGCAGGTCGTTGAAGCGCGTATCGTGTCGGGCGACGGTGTGATGCTCGACACCAATCGCATCGCCGGCAGCCGCAAGCTCAGCACAGGCAGCCGCGTGCGTGTCGAGCTAGCGGGCGAGCAGTTGAACGTGACTGTGAGCGACGGGTTCGGCGGCCACCGGCAAATCTTCACCACTACGGAAGCGCGCATTCACGCGAACGGCGCAGCGACGATTGAGCTTGTGCTGCCCGGCAAGCTGCGCCGCTCGGTGCGCGGCGAGTTGACCATCAGCGCCAGTCAGCGACAGCGCGGTACGTTGAATATAGTGCTGACTACAGAGCGCGAAGCGGCGGTTGCATCGGTCGTCGCCGCTGAAACCGAGGCGCGCACGCCGGAAGCCTTAAAGGCGCTCGCCGTCGTCGTCCGCACGTTTATGTTGTCGCACCCGAACCGGCACGCCGCCGACGACTTCGATTTTTGTGACACGACTCACTGCCAGCTCTATCGCGGCGAATCGGACCTCGCCGCCGAAGTGAAGCGGCCAGCGGTCGCCAGCGCCGTCGCCGCGACGGTCGGCGAGCATCTCGTCTTTGCGGGTAAGCCGCTGGAGGCTTACTTCACCGCCTCGTGCGGTGACCTGACGGCGACGCCGCAGATGGTCTGGGGCGGCGCGTGCAATTATCCTTACGCGCGCTTGCGCTGTGACTGGTGTCGCGCGTCGAGCCACTATCGTTGGACGCGCCAGGCTGACGCTCGCGCCGTCTTTGACGCGCTGGCGTCGTCGTTAGCGACACCGCTTTCACAACGAGCCGAGCTTGTCGCCGAGAGCGACGCCGAGTCCGGCTTTGTGCGCGCCGTCGTGGTGCGCGACGGCGCGCGGCAGTGGACGATGAGCACGGACGAGTTTCGTCGTATCACCGGGCGACGGCTCGGCTGGAACAAGGTATTGAGCCAGACCTTCACGATCACGCGGCGCGGCGAGCAGTTCATTTTTCGCGGCAAAGGCTTTGGCAGTCAGGTCGGATTATGTTTGGCCGGCGCGGTGGCGCAGGCGCAGGCCGGTCGTCGCTACGAAGAGATTTTGCGCTTCTATTTTCCGCGCGCAGAGATCAGCAGCCGCCGGCGTGTTGAGTAATGAAGATCACTGTGTGCCGGCAACCGGGAGATAACTGAGCGAATGAGCAAAGCGCTTCTCATCCTCTTGGGGATCAAAGAGAGTTTGCAGACGTTCGGCGAATGGCTGGTGACGTTGGGGCCGCTCGGACTATTTGCCATCTGCTTGATTGATTCGGCGGGCCTGCCGCTGCCGGGCGGGCCGGATGCCGTGATGATTCTGCTGAGCGCGAAAAACCACGCGCTCGTGCCGCTCTACGCGATTGCCGCGAGCGTCGGCTCGACCATCGGCTGCGCCTTTATGTATTGGATAGCGCGCCGCGCCGGGAAGATCGCCTTGAAGCAGATCAAGCCCGCGCGCCGCGAGCGCGTTGAGAACCTGCTTGGCCGTTACGATATGCTGGCCATCATCGTCGCCGCCATACTGCCGCCGCCGTTTCCGTTTAAACCGTTCGTGCTCTCGGCGGGCGTCTTCAAGCTGAATCTGTGGCGCTTTGTCATCGCCGTCTTCGCCGGTCGCCTGGTGCGCTTTACCATCGAAGGACTGCTGGCCGTCACCTTTCAGGAGCGCGCCGGCGATGTCATCAAGCAACACGGCTGGAAGCTGTTGCTGGTGGTGTTGATTGCTGCAACCTTAATCGTTGCCGTCAACATCCTACGATCACGCCGCGCCCGCAGCCTCGCCGTCGGCGAGCTTCAGCCGCCAACGAGTAACTGAGTACCTGTGACGAGAAAAAGGAACTTTCGTCTGCTGGGAAGCGTGTGTTAGCATTAATGATTTCCGGGAGGAGTAACTGGCCCATTCATGAGAAAGGTAATCATCCTCATCGCCCTGCCCCTGCTGGCGCTGACGGGGTTTGCGCAATCGCGCAACTGCTTACGCATCATGCCGACGGACGAGTTGGCGCGCAACGCCATCTGGATCGGGCGCGTGAAAGTCCGCCGGGCGGATAAAGCGAACTATCGCGGCTCGTTCACCCAGGTCGCCACGCTGCAACCGATAGATGCGATTGAAGGCGATTTCACTCTGAAAGAGTTAAACGTGCTGGCGCAGTCCATCGTGCGTTGCGCCGATGATAACTACGTCAAAGATCAGGACGTGCTGGTATTTCTTGAGACGCAGGACAGCCTCTTCCACACGCTCAATTTTCAATACGGCCAGTTCATCATCGTCAATGAAACCGTCAAAGGCTGGCGCGATGCGAACAATAACTCGGTCGATAAGCCTTACGCCGACGTGCGCAAAGAGATCATCGGTTACATCAACGCCGCGCAGACGCCGAAGTCGCAGGAGCCACCAACGCCGTCCGCGCAGCAGCCCGCCCAAAAGCCGCCTGAGCCATCCCCACAGTCCCGATCAAACTGATGCTTACGCCGACGCCGTCGCGTTGTAGCGGCAGGCAAGGCTGCGCCACTATGAGCTGTGTCACGGGCGGCTGTAACAGCCGTCACAAGGTTGTAGTTGTGTTGTTTTAAAATGGCAGGAACGCTTCAGCCAGCCAGTCCCGCCAGGGTCACGGTGAGCAGCAGCAGGCGTTTCAAGCCAAGCTCGCGGCCTGTCGGCTCGTACCATTCGCCGAGCGTGTGGCAATTGCTCGACAAGCCGCCCGCGCCAATGGTGATGGCCGGGATGCCCATCGAGATTGGTATGTTCGAGTCGGTCGAAGAACAATCCAGGCGCGGCTCTATCCCTAGCAGCCGCGAACAGTCAATCGCCGCCTGCACGATGGGCGCATTCACCGACGTTTCGCCGGAGGGACGGTCGCCGACCGGCTCGAATTCGACCGCTAGAGTCGTGCTGCTCATCGCGCGCTGCGAATTCTCTTCGCGCAGAGCCAGCTTGACGACGCGGCGCAGATAGGCTTCGAGCTTGTCAATCTCTTCGCTCGACACCGAACGCATATCAACGATCATACTGGCGCGCTGTGGAATCGAGTTGACCGAGTTGCCGCCTTCGATGATGCCGACATTGAACGACGTGCGCGGCGACATCGGCGCGGGGTAAGCCGCAAAGCGCGCGATGGCGCGGCCCAGCGCGTGCACAGGATTGACGATGCCGAAGTCGCCCCACGAGTGGCCGCCCGGCCCCTTGATCGTCACGCGGTAACGGCGCGAGCCGAGCGCCCGCGTCGTGATGCGCTCGACGCCCGGCCCGTCGAGCGAGATGAAGGCTTCGATGCCGGCGCGAAAATCGCCTTCGGTGAAAAGATAACGCACGCCGCGCAGGTTGCCTTCGCCCTCTTCGCCAACCGTGCCGACGAAATAGATCGTGCCTTCGGTGGTGATCTGCGCCGCATCGAGCGCGCGGGCCAGTGTAATCAAGCTTACTACGCCGGCGGTGTTGTCGCTGATGCCGGGCGCATAGCAGCGCACGCCCTGACGCCGCACGCGCACATCCGTGCCTTCGGGAAAGACCGTGTCGAGGTGTGCCGAGATGATGACGCGCGGCGCACTCGCGCGGCCCGGTCGTTCGGCGATGACGTTGCCTTCGGCGTCGGTACGCACGCGCTTGAGGCCGAGTTCTTCAAAGCGCCCTTGAAGGTAAGCGGCGCGGGCGTGTTCCTTGAATGGCGGCGCGGGGATTTCGCAGATGCGGATCATCTCGTCGTGCGTCTCGCTGTCAGTCGCTTCGATGAAGCTGAAGGCGCGCAAGACCTGCGGCGCGTAGAGCAGGGCGCGCGATTGCGGGTTACGAATGGCGGATTGCGAATTCAACATAAGAAAAGTGTATCGAGTCTGCCAAGTCTATCAAGTCTAGCGAGTCAGGGAATCTATTGAAGCCATCGAACAGATGGTAAAGGAGTCTCGAAAGGGATGAGGCCAGTAAATGCGACGGACTCGCTAGACTCGCTAGACTCGACAGACTCGATAGACTGGTTAAATACTTTTCAAAATCTCTTCAGTTGTCAGCACGCTGGCGCTGGTCTTGGCGCGATTAAAGATGCGCTCGACGCGCTCGGTCGTCGGCTCGATGCCGTTGCGTTCGAGCCAGAAAATAACGTTCGACTTGCCGCTCATCGGGCCGATCTCGATCTCCTGCTGGCGACCGAAGGCTTTCGCCGGCACGCCCGAATAGACCGCGTCGGCGAGCCAGTCATCGCCCTTGCGAAACGCCTTGATGACCGCCGCCGCGTGAACGCCCGTCGCCGTGCGAAAGGCGTCGCGGCCCACGACCGGATAGCTCACCGGAATCGGCACGCCCGTGGCCGCGCTCGCCGTATCGCAGTAGCGCGCCAGATTCGTGAGGTCGTTATCGATGTAACCCATCAGCTTGAGGTTGACGAGCAGTTGATCCATCGGCGTATTGCCGACGCGCTCGCCGATGCCGAGCGCCGTGCCGTGCAGACGATCTACGCCCGCTTCAAACGCAGCGATGGCGTTGATGACGCCGAGGCCGCGATCCTGGTGGCCGTGCCAGTCCACCTGGATGTCTTCGCCGAGTTGCATCCCGCGAATCACATCTTTGATGTAGCCGATCAAGACGTGCACGCCGTCGGGCGTCGCGTGGCCAACCGTATCGCAGACACAGACGCGCCGCGCGCCCGCTTCAATCGCTGTGCGGTAGAGCGCGCGAATCATCTTGGGATTGGCGCGCGTCGTGTCTTCAGTAACGTACATTACCGGCAGCCCGTGCGAAGTAGCGAACTTCACGGCTTCTTCAGTCGCCGTCAGCATCATCTCAAGCGACCAGCCTTCGGCGTATTGCCGTATGGGGCTTGAGCCGATGAAGGTGCAGGCTTCGATGGGGATGCCGACTTTCTGTGAAATCTCGATGATCGGAATGATGTCGGCGATGACGGTGCGGGCGGCGCAGTTCGGCTGAATGTCGAGCTTGCAGGCGACGATCTCTTCGGCCAATCGCGTCACGTCGGCGACGGCGCGCGGCCCCGCGCCCGGCAGGCCGATGTCGGCGCTGTGAATGCCCAGCGAATCCATCAAGTGCAGCAGGGCGATCTTCTGATCGATTGGCGGATCAATCACCGAAGGCGATTGCAACCCATCGCGCAACGATTCGTCGTTCAATTCGACGCGGCGCGGCGCGGTGTCTTCGCGCCCGACCGAGTTCCAATCGTAGATCAAGTCGTCTTTGGTCATACGTCAGCTTCCCATCAGGATTAGAGCAAACCATCGCGCACAGCGTCAATAGTCAGTGGCCAGTGGCCAGTGGTCAATGATCAATGGTCAGTGGTCAGTGGTCAGTGGGGAAGCAGTGGCCAGTTGATAGTTGTTTGGTTGTTAGTTCGGCCAAGCTCCGTTAGGAGCGCGATGTTTATAGTTAACGATGCCATAGATCAAACAAGCTCCGTTAGGAGCGTAATGTTTATAGTTACGCAGTTGATTGAGTCTTCAAGCTCCGTCAGGAGCGGGATGTCAACATTGTGCCCCTTCAGAGCTTTTCAGACACGCTCTATAAACATCGTGTCCCTACGGGACTGCTTCCTGATTCTGCTAGTATTCACGATCTGAGAGGAGAGCAGCGTTGCAATCGGAACTCGGCAAGCGCGGCAAGATTGGCGATGAAAGAACGCGGCAGGACCAGACGATCACCTCGCGGCAGGTCTTGTTGGCGTTCGTCGGGTTGTTCGCGTTGAATCTGCTGCTGCGCGTCTTTTATCTGCGCTACGATTTCGTCAACGGCGACGAAGGCGTGCGGGCGCTGACGGCGACGCGGTTGCTCGAAGGCGCGCGGCTCTACGCCGACGTGGTGACGGATAAGCCGCCGGGCGCGACGCTCTTTTACGCGACCGTCTTTGCCCTCTTTGGACGCAGCATGAAGACTGTGCATCTAGCGGCGACGGTCTGGAATTTTGCGACGGCGGTTGTCGTCTACCTGATAACCGCGCGCGTTCACGGCAAGCGCACGGCGCTATGGGCGGCATTGCTGTTCGTCTACTTCACCACGAACTACTTCACGCAAGACACAATGGCGGCCAACACCGAGTTACTGCTGGCGCTGCCTTACACCCTCGCGTTTGCCTGCTTTCTGCGCGCCTTCAGTGATGAGCAGCGAACGGCGCGGCAGATTTTATGGCTCGTCGGCGCGGGTGTGATGACCGGGCTCGCGGCGATGTTCAAGCAGATCGGCGTGCTCAACCTGTTGTTCTTCGGATTGGTTGAGTTGTTTATTGTCTATCGGGCGCGGCACGACTTTCGATCAAGCGCGGCGTGGTTGATTGCTTCGCTCAAGCGGCTGGCGGCGCGATTATCACTTATCACATTGGGTTTTCTGCTGGTGATCGCGGCGTTTGTCGCGTGGCTTGTCTCGATGCATGCGCTCGCGGACTTCTGGCGCAATGGCGTCGAGATCAACATGTTCTACATCGACTCGGAGCCGGCCAGCCTGTGGTGGCGCTTCGCCGTGGGGCGCGGGCTGGGCTACGTGCTATTCAATTTAGTGCTGTGGGCATTCGCGGGTTGGACCGTCGTTCGCTCAATCACAGTGGCGCGACAGATGAGCACCGCAAGCCGCGAGAGCCGAATCGCTTCATCAACCGCCAGGATCGAAAGCGAGCCAATCAACTCGCTAACATTCAACCTGACGGTGACGCTGTGGTGCGTGGTGTCGCTCATCAGCGTGATAATGAGCGGGCGTTTCTTCGGCCATTACTTCATCACGGCGCTGCCGGCTCTGGCAATGCTCGCCGCTCCGAGCCTCCCTTGGTTCATTAAGCTGCTGTGTGATCCTGCTTACAAACGGCGAGCGAGGGTTGCGCTGATTATCCTGGCCGTGTGTTTCGCCGTAGGGTTGATCCGCTCGCACGGTCGCACGATGGTGCTGGCTTACGAAACGCTGACCGGCACACGCACACATCGCAGCGCCGACTGGGGGATGACTAAAAGGCAGGACGAAGCGGCAACGATCACCGCCGCTCTGCGCGATCAATTACAGCCGGGCGAGCCGCTCTACATCTGGGGTTACGCGCACGACGTGTACTGGCAGACGGGTTGCCGACCGGCGGCGCGCTACCTGACGCCTTATTACATTGATGGCCGGTTCAGCGATGCGGAAGCGGTCGCGGCAGAACCGAACGCGCCGTTCTGGCAGGAAGCGCGGGCCAACCTCATCGCCGATCTGCGTCGCCTCCGCCCGCGCTTCATCCTCGACATCAAAGGCGATATGGACGACCTGCCTTATCCTGAAATCACTGATTTTCTCAAGGAAACCTACGAAGATATCGGCGCGGTCGGCCCCGACCCGAATCGCCCGTTTCGCCTGTTGCGGCTCAAAGCGATGGATGAGATCACTCGTGACCGATGAATCAGGCCGAAGCTTGAATGCTACTCCAGACGACGCCGAGTACACCGAACTCAACGAAAGGCCAGCGCGAAGGCGCTGAAGATGTAGCCCATCCGCGAAGGCGAGAAGTGAACCGTCTCGGCGATGGCCGGCGCGGCGGCTGAGATGCAGAAGCGGTCGAGATAGGTGATGACCGTCAGCGCAAACAGCAGCGCGATGACTTTGAACCGCGCTCGGGTTGGTTGGTAGCGATGACAGGTTTCATCCGTCTGCCTCAGTCCTTTCCAGAATCCACTGGTTGATGAACGGCAACGACTCGCGCGGGAAGACGTGGCCAATATCGTAGCTCTTGAACGTGACCGAGCGGGCGCGGTGCGCGATGGCTTCTTCAAACGTCCGCACACGATTGATTGGATAGAAGGGGTCTGTTTCGCCGGCGATGATGAGCGCGTCGGTGTCGCTCGGCTGATACCTGTCGGCGTCCCAATCGCCCGGTATGCCGCCGCAGACGGCGACGACGCCGCGCACCATGTTCGGATGAGTGAAGGCGAAGCGGTAATTCAATGACACCGATTGCGAGAAGGCGACCAGAAATACAGCGCGGCGATTGACCGCATAGTCGGCGGCGGTGGTTTCGATTACTGAAAGCAACGTCTGGTGATGAAGGCGTATGGTCTCTTCGGCTTTGAACTGCATCATCCAGCCGAAACCGATCTTCGGCTGGCGCTCGTCATCTGCGCGCACGAAGAATCCGTTCGGCCCCTGTACCGATGCGATGATGAAATCGCGGTCGTTCACCTTGCGCATCAAGGCCATCATCGATTCCTTGTTGCCTTCGTAACCGTGCAGCGCGATGACGAGCGGCTTCGGCGTTGGCTCATCATCCGGCACGTAGAGGTCGTAATAAAGTTGTATGCGTTGTTCGGTGGCTTTTTCGATCATCATCGCGGCGGTGGTTGCTCCTTTGAGATGAGGCGTGCGAAATGCGATATTATCTAACACGATGAGCGAAGAAAAGGCGCGACGATACGTAATCTTCGGCGCGGGCGCAATCGGCGGCGCGCTGGCCGTGCTGCTAAAGCGAAGCGGCCTGCGTGTAATCTGCGTAGCGCGACCGGCGCAGGCTGAAGCGCTGCGACGCGGCATCAGCTTCACGCGCGGCGACGAAGAGTCCATCGAGCGGATCGAAGCCGTCAGCGCCGCCCGTGAGCTGCGGCCCGCGAGCGGCGATGTAATCATCCTTACAGTGAAGTCGCAGGCGACTGAGGCGGCGATAGAAGAGATGGCTGCCGTCTACGCCGACACGACGCCTCTCGTCTGTTTGCAGAATGGCGTGACCAACGAAGAGGTCGCGGCTCGGCAATTCAAGGCCGTCTACGCGGCGCTGGTCTTCTTCAGCGCCACGCAGATGACGCCCGACCGCATACTGATGACGCGCGGGCGCTCGATTGCCATCGGCTGTTACCCCGAAGGCGTTGACGCGACGGCCCGGCAGATCAGCGAAGACTTCCATCAGTCCGGGTTTGAAGCGATGGCCTCAGTCCACGCGATGGCGATGAAGTGGAGCAAGTTCGTCATCAACCTCAACAACGCGACCTACGCCATCACCGGCTACTACGTCGAGCCGGGCGCGGCTGATGCGGAGATGCGCCGCCTGCTTGCCGACGTGCGTGAAGA
Source organism: Blastocatellia bacterium (assembly GCA_045807725.1). Lineage (GTDB taxonomy): Bacteria > Acidobacteriota > Blastocatellia > UBA7656 > UBA7656 > DATENM01. The sequence goes on along the minus strand of JBJMGV010000011.1, from coordinate 11,581 downwards.
AGGCTTGCGCGTGCTCGACGCCGCCGGCATCGCTGTCGAACCGCCGCCCGATGAGCCGTCGCTGATCCGCGTCCGCGCGCTGCACGAAAAAGCCAAAGCGCCGCCGCCTGATCCCGACCGGCTGATGAACCTTGCCGAAAGCGAGCGCACTTACCCTTCGATGTGGCAAGACCTCGAACTCGGTCGCGCCACCGGCGAGGCCGATTACTTGAATGGCGTTCTGGTCGAGTTGGGGCGCAGGCACGGCATCGCTACGCCATATAATTCGACGTTGCTTGAGGTCGTCAATCGGATGTTTACGGAAGGCCGGCGGCCCGGACTCTACACGCCCGCCGAGTTGCGCGCGCTTGTAGAGTCGCATGATCTGGCTCGATAAACGCGCGTGTTACGCAACAGAAATGCAAGATTGACATTCGTCGCATCGGTGATATAGTACGCCCAGACTGCCCCTACAGTCGGTCCCGAAATCAATAACAGGTTTCATTGAATGCGCAGCCGCCGCGCGTTGACCGCGCCGGCTGAAGGCCGCAGGAAGTTGAAGGTGGGAACCATGCGTAACGCGATGCGATGGGCCGCAGCGATGCTGGCGATGTGGGTGCTTTTGGCGACAGCGCCGGCTTTTGGCCGGGCCGACGATCACAGTCGAACGAATTCATCCAGCCCTGATGAGCCGCGCGCCGCAAGTGGCGGGACTGCCGTGAGCGCCGCGATTGATGGCGTCGAATTCATCAAGCGTTTCAAGCTCGGTATGAGTTACAGCGAAGTCCAGGCGGCGCTGCCGAAGCAGGTCGAGCAGGACACGCTGGTTTACGTCACGACGGACGAAGCCTTCCTGCTCAGCGTCGAGCTGCCGGGCAGCGGCGAGTGGAGCGCCTCGTTCCGCTTCGACACCCAGGACGTGCCGATGCGGCGGCCCGAACACCTGATCGAGATGAGCTGCACGGCCAACGTGTCGAGCCGCAGCCAGTCATTTGATAACATCGTCGAGAGAGTCACCGCCGCTTTCGGCGAGCCGCTCAAGGTCGAGCGCACGGCGGATAAGATTCAGCAGGCGGGCTGGCGCGTCGGCGGCTCTATGCTGACGCTTGAGTATTCCGTGATGCCGAACGGCATCGGCAACAACGTCACCGTCGAGTTCACCATCCGCAAGAACATGCGCCGCGCCGCCCGCTCTGACGATATTGCCTGAGATCGTTCTACCAACGACCGGATGAACCGCAAGGCCGCAGAAGCAGATTCATGCGGCCTTTGCTCTCTGAGCCTGGCATTAAGGCGCTGTCTTGGGTGACGGCATAAGACTTGCCCCCCCCCTGTTTTTTCATCTCCCGCCCGGCATAAAGCCGCGCCCGCAACCTCTGAGAATCTGCTATGGTCTCTCTGAGCGCCAGCCGCGCCGCTAATGCCTCTTCTCTAGTCAGATGTGACTCATCGATAAGGGCAGCGGTGTTCCCTCTTTCGACCGAGTTTTCCATACAGCAAGTCTGCCACACTCTGTCAGGAGAGACTATTGGCAACATCCCGATTAGTCGCCAGGGATTTCCCTATTTGAACCTGAGGATAGCGAGCGAATAGCCCGCTTTCTGGCTAACCGCCCAGGAATCCGATAGGTCTGCCCGGGACGCAAAAAAATGATGATTCTAAGCGTCACAAAAGGCTGGGTTTTGGGGCAACGCCCGGAGATTTTTCGCGGGGTTGACCACAATATGTTGTACTTTTTGATTGACACGTGACTAGGTATAGAGTAAACTCCGAATCCGCTGCGGGACGATAATCGCAGCCGCAAAAGAGAGCAGGGAAGCCGTTGTGGTCAGTCCGGCGAACGGCTATGATAAGGACTCGGAGGCCGGTCTGAGATGGGACGACGGAACAACGATTCACCGATTCGGGAAACCAAGAGCGGAATCTAAAGAACCATCACGCCAGGCAAAAGACGGCGCGGCCCACGGGCCAAACCGTGACGACAGAACCTTAGCAGGAACACCCTAAGTCCCCGACTTACCCGGCCAGCGCACGGACAGGAGGGCCTTCTCTCCTGTGCAGGACGGCGCACGCAATTTTATGACAAGACGAGTTAGGAGATTAAGCAATGTCTACCCGATCTGTCGGCGATGCACAAAATCCCAATAGCCCTACGACCGAAGAACCGATCTCGACGCTCGTGCCGCACGCCGATGTGCGCAACGCCGGCGGCGTCGTTGACAACAACCAGTTGTCGGAGCTGGGGCAGAAGATCTTTCTCGACCGCTACGCCCTCAAAGATATGCGCAAGCGCACGCTCGCGCCCGGCGATATGGTCATCGTTTGCGTTGACAGCAAGACCGGCCAGCGCGAGATTGGTGTCATCAGCCGCCTCGACCCGGAAGCCGCCGGCGGCGCGGGCCGCGTCACCGTCACCTTGAAAGACGGCACCGAGATTGACTGCCTCACCGAGCACATCGCCAAGCCCATCGAGACCGTGCCCGAACAGATGATGGAGCGCGTCGCGCGCGGCATCGCCGCCGTCGAAGGCGAGCAGGCCGACGAGTGGTACGAGCGATTCCGCTGGCTGCTCAACGGCTGGAAGTTCGTCCCCGCTGGCCGCATCCTCACCGCCGCCGGCACTGACCAGCAACTCACTTTTTATAATTGCTACGTCATCCCTTCGCCGCAGGACTCGCGGCGCGGCATCGTCGAAACCCTTTCGCAGATGATGGAGATTATGTCGCGGGGCGGCGGCGTCGGCATCAACGTCAGCAGCCTGCGCCCGCGCCACTCGTATGTGAAGGGCGTCAACGGGCGCTCGTCGGGTTCGGTGTCCTGGGGCGCGCTCTACTCGTTCGTCACGGGCCTCATCGAGCAAGGCGGCTCGCGGCGCGGCGCGCTGATGATCATCCTCAACTGCTGGCACCCGGATGTGGTCGAGTTCATCGGCTCGAAGCGCGAGATGGGCAAGATCACCAACGCCAACATCTCTGTCGGCATCACCGACAAATTCATGGATGCTGTCCACGCCGATGCTGACTGGGACCTGATCTTCCCCGACGTGAGTGATCCCGATTACGAAACGCGCTGGGACGGCAATCTTGAGAAGTGGCAGGCGGCGGGTAAGAAAACGGTCGTGCATCGCACGGTCAAGGCGCGCGAGGTGTGGAACTCGGTCATCGAATCGGCGTGGGCGTCGGCAGAGCCGGGCGTCTTTTTCATCGAGCGCGCCAATAAGATGTCGAACTCGTGGTACTACGACGCCGGCTATCTCGGCTGCACCAATCCTTGCGGCGAGCAGCCGCTGCCCGGCTTCGGCGTTTGCAACCTCGGCGCGATCAACCTGTCGAAGTTCGTCAAAGACGGCGATGTCGCCTGGGATGATCTCGGACGCGCCGTGCGCTACGCGGTGCGCTTCCTCGATAACGTCATTGATGCGACGCCGTATTTCTTCGACGAGAACTACGCGCAGCAGAAGGCCGAGCGGCGCGTCGGTTTGAACACGATGGGATTGGCCGAGATGTTGATTCGCCTCGGCATACGCTACGGCTCGGACGAGTCCGTGCAGTTCATTGATCGGCTCTACCGCTTCATCTCGCGCGAGTCGTATCACGCCTCGGCCAACATCGCGGCGGAAAAAGGCGCGTTCCCGATGTTCGACGCCGAGAAGTATCTACAGTCGGGCTATATGAAATCGATGCCCGAAGACGTGCGCGAATCGGTGCGCGAGAAGGGTGCGCGAAATGTAACCTTGCTTACGCAAGCGCCCAACGGCACGATTGGCACGATGGTCGGTACTTCGACGGGCATTGAGCCATTTTATTTCTGGAGTTATTTCCGCAAGTCGCGGCTCGGCCAGCACGAGGAGCGCGTCCGCGTGCTCGAAGAGTGGCAGCAAGCGCATCAGGGCGAGCCGATGCCCGCCTACTTCGTCACGGCGATGGACCTCGCGCCCGAAGAGCACGTCAAAGTGCAGGCGGCGATTCAACGCTGGGTCGATTCTTCGATCTCGAAGACCTGCAATCTGCCGGCCAACTACACGGTCGAGCAGACGCGCGAGATTTACGAATTGCTGTATCGTTCGGGTTGCAAGGGCGGCACGGTCTACCGCGACGGCTCGCGCGATGTGCAGGTGCTCAACCTTAAAGAAGAGGATAAGAAGGCCGTCAAGGAAGCGCTGAAGAATGAATCGGCCAGCGCGGCCACTGCCGCCGCTGCATCAACTGCCAGCGCCTCATCAACCTCCGCCTCATCAACCTCCGCTTCATTGACTGAATCAGCGGCCCCGGCTAAGACCGCGAGCGCCACGAGCGACGCGAATCAGCCGAAAGTTCGCCCGCGTCCTTACAAGCGGCGCGGCTACACCGTCAGCAAGGCGACGCCGTCGGGTACGGCGCACATCACGATGAACGAGGACGAAGAGGGCCAGCCGTTCGAGGTCTTCTTAGAGATTGGCAAGGCCGGCTCTGACATCAAAGCGATGGCCGAAGCGATGGGCCGCTTGATGTCGCTCACCTTGCGTATGGCGTCGTCGGTGTCGCCGGTCGAGCGCGTCCGTGAAGTGGTCAAGCAGATTACCGGCATCGGCGGCGCGCGTTCTTATGGCTTTGGCAAGCGGCGCGTCCTGAGCCTGCCGGATGCCGTCGGCCAGGCGCTCGCAGAGAACTACTTGAATGTCACCTATGGCAATGAAGATGCGGGGCAGGGCGCGCAGATGGGCGTTAATGGTAATGCTACCGGGCCTGTCGTCATCGAAGAGAAGGTGAAACAGGCGGCGATGCAGGCGACCTCGGCTGACCTCTGTCCGAGTTGCGGCGATTCGGCCTTCGTTCGCGTCGAAGGCTGCCACACCTGTTACGCGTGCGGCTACTCAGAGTGCTAGAAGAGTGATGAGTGATGAGTGGGGAACTGAGGACCAAAGTCTAGTAGGTTCCAAACTCATCACTCGTCACTCTTCACTCATCACTTCTTAAATCTCCGTCGTGAATTTTGGGAAGGTCTTGCGAATCTGCTCTTCGACCTTTGGCCGTTCGGCGTCGTTAGCCTTGGCCAGTTTCGCGCGCAGCCGTTGGCGCTTGGCCTGGCGATGACGGCGGCGCTTGATCTCTTTTTGACGTTCTCCCATTGTCGATCATTTCTCCTTAGCAAAGTATGATTGGCCAGCACAGCGCGTGGCCGTATGGAAGCGGATTTTAATCAGGCCGCTTCCATACGGTCAACCGCAAGCCGACAACATTCGGCGCTTACTGGCCGTCTATCGAAAAAGCGTAGAGCTTATTGTTGGCCTTGCCGATGCGCAGGCTCTGGTAGCCTGAGCCGATGTACAGCACGCCGTCAACCACCGTTGGGCCGCCGCCGACCGCGCCACCCGTGTCGTACTCCCAGAGAATCTTGCCGGTCTTTGCGTCGTAGGCGCGGATGAAGTTGCCCGACGAGCCGGCAAACACCAGCCGGTTATCGCCCGTGCCGGTGACGGTGATGGGGCCGAAGTTCGGCTTGTTGTCGGGACTCAAGGTCTGCCACAGAATCTTGCCCGTTGCGCCGTCGAGCGCCGACACAGAGCCTTGCTTGGGATGATTTGAGATCGCCGCGTAGACGCGCTCGCCGTCGGTCGCCGCGCCGAACTCAATGCCGCCGAGCATGCCGCCCGGCCCGACTTGCGTCTTCCAGATCGGCTTGCCGTCTTTCGGATCAACGGCGTAAAACCAGCCGCTCTTCTGGCCCGCGCCGATCAGCCGTTTGCCGCCCGCGCCTTTGAACATCATCGGGATCGTGCCGAAGTCGTGGTCTGGGCCGCAATCCTTATCGTAGACTTTGCCCATACAGTTGGCGTTCCAGGCGTCGCCCGCCGTCGCTTGATACGACCAGATCATTTTGCCTGTGTCGAGGTCGAGCGCGATGATGGCGTCCGACATATTCGATTCGGGCCGCGTGTAATCGTCGCCCGTCGTCAGGTAGAGGCGCTTCTCGTCGGGATGGATAGCCACCGTTGACCAGACGCCGACGCCCGACGGGCCGAGGATGCGACGACCGAATTTATCCTTGCCCTGTTCTTTCGGCTCTTCCTTGACGGTGTAGAAGCGCCAGGCCGGCTGGCCAGTCTTCGCGTCGAAAGCTGCGACGCCGCCGCGAAACGTGCAGCATTCATATTTGGGATTGCCCATCATCACGACTTCTTCGCGCGACGACACGCCGATGTAGACGCGACCGTTGTAATAGATGGGCGCGCTCGTGCAGATAGTCATCGGGTGCGGGTCCACTTTGATCTGCCAGACCTTCTGGCCGGTCTTGGCGTCAACGGCGAACAGGCGTCCGCCGGCGTCGCCGAAGTAGAGCATGCCGTCGGCGTACGACGAGCCGCTGCGCGACGGGTAGCCGGTCTCGAACTCCCAGAGCTTCTTGCCGGTCTTTGCATCGACGGCGTACTGCTTGCCGTCCCACGAGCCGAAGTAGACGACGCCGCCGACGACCGTCGGCTGGCTCGACACGTCGCCGCCGGTCTCAAATATCCATTTCACTTTCAATCGCTCAACCGTCGCCGGCGTGATCTGCTTTTCAGCCGGGTTGTAATGCGAGCCGGCCAGGTCGCGCCCATACAGCGGCCACTCGGACGACTTCTGCCCGTTGGCCGTGCTCCTGGCTTTCGCCGTTTTATTCGAGGCCAGCCGCGACGATTGCGCCGCAACAGAGGGGATGACCGTTTGCAGCACGACCAGACAAACGATCAGGCAAGTCTTCCAACGCATGCGTTGCTCCTTTCGATGTTGCCAATGATTGAAGAAGGTGTGCGGAAGGATTCTAGGCGATTGCCGCTGCGCTTTCAAGAAAACAGAAGTCGAGAGTGGGTGCGTCAAGGCCAGGGTGCAGGATTGGCGTCCAGACCATTCAATAACCAATGCCCCATATCCGCAACAACTGGCGACCGCCGTCATCAAACGCGCCGGTGAAATCAATCGTCTGAAAGATGGAGAGGGTCCACGAGAGCCGATTGTAGTCGCAAGGCTGATAAAGTATGGGTATGATTCTGTTCTCAAACCGGCTTTGTTCAAGGGCGTAAACTAACTCCCTTTTCACCCACATAGACTCGACCGAACGCGGCGAGAGGATCACGGCGAACCAGTCGCACCGCTGCAATGCCGCGCCAATCTCGTCATGCCATTGCTGCGCGCCCAGGATATTTGTGCGGCTGTACCAGACGGGGATGCCGCGCTGCCGCAACGCCTCTGCTATAGAAGTTGCAAACTCGCGGTCCTGGTCTGAATGCGAAAGGAAGAGTTCGTTGGGCGACATGGTTAGAGGTACGGAATAGCTGCCGTCAGGCCGCTTGGTGGAGTGCGCTGGCGATCTGCGCGATGCCCTCCTCGTCTTTGACGGAGTCGGCCAAGAAAATCCCATTCAGGTGTCGAAGAATCCACGGAATCTTCTCTTCGGGAATCTGGTCCGGGCCACCCACGAACACAGGAAGCAGGCGGTGAGCGTAAGACGGCTGGCCGAGTGCGTAACTAATTTCCCACAGCACGTTGCTAGACGCCACCGCTTCCGGCGTGAGCAAGACTACCATTGCCTCGCACTCTTTCAGTGCCTGGGCGATTTTTTCAGCGAAGTTTTCGCCCGGAAGAATATCAAAAGATGGATTCCATACCTCAAAGCCGGACGCCTTCAAGACGGACGCCACCTTGTCTGCTAACGATCTGTCCGGCTGTGCGTAGCTGAGAAAGACTTTCATGACGGTTTCCAATCAGCAGCGTTAATGCACCGGCATTATACCGCCGTCGCTGCGGCAAAACAATAAGCGAGCAAGAGGCTAGGGACTAGCAAGAGAGGCACGGAACGGATGAGATTCACCGCTTCCTCTATTGCCAGCCTCTAGCCTCTAACCTCTAGCCTCTAGTATGATTCCGCTATGCGACGGAAGACGGCGGCGATTGTAGTCATCGGCAACGAGATTCTCACCGGCAAGTCGCCGGACAAGAATGCCAGTTTTCTCATTGACGAACTGTATCAACTCGGCGTCTCGCTGCGCCGTGTCGTCATCATCCCTGACGAGATCGACACCATTGCACAGGCCGTGCGCGAGTGCGCCGGCTTATTCGATTACGTCTTCACGTCGGGCGGCGTCGGGCCGACGCACGACGACGTGACGATTGCCGGCGTCGCTAGAGCGTTCAACCGCCCGGTCGTGCGCCACCCGCAACTCGAAGCGATGTTGCGCGGTTACTTCGGCGAGGGCATTGATGAAGCGCGCTTGCGACTGGCCGATATACCCGAAGGCTCCAGCTTGATTTATGACAGCGGTATGCGCTGGCCTGTGCTGGCGACCGAGAATGCCTTTGTGCTGCCGGGCGTGCCCGAACTCTTCCGCAGCAAGTTCGAGGCGATGCGCGAGCGATTCCGCGCCGAGCCGTTTTTCGTCGTCACCATCTACACGCGCGAAGACGAATTCGACATTACGCCTCGACTCGATCAGGTCGCCGCCGAGTACCCGCAGGTCGAGATCGGCTCGTACCCGAATTTCACCAGCGATGCGTACCGCGTCAAGCTGACGATTGAGTCGAAAGAATCGGCGGCAGTCGAACAGGCGCGCGCCGCGCTGCTCGGCCTGCTCGACCCGGCGGCCATCGTGCGTGTCGAGTGACGCAGTTCTCAGTTCTCGTTTTTAGTTTTCAATCAGCGGTCTATACCCTTCCATTAATCAAGACGAATGATGATGAAAAAAACTCTGTTGTTGAGCATCGCGTTGCTGGCGATTGCTTATCTGTATGCTCCCGCAAGGCTGGCCGCCGCGCCGTCTTTGCGTTTTGAAGTCACGGTCGCGCCGGGATTGCTGATAACACCGCAGAACGGGCGACTCTTTGTCGTGATGAGCCGCAACGCCAGTGCCGAGCCGCGCCGCAGCATCAGTGATACCGGCCTCGACGCGCCGCCCGTGCTGGCGCGCGATGTCACGGGCTACGCGGCGGGCGCGACCGCTGTGGTTGACGAGAAGGCGATTGCGTTCCCCATCACAAGCCTCGCTGAACTGCCCGCCGGTGATTACTCTGTGCAAGCGGTCTTCGACTACAACAATGATCTCGCATCGGTGAATGCGCCGGGCAATCTCTACAGCACAGCCAGGCGCATACACCTCGACCCGGCGCGCGGCGAGACGATCAAGATCGAGTTGACCGAGCAGGAGCCGCCCGACCGCTTGCCCGCTGACACCGATTATGTAAAGTATGTCAGGCTACAATCCGAACTGCTGACGAAGTTTCACGGGCGACCGATCTATCTGCGCGCCGGCATCATTCTGCCGCGCGATTTCGACAAAGAGCTGACGCGGCGTTATCCGTTGCGCGTGCAGATCGGCGGCTATGGCACGCGCTACACGCTGGCAGGGTGGCTGATGAGCAATGGCTCCGGCTTCCGGCGAACGTGGCTTGCCGACGACACGCCGCGTATGGTGCTCTTGCAACTGGACGGCGACGGGCCGTACGGCGATTGTTATCAAGTCAACTCCGACAACAACGGACCGTATGGCGATGCGGTGACGCAGGAGTTGATTCCTTACATCGAAAAGACCTATCGCTGCATCGGTGAGCCGTCGGCGCGCGTGCTTAATGGCGGCTCGACCGGCGGCTGGGTGTCGCTCGCCTTGCAGGTCTTCTATCCAGACTTCTTCAATGGCACGTGGTCAGGCTTTCCTGACGGCGTTGATTTTCGAGCCTTTCAGTTAATCAACATCTATGCGGACGATAATGCTTATGTGAATCGCTGGGGATTCGAGCGACCGAGCATGCGCGAATTGAATGGCGACGTGCGATTCACGGTGCGCCACGAATGCCAGATGGAGAACGTGCTGGGTGCGGGCGATAGCTGGACGATGTCAGGCCAGCAGTGGGGCGCTTGGAATGCGACGTATGGGCCGCGTGGCGCGGACGGTCGCCCCGTGCCGCTGTGGGACCCGAAGACCGGCAAGATCAATCGCACCGTCACCGAGCACTGGAAGCGTTACGACCTGCGCTTGATCCTTGAGCGCGACTGGAAACAACTCGCGCCGCGATTGCGCGGCAAGCTGCACATCTGGGTCGGCGAGGCCGACAATTACTTTTTGAACAACGCCGTCCATCTGCTCGACGACGCGCTAAAGAGGCTCGACCCGCCCTACGAAGGAACGATCATCTATGGGCCGGGGAAAGGACACGGCTGGAACCCGATGAGCGAGGCCGAGATGATGAAGGAGATGATGACGGCGATAAATAGGAAGTAATGAGTGATGAGTGATGAGTAATGAGTAATGTATAGGGTGTGAGCTGATAAAGAATTTCTGCACGCATCACTCATCACTAATCACTTGTTACTCATCACTCATCACTCATCACTTAAAAGATTAAAGGAGGAGGAAGAGATTCGATGAAAAGGGGGACGACAAAGAAGCGCTCGCTCAAGGAGCTGTTGATCGAGCGCGGGCTTGATGTGCTGCTCGTCTTTATTCCGGTGTCGGTTGTGCTGCATTACACACACGCGGCAGAGTTCTGGGTCTTCATCGCGTCGGGGCTGGCCATCGTGCCGCTCGCCGGCTGGATGGGGCGAGCGACCGAGGCGCTGGCCGAGAAACTCGGCGCAGGCATCGGCGGCTTGCTCAACGCGACCTTCGGCAACGCCGCCGAGATGATCATCGCGTTTCAAGGCTTGCGCGCCGGCCTCACGGAAGTGGTGAAGGCGTCGCTGACCGGCTCGATCATCGGCAACATCCTGCTCGTGCTGGGCGTCAGCATTATCGCCGGCGGAATGAAGCACAAGAACCAGAAGTTTAACCGCACCGCCGCGACGATGAGCGCGACGCTGATGGCTCTGAGCGCCATCGGATTGCTTGTGCCGGCGGTCTTCCACTGGGTTACTATCGGCCAGCCGCGCACCGACCGCTTACAGGCCGAGGCCAACATCAGCCTTGAAATCTCGATTGTATTATTCGTCACTTACATCCTGAGCCTGTTCTTTTCGCTGCGCACGCATAAAGACCTCTACCTCGGCACCGGCCACGAGCACCAGGAGTCATCGCCGATGAAGCCGCGCACGGCGGTGATGGTGCTGGTCGGCGCGACGGCGCTGGTCGCGTGGATGAGCGAGTTGCTGGTTCACGCGGTCGAGCCGGCCACTAAGACGCTTGGCTTCACTGAGGTCTTCGTCGGCGTCATCGCGGTGGCCATCATCGGCAACGCTGCCGAGCACAGCACGGCGGTGCTAGTGGCAATGAAGAACCAGATGGACCTGGCCTATAACATCGCTGTCGGGTCGAGCATGCAGATCGCGTTGTTTGTCGCGCCGGTGCTCGTCTTTATAAGCTATGCGATAGGCCAGCCGATGGACTTGATCTTCACCACCTTTGAAGTGGTCGCGTTGGGATTGGGCGTCGCCATCGTGTCGCTGGTGGCAGTGGACGGCGAAACGAACTGGATGGAAGGCGTGTTGCTGCTGGCCGTCTATCTCATCTTCGCCATCGCCTTCTTCTTCCTGCCGGCGCACGCCACCGGGCCGCTCTAATCAACAGACGACGCGGCGACACGGCAACACGGCAACACGGCGAAGAGAGACGCGGTGACACAGCGACGCGGGGAAAGATAAGCGGTTCGTCTGTGTCTTT
>JBJMGV010000010.1:0-32677 GCA_045807725.1 Blastocatellia bacterium | reverse complement strand
GCCAATGAGCCGCAAAATAATTATAGATGCGGCGTTGGCTGGTGAGTCCTTGCAGATGGCCGAATAGGTACATGGTTAGCAGTTCCTGATCGGTGAAAAGAGGCTTGAAATTGCTCAAGCGTTGCTGATTCAGGAGCGGTTGTTTATCGTAGAAGTCGCAGATTAGCAGATAGAGTTCAATAAGATTTGTTTCCACAAAACCATCTTACAACTCCCTGCTGATCTGCTCCTTTCTACTCTTGATTCGCATAGAATATCCTGACGATCCGAGGCATGCTGGTTTGCTTCCTTTGAGAGATGAATGGGCAACCAGTATAACTTGGGTTAAGTCACCGAACAAGACCGTGTTTGGAACCTCACGCGCCACAGTTAGAAACGCTGGCGGCGCGAGCCTCGCCGGGCAGGCGCTTGTTTCGCGCCGCCAGTTTCACGATAATTAATCAGCGCGCATATCAGATGAACAGGTCAATTCAATGCGATCAGACTCGTGGCTGAAAATGCCTCCGCTCAAGCTACACACGCGGACGACCATTCTGACCTCGGCGGTGCTGGTCGCGGTCTTCGCCATTATGGCCTACTTCTCTGACCTTGCCATCACCCGCCTCAACGACCGGCAGGAGCAACAGGACGCCCAGCTTCTCGCCACTCGCGTAGCTGACACGGTCGAGCTTCACCTGACGCGGTTGAAGCGCCGCGAAGAACGGCGCACGGGCAAGAAGCGCACCTTTCAGGAATTCGAGCTGACCACTATCCCCGACTGGGACGAAGTGCGCGAGGCTATCGAAGAGACGATCATCAAGGACAAGCCGCAGCTCGCTGAAGTTCGCGTCTTCGCCCGCTCGACGGGCAATGATTGGGTCGAGAAAATCACGCTGCCGGTCGAGGCCGACCCGCTGAGTGTGGGACAGATTCAGGAGGTGGTGCAGCATAGCGATAAAGCCAACGTGATTGTTCAACAGACCGGCGAGCGTCGCTTGATCTCGGCGCGAGCGGCGATTCACGTCCCTGAGAGCGGCGGGCCGATGCAGATTGGCGCGGTCAGCGTCTTGTTGAACTTCGATCAGCAGCAAAGCTCGGCGGCGGCCCTGCGCCGCTTGATCTGGCCGCTGATGCTGCTGGCCATCATCACGATCACGTTGATGACATATTTTCTCTTCCGCCACATCGTCTACAAGCCGATTGACAGCCTGCTCCTGGCAATGTCGAAAGCCGAGGCCGGCAACCTCGCCGCCGAAGTGACGCCGCAATCCGCAGACGAGATTGGATTGCTCACGTCGCGGTTCAATCGTATGCTAGGCCGCATACGGCAGATGACCGATCAATTGAACCTCGAACAACGCGTCCTCGAAGACCGCGTCAAAGAAGCCACCGCCGAAATCGCCGAGCGCAAAGAGCAGCTCGAAGAGGCCAACCTTGAATTATTCGAGATGCAGCGGCAGTTGACTCAGCTCGAACGACTGGCCGCCGCCGGTCAATTGGCCGCGCAGTTCGCGCACGAAGTCGGCACGCCGCTCAACCTGATCTCCGGCCACGTCCAGTTGTTGCGTGCGCGCGCCACCGACGAGCGCACGATCAAGCGGCTCGACATCATCGCCGGACAGATCGAACGCATCACCAACATTGTGCGCTCGATGCTGGCCTCAACCCGTCGCCCGCAGCCGCAGATTGAGCGCGTCGGCATCAACGCGCTAATCACGCGAATACTGGATGCGACGCAGCCGACGCTGGTCGCTCGCAACGTCGAGTTGATGACGGATATGCGCGAAGACTTGCCGCCGGTCGCCGCAGACCCAGATCAGTTGCAGCAGGTCTTCATCAACCTCATCAACAACAGCCTCGACGCGATGCCCAACGGAGGCCAGTTACAGGTGCGCACGGCGCGCGACGGAGCGAACGACTTGATTGAATTGACCGACAGCGGCGAAGGCATCAAGGATGAGCAACTCGACTTGATCTTCGAGCCGATGTTCACGACCAAGCCCGGCGGCGGCACCGGCCTGGGCCTGACGGTTGTGAAGCAGATTATTAATGAGCATCACGGCAGTGTTGAAGTCGAGAGTGAGCCGGGACGCCGCACGACTTTTCGCATACGCCTGCCGATTGACGCGGCGGACGCGAACCCCGTCACCGTCGCCGCCGCGCACGAGCCGCTGTTGCCGGGGCTGGCCGTGGCGCGCGAAGAATGAGTGGTTGAGTGATGAAGAAGATTCTCGTCATTGATGATGATTTGGAGACCTGCAATTTTCTCTCGGAAATCTTTTCCGAAGAAGGCTGGCAGGTCGCGTCGAGCCAGTCTGCCGAGTCGGCGCTGACGGCGGTCGAGCGCGAGCCGTTCGACCTGATCGTCAGCGACATCAACCTCGGCGGGCGTGTCAACGGGGTGCAGCTTCTTAAAGAGTTCAAGCGGATGTCGCCGGCTTCGGAAGTCATCCTCATCAGCGGCTTCGGCACGCTCGAAACCGCTGTCGAGGCCGTGCGCGAAGGCGCGTTCGATTACGTCAGCAAGCCGTTCAACGTCAACGCGGTCATCGCTACGGCACGGCGCGCATTGAAAGGGCGACGCGCCGAAGAGCCGGCGGCGGTCTTGCTCAAAGAGTACAGCGAGGCGTCGGGCATCATCGGCCATAGCCCGCCGATGATCGAACTTTACAAAGAGATCGCGCTGGTCGCGCCGTCGCGTTCAACCGTTCTCATCACAGGCGAGTCGGGCGTCGGCAAAGAGCTGGTCGCCCGCGCTCTTCATCGCAACAGCCCGCGCGCCGACCGCGCGTTTGTCGCTATCAATTGCGGCGCGATCACCGAGACGTTGCTCGAAGCCGAGCTGTTCGGTCACATCAAAGGCAGCTTTACCGGCGCGGTCGCCGACAAGCGCGGCATGTTTGAAGAAGCCGACAGCGGCACGATCTTGCTCGACGAGATTGGTGAAACCAGCCTCGCGCTTCAGGTGAAATTGCTACGCGTGTTGCAGGAGAGCGAAGTCCGCCGCGTCGGCAGCCCGCGCGCCGTTCGCATAGACGTTCGCGTCTTGGCGGCGACCAACCGCGACCTTGAACGCGAAGTGAAAGAGGGGCGTTTTCGTGAAGACCTTTTCTATCGGCTAAGCGTCGTGACGCTGCGCGTGCCTGCGCTCAGAGAGCGCGCCGAAGACTTGCCTTTGCTGGCCGCGCACGCGCTCAAGCTGGCGCAACGTGCGGGCGCAAAGGCGAAGACCATCTCTGAAGAGGCGCTGGCGATCTTGAATCATTATGAGTGGCCGGGCAACGTGCGCGAGCTTGAGAACACGATTGAACACGCGGCGCTTTACGCGCGCGGCTCGGTGATAACGCCGGAAGACTTGCCTGAAAAGATTCGCCGCCAGATGCGCAGCCTTGAAGCGAGCGGCAAGCTGCAAACATTGTTTGATGATCTGCCGACGCTCGAAGAACTGGAGCGCCGCTACCTGCTGCACGTCTTGCAGGCGGTCGGCGGCAGCCGCACGCGCGCCGCCGAGGTGATGGCGATTGATCGCCGCACGCTCTATCGTATGGCCGAACGCTACGGTATCAAGTTGAAAGAGCCGGGCGAGTAAACCTTCATCCCCGACTATTCCACCCAATCGGCGATGAAGACATTGGTCTCGCCGCGTTCCTTGCCGTGGCGGTTCGAGGCGAAGACGAGTTTCTTACCATCGGGTGTGAACATCGGAAAGCCGTCGAACTCGCCGTAGTTGGTGATGCGCTCAAGCCCCGTCCCATCGACGTTGACGACATAGAGATCAAAGTTACGTCCCTTCGGGTCATCCATATTCGACGCGAAGATGATGCGTTTACCATCGGGGAAGAAGTAAGGCGCAAAGTTCGCCTTGCCGTTGTGCGTCACCTGTCGCTTCTCGCTGCCATCGGCTTTCATCACCCAAATCTCCAGCGTCGTCGGGCGAATCAGGTTCTCTTTCAGCAGGGCTTTGTAATCGGCGATGTCTTTATCGCTCGTCGGATGATGCGCGCGGAAGACGATCCACTTGCTGTCGTATGACCAGAACGGCCCGCCGTCGTAGCCTGTCTCGTTCGTGAGCCGCTTCACGTTCTTGCCGTCGAGGTCCATCGTGTAGATGTCGAGATCGCCGTCACGCATCGAAGTGAAGACGACGCGCTTGCCATTCGGCGCGATAGTCGCTTCGGCGTCATAGCCCGGCGAGTTAGTGATGTTCTTGAGGTCCGACTTGTCCGTCTTCGCCGTGTAGATGTCGTAGGACGGATAGATCGCCCAGACGTAGCCGCGCGAGTAATCAGGTTTGGGCGGGCAGTCCGCGCCGGCCTCGTGCGTCGAAGAATAGAGGTAGCGTTTGCCATCGGGGAAGAAGTAAGAGCAGGTCGTGCGCCCCTTGCCGGTCGAAAGCTCGCGCAAGCCCGTGCCATCAATATTCATCTCAAAAATCTGGTCGCAAGGGTAGCCATCGCGCGTCGATTGAAAGATCAGCTTCTTGCCGTCTTTTGAAAAGTAGGCTTCGGCGTTCTCGCCGCCAAAGCTTAGCTGTTTGATATTGCGCAGGTGCTTCTCTTCGGGAAACCTGAGCGGGTCGCCGCTCGATTGAGGCGCGGACTGTTGGCGAGCCACCGGGCCGCCGAACGAAACCGCCAGCGCACAAAGAATGCATAGAAGACTCAAAGCGAATTTCATCTTGTCTCTCCGAGGGGTTGAGATAACGAACCAGTAGTTTATTGGTCGGCAGGCGGGGGCGCAACACCGGCAGAGGCTAGAGGCTGGAGGTTGGAGGCTGGCTGAAAGCTTCCGATTCCCATTCTAGCCTCTGGTCTCCAGCCTCTAGCCTCTGCCGGCTCAGGCGCGCGGCGAGCACGATGGCTTCAACAAGGCTTGAATGATTGGCGATGCCGCGACCGGCAATGTCGAAGGCCGTGCCGTGATCAACCGATGTTCGGATGATAGGCAATCCGAGCGTCACGTTGACCGCTTCACCGAAGGCGAGGCATTTGACCGCGATCAAGCCTTGATCGTGATAACAGGCGGCGACGGCGTCGAATTCACCGCGTGCCGCTCGCACAAACAGCGTGTCGGCAGGGAAGGGGCCGCTGACTTCGATTTGATAGCGATTGCGGCAGGCTTCGATGGCGGGCGTGATCTCGCGCGCTTCTTCCGAGCCGAACAGGCCGTGCTCGCCGGCGTGCGGGTTGAGGCCGGCGACAGCGATGCGCGGGCGGGTGAGGCCAAAGCGACGCAGCTCGCGGTCGGCAAGCCGTATAGCGGCTTCGATACGTTTTTTTGTAATTAAGCTGACGGCGTCGGCGAGGCTGACGTGAATGGTCAACAGGAAGACGCGCAGGTCGCCGGCGAAAAAACACATCAACACCTCGCCCGCGCCGGTCAATGCGGCGAGCATCTCTGTGTGGCCGGGGAAAGGCGAGCCGGCAAGCCTTAGCGCCTCTTTATTGATGGGCGCGGTGGCGATGGCCTCAAGATGGCGGGCGAGTGTCAGGCGAACGCCCGTCTCGATGGCCGCAACGGCGGCGCGTCCGCCCGCTTCGCTAATCGCTCCCCAGTCAATCGCGGCGTCCGCATCGCCGGTGTCGCAAATCAGCGGCTCGCTTTGCGCCTCATCGAGAGCGCCCTGCGCGATTGCCTGCTCAGTGACGACCGCGTAGGCACAGGCCAGGCCAAAGTGCTGCGCTTGTCGGCGCAACTGGCTGGCGCTGCCGATCAACACGGGGCGGCAGGCGGCGCGCGTGCGCGCATCAGCAACGGCTTTCAGGGCGATTTCCGGGCCGATGCCCGCAGGGTCTCCGATGGTGATGCCGACGCGCGGCCTATCAAGGTTATCGGGTGCTCGCGTCAATGTCCGTTCGTTGAGGGAGGGCTGAGCGGGACAAGCCTCCGGTTGTCAGGGCTATTCCTCAGGGACCGCCTCGTCGCCTTCGTCATTACCTTCGTCGGCTTTGTACATGTATTTAATGTTATGTTTAAGGACAAGCAGGTTCGGCCCTTCGTTGCGGTGCAGCTTGATGCAAGCCTTGTCGTACCATTCAATGCTGCCGCGCAATTCTTCGCCGTCTTGCAGGACGATGATCATCGGCGTGCGATTATCCATCTGCTTCTTGTAATAGAAGCTCTCGGCGTGAGTCTGTTCGGGCGGCACGCGCTTGCGGTTCTGATCGTTATTGGGCTGCGGGGGGTTGCGGCGTTGTTGCGCATCGCGTTCAGCGCGCTCGCGCACCTCGGCCAACGTCGGTCGGATCAATTTTCTGTTCACCACACATCCTCCAGATCGAATCAAAGTTATGACTTCCAAACGGCGACGCGCCGCCGGGCTGCGGGCTGGTTAGTATGGATTCAAGCAGCAGGGCCACAAACGCTGCGACAAACGCCGCTCTGCGCTTATCAACCAGTTAATGTGCCAGCTAAGTTTTAAGCGGGTAACCTGTCCACCGTTCAGAATGGCTTGATAGTAGCTGAAGCGTTCGGCTTTGGCAAGTCCGCCGAACCGCCGGTGACCGATGGCCGCGACTTATTGTAAAATAGTCTTGATGCTTCAGCATCAACGGAGGAAAGCGTTATTCATCATATCGAAGGAAACATTCAAGGGCTTAAGCACAATCAGGTGCAGCGCCTCGAAAAGCTCTACAACCGGCGCATCCCGCCACGCGAGATCGTCACGCAGGAGTTTGCGCGGCAACTGACGGAGTTGTCGCACGAGCTGAACCGCCAGATCGGCGTGCTCGTCAACCGCAACGGCTATGTCGAGTATGTTATCGTCGGCAACGCGCGCAGCATTGTGCTGCCCGATCTGAAGCGCGTGCGCGTTGGCGAGACGCGCTTTCGTGGCCTGCGCTGCCTGCACACGCACTTGGCCGGTGAAGGTCTGACTCAAGACGACCTCACCGACCTGGCGCTGCTCAGGCTCGATCTGATGGCCGCGATTGACGTGCGCAGCGACGGTCTGCCCGGCCTTGTGCGCGCCGCGCACCTGTTGCCCGCTGACCCCGAAGCGGCGCGCAAGGCGCAAGCGACTCACGCCGAAGACGATCTTGATGAGGCGCTGGCAGAGGCCGAGCCACCGGCGCTCTGGGGCTTTTTAGAACCACGCGTGCCGAGCCAGCTAGACGTAGACTTTGACGACCTCATCACGTCGCTCGAAGAAGAGATGGCGCGCGCGCGTCACGTGCGCAGCCCGCGCGACCACCGCGACCGCGCCATTCTCGTCAGCGTCACGACCGGCAGCATCAACTCGGCGCAGGAATCGCTCGACGAGTTGCGCGAGCTGGCGCGCTCGGCGGACGTGGTTGTGCTCGATGCCCTCGTGCAGCGTCGGCAGAAACTCGACCCGCGCTCACTGGTCGGTCGCGGCAAGCTCGACGAGCTGATTATCCGCAGCCTACAGCTTGGCGTTGATGTGATCATCTTCGATCAGAACCTGTCGCCGGCGCAGGTGCGCGCGATTAACGAAGCGACCGATCTCAAGATCATCGACCGCACGCAGTTAATCCTCGATATCTTCGCGCAGCGCGCGCAGAGCCGCGAAGGTAAGATTCAAGTCGAGTTGGCGCAGTTAAAATATATGTTGCCGCGATTGACGGGTTCCGGGTCTGAGATGTCACGCTTGATGGGCGGCATCGGCGGGCGCGGCCCCGGCGAAACCAAGCTCGAAGTGGATCGCCGCCGCGTGCGTGATCGCATACATCACCTTGAAAAACAGATTGAACAGATTCGCACCAGCCGTCGCGTCCAACGCGCGCGACGTTCGCGCCGCGACCTGCCGATCATTTCAATCGTCGGTTACACGAACGCCGGCAAGTCAACCTTGCTCAATCAACTGACGCAGTCGGATGTGACGGCGGAAGACTTGATGTTTGCGACGCTCGACCCGACGAGCCGGCGACTGCGATTGCCGCACGATCAGGAGGTCATCATTAACGATACGGTCGGCTTCATCCGCGATCTGCCGCCCGATCTGATTACTGCGTTCCGCGCGACGCTCGAAGAGATGGAAAATTCCGACCTCTTAATTCATCTCGTGGACGCCAGCAGCGAGCATGTCGATAACCACATCGCCTCGGTCGAGAAGATTCTAAACGAGCTGCACCTGTCAGAGATCCCGCGCCTGCTCGTCCTCAACAAGTCCGATTTGTTGAACACCGACGCGCTTGAAAATATGACGCGGGCCTATAACGCAGTGGCCATATCGGCCTTGAACCGCGAGTCGTTGTTGCCGATGATTGAGCGCGTCGGCGAAATGCTCAATGCTGCATTGACGCGGCGCGACAGCAAGGCGGCAGCAGAAGAAGTTGAACCGGCAGTGATTCATTGAACAGGATAAGGAGGAACGGATGAGTAACTATACGGACCAGCGCGGGCCGGACTTGCGCGACCAGTTCCAGCAAGACTACCGGACGCAGCAGAATCAACTGACGCAGCAGAAGACCAAGAAGCGCGTCTGGTTGATAGGCGCAATTGTGTTGGCCGCCATCTTGGTGCTTTATCTCTTCTCAGGATACAACTCGCTTTCCAATATGCGGGAAGACGTGAATGGCAAACGCTCAGACATTGACACGCTGCTTCAGCGGCGCAATGACCTGATCCCCAATCTGGTTGCGACAGTCAAGGCTGACTCGAAGCAGGAGAAGGACTTGATTGCAGAGATCACCGAGGCGCGAGCGCGGCTTGGCGGTGCGCAAACGAATGAACAGAAGGCTGCCGCCAGTGACCAGATGTCGAACGCGATTAGCCGCTTGCTGGTAATTCAGGAGAATTATCCTGACCGTAAATCCAATCAGAATTACCTCTCGTTGCAAAACCAGTTGGAGGGCACAGAGAATCGCATCAGCATCGCGCGCCAGGACTACAACAAGGTTACCGTCGAATTCAACAAGAAGCGTCAGCGCTTTCCAACCGTGATGATCGCTAATCTCTTTGGCTTTCAACGCGCCGAGCCATTCCAAGCCGCAGAAGGCGCCACGCAAGTTCCCGATGTTGGCAAAGGTTTTGAGAAGTAACAATCGGTTAGCAGAGAACCAAGCGGCGGCCCTCGCGGTCGCCGTTTGCGTTTGTGGGTTGCGAATAAAACAAGGCCGTATGCCTACGATGCTGGACGCGCTGGCCAACGAGTTCCGGCATGGCACATCGGCACTGCGCGAAGAGACCATTGCGGGCGCATCGCGTTTCGCCAACGGCGCGGGCCGCCACGGCTCGTTTGACACCGCGCCCGACAAAAGGGAAGTCCCCAACTCGTGAAGCGGGCGGAGAGCCGCGCCCGCCTCACACCGTAGCATTCAATTGAGAGCGGCTCTAGGGATTAAAGATGCCTGCGTTCGAGTCCGCTGGTTGCAGATCGCCGAAGAGTCCATCCTCTTCGTCATTCAGTCCTGCCGTGAAGTAGAGCACACTGCTATGGCCTCCCTGTCCGCCATTCCCGAACGTCAGCGCCCATAGCCCGTCAATCCTAATCGGTTGCCCTTGCGTGTTCCTGAGTTGGCCGAGAAACTCCCCTGTCGTAAAGTCGAAGGCGTTGATCGTGCCGTCGCCAAAGTTGCCGACGAGCAACGCGTTACTGAAACTGCCGAAACTCTGGGCATACACCATTCCCCAAGGTGAGTTTAACGTTCCCTGTGATGCGAAACGGCGCACCAGTTGACCGGTCGGGCTGAATACGTCTACAAATCCATTGCCTGGTCCCGGCTCATCATCTTCATTGTCGGGCGCTTCCTGTAGCGCAAAGGATACATACAACTGGCCCTGAATGCTGGTGATGCCGAAAGGCGCAAAGCCGGGCGGCAAACTTAAATCCGTAAACGAGTTAACCAGATGAAACTGGCTATCAAACACTTGAACGGCGTTATTGTGGAAGTCGGTTGCAAACAAAAAGTTGCCGGAGCGACTGCTGGCCAGGGCGAGCCCTTTATACACCGCCCCGGAGCTTGAGTTATCAACGGCAAGGATCGCCGCCGTGCTATTGACGTTTGGATTCCAGCCAGAGATCGTGCCGTCTTCGGTGGCGAAGATGAAGACAGCGGAACCCGATCTGCCGCCAGACGATACGACAAAATTCGAGGTGCCGTTGAAGACGATACCGGTCGGCGTTGCCATATCGCTGGACCCCATAGGCGGAGGAATCGTCACAGTAAGCCCGAGCTTCTGCGCGTTCGTGTTATATAGCGTCGATACGCCCGTCCCATTATCAGAAATCCAGAAAGGGCTGGTTGGACTGAAGGCAATGCCCCACGGATTCTTGAGATTAGGATCGGTGGTGATCGCCATGTTTGGAATATCCGATACCAGATTGTGTTGAATGAAGCCCCCGACGACAATTTGGCCGGTTGCCGGAACTTGCGCGGGGAAAAAGAGGGCACTGATCGCCAGTAGCGCGAAGACGAGCTTAAGTGAGCCTGTTCGTAGGGACTGCATAGGTTGTTCTCCTTTGTCCTGAAGCAATGTGATGGAATTGGCCGGGCCGGGCGATTTCCGTCCCGTGACTCACAGGCGTCAATTAAACTATAGAACGAGAGTTTTTCCTTTTCTTACATCTCGTTCCTGGCAAACTCTCGAAAAGTACCTTTAAGTATGCATCTCTCAGACTTCGAGGTCTACAAGAAAACAAATCATGCGCCAGACAAAGCCGCTAAAGGCAAGTATCAGGTTAGACAAACAGAATGGCTATAACTCCAAAGGAGATGGGCGACGCAAGCCGCCCATTCGGAATTGCGGGGGCCGGATTTGAACCTGCGATCTTTGGCTAATGAGAACGACTTTGACTTCGGAGGTTTCCAGGTGAGGAGTACGACTTCGTCGTAGCGCCGGGCGGCGATGTGCAAGCGTCTACCGCTTGCTGCTACAGAGTGGGCTGCGGGGCGCACAAGGGTTGACGCTGGGCGACGCGGCGCGGCAAGCAAAGGTGGCGACAGCCGACACGAACGTGCGGCGGACTTGGGTGCTGCTGGGCGATCCGTCGATGCGTCTGCACTGAGTATCAGGTTGAGTGAACGAAACCGCTCGTGGCCGTGATCGTGCCGGTGTTCTCCTGAGCCTGCAAGCCTCACTTAGCCTTTCGGCTCTTGGTCTCTTTTTCCGCTGGTTTTTCCTTAAAATTCGCCAGGGCTTCGGCCTCGCTGGAAAATATTTCAAAAACCCCATCCAGCTTTGAAATGGCCAGAATGTTGAGCACCGATTGGGACGGGGATAATAACTTAACCTGTCCCTTCTCCTTGAGCACCGTGCGATAGCACTTGATGAGGCTACCGACGCCTGTGCTGCTGATATAGGTGACGCTGCGCAGGTCGAGAAGAAAGTTAAGCTCGTTCTCTTCAACGAAGCGTTGGACCATATCGAAAAGCAGGTCGGGGCCGTCGCCCGGATCAAGCCGCCCGGTGATCTTGATAATGCGAACGTCACCGTTCTTTCTGCTAATTACTTTCGTGGGTCGTCTCATCATAGCAAATATCTCGACTACGAAACCGGCGCGTCAATCAACGGTCCGCCTTGCCTCAAGGGGTGGGTTCGGCCTGAGATGGATATAAAAATGGATTGGCACACAACCGGCTCATCATATTAACTCATCACCCTTGCGCTCTCAACCGTTTCGCCGCGCCGCAAAAAGCCATCTCTTCGCCCGGCCTGTGCGAGAACGCGGCGCTCCCGTCCCAGGCAAAGCCGCAAAGAAACAATGCGCCCGTTGAATGCCAGGAGTGGATCGAAGGCCTTTTCTTGAAACCTAACTGCGCCGGGAGCATATCAGAGAGCGACATTGTATCGCATCGGAGGGCCATCATGCCAAGTCACAAACGAGGACCGCAGGCGGCGTCAAGAGATGGAAAAGCCGTGCCGCCAACGAGGTGAAGCCTTAGCCTCCTGTCACCAGGACGCGTACTTTATGCGCCGGATGGCTCTTGAGAGGATTCTCTTTCTCCTTGTTGGGAGAACTATCTTCTCTTGATTTCGCGCCGCTCCAATTGCAGGTTTGGCAAAGCGCGATCCACTGTTTGAGGTTTTTATGGTCTACCCCTTTCGTTGACGACTAAATCACCGCTCGCCGATAACAGTCACCATTTATGGGGCGAGGCACTTGCCCTTCCGGCAATTAATCTCGACTTCACCCGATGAACCTGTTAGCATAAAAGAGTCTTGCATGAGCCTGAGTGCTTCTGCTCTTTATTGATTTAGGAACACGCCGCTGTTTGGAAAGTATTGACCTCGACTGCATTTCCTTTCCACTGAGCCTCGAACTTCCTCCTAACCCGTTTCAGGAGAAACATGTCTAAAAGATTATTTGTTGGAAACCTGTCGTACCAGACGACGGAGAGCGATCTCACCACCCTGTTTGAGCAGGCGGGCGCGGTCGAATCGGCTTCAATTATCACCGACCGCGATAGCGGACGTTCGAAGGGCTTTGCTTTTGTGGAGATGGATAACGAGGCTGCCGATAAAGCCATCACCCAATTCAATGGCACCGAACTCAATGGCCGCGCGTTGACGGTCAACGAAGCGCGACCGCGTGAAGACCGTTCAAACAGCCGCGGCGGCAGTAACGGCGGGCGTCGCGGCTTCGGCGGTGGCTCCAGCGACCGTGGCGGGTACAACCGCTACTGAGAGGCTGACCGAGGAAGCTCGACAGAGTTCCGCCGAGCTTCCTCTTTCCTCTATAAGGAGCAGCAAATGAAATCAACCGAACTGGCAGACGAGCGTCCTTGGGCGCGCCCCTGGTGGCAGTTCTCCAAGGGCAATGGCGCAGTATTCTTCTATGTCATCTTTATACACGCGCTCGCGCTGCTGGGGCTGATTCTTCATCCCGTGCCCGGCCTGAGTGTGCTGGTTGTGACCCTGGCCATTGCGGCAATCGGCGGGGTTGGAACATCGGTATGTTATCACCGCTCACTTGCTCACCGCTCTTTGCGATTGAACGCAGTCGTCGAGAACATCCTCATCTTCTTTACCATCTGTAATGCCTCAGGAGAGCCGATGTCGTGGGTGGCCAATCATCGCCATCATCACGCGAAAGCCGACACCGCCGAGGACGTATCCAGCCCGCGACATGGCGGCTTCTGGTGGGCGCACATCCGCTGGGTCTACCAATGGTCAGGCAGTGAGGTGAAGCGCTGGTGCCCAGACCTGGACAGGCGGCGGTATCGTATATGGCGGCGGCTACAAATTCCAATCATCGCGCTGGCCATCTTTGCCGGGTTGGCTTTTGGTTGGCAAGCCTTCTTCTGGGTAGGCGCGATCCGGCTGGTCTATTGTCTGCACCTTCAGATGTTCGTCAACAGCCTGCTTCACATGACGCCGGGGTTGCCCGAAGGCGTCGACTCTAGTCGCAATATCTGGTGGCTTGGACCGTTGCAATTCGGGGCTTGGGGAGAGAACTGGCACCGGAATCACCACGCCGACGCCAACGCGGCGCGCTTCGGTCGCCGCTGGTGGCAGGTAGATGTGGGGTGGTATGTCATCCATGTCCTCAAAGCGTTGAGGCTAGCGAGTGATGTACGGCCACCTCGAGAGGTTGTAAAGCAGGAAGCGCGGCGTGCCACAGATGCTGGAATGGATTAAGCGAAAGCTTCTTGTTGCCGGTATTACTCTTTGAGTATTGGCTCTTGTCTGGGCTGCCGTGCAACGAATGTAATTAGAAACGCCAGGACAGCAACAGGTCTACACGTCTTAGGGATCACCATACCGGCGAGCGAGTTTCGTTTGACACCCTATGAATATACAGGTAGGGTGAAAGAGCCAAGAGCTTGGCTCACTCTTTCCTTCAGACGACCTGGAATTCTCCAGCGCACCTGAATGCTTCAGCTGATTAACCAGGCAGCCCATCGTCCTGCGAGCCGCATATCGGGCGTTTGGCTTTACCTGATAACCCACCACGTCCTTCAGCGCTTACGCGAGAGCCTGATCGAGCGGTCGGGCGTCGATCTGACTTTCCGGGGAGGCTTTAGTGTCATTAGCAAGCGGAAGCCGAATCGTGTACCCATCTCAGGGGCCGTGCCTTATCAAAGCGGTCGTCCAGAAGATGATTGATGAAAGGCCCTTGATGTTTTACCAACTGCTCGTTCTCAACGAAGGCGGTGGCGAGCTGTTTATTCCGGTAGAGAAAGTCGAAAGGGTCGGCATACGGCTGCTGCTGAATCGTTCGGAGATACCCAGACTTTTGGACGGCTTGCGCGAGCCGACGGCCACCGCCGACAATTACCGGGCACGCAGCCTCCACATCGCAGAACTGTTCGGCACCGGGTCGGCCTTCGACCTGGCTGAGATTGTCAGCTCGCTGACTGAATTGCACAGCAGTAAGCCGTTATCATTTCGTGAACACAAAGCACTCGAAAGGGCGAAGGGGCTGCTGGTGTGCGAAATCGCCGAAGTAATGGAGATTACCAGAGAAGTGGCAACCGGGCAGGTCGAGGCGGCCCTTGCGACGTGTACTTCTAAAACGCAAGCTGACGGCGCAGCGCGAAAAAGGATGACCGCTAGTCGCAATCAAGTCGGCTCTCAGGCGGCCTCCGGCTAACCGAATAGAGGCACATCTTTCCAAGAAGGCGAGCAATCGCCCGCCCGCTGATCGATTCGACCCGATCACCGGGAACCTAGGCTCAGAGAGTTGAAGCGTGCGACCGAATCCTCTCTTCCTGATCCGCCATCAACTTGACCTTCTTTAATTCCTTGCCTTTGATGCCGAAATAGATGGCCATCTGAATGAGCTGGCCGGAGTTCATGAAATCACCCGGCTTGGAGCAGAACTTCTCCAGGCCGGGATCGAAGTCGCGGCAACCCATACGCTTGGGCAGATTAAGGCCAAGCCTACATTGGCCGCTTTCCTGGTACTGCAAACAAAACTCGCAAAGTATCATCCGAGAGCTACCTCAATCCTTAATTACTCGGCGCATTAGTAAGGCAAAACGTGTATCTGCCGCTGCCGGCGATGACGGACAGCCATTGCGCCAGTTGGTGAGCTGTTGACTTCAGGTGATCTGGAGGATTCCAGAAGAGACTGAGAAGAGAGTTAGCCAGGCTCAGTTCCTTACAACCGTAGGCGATGCCGCTGGCATTGTCAATCGGCGTTGCTGAACAGGCGGTTATTCATCCTCCCGATTTGCTCGATGCCGCGAAGATTGAGCCCCGCGTGATAAGTCCGAACAGGCGATGATCGGCCACCGCCTGTAGCCCCTGCCGAGTAAATGCAACCGCATTATGAAAGCCACCTTTGTGATGGCTCTATCTTATTGATTCAATGAATGGGCGCTACTGGACTCGAACCAGTGACCCCTGCCGTGTGAAGACAGTGCTCTACCGACTGAGCTAAGCGCCCGAATGACGAAGGGAAAATGTAGCAAACCCAAAAGGAAAATGCCACCCGTCCCGGTCTCTTTGCGGCGCTTTGCGCCAAAAAAGTGGGACGGGCGGCACTCGATAGCATCAGAAGACGAAGGCTTGCGAGCGGTTATCGGGATTCTGCACGAAGATAAGGTTTGTACCCGCAGGTCCGATTGACTGCCTGACGAAAAGGCTGGTTGTATCGCCATCCTTTTCAAACCACTCCGGCGTCAGCACCAGACCGTTGAGGATGACCACGGCGTCCTGGCGGAAATTCAAGCCGAAAATCGTCACCTTCTTGTTCTTCTTGACCTTGACGCGTGAAATCTGCGGGACGGTAATCGGCGCGCTCGTCGAGACCTCAAGCCCAATGCGCTGCGTCGCGGTCGCGCCTCCCTGGTCTAGAACCTGCACGAAGACTGAATAGGTTCCCGTGCGGCTCGTCGTGCCTTGGATGACGCCATCGACTGAAAGGGTCAGCCCCAGTGGTATTCCGCTAATCAAGACCCACTTGTAGGGCGGCGTGCCGCCGGTCGCCGATAACGACTGGCTGTAGGCTCGCCCTGCCGTTACCGAAGGCAGAAAAACGGTAGTGATTGAAAGCGGAGTAACGCCGCCGCCGCCGCCTGTTCCACCTCCACCTCCACCTGTGCCACCTCCACCCGTGCCGCCGCCGCCGGAGCCGCCGCCGCCAGTTCCGCCGCCGCCACCACTGCTGCCGGACGAAGGATAAATCGAGAGAATGCCATCGCGGTCATCGCTGCCCAGAGTCGAATCGCGCCCGCCGCCATGCGCGACGGCGTACATAATGGCGCTAAGGTCGGTCGAATGGCCTAGCCCGACCGCGTGGCCAAGCTCGTGACAGGCGACTTCGGCGAGGTTCGCCGAATTGGAAAGGAAGCAATCCATCCCTCGGTTGAAGACTAGGTCCGCCTCGGTGATGCGGCTGTAGCTTCTGCCCCCAATCGTGCGGCTTTCGCTGTTCCAGTAGGTTTGCGTGATGGCAACGACGCCGGCGCAGCCAACACCGGGCTGAAGCTGTCCCAGGCAATCTCCGAACGAGATAACACTGGTTCCGTCGCCGACCATACCGCAGTTGCCAGTCTGTCCGACCGACCGCATAGTGATGTTGGCCCCGCTCTGCGCGCCCCAAGCGTTCATCGCTCGGCTGATCTCATTGGGCGCGCCACCGGCGATTGGCGAACTGGCGGGATTGACATAGAAGCTAATCGGCTGCCCTGAATCCGGCTCGAACCAGCGCACGCCGCCGCCAACCAGCACGAACTGAGCATTGAGATCGCCAGCTTCCTGTTTCTTGCGTTTCCACTCCGGCGGCACTGCCACAATCACTTGCTCGTCGGTCGCACCGTCAGCGCGCTGAGTGCTCACTGAGCTATGCTGCAAGGTGTCGGTAATCTTATTCAAATAGTCGCTGAGCGGGGCGCGATTCGTCACCGCCTGACCGTCAGGGCGAGCCAGGATTCCGACTTCCGCCGCGTCCACGTCGCGTGTGACCCACTCGCTCTGCGTCGCCGTATTATTGATGATCGAAAAGGCGCCCATAAAAATATGCGCCGTGCGCAATGTGCCGTCCGGGGCCGCGCTCAGGTAGAGCAGGACGCGTTGCCCGCGGACGAACTGCGGCTGGCCACTGAGGCGCATGCCGCTCGCGCCGACTGTGCCGCCGAGTTGTTTGAGCACGATCCGCTTCGTGTTGAGGTCGCCTTTCAGAAAGCGATCCGGGCGCACTTCGACATAGGTGTAGATGAGATTGTGTTCATCATTCCAGGCGCTGAAGACCGTCTGGACTGTGCCGGTGACGATCACTCTTGAGTCGAGAATTAACTCCTCATCCGTAAGCATCACAACGCTCGTCGCTTTGGCTGGGAAGGAGAAGAGCGCTAGCGCCAGTAGGGGGAGTGCGGCTTTGAGAAGGCTCCTGCAACGATGTTTCATGTCTGACCCTTTGTGACTCGCAATGAGCTTGCCGCCCGCTGCGAATCGGTAATCACCCGACTGTTCCTTCACCTTTCAAACGACGGACGTTGTCGTCGAAGAAGACGCGGAGCAGTCGAGGTGTATCATCCCTCTGCTCGTCCTTTGTAATTTAAACCCGAACACCAAGCTCAAGGGGCTGGAACCGTTCTGATTGTGCTACGAGACGTTTCGACTCTATTGCTTCTTTGGCATTGAATCATAGCCTATGGGGGCTGTCAAGAATGATCTCCTGAGAGCTACCTGCTCGGTCCTGCGCTATGAGGGAAGGGCTGAAATGGTGCGCAAAATTGCTTGATGTGATCGCTTGAAAGGGCTATTCAGGGAGAGCGAAGCGGAGCCATTTCGCTCTCCCCTTGATAATCTTAGCGCCTATCTTGTGCGCGTGTTTGTGGCAAACTCACTGGCGAAGATGATGACTCTAGCGCCGCAGTCGCCTACCACTCATAACTCCAAAGAGCGCGCCGCCGCCGCCGCCGAGAGCCGCGCCTGCCAGCGCGCCGCGCTTGCCGCCTGCCAGCGCGCCAATCAGCGCGCCCGCGCCAGCCCCGATCAGCGATCTCGTCGCCACGTGCTTAGCCGTTACTCGCCGATTAAAAGCGCGGGCAGGCTTCTTCTTCACGGCCATATAAGTCCCCGCGCCGCCGCCTGCAAGCGCGCCGATCAACGCGCCTTTGCCGCCGCCAATCGCCCCGCCGAGGCCAGCGCCTGCAAGCGCGCCGCCGCCGATCAGAAGCGCCTTGCGCGCCGTCGAACTCATACCGCGATCAACCCTGCGCGCTTCGGTGTTATAGGCTCTATCGCCAAGCACGCGCGATTCGCCGGCACGCCGCGCCGCGACGGCTTGATGCGACACGCCTGTGCTGCTGACTGCTGCGCCTTGTTCGACTGCATTCTTATCGCAGAGCTGATTGCGCAAACTCGCTTGCTGGTTTTGCCCGTCGTTGTAGCCTTGCGCGAAACCGTCAATGTAGCCGCGCGCCGTGCTGGCCATCTGCGAATTATCCGGGTAAGCCAGGCTGGCGACGCCCGCATTAAAGCCATCGGCGTAGCCCGTCTTGTAATCGCCGAGGTAGGCCTCGCCGACCGGCGCGCTCGCATTCGGCTGGCCGGCGTCAGGGCTGGCCAGCACCGACGCTTCGAGCGTGCTGCGGTCGCTGGTCGAACGCGGCGCGCTCACGGATAAAATGCCCGCTGCGCCGAGAACCGCCGCCAGCATGAGGGCAGTGAATTTCATAGACATAATTGCCTTCCCCCTCTATTCATCTTTGCTCGTACCTGACGCGCGCGTGACGGCTCACCGGCAGTATCTATGTACTTTTTACATCGCGGTGGCGCAAATTGCCGTTGCTTCAAGTGACCGCCTGACCATATCGTGTAATGCATCACCGATATCGCGCAGATGGTCTGCTCCATCCGACATTCAAAAGGCGCGCGATTAGGCGCAAACACAGGCGATCTTGCGTTATTGCACGATTATTGGATTAGATCGCCGGTAATCGGGCGGGTTTGCCACAGTCAGCGCGTCACCCGTCCGCGCTTTCACTTTTGCACGAAGCGTGCCGCTACCGATGAAAGTCGTAGTGCGGTCAACTCCATTGACGTTGACGCGAGCGCCCGCCACAAAGCCTGCGCCGCTGACTTCGATGAGCTTCTTTGAAAGACGAGTGACCTGCGTGACGACCGGCGCGCCCGCGCCGCTGACCAGCGAAACGTTCATTCGATAAAAGCCCTTGGAGTTCGCGTTGAACGCGCCGACGCCGATGACGTAACGGCCCGTGTATGGCAGCACGATGTTGAAGCGCGGGTCGTCGCCGTCGCTTTGATCGTTGTAGAAGAACTCTGCGCCGGTCGCCGGGTCGCTCAGGTTCACTTCGGCGTCGAGGTTTGAGCCGAGAACTTCGGCATCGACATCAACGATCAAAGTCTGCCCGGCAGTCGCCGTGAAGCTGAAAAAGTCCACGTCACTGCGCGCGCTGATTTCGCCAAAGATAGTGACCGGGAGATTGGCAATACTTTGCGCCGTGCGGTCGTTCGGCTCAACCTCGTCTACGTCAACCCCGCGCGTGATGTTGAGCACGTAATTGAATCGGCTGCCGCCGAGGTCGTCGGCGTCGGTGATGCCGACAATCAACACTTGATCGCTCGACGGTGTGAAGCGGATCAACGGGTCTTGCGTGACGCTGCCGAGACTCGTCGTCAACAGGTTGCCGTTTGCGTCGAAGAGGGCGATATCGGCAATCAGGTCTGACCCTGTCACTCGCGCCGCGAATGCCTCGATGTTGACCTGCTGGCCGGCGAGCGCTTGAAAGGCGAAGTAATCCGTATCGAACGCGAAGCTGATCTGGCCGAACATGTTCACCGGCAGCGAGACGCCTTGCGCGACCGTGTCGTTCGGCTCGATTTCGTTGCGGTCGCCGTCGCCTGTGGCGAAGCTTTGCAGCGAGGGCGCGCTGGGAACTTGAGTCTTTCTTGCGAATGCGCTGACCTGTTCGTGACCGTCAGCGTGATAACGCAGTGTGCGGCTTTCTTGAGTCGCCCGAGCTGCAACAAAATCCTCGCCGCGCCGCATGAAGGCAGCGCCTCGATCCATCTCGACCGTTGGCGTGCCGCGCGT
Organism: Blastocatellia bacterium; assembly: GCA_045807725.1. GTDB lineage: Bacteria > Acidobacteriota > Blastocatellia > UBA7656 > UBA7656 > DATENM01. Next base: position 12,786 of record JBJMGV010000010.1, on the reverse strand, counting down.
GTAGCGCTTCTCGGTGTCGGCGGATCGCGTCGGCTTTATCAATATCTGATTGTCTTGCGCGGTGACGAAGCTGGCGGTCAATACGAGCGCGGCAGCGGTGGCCGCGACGGCGCGTTTGAGGGAAGGCAAAAACATAAGAGTCCTCCGGCCATCCCACCTGCTCGACTACTCATCCCGCGTTGGGATGTGCGAGCGCGGTCATAGGTTCACAGCCCGAAAACTTTTTTTGTTCAGTTCAAGGCCGGCAGGATGATCTCGAAGGTGGTGCCAACGCCGACTTCGCTGGCAAAACGAATCGTGCCATTGTGCAGTTGCACGGCGCGGAAGGCTTGCGCCAGCCCGATGCCGGTGCCGCCTTTCTTGGTTGTGTAATAAAGATTAAATATGCGGTCACGGGCTTCGGCGGGTATGCCTATGCCGCGATCACTGATGGTGATGCAGGCCGAGCCGTCGCTGCCGCGCCACGTCCTGACTTTCAGCGGCCCGCCTTCGGGCATCGCCTGTGATCCGTTCTGAATGACGTTCAACAGCGCCTGCTTCAACAGGTCGGCGTCACCGTTGACGATGAGCGTGCCGCTTACCATCTCGCGGTTGATCGTGACGCCGCGCTCGGCGGCTTCCATACCTGCGAGCACGACGACTTGATTGACGATAGCATTCACATCCACCGGCTCCATCTTGATCTCGACGGGCCGTGTGAAGGTCAGAAATGTTTGCACGACGCGGTCGAGCCGTTTGATTTCGCTGTCGAGAATCTCAAGCTGCGGCTTCGGATCGGCGGCTCCGTTTTCGATCTTTGAGCGCAGTATCTCAAGGTGAATCACCATTGCGTTGAGCGGGTTCTTGACCTCGTGCGCGATGCCCGACGTGATGCGCCCCAACTCGGCCAGCTTCTTCGACAGGTCCCACTGCGATTCGTATTTCTGAAACGACTCGTAGTCGCGCATGCTGATGAGCGCGCCGACCGGCTCGCCGGCATCTTCGATGTACTGAACCGACGTGAGCAACTGTCGTGTGCGCGAGCCGTCCGGTATGTGAAGCGTCGTGCGGGCAACCGACTTGCGTTCGCTGAAGGCGCGCTCGACTGTCTCAACGAGTGGATGATTCGCGCCGAGCGATTCGTCAAGGGGCAAGCCGGTCAGCTCTGTATTGTGCAATCCGAGAATTTGTTCGGCGTCGGGACTGGCAAGGATGACGCGTCCGTCGCGGTTAATCAACAACAATCGCTCTTCGAGGTGGCTGATGACCTGGCGCAGCCGGCCTCGCATTAATTCCAATTCGCTGCGCTCGCCCGCAAGCCGCTCGCTCAGTTGTTTGAGCCGCGAAGTCACGCCCGTCAGCACATCATCTTTGGGCAGCGCGGCCTCCTGGATCGGCTCGGCCTCGCCTTCCATACCGATGCGGTCAATGCCCGTGGCGATGGCTTCGAGCGGACGCAGCAGCAAATTCGCCGAGCTGATAGCGACGACCGCCGCGCCAACTATAGCAAGCAAACCGATGATCAGGTTGCTTCTGATCGGCGACTTCAGTTCCTTACGCAACGCCGCTGCCGATATGCCGATGTGCAGCCGGCCACGAAAGGTCATCTCGTCAGCGGTCGTCGCCAAGGCGTTCGCCTGCCCTTGAACGGCCTTCGGGTCATCGGGAATGTTGCGCTGAAATTCGTAGACCGACGGGCCGAAGAAGACGCGCGCCAGTTGCACGTAGGCGCTCTCGTCGCCGAGCTTTTCGATGTCGGGCCGTTCCGCCATAGGGTCGCCGATCAAGTACAGGTTGGCGGCGACCTGATTGCGCCCCTTCTCGTCAGTGATGATCTGGCCGCTCACGTTGGTCAGGTAGACGTAGGCGACCGAAGACGATGAAACGAGGGTTGAATCCATCAACGCGCGCACGTCCGAGTGGTCGCTGGCGACGGCGGCGTAAGGGTTGCTGTCGCCGTGCGCGAGCTCCTGGTTGACGGCGTACTTGATCTGGTCGTAGACCTGCGTCGCCTCTTTTTGCGTGCGGCTGATGATGACGGCGGTGAGTGTGGCGATGTTAATGATTGTTGCGACGATGACGACCAGCGCGACCAGTGCCGTGATCAACGCGATCTGGCGACCGCGCAGACCGAAGCGCGGCAGGCCCGCGCCGCGCGCCGGCTCCTGGCTGCTGTCGCGCCGCGCCTCTCGCGTCAGTTGTTTACCGGCTGTCGCAGTAATCGCCATAGGCTTAGGGAAATGATGAATGATGAAGTATGAATGATGAACGAAAGAGGAAGAGGAAGGCAGGTTTTCTCTAGAAGACTCCGGCTTCCTTTTTCTCCCTTAATTCATCGTTCATCGTTCATCATTTCATTACTCGTCTTTTTCTAGACCCGCTTCTCTGTACGCCTTGAGCTTGTTGTGCAGCGTTTTCAAGCTGATGCGCAACGTCTCGGCGGTGCGCGTCTTGTTGTAATCAGTACGCGCCAACGTGCTCAGGATGACACGGCGTTCGACTTCGTCGAGCGGCATGCCGATGGGAATCATAACGGCATCAGCAGTGGGTGAGGGTGTCTGGCCGGTGACGTGTAGCGGCAGGTGGCGTCGCTCGATCTGTTCGCCATCGCATATCACTACCGCTCGTTCGATCACATTGCGAAGCTCGCGGACATTGCCGGGCCAGTGATAGCCCATCAGCAACTCCATCGCTTCAGTCGAAATTAATCGCGCGGTCTTATGATGACGCCGGCTTAATTCATCGATCATATGTTGCGCGAGCAAAGGGATGTCATCACGATGATCGCGCAACGGAGGCAGCTTGATTGTAATAACGTTCAAACGGTACAGCAAGTCCTCGCGCAGCTTGCTTTCTTTGACGGCGCGCAGCGGGTCTCTGTTGGTCGCCGCGATGACGCGCACATCGACGGAGTGTTCTTTCGAGCCGCCCAGACGGCGGACGCTGCGGTCTTCGAGCACGCGCAGCAGCTTGGCCTGCAACTGCACGGGCATCTCGGCCAACTCGTCGAGCAGCAGCGTGCCGTTGTTAGCCAACTCGAAGCAGCCGATGCGGCGATCCGCCGCGCCGGTGAACGCGCCCTTCTCGTGGCCGAACAACTCGGATTCCATCAGCGCCTCAGGCATCGCGGCGCAGTTGATGGCGATGAACGGTTGCATCGAGCGCGGCGACAGCTTGTGGATAGTGCGCGCGACCATCTCTTTGCCGGTTCCCGATTCGCCGGTGACGAAGACCGAGACAGCGCTCGGCGCGACCTGCTCGATGAGCGTGTAGACCTCGCGCATCGCTTCACTGTTGCCGACCATCTCGCCGAACGCGCCATACTGGCGCAACTGGCGGCGCAGCACTTCGTTCTCGCGGCGCGCGTTGCTGAATTCGGCGGCGCGCTTCAGTACCAGTTGCAGCCGCCGCATATCAATCGGTTTCTCGAAGTAATAGAATGCGCCCTCGTCTTTGACCGAACGAATGGCCATATCGACAGAGCCTTGCCCGGTCAGCAATATGACGGCGATGTCAGGGTGATCCTGGCGCAGGCGCGATAGCAGCTTGAAGCCGTCGAGCTTCGGCATGATGACATCGGTGATGACGACCAGCGGCGAAAACGAATCGACGCGCTCAAGCGCATCCTGGCCGTCGGCGGCGGTGGATGTGCGGTAGCCCCAGCCCGCGACCAGCTCGCTCAATCCCTGCCGCGCCGCCTCCTCGTCATCAACTATGAGCACACGTTGCTCGGACATAGAAAGAAAGTTTAGCACACCGCGCGTCGGCGGCGTTGAGATTTCGCTGGCCGCTCAGACGTACCGCTCATCGTCGGGCATCCAGCGTTCGATCAGCACAAACATCGTGCCGCCGCAGACCATACCGTCGGCCTGCGCGTAATCGTCGTTGAGGTTGAATTCGTGAACGTCCATCTCACCGCTCTCAAGCGTCTCGCGGCAGATGGCGTAGATGTCCGCTTCGACGCAACCGCCGCCGACTGTGCCGATGAAGGAGCCGTCATCAAAGACGACCATCTTCGCGCCGGCCTGCTGCGGCGTCGAGCCTTTGGTCTTGACCACGGTCGCCATCGCAGCGGCTCGCGCGCCATTGTCAAAGCGTTTGTACATCTCGCGGAAGATTTCCGCCGACGACAGCGGCGCGCTAAAAAGTTTGGGGAAAACAGGTGCTTCAGCCATAACCGTTCTGCCTATAATCGCGTGCCCTCATCTTACACACCGCCGCCGCGCGCCGGCAAGCAATGCGACTGCCACAGGTCTGCGCAAAGCGTCTGTCACTTCATCGATTCGTTCGCACGCAGAGCGCGCAGGCTTTCGTTCAAGCCCTGTTCGGCGGCCTTATAAGTGGGGTCGAGCGCCAGCGCCTCTTTGAAAGCCGCGACCGCCCTGTCGTGGTGGCCCTGCGCCGCGAGGTAAAGGCCGCGATAGGTCATCATCACCTTGTAAACCGGCAGCACTTTGATCTTCACCACGTCGTCATCATCGAATTTCAGCGAGCCGTCATTCAGGCCACGCGTCGCCAATTGAACGTCGGGCGTTTCGGTGAAGCCGCCTTTGCCGGTCACTTGAAAGACCAGCCCGCGCGGCACGAAATCATAGGTCTTGCGCAACCATTCGGTCAGTTCGTGATTCTGTGATTGCGTGTTGGTGGCGACGTTCACCGTCGCATAGACCGGCGCGCGGGAAAGGTGATTCACCACCAGGGCTTCGAGCATGTCATAGAACCGCGTGTTGATGCGTTCGTTGAGCATCGCGTCGCGCTGGTAAAGGTCGGGGTCTTGCTCCCAGTGGCGCAAGTCTTCGAGGAACGCATCCACGCGGTCGCGCGCTGACGCCATCATCTCAGGGTAAGCGGCATTGAGATAACCGTAATACCACGTACGCCGCAGTTGTTGTATGTCTATGGCGACAACGTCTCTGCGAATGCCTTCGACTTCGCGCAGATAAAGCAGCGGCGAATAAACCTGCCAATCGTCGGTCAGCAGCAGGCCGTTCGGCTCTATCGTCTTCAGCGTGTTCTCGACGTAATCGCGGGCGATGAGATAGCCGCGCCGGTTGTTAAACCTGAAGTTGTTCGTCGCCGCAATAGCGGGGAGCAGCAGCGCAAGAACCGCCATTATGGCGGTCGCTGTCTTCATCGACAGGCGCGTGGCGCGTAAGCCTCTGGCCAGCCACACGAGGCCGAAGCTCGCGGCAATCGTCAGGACTAAAAAGGTCGGCAGGTAATACGCGTCTTTGTCTTCGGCGATCTCATAGTTGAGCGCCCACGCCATATCGAAGATGACGATCAGAATAAGAAACCCAAAAAGCCAACGATCACGCTTGAAGGCAGCGAACAGCCCGGCTATCGCCAGCAGCAAGGCGAGCGGCAACCAGATGGTCCCGAACTCGCGCCCGACCAGCGAGAGAAAAACATTGAACTGCTTGCCGATGACATTCGCTGACGACTCGAAGAAGACTTGATACTGTCTGCCGGTGATGTGCCACCAGATTCGCTCCGCTGTGCGCGGGTCGCCCCAGTTCATCAGCGGCGAACGCATCGCCGCGAGCGGCAGGTAAAGGTAAATGGCAAGCCCCGCGAACGCGCAGAGCGCCGCCTTCGCAAGCCGCCGGCTGATGAAGAACCCGAAGCCTTCCGTAGCGAACACCAGCACGGCGAAAGCCGGCAGCGTCACCGCCGCGCTGACGTGATGCACGCCCATCGCAAGGCCGAACACGAACGCCGCGCCATAAAGCCAGCGGTCATACGCGCTGGCAACGTGGCCGCCCGCCAGCAGCTTGCCGCTTTTGATTCGGTCTTCAAGGATGCGTCGCCGCCACCTGAACATCAGAAACAAGATGATCGTGATGAGCGCCGTGTTCAGCGTGTAGACTTCGGCGATGGTCGCGTAGGCCCACAATGTCCGCGAGCACGCGAACAACAGCCCGGCCATCATACTTGCGACGACGTAGGTCAACCGCCATTCACTGCTGATCGGCGTATCGCGGCGCTCATCCTTCGCCGCTTGCTTCTTCGGTTTGCGCTCGCCCTTTTTGGGTTTGTTAGCGGTGAAGGGAAGGAGATCGACGCTTAGCAGCATCTCGGCGACGACGAGCGTGAGCATCGCGGCAGCCACCGCCGCGAATACCGCCGACGCGACATTGACGCGCGCCGCGACCGATCCAAACGGCAGCCACGTGAACGCGTGCGCCAGCAGCACGTAAAGCGGGAAGCCCGGCGGATGCGCGACGCCGAGCGAGCGCGCCGCGAAGATCAACTCGCCGCTATCGACGAGCGTCACCGTCGGCGCTACGGTTGCGAGATAGAGAGCCAGCGCCGCCGCGAAGACGACTGCGGCGCAGAGCAGGCGGACTCGATAAGAGGCGAGCGGGTTCGCGGTTGGCGTCGGGGCGGTCATCCTCTCTTCGTTACTTTCTTATAAGTGGTGAAATGAATCTTCACGACAACGCGGGTCGAATACTTGCCCATATGAACGATGTCATCGGCGGCGACGTAGGAGGGAAACCAGTACTGATCCACGTTTTGAAAGAAGGTCTCGAACTTCGGCGTTCGGTGCGCGCTCTGTTCGGGCAACGCAACGCCGGAGACCTTGACGACGCATAGGTCCTGGTCGTCAATCCAGATGCGCCCGCGCAAGTAACGCTCATTACTTTTTTCGGGATCGGGCAGCTTGACCTTCGGCTCCACGTCGAAGACGTAGGTGTTCAACTCGTCAACGCGCTCGCGCCCGACATAATTGAACTCATACGCGTTCAAGCTCTCAGGCGTGAGGATGAATTGATAAACGCGCGCCAGGTTGTTGGCCGCGTTCGTGCCGAGGTGCACGTCGTCCGGCAGCGTCGATGTGTTGTCGATGATGCGCTCCTGCCGCTTGCCGTCGCGGTCAAAGGAGATTTGCGAAAAGCGATAGAACTTGCCGTTGATGGTGTCGGCCTGGCTGACGGTTTGAATCGTCATCTCAATGTAGTAGGTGTAATCGCGCAGCGCCACCGTCATCGCCCGGCCTTTCTCGGCGCTGGCGGCGAGAATTTCTGTCGGCGTCGCTTTGGCGTTCGCTTGCAAGCGCGGAACGCCGGGCGCGGCTGCGCCAATCGAGCCAGCGGCCAGCAAGAAGGATGCGGCGCATAAGAAAGCCGGCAATAACCTGTTGTTCATCACTTGACTGGGACTCACTTCTCGTTCTTTGCGCGTTTGCAAACGAAGAGGGGCACGCGGCCCCTCTTTTCAGCGACAGACGATCAATCAATCAAGGCCGGTCGCCGGGCCGTTTGAGCTTCGGCGACGGCTCGGTGCTTTGTGCCGGCGGCTTGGCCTGAGTCGGTGCGGCAGGCTTGGTCGGCTTGCTGCTCGGCGGATCATCATCGTGGCTGACCTCGCCATCATCGAGCACGCGAATCTTACCGCCGAAGCGTTTGTAGTTCGTGAAGCGCACGGTCATCCGCATATGAACGCTGTCGCGTTTGAATTCAAGGGTGTCATCCGCATACACATAGGTCGGGAACCAGTAACGCCCGTCGATGTTCTCTCTGTAGCTCTCAAAATGCGGATACTTGTTGTTCTCGTCTTCGGGGACGCCCTGGCCCGCGACTTTGACGATCTGCAAATCCTGATCGTCAACCCAGATGCGGCCTTGAAAGTACCGTTCGTTTTTGACCATCTGCTTCGGCTTGACGTTGAAGACATAAGTGTTCAGCTCGTCGATCTTCTCTTTGCCGACGTAGCTTATTTCATACTTCGGCAAGTCTTCAGTGGTCAGGGCAAAGGGTTGGACGCCGGCAAGGTCCTGCATATCCTGCTGAGTGATATTCATCACAGTCAGCGTTGACGCCGGAAAGTAGGTGATCTTCTCAACGCGATTGCCGAGGTCGTCATAAACGATATCCGAGACGCGTTTGAAGCGGCCCGTGATCGAATCGGCAGCGCCGAGACTTTGCAGGTCGAAGTCCTGCGTGAAGGTGTAGTTGTTACGCGCGGTCTTGTTCTCGCTCTCGGCAGCGGCGAATCGGCGAATGACTTCGGCGATGTCGGGCGACGTAGTCGTCTTCGCTGGCTGAGTGACCGACTTGGGTGCTTGCGCGAAGGCCAAAGGGCACACCAGCGTCAGCATAAAAATGATCGGGAATAATCTTTTTCTCATTGCACATCTCCTGCTCAAGCTTTCATTTAATATTAACGGTCTCTCGCAGAACCACACAAGACGGGCGGAAGCATTCGACCCGATTTGATGCCGCCCGCCTGTGACGGCGTTGGCAGGCCGCGAAAAATGAGAGCGCGAATGTTGAGATTGATAACGTGGGAGAAGAAGCGGCAGTGCCCGTCATCGTTGCGCCCAGAAGAGAATGCGCTTGAAGGGATAAAAATATGGCCGCGCGTCTTCGAGCTGCTCAAACAGGCGTTCGCGGTATTCCTGCATGAATCGGGCGAACAACTCTGCAGGCATACGTTTCTCGTAATCGGTCAACAACGTTCCTTTCACCCACTCGATGACGCCGTCGCGCGCGTCGAGCAGATGGCCATACACCTGCAAGCGAACGTGCTGCTTTGCGAAACCCAGCCGATGTAATAGTGCGGCGTAGGCTTCGGGCTTCAGCACCGGCCAGTGGCGCTCGTAGCCCTGCATCGCTTCACTGAACGGCGACTGGCGCGCAAGCCGCGCCGCCACAACGTGAGTCGGGTGATCGTCGTTGGCCGGAACCTGAACGGCAAGCTGCCCGCCTGCTTTCAACGCTCTTGTCAAATTTGCCAGCAATGACTCGTGATCGGGTAGCCAGTGCAGCGCGGCGTTAGAGAAGATCAGATCGTAGTCGCCTTGCTCGGCGAACTCATCAATGTCGCGCCGCTCAAAATGCAAACCGTCGCCGGCGAAGCTCTCGCTCTTGGCCAGCATCGCGGCGGATGAATCGAGGCCGAGCGTGTCGCTGGCTTTCAACGTCTGGTGCAGCACGCGAGTTAATTCGCCAGTGCCGCAGCCGAGATCAACCACGCGCATCTCAGGGCGCGGCGCAACCAGCGCCATCAAGTCGAAGAACGGCTGGCTGCGCTCACTGCGAAATCGCTCGTATTGATCGGGGTTCCACTTGTCGTTTGATTGAGCCATAGCGAGAATCACTACCGTTTGAGCGCCTCGTTGAGCGCGCCCGTGCGGTAGCCTTCGAGGTCAAGGGCGACATACTTAAATCCGATTGCCTTGAGCGTCGCCGACATCTGTCGCGCCATCTCGATGTCGAGTGCGCGCGGCATCTCGCTGTCCGCGACTTCGATGCGAGCGATGTCGCCGTGATGGCGGACGCGCACCTGTCGAAAGCCCAATTGCTTGAGCGCCATCTCTGCGCGGTCAACCATCGAGAGTTTTTCGAGCGTGACGATCTGCCCATAAGGCACGCGCGACGACAAGCACGCCGAAGCCGGTTCGTCCCACGTCGGCAAGCCGGCGCGGCGCGACATCTCGCGGATGTCGGCCTTCGTCATCTCGCATTCGAGCAGCGGCGAGCGCACGCCGCGTTCGCTGGCGGCCTGACGGCCAGGGCGATAATCGCCCACGTCGTCGGCGTTCGTGCCATCGCAGATCACCGCGAAGCCGCGCGCTTCAGAGAACTCGCCCAGCTTGCCATAGAGTTCCGCCTTGCAGTAGTAGCAGCGGTTCGGCGGGTTGTTGACGTAATTCGGGTCGTCGAACTCTTCGGTGAAGATGATCTCGTGCCGTATGCCGAAGCGTGTAGTAAGCTCGTCGGCGAGCGCGCGCTGGAACGTCGGGTAAGAAGCGCTGTCGCCGGTGACGGCCAGCGCGCGGTCGCCCAACTCGTTGTGCGCGACATAAGCGAGGTAGGCGCTATCGACGCCGCCCGAAAAGGCGACGATCACAGACCCATACCCGCGCAGCAAGGCGCGCAACCGCTGCTCTTTCTCTTCAACCGCGATGGCCGGCAACTGGCCGAGCCTGGCTTGATTCGTAGTCACGCAGTTATGTTAGCGGCTCAAGTTGCGGCGGGCAACCAAACGGGATGGCGCGGCGCGGGCTGTCGCCGGTTTGGTATAATAGAGATTGATGCCTTTACACACGACCGATGCATACGTGCTGCGCACCTACGTGCTGGCCGAGGCCGATAAGATTTGCATCTTCCTGACGCGCGATATGGGCAAGGTGCGCGGCGTTGCGCACGGCGCGCGCAAGATGAAGAGCCGCTTTGGCTCGGCGCTCGAACCGTTCACCGAAGTCTCGCTGACTTTCTTTCAGAAGGAAGGGCGCGACCTGATGAGCGTGTCGGGCTGCGAGATAGTGCGCTCGCAGTTTCACATCGCGGCGCGCAACGTCGAAACGGCCAGCGTCCTTTCTTACCTTGCCGAATTGCTGAACGAGTTTCTCCCCGACAACGAGCCGAACGAACGGCTCTATCGCCTGGTGACGGCGGCGCTCGAAGCCATTGCTGAAGGCAGCGACCTCGACCGTGTGTTGCGTTATTTCGAGACGTGGGTGTTGCGGCTGACGGGCTTCTTTCCCGACACGTTCGTGTGTGCCGCCTGCGGCGAAGCGATTGGCCGGAATGAACCGACCTTCTTAACGATTGAAGGCGCGCCGCGTTGCCAGGCTTGCAGCGGCGGCAGAGGCGCGGCGGTCGAAGCCGAACATCGCGCCATCATCGCCGAGATATTCCGCAGCCACCCGTCGGCATTCGCGCGCCAGCCAATCCGCGCCGAGCACCTGGCGCGCATCGCCGAGATCAATTACCAGATCATTCGCCACGCGCTCGAACGCGATCTGCGCTCGCGCAGCCTGCTGGCCGAGTTGAGATAAGGGTGGAAGACAGACGCGGCGACACGGCGACGCGAAGAAGGGGCGACGCGGCGAGGGAAGGACACAGTGATGAACCGTTCCTCTTTCCCCGCGTCGCCGCGTCTCTGTGTTGTTGAAATTACTGTCCGCCGATGAACTCGTTCAGCAGGTTGGTAAAGGCGCGGACGCCGATGTGTGAGGCCCAACTCGTGAAGACCTTGGAAACGGTCCTATCCTCCTGGCGTATCCAAAGATGAGAAGTGCCAGCGGCTGCCAGCCCGCCCATCAAGAAAGAGGCGTTGAACTGGTCACAGCCGCAGCGGTCGCCCTGCGTGATGAAGACGCGGGTGACTGCGTAGCCGACCTTGCCGCCGAGGGTCTTCTTATCCGAACGGTGATAGCGCGGGTCTTGCCTGAGCAGGGTGGCAAAGGCGAACTTTTCATAGAAGTTTGCCGTCGCGCGGAAGGCGAAACTTCGAGCGAAGTGTGTTCCCGAGTCGGCCAGGAAATCGCCCGCCGTCATATGCCGCCCGTGATCTTTGTCGGTGGCCTCTCCCCACAGCGCGCCGAGGGTCGAGAGCATGTAAGGCGTTACCGACCAGAATGACTTTTTCAAAAAGAGTTGAAATTTTTCACCGGCGGTCATCGGCGCAGTGCTCACTGCCGGATTGCGTGGCGGCAGCGGCATCGTGGCAGGCGTATTGATGACGACTTTCTTTGAGATGCCAACCTGAGCGAGCGTGCCTTTGACTTCGGTTTCGGGTAACGGCTGCATCGCGCCGGTGAATGCCGCGTAAGCGATGCTCGGCGCGGCCTGCGTTGCGGGCAGGGAATTGACAGCCGGGGCCTTTGCCGTCGTGGCGACTGGTCGAGAAGGGTTGGAGGTTTCTTTATCCTTGTTTTCCGCGCCGTCGAAAGCCGTGGCGCGCTGCGCCGTCAGGGTCAGCGACAGCGAAAGCAACAGCAGCCCGAAGACGATTCGTGAAGTCGGGCGATGAAGAGTTCCAGCCATTTCACACCTCAATAATCAAAAATAGACTTCCGCTTACAGTCCGCTGATACTATCACAAGCGACCTTCATCAGCAAAAAGGTGGAACTCCGGGCGGCGATTCTGCGAATGGCTGAATGGCGGAATATCAGACGAATCATCCGGTGCTCGCAAAGGAGACAATCACGATGACGATCAGACATAAGCTTGGCGCATTCATTATCCTGATGGCGGCGGCCTTGGCCTTGTATGCGCCCGCAGGACTGGCGCAGGGGCCGCAAGGGCCGCAGCCCGATATGACCATTGACGCCGCCACGCGTGCGGCAGTTATTGGTAGCGCGATTAAGAACCTCAACGAAGCCTACGTCTTCCCCGAAGTCGCAAAGAAGATGGAGCAAGCGTTGCGCGAGCGTGTGGCAAACAAAGAATACGACAGCGTCACCAGCGCCCGCGCCTTCGCCGACAAGCTGACTACGGACCTACAGGCCGTCAGCCACGATAAGCACCTGCGCGTGCGCTACAGCCGCGAGGTGATTGCTGAACGGCAGAATGCCGAAGAGCCGACCACCGAAGAGATCGAGCAGTTCAAGACCATTCTGCGGCAGACCAATTATGGGTTTGAGAAAATCGAACGCCTGCCCGGCAACGTCGGCTACCTCGACCTGCGCGGCTTCAACCCGGCGGAGTTCGCGGCAGAAACCGGCGCGGCGGCGATGAGCTTTCTGGCCAACACCGACGCGCTCATCATCGACCTGCGGCGCAACGGCGGCGGCGACCCGGCGATGGTCGCTTTCTTGACGAGCTATCTTTTCGGCGCGGAGCCGGTGCATCTCAACGACCTCTACTTTCGGCCCGACGATTCGACGCATCAGTGGTGGACGTTGCCGCACGTGCCGGGCAAACGCTTCGGCGATAAGAAAGAGGTCTATGTGTTGACGAGCAAGCGGACGTTTTCGGCGGCTGAAGAGTTCACTTACAATCTGAAGAACCTGAAGCGCGCAACGATCATCGGCGAAACGACTGGCGGCGGCGCGCATCCCGGCGGCGGTC
>JBJMGV010000009.1:0-83746 GCA_045807725.1 Blastocatellia bacterium | reverse complement strand
TTAATCTGCAAGCTCCGTTAGGAGCGCGATGTTTATAGATATAGCTGAAGGATGTGACGAAGCTCCGTAGGGGCGCAATGTTGACATCCCGCTCCTGACGGAGCTTGCTTGATCTACTGCATCGTGAACTATAAACATTGCGCTCCTAACGGAGCTTGGTCGAACGAACGACTAATAACTGGCCACTGGCCACTGACCACTGCCTTATGCTGGATGACGAACTCATCATCGAGACGCCGGAGCGAGTCGAACTGCATTACGTGCTCGCCAACGTCGGCAATCGATTTATCGCGGCGGCGATAGATCATTTGATTCAAGTGCTGCTGATCGTGCTGGTGCTGGCCATCGCCGGCGCGTTCAGCGATGGGCCGCTGTTTCGCGGCTCGGCGGTGTGGGTCGCGGCCATCAGCGTGCTGTTGGTCTTCGGAGTTTATTGGGGTTACTTCGTGGCCTTCGAGACGCTGTGGAGCGGCCAGACGCCGGGCAAGCGCTGGATGCGACTGCGCGTCGTGCGCGAAGACGGACGGCCCGTGCGCTTCTTCGAGGTCTTCGTGAGAAACCTGCTGCGGCTGGTGGTCGATTTTATGCCGCCGCCGACTTACGCTATCGGCGTCATCTCGATCATCTTCAGCGCGCGCTCCAAGCGCATAGGCGATTTCGTCGCCGGCACGGTCGTCGTCAAAGAGCGCGCCACCGAAGCGCCTTCGCTCGACGACATCATCAAGATTTCCAACATCGAACAGCAGCGGCTCGAACGCGCCGCGCCGGCCTCGTTCGCCGTTGATGCGCGGCTGCTCAGCGAGACCGAGTTGCGCGCCATTGAAACCTTCCTCAAACGTCGCTACGAACTGCCCGCCGCCAATCGTGTGGCGCTCGCCGCGCGCATCGCCCAGCCGATCCTGGCGCGGCTCAACCTCGCGCCCGACGGCCTCGCGCCCGAAACCGTACTCGAAGAGATCGAGCGCCAGCGCCGCATCCAGTCCCGCTACCTCTGAACCGCCGCGTCGGCTTTCCCTTCGCCGTGTCGCCGCGTCGCTTAGTGCGGCACTGCGCCCTTGAAGACGTAGGCGTAAGCCATCACGATCAGCCCGACGATGGCGGCGAGCGCCACCGAGTGCCACAGCACGAAGCGAAAGATTCTGCCTTCGTTGCCGACTTGATTGGTTGCTGCCGTAGCGACGACGATAGATTGCGCGTCAACCATCTTGCCCATCACGCCGCCGGCGCTGTTGGCCGCGCACATCAACACCGGACTCAAGCCGAGTTGTTCCGCCGTGATGCGCTGCAAGCCGCCGAACAATGCGTTCGATGACGTATCGCTGCCGGTCAGCGCGACGCCGAGCCAGCCGAGAAACGTTCCGAAGAAGGGAAACAACACGCCCGTGCGCGTGAACGCCAGCCCCATCACTGCATCCATCCCTGAATAGCGCGTCACGAATCCCAATCCCAACATAAACGCGATGGCCAACACGGCGAAGCGCATTCTGACCATCGTACGCCAGAATATCTTTGCCATCTCGGCGGGCGCGAGGCCGAGCAGAAATCCCGCGACCAGCGCCGCCAGAAAGCAACCCGTGCCCGTTGCTGACAGCCAGTTGAGATCGAACTTCGCCGCTTCGGGTTGCGGGTGGGCAACGACCGGCGCAGCGCGCGTGACGGCCCCGTGCAGCATCGGCACTTCCCAGCCGCCGCGCTCGAAAGCGGGCGTCGTCCAGCGGTTCATCGCCGTCTTGATGGCGGGCAAGCCCCACAGCAAAACGAACAGCGTCAGCAGCACGAACGGCATCCACGCCCGCGCAATCGCACGCCTCGAATAGCGCCGCTCGCTGACGCGTACGGTGCTGCGCGTATCGTTCGCTGCTCGTGTGATAACGGGCGTGGCTATCGCTTCTTCATTTGCTTCTTCATTGTTCGCTTCAACCGATTCTTCGGCGAAGCGCCACACGCGCTTTGGCTTCCAGAAGCGAAGAAAGACGGTCGTCGCTACCAACGACACGACGCCGCCGGCGATATCCACAAGGTTGCTATCAACGAAGTTCGACCAGACGAATTGCGTCGATGCGAACGACACGCCGACGACTAAGATGGCGGGCAACACTTCAAACGTTTCGCGCCAGCCGACCATTGATCGCACCAGCCAGAACGGTACGATGAGAGCCGTGATTGGCAGGATGCGACCGAGCATCGCGTTCAGATCGCCTTCGGGCAAACCCGACACGGCGGCGAGCGTGTGAACCGGCGTGCCGATTGCGCCCCAGGCGACCGGCGCGGTGTTGGCGATCAGGTTCAGCGCCGCCGCGTGAAACGGCCTGAAGCCAAGCCCGATCAGAAACGCGCCGGCAATGGCTACGGGAGCGCCGAAGCCCGCCGCGCCTTCGATGAGCGCGCCGAAACAGAAGGCGATGAGCAAGGCTTGCAGGCGGCGGTCTTCTGTAATGCGCGCTACGGAAGCCTTCATAATCTCGAACTGGCCGGTGTAGACGGTCACGTCATAAAGAAAGACGGCAGCGATGACGATCCAGGCGATCTTCAAGATGCCGAAAGCCGCGCCATAACCGAGGCTCGCCGCCGACAGCCGCCACGGCATACCGAAGACCGCGCTGGCGCAGACCATTGCCGTCATCGCGCCCATCAGAGCCGCCCAGTGCGGCTTGACGCGAAAGACGGCGAGCAATCCCAACAGCACGACGACCGGCAACGCCGCGACCAGCGTCGACAGCCACCACGCGCCCAGCGGGTCATACACCTGTGTCCAGTTCATCCTGTTGGTCTCTTCATCGAAGAATGGGTGAGGCCGCCAGATTACTACCTGAGCGTGACAAGTGACAAGAGGAAGGGAGTCAGAAGTCAGAAGTCAGAATGAACAGGGAGGTCGGCTGCCGCCTCCGCTTCTATGCTACCTTTTAGAATCTCTTCTTTTCCATTCTGACTTCTGACTCCTGACTTCTGGCTTCCTTCTTCATATAATTCCTCTATCACGATGAGCAGGATGCCGACCAGGATACAGACCTCTGCGGGTGGCGTGGCGTTTCGTCGCTGGCGCGGCCAGCTTTGTGTGGCGTTGATCTCGGTGGGCGACAAGCGGCGCTGGCAGTTGCCGAAAGGCATCGTCGGTCAGGATGAGAGCGCGGAGGCCGCCGCCTTGCGTGAAGTCCGCGAAGAGGCCGGCATAGACACCGAGCTGATCGAGCTGCTCGACAAGATCGAATACTGGTACGTCTCGCGTGAACGCGGCCAGCCGGTGCGCTTTCATAAATTCGTTTACTTTTATCTGCTGCGTTACGTCAGCGGCGACGTGCGCCGTCACGACGACGAGGTCAACGAGGCGCGCTGGTTCGAGATTGACGAGGCCATCGCGGCGCTCGCCTTCGCTAACGAAAAAGAGGTGGTGCGCCGCGCTAAAGAGCGGCTCGCCGCGCTGCTGTGATACAATGTCGCGCGCATAAGGGCGCACCTCTCACGGCACGCCCACCTTCACACAGGAGACGCGATATGAGCATTGCAGGATGCGCCACGACGGCGGGAACACGGCGTTATGCGGCGCGGCTCGCAGCCTCGACGGCGGCGGGCCACTTCCGACAGCAAGACGAATTGTTGATGTCATCGATAGGGCTTGGCACTTATCTCGGCCACTGGGACGACCGCACGGATCGCCTGTATCAGGAAGCCATTCGCCGCGCCATTGAACTGGGCTGCAACGTGATTGATTCAGCGATCAACTACCGCTTCCAGCGCAGCGAGCGAGCCATCGGCGCGGCCCTCGCTCAAGCGTTCGCCGCCGGACGGGCATCGCGCGACGAAGTGATTGTCGCTACAAAAGGCGGCTTCATCCCATTCGACCACGAGCCGCCGCGCGACCCGCGCACCTGGGTCATCGAGAACATCATTCGGACCGGAGCGGCTGCGGCCAGCGACATCGTCGGCGGCAGCCATTGCATGACGCCCACCTATCTCGACAACCAGTTGTCGCGCAGCCTCGAAAATCTCGGCCTCGATTGCATAGACGTTTACTACATTCATAATCCTGAGACGCAGCTTCAAGCTGTCGCGCGCGACGAATTCAACCGGCGCATCCGCGATGCCTTCACCTTTCTTGAAGAAGCCGCCGCCGCCGGGCGCATAAAGTTCTACGGCACGGCGACCTGGAACGGCTACCGCCAGCCAGCGGAGGCGCGCGATTACCTGTCGCTTGCCGAGATGATCGGCATCGCCCGCGAAGTGGCCGGTGACAATCATCACTTCCGCGTCATCCAGTTGCCATATAACCTGGCCATGCCTGAAGCATTGACCAACACCAATCAGGCGATTGATGGAGAGATGCTGTCGCCGTTGATGGCCGCGCACCGATTAGGTCTTACGGTGATGTGCAGCGCGTCTATTATGCAAGCGCGGCTGACGGCAGGTTTGCCGGATTTCATTGCCGCGACACTCAAAGGGCTGAAGACCGACGGCCAGCGCGCCATTCAATTCGTGCGCTCGACGCCGGGCGTGACCACCGCGCTTATCGGTATGAGCCAGCGCTCGCACGTCGAAGAAAATCTCGAAGTCGCGCGCGTCGCGCCGCCGCCGGTCGAAGAGTTCTTTCAGATGTTCTCAAACGGCGAGTGAAGCAGTGGCCACTGGTCACTGGCTAGTGGCTAGTGGCTAGTGGCTAGTTGATAGTTGATAGTTTCCCAAGCTCCGTTAGGAGCGCAATGTTTATAGTTTAAGCTAAAGAATGTGACGAAGCCCCGTAGGGGCGCAATGTTGACATCACGCTCCTGACGGAGCTTCGTCACATCCTTCAGCCATATCTATAAACATTGCGTCCCTACGGGACTAATTGATCACTGGGAACGGATCACTCACAACTGGCCACTGACCACTGATCACTCACAACTGACCACTGACCCCTGACCACTGGCCACGCTTGAACATTTGCACTTTTTGAATCTGCGGCTGCGTATTGTAGAATGAAGGTAGAAGTTTTCACTTGTACAGACTGGCGGTAGAGCAATGATGCAAGCAATCTACAGCGAAGCCATCGAGCCGCGTGCGATCTTTTCGCCGCTGCCACAGCCGCCGTTTGCCGCGCGGTTGGCGCGCGCGCTTGCCGACGGCACGCGCGAATTCGCTCACAGTCCGCTTGCTTACCTGCGCACCGCGTTTCTGCCTGAGCGTCTGGGCGATTGGCTGCCCGCGCGCATCATACGCGCTCTCGGCTGGTTGTTCACGCATCCGCTCAGCGGTCTTGGCGGCTTGCTGCGTCGTGAGCGCATGCCGGTCGGCTTCATCAATCCGACTACTGCGCACGCGGCGACCTTCGTTACCAACGCGCTGTCGCCTGTGCCAATCAAAGCCGAGCCGCACGCGTGGGATCGCTTCGCCGCTACGCTCCTCGCTTCGGGCGCGGCGCACGGCGTACTTATCGTCGTGCTTGTCTACCTGACCATCGCCAACATGCTTGCGCCTTTCACCAACGTGCGCATCGTGGATAGGCCATACCGGCCATTCGGCGAGGATCAGGTTGCGCAGCTTTATGCGCGCAGCCGCCCGGTCCAGCAGCCGACCGACAAAGTCTTGTCCATCGAAGAACTCGAAGCGCGCGAGCGACAGCGCGCCCTTGAACGTGAACGCCACCGCGCCGAAGAAGAAGCGCGCTTGAAAGCCGAGCGCGAAAAGGCTGAACGCGAAAGGGCCGAGCGCGAGGCGAAAGAAGCCGAAGAGAAAGCCAAAGCCGAAGAAGCCGCAAAGGCTGCCGGCGCGAACGGCCCGATGAAGTTCGGCGAGATTAACGAAGCCGCCATCCGCGACCTCATCAGCAAGATGTTCGAGCGTTATAAGAGCGGCGATCTGGACGCCGGCACGTTTTCGGTGATGATCAGCTTCAAGATCGATTGTGACGGTTCGATGCCGCCCTCAAGCATCCACGTGGACAAATCATCGCCGCCAGACCCGAAGAAAGAAGACCTCGCTAGAAAGATCCTCTGGCTCATTGGCGAATCGCACGCGCTAGGGCCGCTCTGCCAGTTCAGTTCCAACTCCATCGCCTTCGAGATGGACGACAACATCACGCGGCTAACTATCACCGGTTTCGGCCTGACGCCGGAATGGACTAACGACAAAGCGGTCCAATTGCGCGCGTTATTCGGTGCCCTCTCCTGGGCGAAAGGCAACACCGACACCGGCAAGCTGGCCAAGCTCGTCAAGATTCGCACGACCAGTAAACGCCTCGACCTCGACTTGACGATGTCGCGCGCCAGCGCCTCAGAGCTGATGCGCGCGCGCTTCGGCGGCAACCCGCAGTAGGGAACGCCGCGTCCTTCACCTTCGCTTGCGCGTCCTGTATAACTGCATCCATCCCCTGAACCCTCAGAAATGGAGCTTGGCGATGGACGCGAAATTCTGGACAGACCTCTTACAGCCGGACATCTCGATTCTCGAAAAGATCATTCGCCCGATACTCGTCTACCTTTTTCTAATCGTCGGCCTGCGACTGGCCGGCAAGCGCGAGCTGGCGCAGCTCAACCCCTTCGACCTGATCGTGCTGCTGACGCTATCGAACACGGTGCAGAACGCTATCATCGGCAACGACAATTCGGTGCTGGGCGGGATCATTGGTGCGACGACGCTGCTGGTGGTGAACTACGTCGTCGTGCGTTTCTTCTACACGCACGACCGGCTCGACCGCGTCATCGCAGGCGACGCGGACGTGCTGGTTGATAACGGCCAGTTGAAAGAAGATCGCTTGAAAAAGGAGTTGATCACGCGCGCAGAGCTTGAAGCCGCCGCGCGCCGGCAGGGCTTCGCGTCGCTCGACGAATGCGAGCGCGCCGTGCTCGAACCGGGCGGCACCATCTCATTCATTGGCAAGAAACCGTCGCCCGACGCTCAACGCCACAACGAGTTGATGGCCAGGCTCGACGAGGTGCTCGGCCAGCTTGCCGAACTCAGACAACGCTGAGTCGCGCCGCCATATTCACGCGAGCGAGTGGTCAGGTTAATGTAACGCCGGTCGCTTGACGAAGCCGCCTTCTGCATTGGCCAGAGCGTGAACGACGAAGAAAGCCGCCGCGTCTTTCTCTCTGACGATGCTCTGGACTCGCCCGACTTCGAGGCGTGTGACGACGCAGAAGAGGATGTCTTGACTCGCGCCTGTGCGCCCGCCGCGCCCTTGATAGACGGTCACGCCGCGATTCAAGTCCTCGATAATCGCCTGCCGTATGCTCTCGCTCTGCTCGGAGATGATCGTCACGGCGTGGTATTCCTCAAGGCCATAGACCAGAAAGTCTATCGTCTTCGATGCGGCGAAGTAGGTGAGGATTGAATAGAGCGCCGACTCGACGCTCAATACAAATGCGGCGGCAAGAAAGATGAAGAGGTTGAGCAAGAGGATCACGTCGCCAACTTTGAAAAGGTGGCTGCCCTTGCTGATCAGCAAGGCCGCGACTTCTGTGCCGTCCAGCACGCCGCCGCCGCGTATGGCCAGACCGATGCCCGCGCCGATAAAGAAGCCACCGAACACGGCGGTCAGTAACTTGTCGGGCGTGACATCAGGAAACTTGATGAAGGCCAGGCAGAGCGACAGCCCAGCGATGGCCAGTGTGCTTTTGAGCGCGAACTTCCAGCCGACCTGTCGGTAAGCGAGAGCGATGAAGGGCAGGTTGATGAGCGGGATCAGGATCGCCAGCGGCCAATGCAGCACGTCCGATAGCAGCATCGAGATGCCGGTCACGCCGCCATCAATGAACTGGCTCGATAGCAGAAAGCCCTTCAGGCCGAAAGCGGCAGAGAGAGCGCCGAGAGCAATCAGCAGCGCATCCTTCAGTTCCCTGACTAGCTTTTTCATGATCCTCCCTCGTCCGGCCCGCTTCGTTCAGATGACGGCGACGGCTGCGGCCATCGAAGGCGCGGGATGAGGATGGACGCGCGTCCATCCTCATCCCATCCTTAGCGCGTTCAGCCTTCTTTCGTCGTGCTTTGTTGACCGTCCGCGTCGCCGCGCGTCTGGTTGTCGAGTCTTTGCGAATGGACTCGCACCCAGATGATAAAGCCGACCGCCAGCGCGATTAAAACTAAAACGACAATGATCTCAGATCGCATAATTGCTCCTTAGTCTGTGAACAAAGAGATAGCCTGTCGAGCCGCGACGTGAATGGCGGCCCGTGAGATTACGGCGATGCTCAGGCGACTAAGGAAGGCGGCGCACGACTGGCCGCAGGCAATAGGGAAGCGGATCGTTTCGCCGTTGTGGGATAGACGATGCGCGCTCGTGTTGGCGCAAACGTCAAGCGGGCGAGTGGACTCACGAGCGCCGCCGCAAAGCTGTCTGTGCGACGCGCGTTGGTGTGTAACGATAGCGAAGCTGTGTGATTGCGGGCGGCCAGAACGTCGCGCGGCGGCGACGTGGTGACGCGCGCGACGCTTGTCTCTGGTGATGCGCCAATCTCGAATGGCGGCGCGGTTGTGCAAAGACCGGCGATCAGCAAATGAGCACAAAGCGCGCTGACCATTAGCGCGCCTGTCGTCATTCGCCTGGCTTGCCGGAGTTGCTTCATCAACTCCAGCATAGCAGATTCGCGGTCAGTTTTCAGCCTCGCCAGTCGTGTCTTCCTGCGGCCCGGCTTCGTTCAATCGCGCCATCAGCCACTGGCGAAAGATGTCGGCTTCGGCCATCTTGTTGGTCCAGCGCGCGCGGTTGAACATCGTCAGCGCCATCTGGAAGGCGTGGTGCTGGCCGGCGCGGTCACGGGCCAGTTCAAACTGGTGGTAGAAGCGGTCGATCAGTTCGATACTGGCGCGCGCCGTCTCCTCGTCCTTGAAGCCCAGCCGCCGCACGAAGAACTTCGAGTAGACGTTCATCGGATGCGCGCTGGTGGTGTAGAGATCGAAGTAGCCGGTCATCAGGCCGGACTCTTGCAAGACGTTAGCGACGTAGCTTGGCCGCGCGCCGATGATCATAGCCAGGTCTTCGACCTCACTGATGCCTGATGTGTAGAGTGAGATGATTTGATCTTTTTTCGAGACGCGCCGGGCGCGCGACTCGTCGGTGGCTTGCGATGCCCTGGAGCTGCTCATTAGCCTTTCCTCCCGCGCCCACCATCTTTATTCAAACAGAAGCCGTGAGGGGCTGACAAGCCATGCCTTTTAACGATGGCGCATCGCAAGGCCGTGTGGCGCGAAGGTAGAATGAATAGGCAGGAGGTCTTATGAAAGAAAGAAGAGTAACTCTGCCGGAGATCGGTTTGATTGGCGGCACGCGCGGCCTGCTTGGCGCGGGGGTCGCGCTGTTGCTGGCGGATAGGCTCACCGACGATCAACGCAAAGCCGTCGGCTGGACGCTGTTGCTCGTCGGCGCAATCAGCACCATTCCTCTCGCCATCAACGTGCTGGGCCGAAGCGATAGCGGCGATACAAGCCGGGCCTGATCGCCGCTTCGCTTCAACTCAACTGATTACATTGCCAGCTTGCCGGCGATGGTGCGCCCGACGCGCGGGCCGCGATTGTCGCGCGCCGGCGCGTGATCGAGGTTCGCCGTGCGCAGCCCGATCTCGTAAGCGTACTGCGCGATGTGCGCCATCTTCTCGTAGTTGATCTTTTCGGCGCTGTCCGTGTTGGCGTGATAATCCGGGTGCAATCCCGTCGTCAGAAAGATGATCGGCACGCCTTTGGCTGCGTAGCTGTAATGATCGCTACGATAATAAATCTGCTCGGTGTCCGCCGGGTCGTTCATCTCGTAGTTGAGCTTCAACGGCGTCGCAAGCGCGTTGTTCGCTTCGACCGTCAGGTTATGAAACTCGGTGCTGATGCGATCAGAGCCGACCGGATAGACGGTGTTGCCTTCTTCGGTCTTGTTGTCGCGGTCGCGCCCGATCATATCAATGTTGATCTGCGCGACGAGCTTCTCCATCGGCACGGTCGGGTAATCGGCGAAGTAACGCGAGCCGTACAGGCCGCGCTCTTCGCCCGCGTGCCAGACGAACAGCAGCGACCGCTTCGGCTTTGGCCCCTGCGCGAATGCTTTGGCAATGCCGAGAATCGAGACTGTGCCCGACCCGTCATCATCCGCGCCATTCCATATGCGGTCTTCGACCGCGCTTTCGGTAACGCGACCGCGCGCGCCCTGCCGCTTGCCATTCACGACTTCGCCTTCCGCATAACCGACGTGATCGTAATGCGCGCCGAAGGCGACGTAGGTGTCTTTCAATTTCGGGTCGGTGCCTTCGATGATGCCGATGACGTTGCGGGTGTACTGCGTGCGCACGACTTGATACGTGGCGTCCGTGTTGAAGGTGATGCGCACGTTCTTGAGCGTGAAGGCGGGCAGCGCTTCTTTGGCGTCGGCCTTCTTCTTCAGGTCGGCGTATTTGACATCCGAGCCGCTGAAGAGGAACTCAAGGAAATCATCCTTGGCGGTGACTGATGGCGCTTGCGGCACGTCCATGCGCTGCACGGTCGTGAAGTCGGGTTCGGGCAACGCATTGCGGCCCGCGCCGCCTTCCTGACCTCCACCGCCCGCGCCCGCACGCAGGTTCAAGTCGGGACCGATAGCCGCGACCGCGCCTTCCTGATCTGTCGCGTTGCGCCCGCGACTGAACATGGCGCGAAACGCCTGGCGCGGGTCAACGCCATTCGGCGGCTGTGTGCCGAGGTAGACCGCGATTTTGCCTTTGACGTTATGGCCCGTATAATCGCTGCGGTCGGGCAGGCTCAGGCCGTAGCCGACGAACTCGATCTGATCGGCGGTGAAGCTGCGCTTGTTGCCGACGAAGGCCGGAAAGTTGATGCCTTGTTTATTGGCGAAGGTGCGCGATTGGCCGTTGACTTCGACCGTCACCGTAGACTTGTTGTCGGACTTAACGCCGAGCACGGCGACGCGCTGAAAATACGAGCCGTTCGGGCCGCCGGGCTTGACGCCGAGCGCCTTGAGCTGGCCGGCGATGTAGCCCGCCGCGAGTCCAAGCCCTTCGCTAAAAGTGTTGCGCCCCTCGAATTCATCGGAGGCAATATAGGTGAGCCATTCTTTCAATTCACCGGCGGTAATCTTGTCGCGCCCGCCGTTGGATTTCGCCATTGCCGGCGCGAACGTCAGGGCGGCGACCAGCGCCAGTTGTGTGATCAATGCGGTGAGCCTGCGCAAATGAAACATCGAGAATTCTCCTTCGTTGAATAGGTGCGTGTGTCGTGAATAACTATTACGCCAACCGGCGCGGTCGGGATACAAGAAAATAGAACCACAGATGAACACGGATGAACACGGATGGAAAAGAGATCGGCGATCTGGTTTCTCGTTTATCTGTGTTTATCTGTGTTCATCTGTGGTTCCTTTCCAACTCGCAAGAAGGCGCACGTTTTGGGTTCTCTTTATGTCGGCTCGTGCGATTGATTCTGCGCCCAGCGGGTTGTAGGCTTCTGATTGGCCCACTTTCATCGGAGCGAGGTTCTCAAACAATGCGCTTCAAACGTGCCCTTTGTGTTGTCCTGATGTGGATTCAAACCGCCGGAGTGTTTGTTGAGCAGGCGAGCGCGCAACGTGTGCGCCGGCCCGCGCCCGGCTCGCAGGTGACGACGATGCAACAAGGATTACAGATCAAGCTGAGCGAGGGTTCGCCTGTGACTGATACCGCTGCGGCCAACCCGCGCGCCGAAGCCACGCTGCTTGCCGCCGACGAAACGGATCGAGTGCTGCGCCGCTTGCCGCTTCTCAAAACAGAAGCCGGTGATGAACAGGACTTCGCGCTCAGAGAAAAATCATTGCCGCCGCCGCGCACGGGTACGACCGTCAACGCATCGTTCCCGCCCGCCGAATCACGCGATGTCCCGCAACCTGCGAGCGGCCCGCTTGAAGTCGTGCGCTTTGCTCCCGAAGGCGACGTGCCAATTGCCGCGCAATTGAGCGTGACGTTTTCGCAGCCGATGGTCGCCGTCACCTCGCACGCCGACAGCCTTGCTGAAGGTGTGCCCGTGCGCCTGACGCCGCAGCCGCAAGGGCGCTGGCGCTGGGTCGGAACCAAGACGCTGCTGTTTGAAACCGACGGCCACCTGCCGATGGCGACCGATTATCAAGTCGAAGTCGTCAAAGGCACGAAATCGGCTACGGGAGCCAATCTGGCGACGACCCGTGCGTGGCGCTTCAGCACGCCGCCGCCGCAGGTCAAGCAGTTCTATCCGCAAGTCGGCCCGACCACGCGCGACCCGCTGATGTTTGTCGAGTTCGATCAGCGCATCAATCCTGAAGCCGTGCTGAAGACGATCAAGCTGCGCGGCGGCCAACGCGAGTATGGCTTACGGCTGGCGAGCCGCGACGAGATCGCTGCCGACGAAAGCGTCAGCAATATGGCGAAGGCGGCAGAGAAAGACCGCTGGTTTGCCTTCCGCGTCGTAGCAGTGAACGGCGCTGGCTTGCCGCTGCCGGCGGACACCGGCGTTGACGTGAGCGTCGGGCCGGGCACGTCTTCAGCCGAAGGGCCGCGCACGACGACCGCCGCGCAGAGCTACAGCTTTAGCACC
Source organism: Blastocatellia bacterium (assembly GCA_045807725.1). Classification (GTDB taxonomy): domain Bacteria; phylum Acidobacteriota; class Blastocatellia; order UBA7656; family UBA7656; genus DATENM01. The sequence goes on along the minus strand of JBJMGV010000009.1, from coordinate 71,257 downwards.
TACGGGCCACTGCGCGTGACCGAGCACCGTTGCGGCTATCAAGAACGCTGCACGCCGTTCGATGTGTGGCAAATTACTTTCACCAACCCGCTCGACGCCGCGAGCTTTGAGCAATCTCAAGTGCGCGTCACGCCGGAATTCGCCGGCATGAAGACGGCCATCTATGGCAACACGCTTCAGATTATGGGCGTCAAGCGTGGGCGCACGACTTATCAAGTGAAGCTCGCGGCAACGATACGCGATCAGTTCGGGCAGACGCTTGGCGCGGACGTGCCGCTGACGTTCAACGTCGGCTCGGCAGAGCCGGCGCTGACCGGGCCGGGTAGAACCCGCTTCGTGCTTGATCCGGCGGCGCGGCCCGCACTCTCGGTCTACACGATCAACCAGCCGGCGCTGAAAGTGCGGCTCTACCGCGTCGGCCCCGAAGACTGGCCGGCGTTCACGCAATACATGGGCGAGGAAAGCTACAACCAGAAAGCGACGTTGCCCGGTCGCCTCGTCGTTAATGAAACCGTGCCGGTCAAGGCCGAAGCCGATGAGTTGACCGAAACCCGCATCGACCTGAGCCGCGCGCTCGAAAATAATCTCGGCTCGGTCGTCGCCATCATCGAGTCCACCCTGCCGCCACGCGCCCGCTTCGACCGCCACCAGCGCGTCATCACCTGGGCGCAGGCGACGCAGATTGGCCTGGCCGCGTTCGTTGATAAACAAGAGCTGATCGGCTGGGCGACTTCATTGAAGGACGGCAAGCCCATAGACGGCGTGCAACTGACAGTCGAGGTAGCGCAGGCCGGCGCGAAACCGGAAGCGAGCGTCGTCACACAGAGCGACGGACTCGCGCGCCTGCAACTCGGGAGCGACGCGCGCGGGCCGAAGATGCTGGTGGCGCGCAAGGGTAATGACGTTGCCTTCCTGCCAGAGGACGGGGGCAACACAAGCGGCTGGGTTCGTCGCTCTGAAGCCGACGCGCTTTCGTGGTTCGTCTTCGACGACCGCAAGATGTATCGTCCGGGCGAAGAGGTTCACGTCAAAGGCTGGCTGCGCCGCATCGGCAGCAGCACGGATGGCGATGTCAACGGTCTGGACGGTTATGTGAAGAGTGTTACTTACTCGCTGAAAGACTCGCGCGGCAACGACGTGTTGAAAGGCACGGCACAGGTTAATGCGCTTGGCGGCTTCGACGCCGCATTCAAGCTGCCGGCGACGATGAACCTCGGTTACGCGAACCTTCAGCTCGAAGCGCGCGATGTTAGCGTTGCCTTGAGCAATTTGAATTTTAATCATCAAGTGCAGGTGCAGGAATTTCGCCGGCCTGAGTTTGAAGTGACGGCGCAAGCGAGCGACGGCCCGCACTTCGTCGGCGACGCGGCCAACGTCACCACAACGGCTGCGTATTATGCCGGCGGCGGCCTCGCCAATTCTGAAGTCACCTGGCGCGTGACGACTCGCGCGTCGCAGTTCACGCCGCCCAACCGCGACGACTTCACCTTTGGCAAGTGGGTGCCATGGTGGATCAGTTATTACAATTACGAACCGGAAAAGGTCGAAACCTTCACGGGCCGCACCGACGGCGCGGGCAAGCATTCGCTTCGCATCGACTTCCTGTCCGTAGACCCGCCGCGCCCTTCGACCGTCACTGCCGAAGCGAGCGTCGCGGATGTCAATCGCCAGCAGTGGACGGCGACGACCGCGATGCTTGTGCATCCGGCTGATCTCTACGTCGGCGTCCGCAGCCCGCGCACCTTCGTACAGAAGGGCGAGCCGCTCGTCGTTCAAGCAATCGCCTGCGATCTTGATGGCAAGCTGGTCGCAGGTCGCTCAATCAAGATGCGAGCTGTATTGCTCGATTGGGTTTTTGAAAAAGGCGAGTGGAAGCAGAAGGAAGTGAACCCGCAGGAGTGCGAAGTCAAATCATCCGACGCGCCGGTCGAGTGTCGCTTTGAGACGAAAGAAGGCGGCACCTATCGCGTGACGGCGACGGTCATGGATGACCGCGAGCGGCGCAACGAAAGCGAGCTGACGCTGTGGGTGGCGGGCGGCAAGGTCGTGCCCAAGCGCGACGTTGAGCAGGAAGACGCTCAACTGATTCCTGACCGCAAAGAATATCAGCCGGGCGATACGGCAGAGATACTGGTGCAAGCGCCATTCACTCCGGCTGAAGGCGTGATGACGCTCAGGCGTTCCGGCATTGTGACGACTGAACGCTTCAAGATGGACGCGGCGTCTACGACGCTCAAGGTTCCAATCAAAGATGGCTACACGCCGAACGTGATTGTGCAGGTTGATCTGGTCGGCGCGTCGGCGCGCACGGACGAAGAAGGCAAAGCGAATGACAAGCTGCCGAAGCGCCCGGCCTTTGCCAAAGGCTCGTTGAACCTGAGCGTGCCGCCGATCACGAGAAAGCTTGCCGTCGAAGCCGTGCCGCGCAACAAGGCGTTAGAGCCGGGCGGCGAGACGACTGTTGACGTGATGGTGAAAGACTCGGCGGGCCGCGCCGTTTCGGGCAGTGAGCTTGCGGTAGTTGTGGTTGACGAAGCCATACTCGGACTGACGGGCTATCGCATCGGCGACCCGCTTTCGACCTTCTACGCGCAACGCAGTGCCGACACCAGAGACTATAATTTGCGGGATCAGGTGTTGCTTGCGAACTCGGCAGACCTGAACCTGGCGTCCGAGCTCATCGGTCAGATTGGCCTTGAGAATAGGATGATTGCACCGAGCTCAGCGATGGCGGCTGATAGAGCCGCCGCACCGAGGGCAAAGCGATCAATGACACAGGGCGTCGCCGCCGGCAGTGAGCCTGAATCACCGATTCGCACGCGCGAGGACTTCAATGCGCTGGCGACGTTTGCCGCGTCAGTGCCGACCGATTCGGATGGCCGCGCAAGTGTGAAGGTCAAACTCCCCGACAACCTGACGCGCTATCGCATCATGGCCGTAGCCGTCGCCGGGGGCCGTCAGTTCGGCGGCGGCGAATCAACTATCACCGCTCGGCTGCCGTTGATGGTGCGACCCAGCGCGCCGCGCTTCCTCAACTTCGGTGATAAGTTCGAGCTGCCGGTCGTCGTGCAGAACCAGACCGACGCGCCGATGGAAGTCAATGTTGCCGTGCGAGCCGCTAACGCTGCGCTCACCGACGGCGCGGGCCGCCGCGTCACCGTGCCGGCCAATGATCGCGTCGAAGTGCGCTTCCCCGCGACCACAGAGCGCGCGGGCACGGCGCGTTTTCAAATCGCCGCCGCGTCGGGCAAGTGGGCCGATGCCGCTGAAGTCTCGCTGCCCGTGTGGACGCCGGCGACGACAGAAGCCTTCGCCACTTATGGCGAGATTGACGCGGGCGCAATCGTTCAGCCGGTCAAAGCGCCGACTGATGCGGTCAAGCAATTCGGCGGCATCGAGATCACTACGTCATCAACGGAGTTGCAAGCGTTGACTGATGCCGTGCTCTACCTGACGCGCTATCCGTTCGAGTGCGCTGAGCAGATGTCTTCGCGCGTGATAGCGATTGCGGCGTTGAAAGACGTGTTGGCGGCTTTCAAAGCGCAAGGCTTGCCGCCGCCGCAAGAGATGATTGATTCGGTTGCGAAAGACGTGAAGCGGCTGCGCGTCTTGCAGAATGAGGATGGCGGCTTCGGCTTCTGGCGGCGCGGCGACGAGTCGTGGCCTTACGTCAGCATACACGTTGCGCACGCGTTACAGCGCGCCAAAGAGAAAGGCTTCGACGTGCCGAAGGAGATGCTTGATCGTTCGCGCGATTACCTGCGCAGCATCGAGCAGCGCATACCGGGTTATTACAGCCTCGACGCCCGCCGCGCGCTCATCGCCTACGCGCTCTACGTGCGCAATCGCATGGGCGACCGCGATGCAGCGCGTGCTCGTCGCCTGATCGCCGAAGCCGGCTTGAATGGATTATCACTCGAAGCCGTCGGCTGGCTGTTGTCTGTGCTGAGCGGCGATGCCGGCTCGACCGCAGAGGTCACGGCGATTCGCCGTCACCTGAACAACCGCTCCACAGAAGAGGCCGCTACGGCCCATTTCGTGACTTCGTACAAGGACAGCGATTACCTGTTGCTGCATTCGGATCGCCGCGCCGACGCCATCATTCTCGAAGCCTTGATTAACGATCAGCCGACGAATGATCTGATTCCCAAGCTGGTGCGCGGCCTGCTCGGCCATCGCAAAGCGGGACGCTGGGAGAACACGCAGGAGAACTCGTTCGTGCTGCTGGCGCTCGACAAATACTTCAGCGTTTACGAGAAGACGACGCCGAACTTCACGGCGCGCGCCTGGCTCGGCGACCGCTACGCCGGCGATCACGAGTTCAAAGGCCGTACGACCGAACGCTTCAACATCGCGGTGCCGATGCGCTACCTGGCCGAGACGGTCGCTTCGCAGAATGTAGTTTTAGCTAAAGACGGCGCGGGCCGCTTGTATTATCGCATCGGCATGCAGTACGCGCCGGCGAGTCTGAAGCTTGAGCCGGCGGAGCACGGCTTCACGGTCGAGCGCGTTTATGAAGCCATAGACAAAGCTGACGACGTGCGCCGCGATGCGGACGGTATGTGGCACGTCAAAGCCGGCGCGCGTGTGCGTGTGCGGCTTTCGATGGTCGCCGTGTCGCGTCGTTATCACGTTGCGCTGGTTGATCCCATCCCGGCGGGACTTGAAGCGATGAACCCTGAACTGGCGGTGACGGGCAGCATCCCGCAAGACCCGAAAGAATCAACCAATCGCTGGTGGCGGCGGCGGGTCTGGTATGAGCATCAGAATATGCGCGACGAGCGGGTCGAAGCCTTCGCCTCGCTGCTGTGGGATGGCGTCTACACTTATTCTTACGTGGCGCGGGCGACGACGCCGGGCGTGTTCGTCGTGCCGCCGGCGAAGGCCGAAGAGATGTATCACCCGGAAACCTTCGGACGCAGCGCGACCGACCGCGTGATCGTCGAATGAGAAGTGATGAGTGATGAGTGATGAGTGATGAATGAAGGCGCAGCGATGAATGCTCACGCTTTACTCATCACTCATCACTGAAGCGTCAGCCGTTCGTGCGCTCGAACTCTTTCATAAACGACACCAGCGCTTCGACGCCCTCGCGCGGGAAGGCGTTATAGATGGACGCGCGGATGCCGCCGACCGAGCGGTGGCCTTTCAATCCGGCCAGCCCGGCTTTGGTAGCTTCGGCTACAAACTGCTTTTCAAGCTCTTCACTCGGCAGCCGGAACGTCACGTTCATCAGCGAGCGACTATCTTTGGCCGCGTGCGGGCGATAGAACTCAGTCGCATCAATCGCGTCGTACAGCAACCCAGCCTTCGCTTCGTTGTGACGGCCTACTTCTTCAAGTCCGCCCTGCTCCAACAGCCACGCCAGCACCAGTCGCATCACGTAGATCGCAAAGACCGGCGGCGTGTTGTAAAGCGAACGCTCTTTGGCGTGCGTGTTGTAGTTCAGCATCGTCGGCAGGCTGGCCGGACTGCGACCGAGCAGGTCGTCGCGCATAATAGCGAGCGTCACGCCCGCCGGCGCGAGATTCTTTTGCGCGCCCGCGTAGATCATCGCGTACCTGGCAACATTCATCGGCACGCTGAAGATGTCCGACGACGCATCGGCTACGAGCGGCACGTCGCCGGTGTCGGGGTCGTACTTATACTCGACGCCGTGAATCGTCTCGTTGGTCGTCATATGAACGTAAGCGGCTTCGGGGTCGAGCTTCAATTCGTCCTGCTTCGGCACGCGCTTGAAGCTTTCGCTTTCTGTAGTCGCCGCTACATTGACAGTCCCGACGCGCTGCGCTTCTTTAACCGCCTTCTTCGACCACGAGCCGGTGACGATGTAATCGGCCTTGCCGCCCGCCGGCAACAGGTTCATCGCCACCATCGAGAACTGCAAGGACGCGCCGCCCTGTAGAAACAGGATGTGATAATTATCGGGGATGCCGGCAAGCCGTCGCATATCGGCTTCCGCGCCTTGAATGATTTCGTCAAAGACTTTCGAGCGGTGGCTGATCTCGACGATGGACATGCCGACGCCGGGCAGCGTCACGAAATCGCGCTGCACCTGTTCGAGCACCGAAAGCGGCAACACCGCCGGGCCTGCGGAAAAGTTGTAGATGCGTTCTGTCATTATATCCTCCGGAATGGGGGTCGGGTGCCAGGGGCCGGGGCCGGGTGAGGCGGCAAAAGAAATGCGATGATTGCATAGGGCGAATAGCAGGCTAACCCGTGCCGTTCGCCATTATCTTTTACTGGCCCCCCGGCCCCTGACCCCCGACCCCTGTTAAAGTTTGAGCAAGCTCAATTCAATGATGTCGCTCGACGCGGCTTTCACTGCGTCGAGCGTTGCGTCTGATGGCGCTTGATCGAGGTGGATGCGCGCGACGGCAGCAATCGCGCCATCGAAGACGATGTTCTCGGTCTCCTGCACGTTGATGTCGGCAGCTTTGAGCTGATCGAAGACGCCGGCCAGCACGCCGACGCGGTTGAAGTGACGGATGACGAGCAGGTGCGTCGCCGGCGTCTGTTTAGCGAGATTGACTACATTCGGCGCGCGCCCCTTTTCTTTATATTCGCGGATGATGCGCAAGGTCTCATCGGCGATAGCCTGCTGCGCCTGATCGGTTGAAGCGCCGATGTGATGTGTGCCGATGACGCCTTCGAGCTTGAAGATGTCGTCTTCAATCGTGCCTGTTGCGCCGGCAGGCTCGCCCGCAAAGACATCGAGGCCAGCGCGAATGCCACGCTCGCTGACGGCGCGCGCGAGCGCCGCCTGATCTACGACTTCGGCGCGCGACGTGTTGATGACGTAAGAGCCGGGCTTGAGCGCGGCGAGCACGTCTTCATTAATAAGATTGCGCGTGCCGTCTTTGAGCGCGACGTGGACGCTCAGAATGTCACAGGCGGCGGCTACGTCACCAGGCGACGACTTCATCTGGACGCCGAGTTCTTCGGCGTGCGCGGCGGTGAGCGAGCGGCTCCAGGCGACGACCGGCATACCAAAAGCACGGGCGCGCGGAATCATCTCTTGACCGATACGGCCAAGCCCGACCAGCCCAAGCGTGCGCCCGAACAGGCCGCGCGCTTTGCTGTATTCTTTCTTGTTCCATCGGCCTTCGCGCAGGTCAATGGCGTTGGCGGGGATGCGACGGTCGAGCGCGAGAATCAAAGCGAAGGCAAGCTCGGCAACAGCGATGGCGTTCTTGCCGGGACAGTTGGCGACATAGATGCCGCGCGCCGACGCCGTCTTCACATCAATCGTGTTGTAGCCCGCGCCTGCGCGCACGACCAGGCTCAGGCGACCCGCTTCGAGCGTCGCGCCCGGTACTGTCGTGCCGCGCACGATCAGCACGTCCGCGCCCGTCGAGTGAACGGCCTCGGTCAGCGCCTCGTCTTTCAACTCCGCGTCGTAGACGACATCGAAGCCGACCGCCTTCAACTCGCTGATGCCGTTGTCGGGGAATTTATCTGCGATCAGAATTTTCATTTGCGCTCCTCCAGTATGCCGAATACGTGAAGAAGCATTTTAATACCGTTGTGGTGCGCCGCGCACGCAGCGAACGGTGTCACGCGCGATCAATAATTCTTCGTCGGTGGGAATCGTGTAGGCCGCGAGCCGCGACGCATCGGTGCTGATCAATTCTTCACAGCCCGATTTGCAGTTGGCGTTGCGTTCGCTGTCGAGTTCAAGCCCGGCCCACTGCAAGCCGTCGCAGATGAGCGCGCGAATCTCCGGCGAGTTCTCGCCGATACCACCCGTAAACACAATGGCATCCGCGCCGCCCATTGCGGCGAGATATGCGCCAATGTACTTGCGCGCGCGGTAGCAGAAGATTTCAATCGCCAGCCGCGCGCGGCGATCATTCTTTTCGTGAGACTCTTCGAGCAGCTCGCGCATATCGTTGGTCAGTCCCGAAATGCCGATCAGTCCCGACTGCTTATTCAACATCGCTTCGAGCTGTTGAAGCGACAGCCCTTCTTTAACAGCGAGGTAATCAATGATGGCCGGGTCAATGTCGCCGGCGCGCGTGCCCATCACCAGACCTTCGAGCGGCGTCATGCCCATCGAGGTGTCGAGCGAATCGCCATTCTTGATCGCTGTCGCCGAACAGCCATTGCCGAGATGCAAGGTGATGACGCTGGTTTCTTCGCGCGTGATGTTGCGCAGCAGGCGATAACGATAAGCGACATAGCGATGCGAGGTGCCGTGAAAGCCATAGCGGCGCACCTTGTAGCGGCGGTAGAACTGATATGGAATCGCGTACAGGTAAGCGCGTTCGGGCAGCGTTTGATGAAACGCCGTGTCGAAGACGGCGACTTGCGGCAGGCCCGGACCGAACAGGTCTTTCGCGGCTTGAATGCCTTTGATGTTGGCCGGGTTGTGCAGCGGCGCAAGCTCGATCATATCTTCGATGCCGTCGAGCACTTCGTCGGTGATGAGTACGGAATGCGTGAAGCGTTCGCCGCCATGCACGACGCGGTGGCCGACGGCGTGGATGTCGGCGACGCTGCGGATGCCTTCGATGCCGGCGGCTTCTGATGTCGCCCAGCGAATGATGTGGTCGACGGCGGCGCGCATATCGCGCAGGGAAGCGGTGGTGCGTTGTTGGGCGCGGCCTTCGACTTTCGAGGTGATGATGGCTTCGCCGCCGATGCGTTCGACAGTGCCGCGCGCAAGCCTGCGGTCGGCGTTGTGACTGATTTCGTCGAGGTCAGTGGCGATGAGTTGGAACTTAACGGTCGAGCTGCCGCAATTGAGAACCAGGATGTTCATAAAGATCCTTCGCGTTTTATTTCCGCGCCACGGCGGGCCGGAATAAAAACTCTATGGCAGGCCGGCGAGGCAGGCAATGACCGCTGTCACCGTTTCCTGTGACGGCGATCACAGCTTTTCAACAGGCAGGAGGCAGGAGGCAGTGGCCAGTAATCAGCAGTCCCGTAGGGACGCGATGTTTATAGTTATTGCTGATGGAGATGACGAAGCCCCGTAGGGGCGCGATGTCAACATTGCGCTCCTGACGGAGCTTGTATCGTCATTAGCATCGGTAACTATAAACATCACGCTCCTAACGGAGCTTAGACCTACGCGACCGACTGCCTCCTGCTTCCTGCCTTCTAGCCAATCAGGTGGCTCAGCAGGCCATCGCGCAGCTTCGGCTCAAACCATGTGGACTTGGGCGGCATGATTTCGTTGGCATCGGCGATGGCCATCAACTCGTCAACCGTCACCGGGTAAAGTTCAAAGGCCACGGCGGCGCGACCTTCGTTGACCGCCTGCTCAAGCGCCGCCGCGCCGCGAATGCCACCGACGAAATCAATGCGCTTGTCGGTGCGCACGTCTTTGATGCCGAGCAGCGGATCGAGCACGCGCTCTTGCAGCACGCTCACGTCGAGCGACGCGATGGGATTGTCGGCCTCGCGGCTTTCGCCGGGTACGGTTAGCCGATGCCATCGGCCTTCGAGGTACACGCGGATGTCGCCCTTGCGCGCCGGCTGTGGATCATCGGTCGCGGCGATGGTGAAGACTTCAGTAAGCTTCTTTACAAACTCGTTGGCGCTCATGCCGTTCAGGTCTTTGACGGTTCGATTGTACGGCAGTATGCGGACCTGATCGGCGGGGAAGAGAACCGTGAGGAAGTAGTTGTACTCTTCGTCGCCTGCATGATTCGGGTTCCGCTCGCGCAAGGCGGCGCGGGCACGGCTGGCGCTGGCGGCGCGGTGGTGGCCGTCGGCAATGTAAAGCAACGGCACTTGCTCGAACGCTTCGACGAGTTGCGGCGTGTCTTCATCGGCAACACGCCAGACGGTGTGGCTGACATCATCGGCGGCGACGAGATCGGCTACCGGATCATTCTGCTTCGTGCGCTCGATGATGGCGTTGATCTGGTCGCGCCCGCGATAGGTGAGAAAGACCGGGCCGGTCTGCGCGCCAATCGTAATCATGTGGCGCGTGCGGTCGTCTTCTTTATCTTTGCGCGTGCGCTCGTGCTTGCGGATGATGTCGGCGTCGTATTCGTCAATCGAACAACAGGCCGCAAGCCCTGTCTGTTCGTGATTACCCATGCGCTGGCGGTAAACATATAAGCTTGGCCGCTCTTCGACGGTGAGCGGCGCAGCGCGGCGCAGCTTTTCGTAATTTTCTTTACCCTTTTCATAGACGGCATCTGCGTAGATGTCCGTACCATCGGGCAGGTCGATTTCGGGCCGCGAGACATGCAAGAAGCTCAGCGGGTTGTCAGCGGCCAGTTCGCGGGCTTCTGTGGTGTTGACTACATCATAAGGGACGGCGGAAACCAGCGCGGCTTTCTCTTTGGGCGGGCGCTCGGCGCGGAAGGCGCGAATCGTTGACATCTCGGTGCTCTCCGGTAAGTGGATTGTGCGACGGCCTCGCCATCCAGCGGCAGGCTTCAGCAGGCCGCAGCGAATAAGCAATGCTAGGCCGCTGGGTGAGTGATGTCAACTTCGCGCCGATTTCTCATGATCGGAGTTATTGAATGGTGATGTCTTTCCAGTGAGCAGCTTCAACAAAGCGCGACAAATGGCCGACGTTTTCTGTTGCCACTATTCCACCTACACTGAGTGCCTGTGCGGCCAGAATTACATCGCCATCCAGCGCCTTGAGATCAGCGGTCGGTTGACCGGATTTTCTTGCTTCGGCCCATAATTCAGCCGCCTTTAACATCACCTCTGTTTGCAGCGGGAGATAGATCAGCGCTTCTTTCAATGCATTGAGTCGTTGGACAGATGGAATAAGGCCAGCGAGTAAGAGACTGCGGCGCACCTCATAATCAGTGATTTCGGGAATGACAATAGGTACTCCATCAGAGAGCAGGCGTCCTAACCATATGGCAATCTCTTGGTTGGGACGTGGATGCGCAATTCTACCTAAAGGTCCGGCATCGAGAAGGATTGGTTTATTCATTGAAGATCGGTCGGTCCGACGTTCGGTTTTCTTCGAGAAGATTTTTTATCTTCGGCCATGTCTTTTCGTCGTACCCTGACTCATCAGCTAGCCACTGGTTTAGTAGTTCAATGCAAGCAGCGCGCTTCGCTTGTTGATCGCTGGAAGGATCATCGATCTCAGCACCATTCACTTTTGGATCAATTATGCTGGCCATTTTGACTCCGGCGGAATTGTATCACAGGTTGAGATTTTATCGCTTGTTTCCGACGGTGACAGCACGTTTTCAACACTTAGAGAGCGCAATAAGACTGTAAGAAAATTGCAAGATTCAGCCTAAGCCTTTGAAGTTTAGGGTTTACTCCTGCCTCTTGCCTGCCGATGTCTGTTTGGGGCTTGCTTAAACTCTTGGCCTTGAAATGTCGCGTGGTATACTTGCGCCTCGCTCAAGAAACGCGCTGTCGAGAGCATTGAAGTAAAGATGTTGGCGAGCAAGATGGGTCATCGGGTTCGTGGCTTTCGGCGGCGTAATTGTTAACCAAATAAATAGGAGGCAACTCATGAATCAAACCCCCAACAGGAGATTCACCAGCAGCCTCTCCTCAGGTTTATCCATCCTGGCGATTTTTGCATTCGGGTATTCTGTCAACGGCAACGCGCAATCCTTACGCGCCGCCGATCACCCGCCCACCTTAACGCAAACCGCCGACGAGAAATCCCTCGACATCCCTGGCACTTTCAAAGACCTGCCCGCCGCGCGTGACGCCGTCACCGCCAAGCGCCCGGTCGTCGAAAACAGACGAAGCGCGAATCCGTCCGTCAATGTAGCGCAACTTACCATTGATGATAGCAAAGGCGTGACCGCCCGCCCCACCGCCAAAGCCGATGCAAAGCGGCAGGCGAAGAGCGCGACGCCGGCGGCCATCCGCGATAACGATGCGGATGTAGTCGAAGCTACGGACGCTGACTTCGAGGACTTTCACGCGACGGCCTACTGCCTGCAAGGGCGCACAGCTTCGGGTGAGCATGTTCAGCAAGGGATGATCGCGGCTGATCCGCGCGTGCTGCCGCTTGGAACGGTGGTGCATATTCGCGCGGGAAAGTATACGGGCACTTACACCGTCAAGGATACCGGAGGCCGCATACGTGGCCGACACGTTGACGTTTATGTGCCGAGCTACCAAGAGGCGAGAGCATTCGGTCGCCGCCCGGTGAAGATCAAGGTGATCACCCACACCGCTCGCAAGGCGACGCGAACGAGCGGCAAGGCCGTGCTCGCCGAGACCAAATAGCCATCGCTCGTTTTTTAGCGATATTCATTACAAACGGAAAAGAGCCAGCTATTGCGACTATTGCAAGGGCTGGCTCTTTTCATTGGTTAAAGCGGAGAAATCGGCAGTGTGACTTATCTTGCTATCAACGCGGCGTCGAGCGAAGCGAGGCGGTCTGTGGCGATTGAAAAATACCGCATCAGCGCGTCGCGGTACGCGCTCATTTTTTGTAGCGTCGTTGCTGAAGGTTGCGCGCCGGCATCGGTGAGCAGGATGAAGGCAACGCGAAAACTTTTCGGCGCGCTCGTCGCGTCCGGCAGGCGCGGTCCTTCGCGTTCGATGATCTGCTCGATGCGGCCCGTACGTTTGAGCGCGCTCACCGAGTAACCGGAGACGGGCGATTTCTGGCGCAACAGCTCGCGCGATACGGCGTCGGTCTCCAGGTACGTGAATGGCGGAACCTCTTCGGGCGGGCGCAGCCCCATCAAGTACTGGTCGAGCCGCGAAAAGTAGTTGATCGCCGTTTCGCTCGTGGTAAAGATGCTGCCGCCGCCGTCGCGCCACGCGTTGCCTTCCATCAGCGACGAGAAGCTGCCCGCCTCATTCGTGCGCGTGTCAACAAAGAAGCTCCAGTGCGAATCGTCACGACCGAGCAGCGCGTCCGGGTTGGCGGCGTCGAGCTGGACGTAGGTCAGCCAGCGGTGGCCGAGTTCGTGGCAGACAATGCTGACGGCGGAATTGAGGCCGGCCATATTCGCTTGCGGGTCTGCCGGCCAGTCGCTCTGATTGCCCATCGTGATGACCGTCGATAGCCGCGAAGGGCTGCCATACAGCGCGCCACGATCAAACCCTCTCAAGCCGATGCCCTGAATATCATTGCGCACGTTGAACGAGTGAGCGACGCCGAGTCCATTATCATAAGCAAAGTCTGCCCAGATGAACGCTGTGTCTACTTCGTCCGTGTGCGCGCTATAGAAGGCGCGCATCAACGCCGGCAAGTCGAGTTGTCGTTGCTTGGAGAAGAGTTGAAACAACGGGCCGCTAATGACGCCTACGGGCGGGTCAGTCAATACCACCGGCTGCGCGTCCTGCGCCGACTCGCCGGGCGACAGGCCGACGAGCCCCGCGTGCGCTTTCACCTTGCGGTAGATGAAGGCGATGCGCCCGTCGTCATAGAGCACAGCTTGAAACGTGCTCAAGCTGCCGTATGCCGATTCGGGCAGGCCGTCCCACGTGATGACGTGCCGGCCTTCGAGCCGATTGTAGTAAATGTCACCTCCGCCGCCGGCGTTGAGGCTGGCCCAGAGCGGCGCGATGCGCGGCAGGCTCGTCGCCAGCGCCGACGCCGACAATCGGGAGCTGGTGTCGCCGCTATTGAACGTGATGTAGCCGTTCGTGCCAACATAAATCTGATTGTAATCGACACCATAAAACGTGAACGGCGCGCTGGCGAGCTGCACAGGGCAGTAGCCGTTGCCGGAATCGCTCGGCTGACCGTCCACGGCCAGAACGCCGCGCAGTTGCGTGCCTAAATCTTTAGCGAAGGGAATGTCGGTCGGCGTGATGCGATAGCCGCCGGCTTCGGGCGTGAAGAGCACGGCGCGCTTCTTCAGATCAAAGGCGGCGGGCGGCAGAATGATGGAGCCATCATCTTCGATCAAAGCAATGTTGTCCCGGTCGGTGACGCGCGGTGTGCCCGCCTGCTCGCGTCGAACAGCAAGTTGATAGGACGAGCGCAGCGCGTGCATACGGTGACGGGCGAGAGCATCGTCCGCGCCGTTTGCATCAAAGCCGCAATCGTATGGCGTCGGCGCATCGGCTATCACGCGAACGCGCTTGCTATCTTCGCCCGCCGTCTGCTGGTCGGCATTGACGCGAGCGATAGCGACGACGATGAGTGATATCGCCAGCACGCCAGCAATCCACGACACGCACAATGACCTTGCCGCTTGCTTCAATACACGAGCCGCTTTTAATCCGTCCATACTCTGTACTCAACTGATGAGCTTGCCGGTCGGATTATAGGAGAGACAGGATGACGATTACAATCAATGCCGCCACTCGTCGATCAACGAGGCGACCAGCGCCGTCCAGCCCGTCTGGTGCGATGCGCCGATGCCCGCGCCATTGTCGCCGTGAAAGTATTCGTAAAATAAAACGTAGTCTTTCCAGTGCGGGTCTTCCTGGAATTTCTTTGAGCCGCCGTAGACCGGGCGGTGGCCTTTCTCGTCGCGTGTGAAGATCGCAATCATGCGATTGGCCGCCGTCTCGGCCATCTCCCACAGCGTCACCTCGCCGTCGCCGGCCAGGCGTACTTTGAAGCTCGACCCATAAGCTTTGCCGAGCTTGCGTATTGACTCGATCAATAGAAACGAGGTCGGGAACCAGACCGGGCCGCGCCAGTTCGAGTTGCCGCCCTTGATCTTATTGTCGGATTCCGCCGGCTCGTACCGTACCTCGCTGTTGCCGAAGACGTAAGGGTTCGCCTCGTGGTACTTCGACAGGCTGCGTATGCCGTAATCCGACAGGAATTCACTCGGATCAAAGACGCGCCGCAGGATGCTCGCCATCTGATCCTGATCAACGATGGCCAGCACGTAGACCTGCATGCCGTCGTGCTCGATGCGATGGACACAGTTCTGTACGATGTCCTGGCGATTGCGCACGAACCATTGCAAGTTGTGATTGAAGACTTCAAAGGGCGTGACCCAGTCCGCCTCCAGCCGCTCGACGGCGTAGAGCGGGATGACGCCGACCAGCGAGCGCACGCGGAACTTGTGGAACTCGCCGTTAGGGTAGCGCAGCACGTCGTAGAAGAATTCGTCGCGCTCATCCCACAAGCTGTAGTTGCGCCCGCCGCGCCGCTTCATCGCCGCGCCGACGTAGACGTAATGCTCGAAGAACTTGGTCGCCAGCCCTTCGTATACGGGGTTCTCTCTCGCCAGCTCAAGCGCGATTCGCATGAGGTTCAGGCAGAACATCCCCATCCAGCCGGTCGCGTCCGACTGCTCCAGCACGATGCCGCCTTGCAGCTTTTCGCTGCGGTCAATCACCGTGATGTTATCGAGTCCGAGGAAGCCGCCCTCGAAAATATTATTGCCCTCGCGGTCAACTTTATTCACCCACCATGCGAAGTTGATGAGCAGCTTGTGAAAACATTTTTCGAGCCACGCGCGGTCGGCGACGCCGCTGCGTATGCGGTCCATGTTGTAAACACGCCAGCAGGCCCACGCGTGCACCGGCGGGTTCAAGTCGGCGAACTCCCACTCGTAGGCCGGTATCTGGCCGCTCGGATGCTGGAACTGCTCAAACAGCATCAGCCAGAGATTCTCTTTGGCGAACTCAGGATCGACGAGCGCAATCGGCACGCACTGAAAAGCTAAATCCCACGCCGCGAACCACGGATATTCCCACTTGTCGGGCATCGTCAGAATGCGCAGCGAGTTCAGGTGCAGCCAGTGTTGATTGCGTATGTTCCAGCGCGACGCCGGCGGCGGGTCGGCGGGGTTATCGCCATCGAGCCACTCGTGAACGTCGAAGATGTAACTCTGCTTCGTCCACAGCAGACCGGCGAAGGCTTGGCGTTGCACGCGACGCTCGTCCTCGCTGGCTTTGGGCGGATGAATCGCGTTGTAAAACTCGTCGGCCTCTTCGATTCGTTGATTGAATACTGCGTCGAAGTCGGCGAACGGCGATTGATTGCTCAAGCTCAAGCTGCCGGTGACGTTGTGAACTGGCGATGAATGGCGCGAGCCATATTGATCGGGCGTCAGCCGCAATCGCATCACGACCGAGCCGCCCGCCGGCACGTTGGCTGTGTAATGAAAGCAACTTTTAGTGCCGCGCTGTTCGGGGTTGATGGCCGGCTCGCCGTTCACCACGTAGCGATGAAACGCATCCTTGAAGTAAGCGGCGCGCGTCGTGTTGCGCGGCTGCGTGGTGATAGTCGGGTTGGTCTCGTTGTCGGTGAAGAGCATCTCAGCCGTGCTATCGCAGTAGAGATAGCGCGCGCCGATATGATACTTGAACGGGATGGTCCTGAGCAGGTCGGCGGGCGTGTGGTCGGCGACGATGCTCGTGAAGCCGTCACCTTGCGGGCCGACGCTGATGACCGGCGACGGGCCGGGCGGATTCGTCCAGCCCCAGGTGTTGCGAAACCACAGGTGCGGCAGGATGTGCAGCGGCGCGTCTTCGGGGCCGCGATTGTGCGCTGTGATGCGGATCAGTATGTCTTCCGGCGCAGCCTTGGCGTATTCGACGAAGACATCAAAGTAGCGGTCGTCGTCGAAGATGCCTGTGTCGAGCAACTCATACTCGAAGCCGCCCCCGCCGCGTCGCTGATTCTCCTCGACCAATTGCCGGTAAGGATATTCGCGTTGCGGGTACTTGTAGAGGTACTTCATGTAGGAGTGCGTCGGTGTCGAGTCGAGGTAGAAGTAATACTCTTTGCCATCCTCGCCGCGATTGCCCTCGTAAGGCACGAGGCCGAAGGCGCGCTCTTTCAAGATCGGGTCGCGCCCATTCCACAACGCCAACGCGAAGACTAATAGTTGATAGCGGTCTGAGAAGCCGGCCAGCCCGTCTTCGCCCCAGCGATAGGCTTTCGCGCGCGCCAAGTCGTGCGGCAAGTGCCGCCAGGCGTCGCCGTTGGCGCTGTAATCTTCGCGCACCGTTCCCCACGAGCGTTCGCTGACGTAAGGCCCCCAGCGTCGCCACAGCGGCACGCCTTCGCCTTTCTCTCTGAGCCGTGCGTGTTCTTGGGTGGGAGGAGGAATCATTGCGTCCGCTTGATTTTTCATAGTCTGCGCTGAGAGCTGAAGTCGATGCCAACTACAACCATTCGCGCCGTACTATATGCGAGGCCGGGCGGGATGACAAGAGAGACGCGGGGACACGGCGACGCGGTGATGCGAGGACACGGGGACGCGGAGAAAGAAAGCCGTGGAGATGAATCGCTCACCTGTCGCCCCATCTCCCTCGCCGTGTCGCCGTGGCCCCGCGTCTCTTATTGCGAAGCGGGCGCGTCACTCGATGAGTCGCTGGTGGATTCGCCGGCGGCGGGCGGCGACGATACGGTTCTCACATAATAGCGATAGAAGAAAAAGAGCGTCGCCGCGATCAACAGCAGCGCGCCGATTGCCGCAAGGATGATGGCCAGATAACTCTTCTTCTGATAGTGAGCGTGGCCGGTCTCAACAAACTCTGTTGAAACATACGGCGTTACATCATCCATCTGCATCGGGGGCATCTGCATCGCGGGCGCGGCTGCCGGCGGCGGCGCGGCCATCAGCGGTAAGTTGTCGGCGGGCGGCTCTTGCCCCATCGGCGCTCGCAGCATAGTCGTCGAGCCGGGATCAGGCGGCGGCGTGGTGTACTGGTTGCCGGTTGCCGCGAACAAGTCTTCGTGCGTGCCGGTCAGGCTGCCGGTGATGGTTTGCGAATCGCTCGCGGTCTGCAAGCCCTCGCCGTCGAAGCGCGCTAGCACAACGGTGATGTTGTCTTCGCCGCCGCGCTCGTTGGCGACACTGATCATCGCTCGGCAGGCCGTCTTAAGGTCCGGCGTCTGTTCGACGATCTGCTTCAACTCGTCCGGCCCCAGCTTGTTCGACAGGCCGTCGCTGCACAAGAGCAGGCAATCATTGCGGCACAGCCACACGGTTGACATAGCAACCTTCACGTTCGGTTGCGTGCCGAGCGCCTGCATAATGACGTTCTGCGGAATCGAGGCGGCCTGTTCAGGCTGAATCGCGCCGGCGTCGATCAACATCTGCGCGAACGATTGATCTCTGGTGAGCTGTTTGATCTGCCGCCCGCGAATCAAGTAAGCGCGCGAATCACCCACCTGTGCGATATAGACTACTCCGCCTTGCGCGATAACCGCCGTGACCGTCGCTCCCATGCCGTTGAGTTCGGGGTTGGCCTGCGCCTCGTTCCAGATGCGCTCGTTGGCCGCTTCGGTGGCGAGCCGCAGCCGATTCGCCGTCTCAACGTGGGGCGGGATTTCCATCAGCGATTCGCGGATCGTAGTGACGGCCAGCTCGCTAGCGACCTCGCCCGCCGCCGCGCCGCCCATACCATCCGAGACAATCAAGAGGCTGCCGCGCTCGCCGACCGGGTGAGTGCTCATCTCAGGCCCCAGCCCAACCGAGCCGGTCGTCAAATCGGCGACCAGGAACGCATCTTCGTTGCCGCTGCGATGCATGCCGATGTCTGTGCCTGCGTAGACGGAGACTAGAATGTTGCTCATCGTTTTAGGGAGTCAGGAGTCAGAAGTCAGAAGAGAGAAGTCAGGAGTCAGAAGTCAGAAGTCAGAATGAACAGGGAGGTCGGCTGCCGCCTCCGCTTCTATTCTATCTTCTAAACGCTCCCTTCCTTTTCCATTCTGACTTCTGACTTCTGACTCCTGACTCCTGACTTCTATTCCTCGAACCGGAAAAGCTGTTTGCCGATCAAGATCATATCGCCGGGTTTCAATTCGACTTCGCCTTTGATCTTGATGAATGTGCCGTTGCGGCTGCCGGCGTCTGTGAGCACGTAGCTGTTGTCGCGCCGTTCGATGCGCGCGTGTTGGCCCGACATAAATCCATCGTGAGGAAACGTGATGTCGCCGTTGGTGCGCCCGACGACGGTCTCGTCGCTCAAGTCATAGACTTCGCCTTGCTGCCCGCCTTCCATCACCAGATGCAAGCGGCCTCGCGGGGCCGCAAGCGGCGAAGCCATCACGATAGTGCGAGCGACGGTTAGCACCGAGCCACAGTTGGCGCAGAACGAGTTGCCCGGATTGTTTGCGTAATTACATTTCGGGCAGGCGATTGCGCCTGCTGTCGGTGAGGCCATCGGCTGCACGGCTTCGGCGCGCGGCTGCACGGCTTCGGCGCGCGGCGGCTCGGCTTGTGGCGCGGGCGGCGCGACAGGCGGCGCAGGTGGCGCAGTCGGCACGGCGGGTTTCTGATCGCTGATGACCGGCATCGGCGAAACGACGGTGGAGAGATCAGGGAACGACTCGGCTGGCCTGGCCGGCTGCGGTTCGGCGACAGTTCGCATACCGGGCGGGCCGGGCGATGGGCTGATCGGCTCGGTCCTGGGCCGGTCAGCGACGACCGTTTGTAGCCCCGCATCAGCGGCGGGGATTTCGGTCGGCACCGTCTTAAAAGTTTGCGCCGCTTCCAGTGGCGGCGCGGCTTGCTGCGGCGGTGCGGCTTGCGGCGTCAAGCGGCTGCCGCACTGCTGGCAAAACGACCAGCCCGCTTCATTCATCGTGTGGCAATTGGCGCATTCGATCTCTGATGACGCGGACGGCGCGGGCGCGGGTGGCGCGGCGGCCTGGCGTTCGCGGTCGCCGGCGATGACTGTCGGCGAAAAGGCGGATGGCTGGCCCGGCAGGTTGCCGGCATAAGGCGGCACATCGGGAATATGAGCCGCGCACATCCGGCAGACGGTCGAGCCGTCTTTGTTGCTGGCTCCACAATTCGGACAAATGATCATACCTATAAGCTCCCTTTCCGATATTGCCCGCAATTATACGCAAAGGCAATCGTCGGAGAAAGCCGCCCGCACAGTTTTCCAATATCAAAACGTGTGAGCGTTTCGGCGATGATTGGCGCATATCAGTTCGCGGGCAGAAAGCTCAAGTCAACAGAAGGAGAGCAAACATGACAAAACGGATCTTTATCGCTGTATCTTTGCTTGTGATCTTGTGCGGGCTGAAGCCAATGTCACAGACAGCTTCGCAAGGATCAACGGTTTTATTCCGGCAGTGGTCATCACGACTCGCTCACGGCGTAATCATCGTGCCCGCGCCTTCGTCGGTGAAGACTTCGTAGAGCAGCGCGTTGCGTTTGTTGCCGTTGATGATGTGAGCGCTGCGCACGCCACGCCGAATTAATCGAGCAATCGCCGCGATCTTCGGCAGCATGCCGGCAGAGACGGCCTGATCTTTCACCAGCGCCTCGGCTTCGTCCACGGTCAGCCGCGAAATTCGCGACGATGGATCGTTGCGGTCGCGCAGGATGCCGTCCACATCTGTGAGCAGGATGAGCTTTTCCGCTGCCAGATGCGCGGCGATTTCGGCGGCGATAGTATCGGCGTTGATGTTGTAGACGTTGCCTTGATCGTCCGCGCCGAGCGACGAGATGACCGGCACGTAGCCATTATCGAGCAACAACCTGAGCAGCCGCACGTTTATATCCGCGATGTCGCCGACGTGACCGAAGTCAACCATCTCGACTTCGCCGGTCTCCTGATTCAGCACCTTTTGAATCTCGCGCCGCCGCGCTTGAATGATGTCGCCGTCAACGCCCGACAGCCCGACCGTGTCGGCCCCGGCGCGACGCAGGGCCGAGATAATATCCATATTGATCTGGCCGGCGAAGACCATCTTGGCCACTTCGAGCGTGTCGGCGTCGGTGACGCGGCGGCCATTGACCATGCGTTGCGCGATTCCTAAGCGCTCGGCGGTCGTCGTCAACTGCTTGCCGCCGCCGTGAATCACCGCCACAGGTATGCCGACCTGATTCAACAGCGTGATCTCTTCGGCCAGCGAGTAGAGCTGATCCTGTTCTTCCGTCACCTTGCCCGACAGCTTGACGACGAAGGTCTTGTTCTTGAAGCGCTGAATGTATGGCAGCGCCTCGCGCAGCAGGTCTAAGCGTTCTTGGATCATTTCATTATTGAGGCAAGCACGGCTTTCTGCACGTGCAGGCGGTTTTCGGCTTCGTCAATAGCGGCACACTGTGGCCCGTCGAGCACGCCGTCGGTGACGACGACGTTGCGGCGCACCGGCAGGCAATGCATAAACCAGCCGCCATCGGTCGAGCGCATAATCTCTTCGTCAATGCGCCAGTCTTTGTACTGCTGGCGCAAAGCGATGTCGTCTTCGGCGCGGCCATAGAATTGTTTCGCGCCCCAGCTCTTGGCGTAGATGATCTTCGCGTCGGCGCACGCGGCGCGCTGCTCACGCGAGATGCTGACGCTGCCGCCATTCGCCGTAGCCGCGCTGTGAATCTCTTGCATCACTTCATCGCCGAGGTCGTATTCAGGCGGGCACGCGATGGTCAGGTCAAGCCCCATCTGCGCCGCGATCAAGGCGAACGAGTTGGGGACGGCCATCGGCAGCGGCTTCGGGTGATAAGCCCACGACAAGACGACGCGCTGACCTGCAAAGCCGCCCAACTTTTCACGAATCGTCAACGCGTCGGCCAACGCTTGAAACGGATGATGCCGCGATGATTCGAGATTGACGATGGGCACGTCGCTGTACTCGGCAAACCCGCGCACCACCGGATCAGTAATCTCCGTTACGTAATCTTTCATCTCTGGAAACGCGCGCACGCCGATGGCGGCAACATAACGCGAGAGCACGCGCGCCGCTTCCTTGATGTGCTCGGTCTTGTCGCCGTCCATCACGATCTGGTCGCGGTATTCCAGACTCCACATGCCTTTGCCGACATCCAGAGTGATCGCGTTGCCGCCGAGGTCATACACGGCAATCTCCATCGACG
This sequence comes from Blastocatellia bacterium, assembly GCA_045807725.1. Lineage (GTDB taxonomy): Bacteria > Acidobacteriota > Blastocatellia > UBA7656 > UBA7656 > DATENM01. Next base: position 49,595 of record JBJMGV010000009.1, on the reverse strand, counting down.
TGCGCGTGCGCAGCGATGGATTGAAAAAGACGAGCGCAACGCTGCGCCCCGCAAGCGGGCGCTCGCGGTAATCGCTCGCCTTGATGTGCGCGGCTAGATCAAGCAACGCCTTCAGCTCATCCGTCGTGAAGTCCGCCGTGCTAAGAAAGTCTCTGCCTTTCAGTTCCATTTCAACTCTCAGATCAAAGTGGTGAATTCTTCAGCCGCCTTCAGGCGGCTTACCCGCAGGGCAGATAGGCCAGCCCTTTAGGGCTGGTTAAAGCCGCCGAATCAAATCTCTGAAGGGCGCTTTAGCGTCCTTCTCGCGCCGGCTTTAGCCGCGCATTCGAGGGCTAAAGCCGATCCAGGTAAGCCCGTTGAAACGGGCTACGCATTTATGTGCCGCCGTAAACCAGCCGTAAACGGCTGGCCTGTCTGCCCTGCGGGCAAGCCCGCTCAAGCGGGCTGCGGAACGATAATCAGAACTGCATCGCTGCCAGCTCGTTCAAGAACAGATCAATCTCGGCGCGCTTGAGCGTCAGCGGCGGCAGCAATCGCAGCACGCTGGCGTCGTCGGCAAGGCCCGTGATGATCTTGCGCGCAAGCAACGCTTGTTGGTACGGCTTCGCGCTGTCGCTTTTGAACTTGATGCCGACGAGGTAGCCAAGCCCGCGCAACTCGTCAACCTGGGGCAGCCTGGCGAGTTCGCTGTAGAGATACTCGGAATTCACGCGAACATTGTCGAGCAACTGCTCGTCGCGGATCACGTCAATCGTCGCTTCGAGCGCCGCGCAGGCCAGCGGGCCGCCGCCGAAAGTCGTGCCCAGGTCGCTCAGCTTAATCTCGCTGGCGATATCTTCAGTCACGAGCACCGCGCCCATCGGCACGCCGCTGGCGATGCCCTTTGCGAGCGTGACCATATCGGGCACAACGTCGAAACGGCCCGCGAAGAAGTAATCGCCCGTGCGCCCCATGCCGGTCTGCACTTCGTCGTAGATCAACATCGCGCCCACACGGTCGCACGACTCACGCAGCGCGCGGTAAAACTCAGGCGAACCCATTCGCGCGCCGCCCATGCTTTGAATCGGTTCAAGGATTACCGCCGCCGTCTCTTCATCAATCAGTGCGTCGATAGCGGCGATGTCATTGAACGGCGCGTAGAGGTGGCCGGCGAGCATCGGCGAAATGCCTTCGCGGTATTTGCCGAGACCCGTCGCCGCCAGCGATCCCGGCGTGCGCCCGTGAAAGCTGCCCTCGAACGAGATGATCTTATCGCGCCCGGTCAGCTTGCGGGCGATCTTAATCGCGTTCTCGTTCGCCTCGGTGCCCGAATTACAGAAGAAGACTTTCGTGTGCAGCGGGTGGGCGACCTCGACCAGCTTGCGCGCCGCGCGAGCGCGCGTGTCGTTGTAGACGAGGTTCGAGTAAAAGATCAAACGCCCCGCCTGCTCGCTGATGGCGCGAACAACGCGCGGGTGCGAATGTCCCGTCGAGACGACCGCGTGGCCGCCATACAGATCAAGGTAGCGCTCGCCCGTGCTGGTCACGACCCACACGTCTTCGCCGCGCTCGACGACGAAAGGGAACTTCTTATAGGTCGCCACCTGATACTGCTCTTCAACATCAATGATATTTTCCATCTGCGGTTGTGTGCTCAATTCCATTCTCCTCAGAAAGAGATTGGCCACAGAGGCACAAAGACACAGAGTTTTCTTTTTCTCTTCTCCGTGTCTCGGTCTCTCTGTGGCAGACCCTTATGGATTACTGCCCGCGAGCATCAAGCCCGCGCGCTCTTCGACGCCGAACATCAGGTTCATATTCTGCACGGCCTGACCTGCTGCGCCTTTGACGAGATTGTCCAGCGCGACGAACACAATCACGGTGTCGCCCTGTGCGGCATAACCAATGTCTACGAAGTTGGTGGACTTCACCCAGTTGATGTCGGGCGAGCCGCTGACGAGGCGAATGAAGTATTCATTGCCATAATAATCGCGCAGCAACTGGCCGACCTCTTCACTGGTCATCGCCGCTTTCGTCGTCAGGTAGATCGAAGCGAAGATGCCGCGCACGGTCGGCAGCGAATGGGTCTGCAAAATCAGACTACCTGTGTCTCGCCAGTGCGGGTTCACCGCCGCGAGCAGTTGTTCGACTTCGGGCTGATGTTGGTGCGCGAATGTTTTGTAAGCGTAAAAACTATTCGCGCGCTTCGGATGATGCGTGTTGGCCGCTGCCTTCGCGCCCGACCCGGATGAGCCGGTCTTCAAATCGGCGATGATCTTGCCGGTGATTGTGCTCGCCGCGACGAACGGATAAAGGCCAAGCTCAAGCGCGGTGGCAAAGCAACCGGGATTAGCAACGCGACTCGCTTCTTTGATCTGCGCGCGATTGACTTCCGTCAGCCCATAAATGAATTCGCGCTGCGCCTCCATCTGCGTCTGCTCGAAACCATAAAACGCTTTGAAAGCTTCGGCGTCGCGCAGTCGAAAATCGCCCGATAGATCAATCGCTTTAACCGAGCGCGACAGCAACGGAACAATCTCCATCGCCTGTCCGTGCGGCAACGCCAGAAAGACGCAATCCAGCGCCGCCATCTCGCTCGCGTCAGGCATAGCGGTGAACTTCAAATCGGTCAGCCGCGCAAGGTTCGGATGAACCGCATCAACGCGCTTGCCGGCGTGTTCATTTGCCGTCACCAGCTTGATTTCGACCTGCGGGTGGAATAACAGTATGCGCAGCAATTCGCTGCCGCCGTAGCCCGACCCGCCGAGTATGCCGACCTTGATCATGAGTTCTCCGCCATCAGTGGTCAGTGGTTAGTGGTTAGTGGCCAAGGATTAGTCAGCCCCGTAGGAGCGCGATGTTTATAGTCAACGTTGCTAATAACGGTACAAGCTCCGTTAGGAGCGCGATGTTTATAGTTCACGATGCAATAGAAGAAGCAAGCTCCGTCAGGAGCGTGATGTCAACATTGCGCCCCTACGGGGCTTCGTCACATCCTTTAGCCATTTCTATAAACATCGCGCTCCTACGGAGCTTGGGGAACTATCAACTTTTAACTATCAACTGGCCACTTACCACTGGCCACTTACCACTTACCACTTACCACTTACCATTTACCACTAGCCACTGACCACTTCTCTATCTTCTCTTTGACGAGCAACGCGAGCTGTTCGCCGTGATTGACAGCGTTGGCCGCCGAGATGCCGAGGTGTTCGCGCACGTAATCCGCGCCCATTTGCGAATCGGTGACGGGGCCGCTCATCACGTCAATCTTGACGTTGTGCGCCGCCAGCAATTCGCGCCCGCCCCACGCGCCGACGAAGTCCGACGCGCAGAAGACCAGCGCCGCCGTTGCTCGCATCAACTCGGCATCGTTGAAAATCGTCTCGACCGCGTAGCCGCCGAGCAAACCATCGCCGAGTTCAACCACTGCGCAATCCGGCTCGACCTTCGCCAGTTCTTCGATGACGCCTTTGGCAATTGGCGCAAGATCGCTGACGCCGACCGTCGAAGGCAGCCCGCAATCAAGAAAGCTCAACGTCTTGATCGCGCCGTGATCCTGCATATTGAGTGTGTCGCGCAGACAGGCGACGCCCGACAGCTTGGCTGCCGCGACGCGCAATCCGGCCCGCGTCAGGTGCTTGATGATCTCTGTCGCCGCGTAGGTCTTGCCCGAATTCATGCACGTACCGGCGACCAGCACGAGCGGCACGGTTGCAGTCATCTCTGCGCGCTGCGCAATGGCCGCTTCACTGATGTTGAGGATGCGCCCGTCACGAACCGGCATACCGATGACTTCAACTTCGATGGCATTGTTGAGACTGTGATGATGGCCGACACACTGGCCGACCAGACCGCCGAGGTTGAGCAAGTGCAAACGGTCTCCGGCCTTGATCGATTCGGGCACGTCGCCGACAAAGCCTTTCAGCGCGCGGCGGTAGCCGAGCACGCCGGCGATGATGTCGCCGTGATTGATCTTCGCCATACGGCCCGTGACCAACTCAAGCGTGTTGTAGGTCGCGTTATCCGTCCGCGTGCGGACGACGACGACGTTGCCGGCGCGCGCTTCGCACGCGGTGGTGATCTCCAGGTCGTGGGCGAGATCGAGGTTCACGGTTGACGACGCGATCTTATCGACACGCACGAGCCGCACGTCTTTATCGGTCATATTCATCACGGCTGCCGGGCCGGTCAAGGTCTGCTGGCTCATCGTTCATCTGCTCCTTTCCGAAGTGGTGAGTGATGATTCACGAGTGATGAGCTTCTAACCACTGCTTTACCTTCTCCTCATCACTCATCACCCATCACTCATTACTCTGCTTCGCCATCTGCCGCATTCGCAGGCGCAGCGCGTTCAGCTTGATGAAGCCTTCGGCGTCGCGCTGGTTATAGACCGTGTCGCGCTCGAAGGTAGCGAACGCCTCTGAGTAGAGCGAGAACGGCGAGCGGCGGCCCACCACCAGACAGTTGCCTTTATAGAGCTTGAGCCGCGCCGTGCCGGTGACATTCTTCTGCGTCTCATCAATCAAGGCGCGGATGGCTTCAAACTCCGGCGTGTACCAGAAGCCGTAATAGATCATCTCGGCGATGCGCGTGTTGAGCGAGTCTTTGAGGTGCGAGACTTCGCGGTCCAGCGCGAGCGACTCGACGGCGCGATGCGCGGCTTGCAGAATGGTGACGCCGGGCGTCTCATAGACGCCGCGCGACTTCATCCCGACGAAGCGGTTCTCGACCAGATCAATGCGACCGATGCCGTGCGTGCCGCCGATCTTATTCAAGCGATCAAGCAGCGTCGCCGGCGACAACGGTTCGCCGTCAACGGCGACCGGGATGCCCGCTTCAAAATCAATCTCGACATAGGCGGGCTTATCCGGCGCGTCTTCGGGCGATTGCGTGAGGATGAAAATGTTGTCGGGCGGCTCGGCCCACGGGTCTTCGAGGATGCCGCCTTCGTAGCTGATGTGCATCAGGTTGCGATCCATCGAATAAGGCTTCTCTTTCGTCGCCGTCACCGGAATCTCGTGGCGCTCGGCATAAGCGATCAAGTCCGAGCGCGACTTGAATCCCCACTCGCGCCACGGCGCGATGACGCGGATGTTCGGTTCGAGCGCGTAGTAGGTCAGCTCGAAGCGGATCTGATCGTTGCCCTTGCCGGTCGCGCCGTGAGCGACGGCCTGCGCGCCTTCCTGGCGAGCAATCTCGATCTGCTTCTTGGCGATCAGCGGGCGAGCCAGCGACGTGCCCATCAGGTAGATGCCTTCGTAAACGGCGTTGGCCTTGAGCGCCGGGAAGACGAAATCGCGCACGAACTCTTCGCGCAGGTCTTCGACGTAGAGTTTGGCCGCGCCCGTCGCCATAGCCTTCTCTTCAAGGCCGCCAAGTTCTTCGGCCTGGCCCACGTCGGCGGCAAAGCAGACGACCTCGCAGGCGTAGGTCTCTTTCAACCAGCGCAGGATGACTGACGTATCCAGTCCGCCGGAATAAGCGAGCACGACTTTTTCGATCTTCTCTTTCGACATTGCGATGAACTCTCCAGGAAATAATTGCGAGCGATGATTAACGCGCGCGCGTGACGCTGCGAGTCGCGCGCCGCGCGCCGTTAGGTTGTGGACGCGGACGGGCCGGCAACCGGCGCGGCGTGATGGTATTGGCCGTCGCCGGCGCGAACAGACGAGTGATCTGCTTGATAGCGGCGCGCTGCGCCTCAATGTTCTTGACGGCGACAAAGAGCGTGTCGTCACCGGCGACAGTGCCGACGACTTCGCTGACCCTGGCTTGATCGATGGCCAGCGCCGTCGCCGATGCCTGACCGATGACGGTCTTGATGACGATCAAATTGTCGCCGGCAGTTTCGACGGCGACGACCGGGCTGCCGGCGAAAGTGGCCTGCGGCGCAGTGTAGCGGCCTTGCAGCTTGGTGAGGCCCAGCTCGACGATGTCGCGCGAGATGCTCGACTGCGTTGCCTCGATGCCGCGCCGCTTCAGTTCGCGGGCAAGCTGTTGCTGAGTCGCCACGCGCCGCGCGCCGATGATCTCCAGAATCTTCTGTTGCCGTTCCGTCTTCATCGAAAATAAAAGGAATATGCAGCAGCTCTGCATATTCACTGAATACGATGCATAATTATGCGTAAAAGTTTGATCTTCGTCAAACGATTATGTGCCACGGCGGGTGACTCGCCGCCGTGGCACTGGTGGCTTGACTGGAACCCAACAGCAGGGCCGAAGGTTTTGCGTTCAACGCATCGCGGCGAGCGCGTCGGCCAACTGGTCGATGATCTTGAGCAGAGATTTGCCGGCGTCGTCGAAGCGATTGGCCGCCGCCTGGGTTTCAGCCGTCTCGCCCGCGTGCGCGACGCCCGACAGGTAAGGGAAGTATGTCGAAAGCGAAGGGTTGAAACGGAAATCGCTCTCCAGCTTGTCCAGCCCTTCGCGCAGGCTCGTGAGGCTCTCTCTCACTTTCGCCTTGTTGCGATTGTTCTGCTCGATGGTCGCAGGCGAGGCTTCTTTCTGGCTGGCGGCCTGATCGACTGACGCAATGCCTCTGGCGATGCCGCCGTACAGGTAGACGAAGTGCGTCAGGGTCTTGATCTGCGCGGCGACTCGCGCGGCACCGGCCTTCACTTCAGCCGATGATTTTTCAGCCGCCGCTTTGGCGGCGCTCGCGTTGCGGCGAGCAGGGCTGCGCCGCCGCGTCTGCGCGGTTGCGCTGGCAGACACAATGGTGATGATGCAAACGAGAATGACGATGAAAGCTTTTCTCAAGATGGACTCCCCTCTGACCGCACCTGGAATCAAGTTGGTCGCGTCGAAGTTGCGCCGTTAATCGAGGCAGTCCACACGGGCTGGTCCGGCCCGCAGCCCTTCACACCTATTCATTACTTATGTCGCATTCCCGCCGATTTGTCGAGTTGCCAAACGTGCGCGGTCGTCAGGCGCGTGTGCCGAAAGGCGTATGGAAATAGCCCAGCCGGGTAGTTTTTTCCGAAAAAATTACATACCAATCGGCGCAGCCTATGACGCGCGCGGCGTTGAAAGAATGTAATGACAGCGCTTTAGCTCTCATCGTTGGCGTGGCTGCCGCTTTTGCACGGCGCTTGCACACTCACAGCGAAGGATGAACAAGTTCGAGATGTGCTTGAAAAAGATTGTTGGACGCGGCAAGTGCATCGGCGGGCTGACCGTTAGCGGTCACACCGCGCGCTCATCAGTCAATGTGGCAGTCAATCTTGAACCGCGTCCGAAAGCAGGAGGTCATCAGCCGCGCTCGTTCCGTTCCTTTATGGCAGGCGGCTACGCGACCTTCAATTTACATGAAACTCATCTCAGATCAAATTGGAGAACATTATGAAAAAGGTATCGCTGTTGAATCTGTTCGTGCTGTCCCTGTTGTTGGCGCTGACCACTTCGGTCATGGCCTATCAAGATAACAATGCGCAGAGCGCGCACAATGATTCGCGCAAGATGCAATCGCAGGTTGCTTCTGGCCAGAAGATGAAAGTGCAGGGCACCGTTCTCAGGAAAGAGAACGACACGGTCACGGTGCGTGACGCCAGCGGCAGCGAAGTGAATGTGCAGATTGCCGGCAACACGAAGATCGAAGAGAAGAAGAGCAACCCGTTTCGCGGCGGGAAGAAATATAGCTCGGCGGACGTGCAGCGCGGCCTCTTCGTTGAAGTCGAAGGGCGTGGCGATGCGTCGGGCAATGTCGTTGCCGACAGGATCAAGTTCTCAAGCGACGCGCAGCGCATCGCTGTTTCAATCAACTCGACGGTCGTGCCGGTCGAGAACCGCGTCGGCCAGGCCGAGACGCGGCTGAGCGAGGCCGAGCAGAACGCGCAACGCCTGTCGGGCCAGGTCGAAGAACTGAGCCAGGTCGCTAATCTCGCCAAGGGCGGCGCGGCGGCAGCGCAGCAGAGCGCCGATCAAGCTATCGAAGGCGTCAACAAAACCAACGACCGTATTTCGTCGCTCGACGAGTACGAAGAGAAGAACACTGCCACCGTCAACTTCAAAGTCGGCAGCGCCGTGCTGACGGCGGAAGGCAAGGCCCTGCTCGACGAGGTTGCCACGCGGGCCAAGAGCGAGAAGGGCTACGTCATCGAAGTGCGCGGCTTCGCGTCATCGGATGGCTCGGAGAGCTTGAATGATCGGCTGAGCGAACGACGCGCCGAGGCCGTGATGCGCTATCTCGCACAGCACGAAATTCCGCTGCGCCGCATCGTCCTGCCGTTCGGCTACGGCGAAGCGATGCCGGTGGCCGACAACACGACGCGCGAAGGGCGCAAGCAGAACCGCCGCGTCGAGGTGAAGCTGATGGTCAATCGCGGCCTGACCTCGCCGGTTAATGTTGACCGTTCAGTGACCAGCCAGTCGCACTAAGATTGGCGTAACAAAAACGGCGGGGCGTGACGTTCGATCCGAAGGCGCAACAGAATCCGAATTGAGAATTATCGGATGATGAAGCTGTCCTTGCCGGGCCGGGGTCACGCCCCATTTCATTATCAGGAGGTGAGCGGCCTTGCGTTCACGTGATCGAAACATTCTCTTCGTTTTCTTGTTGGGCCTGATTCTTCTGGCCGGGTCGGTTCGTTCGGGCTTGTCGCAAACTGAGCGCGCCAATCAGTCTTCGACACAGAGCAAGCCCGCGCCCAAACCGCAACAGAGCGCGCCGCCGCAGGATCAAAAAGATCAGGACGAACCCGTCCGCCTCGGCGCGCGGCTGGTTATGGTTCCGGTGTCGGCTTCGGACGCGGCAGGCCAGCCAGTCAAAGACTTGAAGGCCGAAGAGATGGTCATCGAAGAAGAGGGTCGCCCGCAACAGGTCGTCGCGCTCGGCGAGCCGGGCAAGACGCCTGTGGACATCGCGTTGCTGTTCGACGTGTCGGGCAGCACCAACGCGCAGTTCACGCTTGAACAGCAAGCAGCCACGCAATTCATCCGTGACGTGCTCAAGCCCGGCGACAGCGTTTCGTTGTTTTCGATAGGCATCACGCCGAAGCTGGTCAAGGCGCGCACGACCAGCGGCGAAGAAGCCATCGCCGGCATCCATTCGATTGGCCCGCTCAAAGAACCGACCGCATTTTTCGACGCCGTCGTTGATGCCACCGCGTACCTTGAAAAGAGCGCCGACGCCGGCAGCCGTCGCGTGCTGGTCGTCATCTCTGACGGCGAAGAAAACTACAGCGTGCGGCATAAGCTCCCGGACGCCTTGCGCGAGCTGCAAAAGGGCGATTGCCTCTTTTACGCGATCAACCCGAGCGGCGGCGGCATTCGCTTGAATACTATCAGCCTCAAAGGCCAACGTTTTATGGAATCGCTCGCGGCGGAGACCGGCGGCAAGGCGTTCAATCTCGCCAGGGTCGAAGAGCTGCCTACGGTCTTTAGCCAGATCGCCGCCGAGCTTCAGGCGCAATACCTGTTCGGTTACTACGCGACCGGCGAGCCGACGAATGGCTTCAGGCGCATCAGCGTGCGCGCGCCCGGTCGGCCCGACCTGCGCATACGCGCGCGCCAGGGCTATTACGCCGGCAAGCCGTGAAGCGATGAATGGAATGGCCCCGTCTTGCTTGTTACTTTGTCTCCCTGCTCAGAGGTGATAGAGTAGTTATTGACTCAAGCGCGTGGACTCGTGAGTGCAACGGTGACGAGCGCCATGAGTAATATAGAGCCGGGCCAACAGATCGAAAACCGCATCCTTCTCAACCTTCCGGCGGCAGACCGCGAGCGACTGCTTCCTCAACTTGAACCGATCCACTTGCCGTTCAGCCAGATCCTTTATCACATCGGCGCGCCAATCGATTATGTCTACTTTCATAATCGCGGCATGAGTTCGCTGATCTCTTACACGCAGGAAGGCGGCAACATCGAAGTCGGTATGGTCGGCTATGAAGGCGTCACCGGCTTGCAGGCTTTTCTCGGTGGCGGCATATCCGAACATCACGCTACGATGCAACTGGCCGACGACGGCCTGCGAATGCCGGCGGACCAGTTCAAGCAGGCGTGCAGTCAGCTCGCCTCGCTGCAAGCGGTGATGCTGCGCTACACGCAATCGATGATGATGCAGCTCACGCAGTCGGTCGTTTGCAGCCGCTTCCATTCCATCGAACAGCGGTTGTGTCGCTGGCTGCTGACCAGCCAGGATGCCGTGCGTTCAAACGACATTAACTTGACGCAGGAATTTCTGGCGGCGATGCTCGGCGTCAATCGACCGGGCGTGACAATTGCCGCGCGCCTGATCCAAGACACGGGGATGATCGATTACAGCCGTGGCCGCATTCGGATTCTCGACCGGCAGGGGCTTGAGGCCGCCTCTTGCGAATGCTACGCGATGATCGCCAGAGCATTCAGTTGGTTATTCAGCAGCTAAGTAACCTCCCTTATTGCCTTATCCATTTGCTATTAGTTCGCTGCCCTACAGACCCCTCACCGCCGCTCTGGTAAATTCATCCTACCGGGATTCAGTAAGAATTAAACTACCGGCAGCTTGCTGCTTTAAACGAACAAGGAGAAGAGAGTGAACGAACAGCCGCATATACTGGTGGTGGACGAGAACGAAGACAATGGCACGATGATGGCCGCTTTGCTGGGCCAGATCGGTTACGCTGCCGCGACGACGCGCTCGGTGGCCGACGCGCTCAAGGCCGCTCACGACCGTCCGCCCGCGCTCTACGTGCTGGACAGTTACTTTTCAGACGGGCGGGGCACTGACCTCTGCCGGCAGCTCTGCGCGAATGATTCGCAGGCAACGGTGATCTTCTACTCTTGCGAATTCGACCGCGCCGATTTTGAAGCGGCGCTGCGAGCCGGCGCGCGGGCCTACATCATCAAGCCGGACATTGATGAGTTGTTACAGACGATAGCCATCTGTATGAGTCCGGTGGGCGATAGCACAAATCAGCCCGCGTTATACTGCAACTAATCTCTTTCTGCCTTCGGTTCCTTGAATCGCCTGACGATGTAGGGAAAATTACTCGTTGGAGAAAGCGAGGCAGGCAAGACCGATTGACCGCCGCAAGCACGGAGCAAGAGAGGCTTTCGAGGAGAATGCCTGCGGCGGTCAATCGCGGGAACTGCAAGTCAGCCGTGTGCGAGGTGCAGTTGCATTAAACGGCGTAGCTTTTGTCGCGGAAGATCAGCAGGTAAATCCCGGCGGCGAAGATCGGCACCAGCAGGATCAACGCGATCAGGACGATCTTTGAGAAGGTGTCGCGGTTTGAGTTCATCACGTGGGTGATGGCGAAAATATCTAAGATGATGGCCGCGATCCATAATAATGTGCCGAGCATAAGCAGTCTCCTTTGATTGGATTGAATGGCAGTGCGTGGTTTGCTGCTGCCTTTAGTCGTTACGAGCCGCCGTTGGCGAAAGTTCGGCGGCTGAAACGATAACCTGAGTCACCGCGCGGCGTAACGTCGCAGCGCCCTATCTTGACACCACTGCGAAGCGGCCCATACAATCGCCTCGTTAGCTCTCAATCATCGAGTTGAACCAGGAGCGATGTTGAATAGACGGCTGCGGCTCTCATCTTTGATACGGTTTTTGCTGACGGTCTCTTGTCTGGCGGCGATTGCGTCGCCGCTCGCGCCACGTTCGCGGGCGCTGGTTGATGATCCCGATCACCTGGAAAGCTTCCAAGGTTATCTCAATGCCGCGCCGCTCGGCATCGATGCGCGTTACGCCTGGACGCTGCCCGGCGGGCGCGGCGAGAACGTGCGCATTTGTGACATTGAATACAACTGGAACCTGACCCACAACGACCTCGTCGCCGCCGCCTCGAACCTCTTCATCTACGTCAAAGGCGTCAACCCGCTGCCCGACCAGGCCATCAACGAAGCGAGCTGGAATCACGGCACGGCAGTTATCGGCGAAGTCATCGCCGCCGACGATGGCAAAGGCATCACGGGCATCGCCAACCGCGCGCAACTCGGCTTGATCAACCCGCTGACCGGCGGCAGCACGCCCGATGTTGTCGCCGCCATTCGCCGCGCCGCCGACGCGATGGAAGCAGGCGACGTGATCCTGCTCGAACAACAGTCTGTGCAAGGGCCGCACTTTGACCCGCTGAGCGGGCGCGGGCTGGTTCCCATCGAATTTGAGCCGGACATCTTCAACGCCATCAAAGCGGCGACCACGAAGGGCATCATCGTCATCGAATCGGCGGGTAACGGCGCGGAGAATCTCGACGACGCGGCTTACGATGGCAAGTTTGATCGCACGAAGCGCGATTCGGGCGCGATATTTGTCGGCGCAGGATTGCCCGAAGGCGGCGTCTACGGGCCGGGGCCTGACCGCACGCGCACGGCGGAATCGAACTACGGCTCCATCGTTGACGTGCAGGGTTGGGGGCGTTACATCACGACCACGGGCTATGGCGATCTGCGTCACGAACTGGGCGAGAATAACTGGTACACAATTGATTTCGGCGCAACATCGGGGGCCGCTTCGATGGTTACGGGCGCGGCAGCCTTGCTCGAAAGCATCGTCAAAGCGAAAGGCCAGTCGCCGCTTTCGCCGCCCGCCTTGCGCCAGTTGTTGCGTGCGACCGGCACGCCGCAGGCCGGCGACGTGAGCAAACGCATCGGCCCGCGCCCGAACTTGCGTGCCGCGATTGCCGCGCTCGATGGACAGACGACCGGCCCCGTGCCGACGATCAGCGGCGTCTTTATGAAAGGCGCGTCGGGCCGGATCATCGTCGAGGGCGAACACTTCGCGGTCGGTGATTCGATCATCGAGATCAACGGACAGACGGCGGGCAAGCTCAAGTATCCCGCCGGCTTCATCGCCGCCAATGGCGAGATCACTCGCCTGATGAGCAAGACCGACGCGACCGCGATGTTGCCGCGCGGCGTTGACGTGGCGATCACCGTTTATACGCGAAGCACAGGCTTACGCTCCGACCCGTTCGCCTTCCGCCGCGAATAATTCAATCGCTCATTAACAAATCATCGTCAGGAAGAATGATGCGGTTAGCTGCCGCGTAGCAGCGGCTGAGTTTAGCCGCGTGCTTCAGCACACGGATTAAGGTGTGGTTTAATGCGTGCGTCGCGTCAGCGCCGCTTGATAACCGCCGATTCAGCCGTCGCTGACGCGACGTGTAGCCATTACCGGCTCTCGATCCCGGCTTTGAAAAGCCGGGCTAAGGTCAGATAGCCGCTACGCGGCCAGATTCAATCGCCTTACTTGTTCATCACTCGTCAAAAACAAAAGGCAGGGAATGAACCCTGCCCTTTGCGCTCTACGTTGCGATAACGGTCTGACTACCTGCCGTAGACCCAGCCGTATTGCGTGTTCGACCGTTGTCCGCCGTCGTTGCGGTATTCGGCCTTGAGCCGGGTCACATAGTCGTTCGGGATGGCGTGCAGCTTCGCCTTCACATCAACGCCATACACGCGCGCCGCATTCAATCCGAATATCTTGTTCTTGACCTCCGGCGTCAGCGGCTTCCAGCCGAACTGCCTGATCAACTCGCTGGGCATCTGGATGCGGCGGAAGGCTTCGATCTGCCACTGCGGCGAACCCCACCAGATTGAGTCCGTGCCCCACAACACGTGATCGTCGCCGAACGCGTCAATCAACATGCCGAGCACATGGCAGCAGAGCATCGGGTTGGTTATGGCCAACATGCCGAACGTTGAACCGATCTCCATATAGACATTCTTCATCTTCGGGTTCTTCTTGCGAGCCGCGCAGATGTCGCTGACCCACGGCACGTAGCCGTCTTTCATTGGGTCGCCGCTGATCTTGAGGTCGCCGGTCTGAAACGCCTTGATGATCTCCTGAGAACTTTCCAGCCCCTTGAAACCTGAGTGATAAAGGATGAACGTCAGGTCGGGGAAGTCCATCGCCGCCTTCGGCACGTCGCGCGGGTCGCAGTGCTCGACGTTGAAGCCGGGCAACGGCAGTCCTTTGTGAACGCAGATCAACTTGATGCCGGTTTTGCGCGCGTATTCAAATGTGGGATAGGCTACTTTTTCGTCGTCCAGCCACCAGCCTTGTTTCGATGGGCCGAGTCCTTGGCCGGGATAGCCTTTCCACGCCTCGATCTTCAACTGCTCGGCCTGCCGGTGCATGTTTTCCATATTGGGCTGGCCGAGGTCGGGCGAGAACAGGCCGTGACTGACAATGCGACGCGAGGCGGCAAGACCGTTGATCTTGGCGCGCGTCTCGATCATATCGGGCGGCGGCAGGATGTTCGAGTTATCCGTCGGCGACGGGAAGCCCGAAATCACCGCCACCATCGTGTCGCTGTCGAGGAAAATCTCTTTGATGTAGTTGGCCAGATAGAGGTCTTCCATCTTATGCGCGTGGCCCTTGAGGTCGGGGTTCCAGCGCTCGGCGACTTTGCGGTAGCCGAGCAGCGGTAAGACCTGCCGGCCCGACGAGACGTGGTGCGTTTGAATGTCGAAGATGAATTGATTCTTCGGCCACTTTTCGTCATAGGCCGCCGGCTCGATCATCTCGCTGGCCTCGACATCGAAGAACTTGCCGAAGACCGAATTCATCGCCATAAAAGCCGCCGCCATACCGCCTGATGTTTGCAGGAACTGGCGGCGCGTGACGCCCAAGAGCTTGGCGTTGTGGTCGGCCAACTGGATCAGGTTGTGCTGAACGCGCTTCTGCTCGTCGGTCTGCGGGTAGGGCAGATACTCTTCGTTTGAAACGACCTGCGTCGGGATCGGCAGGTTGAGATTTATCTCTTCGTCGAACTCACACTTTTGCACGAAGCGGCGGACGGCGCGGCGTGCGCGCGACGCCGAGTCGGCGAGCTTGCTTTTCTTCACGGTACGTCCCTCCATACTTGGGCCAACGGGCCTGGATGTAGAATCGAGCCTGCGAATGCGCAACCCCTCACGGCGATGGTGATGCGACGAGCGCGGTCGAGAGACGGTAGCGCCGCGTCAGCTATGGCCAAGCGCGTGCTGACTGATGCCGACTGTCTGACCCCGACGGCTCACGTCATTCAATTTTGGCTAGAGGAGTTCCGATGCATGAGAATCCACTGGACACAGGCTTTATACCGGAGCCTGCGGATTTAATCAATGCGGAAAAATGAGTTGAAGCTCAAATTTTATGAAGACGCCGCGTCGCAGCGATTGAGTTTAGACAGGCATTGAAATGCCTGCACCTATTTTATGAAGACAGTCCGCTACCGTTTCCTTTCTGTCATATAGCGATATTCCAATGCCTGCACCTATTTTATGAAGACGCCGCGTCGCGGCGATTGAGTTTAGGCAGGCATTTCAATGCCTGCACCTATCAGCCTGATTACTGCCGCGTCGCGTAGCGACGGTTGAATCGGCGGATATTCAACCGTCGCTACGCGACGCGCTCTTGCGATCAATGCAACTCCCAGGCGTTGAAACGCCTGGCTAAATTCACCCGCCGCTACGCGGCGCAATACTCAAGTCGCCGTTACGCAATACTCAAGTCGCCGCGTAGCGGCGCAATATTCAAATCGCTATGCGGCGCAATACTCAAGCCGCTACGCGGCGCAATACTCAAGCCGTTACACGGCGCAATACTCAAGTCGCCGTTACGCAATACTCAAGTCGCCGCGACGCGGCCTGACCTTATTTGATATTTGATTTTTTCTGCGCCCCGACATCATTGCTTGCCAGCGACCGGGCGCAGATGTTCGAGCGCCTGGAAGGCTTCGTTGGTGATGAAGCTGCCCCAGCCCTGCCCGAACAGCGAGATGCTTGATTCATACGTGCCGTGTCGGTATTCGTCTTCGGTGATGATGTAGCCGAGCGCGTCGTTGGTGAGTCCCAGTAGAAATGTCTTCTCAAAGCCGAGCATCTTGCCGCGCTCTTTGACTTGAATGTTCAAGATGCTGCTCAGTTCGCCCGGTATCGTCACAAAGGCGATGCGGTTATCGAAACTAATGCCGCAGACCTCTGTGTCATAGCTCGGCGGCAGCGTGATCTTCACCGGCGCTTTCGGCGGCAACACGGTGTGCGCCTCAAACGTGTGACGCACGAGCCGTATATCAACCGCGTCTTGCGGCGCGATCATCAAGGTGACTTTGTAGACTTCGGCGGCCAGAATCGTGCCGACGTTTTCGGCGCGCTGCCATTCATCTTTGCCTTGAAAGGCGCGCGGCGCGACCGTGCCCTGCGCGCCATTGGCGAAGATGGCCATCACGTCGCCGCCGATCATCTGCTCGACGGCGCGGCGCGCGTAGTAAACATAGTCTGCCGAAAACTCGAAGTTCTTATCGCCCACCACGGTCGGGTGCGCGGCGAAGTTCATCAGCACGGCCATCGGCTTGCCCGTATCGGCAGCGTCTACGCGAATGACGCCGACCTCTGGATCAATCGGGCCGTTGGGCGGCCACGACGAGCGGAAGCGCGAGATGCCGCGCGCCTCGCCCGCGCCAATGGCAATGCGTGCGGCGCGCATGGCTTGATTGGCCGCGATGACGGCGCGGGCCGTGCGCTCGGAGTAGGCATCACGAATCTGTGCGTCGTAGCGGCCCGCGAGGATGGGGAAGAGTTCGAGGAACGCGCCGCCGCCCGAATGCGTGTGCGACGACATCACGAAGATGTGATCAGGCGCGATGTTCGTCGCTTTGGCGGCCAGTTCGCGGACGCGCTCGACCATACCGTGATCGAAGCCGAGGTGGTCAACGCTGACGAAAGCGATCTTCTCCGCGCCGTTGTCGATCACCAGAGCGCGGGCTTCGGTCGGGTCGTGAACGCCGACCGACGGTCTGCCGAGACGCCCGCCATAACCGGCCAGCGGTGTGCCGATGGGCGGCGTGATGTCCGCCTTGCCGACGCCCGCCATCAGCTTGGACTGTGCGTTAACCGAGAGCGCGCCGCAGAGGATGAGCAGGGTGATTGCAACGATTGTCCGAACGTTTCGCATAACCGATGGCCTTCAGATGTGATGTGAAGATGGCAGAGCCGAGGCGCGTCGCATATGGAAAAGCGCAGCGCTCGCGCCCCGGCTGTGTGAATGGTCAGTGAGCGGCTAAGCTAGCCGCCGATGCTATAGCTATAACTGAAGCCGCCAGCCGCAATGTTGAGAATGACGCTCAAGATGATCAAGACCGTCCAGATGAGCATGATATTTCTGACGCCCACCTTTCCGGCATTCATCCAGCCCCAGATGAACGCCCAGATGCCGCAGATCAGGCCGATGATCCCTTGTACCGGGCCTGCGGTCTGAAACATCTTCACCAGTACGATAATCCAGCAAATGACACAACCGAGCGAAGCCAACAGAGCCAATAATCTCATTTTTTCTTCTCCTTTTCAGTTTGGGTTTGGGGCAATGCTTGCCTGAGGGTGCTACGCGATAGTGCTGCCGCCATCAACGACGATGGTCTGTCCGGTGATGTAACCCGAAGCCGGCGACGCCAGAAAGACGGCGACGCCTTTCAATTCGCCCGCCGCGCCGACACGGCCCATCGGCACGCCGGCTTCGATCTGCGCCTGCGCGTGCTCTAAAACTTTTTCGGTCATCCGCGAAGGGAAGAAGCCCGGCGCGATGGCGTTGACGCGGATGCCGCGCTTGGCCCACTTGGCCGCGAACTCGCGCGTCATCGCGATCAGCCCGCCTTTGGCGGCGACGTAGCTGACGATGTGCTGGCCGTTTTCCATCGAGCCTTTCAATCCGGCGACCGAAGCGACGTTGATGATCGTGCCGCTGCGCCGCTTGAGCATCTCGCGCCCCGCTCGCTGCGAAAACAGGAACGCGCCGGTCAGGTTGATCTTCAAGACCATATCCCACTTTTCGAGCGCGTGATCTTCGATAGGCTGGCCCCACGAGACGCCGGCGTTGTTGACGAGAATATCAATCTGGCCGTACGTCGCTATGGTTTTATCCACTGCCGCCTGCACCTCGTCGCAGCTCGACACGTCGCAGATCGTGCCTTCGACGTTGTAGCCGCGTGCGCGGAACTCTTCGACGGTCGGCGTCAGCCATTGCTCGCGCCGCGCCAGCAGCATCAGTGAAGCGCCGGCTTCGGCAAGTCCTTCAGCCATCTCCTGGCCTAATCCGCGCGAGCCGCCGGTGACGAGCGCGACTTTGCCAGAGAGGTCGAATAATTCGTTCAGTGTCGGCACAGCCAGGCTTCTCCTTCGCTGATGAATGATCGTGATGCTCGGATGATTGAAAGCGCTCAGAACGCGAGGCCGCAACGAGTCTATTATAGGAAGTGACAAGTGACAAGGATGAGATGAAGGAAGACAGGGGCAGAAGACAGGAGTCAGGAGTCAGGAGTCAGGAGTCAGAAGTCAGGAGCCAGAATAAAAGTGGAAGTCGGCTATCGCCTCCGCTGCTATTCTACTTTTTAGACTCTGCCTTCCTTTTCCATTCTGACTTCTGACTTCTGACTCCTTATTTTGCCTTCTTAGCGTCCCGCCTTCGGGCGGGCGGAGTTGTTCTTGCGCTGCGATGGATTGGCGCGCTGGCCCATCTCGTCAGAGTCGGAACCGAGGTTCTGCTTTGCGTGCGACGACTGCATCACGTCCGAGCGCTTGTTGAGCTTGCGGCTCTCGCCTTTGACTGGACTCTGCTGTTTGCCTTCGCTTGTGGGCGGCTGATTCTTCTTCTTGTCTGCCATAGCTTCTCCCTTGTCTGTTCTCCGTACGGCGTGTGCAATTGAATGCAACACTCCGGCACGCAGAGACGCCGCAACACGCGGCTGTCGGCGCTTCCTTATGTGCCTTGAATAGAGAGAAGCAATTCGCTTACCGCATCAATCGCCGGTGGGTCGTATGTCGAGCGGCGACGTGTCTTTCTCTTTCGCCTTGGCTTCGTCCCACAGCACATCCATCTCTGTGTGGTTGGAGTCTGCGGGCTGACGGCCTTGCTCGCGCAGGCGGTCTTCGATGTAGCGGAAGCGGCGACGGAACTTGCGATTGGATGATTTGAGCGCGCTTTCAGGGTCAACGCCGAGCAGGCGCGCGACGTTGACGGCGACGAACAGCAGGTCGCCGACTTCGCCGGCAATGTCTTGATGGTTAGGTGTGGGACTGGCGGCAGCCTCTTTCAATTCGGCGACTTCTTCATCGAGCTTTTCTAATACGCCGGCAACGTCGGGCCAATCAAAGTCCACGCGCGAAACCTTCGTGGTCATCTGAAAGGCTTCCATCACTGCTGGCAGCCTGGTTGAAACGCTATCGAGCATCGAGCCTTCATCCGCCGCTTTGCCTTTAGCGGCAAGCTCGGCGGCTTTGATCGCTTCCCAGTTGCGCAGCACTTCGCTGGACGATTCAGCAGTGTCTTCGCCAAAGACGTGCGGGTGGCGGCGGATCATCTTCGACGAGATGCGCTCGATGACATCGGCGACCGTGAAGCGCGACTCCTCGGTGGCGATGTCGGCGTGAAAGACGACCTGCAAGAGCAAGTCGCCCAACTCGCCGATGAACTCGTCGTCGTCGCCTTCGTCAATGGCCTCGACCACTTCGTAAGCCTCTTCGAGCAGCATCGGCTTGAGGCTTTCGTGCGTCTGCTCGCGGTCCCAGGGGCAGCCGCCCGGCGCGCGCAGTCGCGCGATCAGCCTGACCAGTTCAGCGAACTTCTCGCCCGCCGTTTTGTCCGTAGGTTCATTCATAGATTTTTAAGTCCGTCGTTGATGCGCGCCGCCATGAGTTGCGACGCCGATGCGTCCGTAACAGTTCTAGCATAGTCCATCGCCGGACGGTTGATAAAGCCGCGCACCCTTCCGTAAAAACGAATTTATTTGACATTGCCACAGCAGTGTAGTACATATTGCGCGCCCAGCCGGAATCCATTGATCCTCTTAGCAATGGAACACTATTTAATAACCGGCGGGATGCAATCTCGATAGGTTTCAGGGTTACAGACCGACGCCTCATAAGACTGCCGGCGGCCTGTCAGGTGAACACACGCGGTTTAGACGAACACGACTGAATTGGATGTGTCGGCGCTCGCGCCGGACACGAACAAGCCGGGCTGAATCGCTCACGTCATCACGCGCTACGCAATGAGCCGCACGGGTTCGTCTCACGTCGGCTCGCTTCCGCCCATCCGCATCGCCTCTCTATGGCCGCACCGACCATAGAGCCGCAGAAAGAGGTGAGATCATGGCCGACCACAATGACCCTAACGCGGTCAACAGTATCTTCTCGGATATAGATGTCAGCGCCGCCGACCTCTACGACATTTTCGGATTCCCCAGCGACGACACCGACGGCGGCGAAAAGGTAGTGATCGCGTTGACCTTCGCTGCGGTCCCGGCAGCGGGCACGTTCGATAGCGATATGCTCTACCGCATTCAACTGCACGCCGCGCCGCGCGCCGTATGGCCGGTCAAAGACCGTAGCCTGGAGACCCTGCTCAACTATTTCGACGCGCTCAAGGATAAGTATCTCGGCAATCTGAGGCCGTCCGAGATTCGCGTGACGGTCGATCCGGCGGGCCGCGCTACCGTCAAGTTTATGAACTTCCCCGAAGGCAGCTTTGCGACTGTGGTTGATACGAACCAGTCTCTAACCATTCAATCGCCCGCCGGTCACGCGATCAAGACTTACATCGGCGGGCGCGACGACGCCTTCTTCAACGACCTCACCGGCTTCTTTCGCTCGATCAACTACGCGCCGCAGTTTTATCACGTGCCGCACACGATGGCCGAGGCGCGCGAACTGAAAATCCCGAAGACGCTGCTTGAGCTTGAAGGCAACGACCTCTTCAACTTCGACCCCGCAGACCCAGACTGGGGCTACCTCAACGTTCACGGCAAGCCGCAGGGGTCGAAGCGCGACCTCCCGCCAGGGCCGCTCACCTGGAACGGCGACAGGTTCCGCAAGGACGCGAATGGCAACTACCGCTTCGTCTACACCGGCTTCGACTGCCAGAACGGCAAGAACATCAACGCCATCATCCTTGAGATACCGATGGCCTTCATCACGCACTCGCCCGCCCGTGACCGCATCGTCAACACCTGGGGCGAGAGCTGGGTGCTGAAGGCGGCCAACAAGGTCGAGACAATTCCGGACCATCCGCTGCTGCTTGAGCACCCGCAGGCGCTGCTCGACCTCTTTTCGCAGGATGCCGAGTTGAAGAAATACAAGCTCGTAGATACCGACGGCCAGCCCTTCGCCGACGCCGCCTTGAGCGAGCGCGAAGACAACCGGCAGGTCGGCGCGAATAACTTCTGGCTCGCGCCTCACTTCATCAAGCGGCTGGCGCACCTGGGGTGGGGCTTCGGCCCCGCGATCAGCGCGCTCGGCTTGCAGACCTCTTTCGACCACGACGACTCGCCGGTCTCCGTGCACAAGACCTATGCGCTGGTCACTGCCGCCTTCCCGCGCGTGAAGAAGACGCTGTTTCAGCCGCTACGCCTGCCGGACGACTCGTGGAACAAGAAAGGATTGGACATTCCGTTGCGGCGTCCATTTGAAATCTTCGTGCCGAACGTCTGCGCCATCGATATGGACACGACCGGGACGTGGCCTTTCGGTCGGCGGCCCGAAGACCAAGTGGCGACGCGCTTCCTTTCACTCTTCCTCGATATGGAAGCCGAGCTGAATGGTAAGAAATATCACATTGAGATGCTGAACGATCAAGCCTTGTGGGATGCCGCGCCGATTGAGCCGAAGACGCCGCCCAATCCCTTGAAGAATGACAAGGAATTTCTCGATCACTTCCCCTATCTCGCGGAGCCCTGGTGATGAGCGTGCAGATGAAACCGATGAGCGATTATGAGCGCGATCTGGCCGCGATAGACCGCGAGATTGCCGACCTCGAACCGGCGGCAATGGCCGTCGATGCCGACAGCGAAAAAGTGACGCGGCTCATCTATCGCTGCTATCAGCGCGCCGCCCTCGTCGGCGACCTGAATGAATTAGCAGCGGTCGAAGCGGCGGTCGATTCGGCGCTGCCTCGCCTGCGCCGCCCGGCTGACCTCTACTTTTTGAAGGCGAGCATCGCGCTCAAGCTGCATCGCCTGATTGATGTGGAAGCCATACTGGCGATGGACAGTGACCTCCTCGACAGCGCGCCCGGCAGGACATTGCAAGCCGATGTTGACTTTCAATGCGGCAAGTACGAAGAGGCGCAGCAGCGATTAGAAAGCGTCATTCGGGATGAGCCGACCTGGGATGGCCTGGCTCGCCTGGCTCACCTCAAGAGCAAGCTCGGCGACACGGACGGCGCGGAACAGTTATACGTTGAGGCCGAAGACGAGTTGACTGCCAAAGAGATGCGCCACTATGCCTGGGTCGAATTGCAAAGGGGGCTGCTCGACCTCGCGCGTGGCCGCACCGCGCAGGCCGAGGCGCATTACGAACAGGCCGAGCGCGCTTACTCAGGCCACTGGCTCGCAGCCGAACATCGCGCCGAGTTGCTGGGCGCGCAAGGCCGCTTTGACGAAGCGGCGGCGCTCTACCGACAGGTCATTGAGCGAGTGTCGAGGCCGGAGTTTCAGCAATCGCTTGGCGAGCTGTTGATCTTTATGGGCAAACCCGACGAGGCGCAGACGTGGCTCGACCAGACGCTGGCCGCTTACCTGGAATCGGCGGCCAAAGGTGAGGTTCATTACTATCACCACCTCGCCGATTTTTATACGGACGTGCGCGAAGACGGCGTGGAAGCCGTGCGCTGGGCGCGCAAAGATGTCGAGCTGCGCCGCAATGCCTGGACCTTAGCGGCGCTGGCAGTGGCCCTGCATCGCAACGCTCAACTGGCTGAAGCCGTCACCTTGATGGACGACGCGCTCGCCTCAGGCGTCATTGACGCGCATCTCTTTTTCAAGGCCGCCGAAGTTTATCGCGCCGCTGGCCGTACTGCCGAAGGCGAACGTTATTGGCAACAAGCTGCCGAGTTCAATCCGCACTACCGGAACTTTCATGTGCATCGTTGAATCCGGCCCCTCTCTAACCGACGATCACGCGCCGGTCGTTTGATGAAGCACGGGCTGGCCGGCGTGCTGATTTCAGCAAGATTCGAGGAGTGATTCTCATGACAAAAAACAGGTTGAAAGCCATCGTTGTGGTCGCAGTGGTCAGCCTCTTCGTCCTGCTACTTGGGCTGTCCGGTTGCGACCGTGGACCAAAGCCCGGCCACGTCGATGATGAAGCGAAGATCGCTAAACGCACCGTCGCTTCGTTCCCCGCTGCCGATGAAGATTACTTTCACGATATGGATGGCGGCGTGTCGCTGACGGCGGACGAGATCAAAGGCCGTAACACCTGGATCGTGTGGACTGGCGGCAATGATCGGCTGTGGGACAGGCTCACCGCCATTAGCTTCGGCACGCTCGACTTTCTGAAAACCATCTCGTCGCACCCAAGCCTGAAAGCCAGCCGCGACAATCGCTGGCATTATCTCGGGCTGGTCAACGAGCCGGGCTTTGAAAAAGCGACCGGCCCTGATCCGAATCGCTTCGGGCTGTGGCTCGACACGCGCACGGCGGACGCGCCCTCTGATCCATTTGAGAATGAGCAGAAGTATGCCGGCGTCAAGGTCGGCGCGCGCGGCAAGAATATGCCGGTCGGTTCTTACTACGGCTGGCCGACCGGCATCGTCGGCCTGCGGCTGTTCCCGAACCCCGACTTCGATGAAGCCGCCGCTAAGAAGTGGGACGCCGTGAGGTATTACACCGACAAGGACTACTACAACTCGAAAGACTTGGTGCGGCCATACCGCGTTGGTATGTCTTGCGGCTTCTGTCACGTCGGCCCGAATCCGCTGAAGCCGCCCGATGACCCTGAGCACCCGAAGTGGGAGAACCTTTCGTCCAACGTCGGCGCGCAATACTTCTGGGTTGATCGCATCTTCTCGTGGGAAGCCGACCCATCGAGCTACATCTTTCAGATGTTCCACACCTCGCGGCCCGGCTCGTTGGATACGTCGCTGGTCTCTACAGATAACATCAACAATCCGCGAACGATGAACGCGATCTATAATCTTGGGCCGCGCCTCGAACAAGCCAAACGCTTCGGCAAAGAGACGCTGGCGGGCGGCAGTCTCAATAACAAGCAGTTTAATGAATATGTGTCGGCGGATTCGCCCCTGACGCAATACTTCACGCTGCCGGCGACGGTCTATTCGCCGCGCGTGCTCAAGGACGGCTCCGATTCCGTCGGCGCGCTCGGCGCGCTCAACCGCGTCTATCTCAACATCGGGTTGTTCAGCGAAGAGTGGCTGTTGCACTTCAACGCGCTGGTCGGCGGCAAGGAGACGACCGCCATCCCCATCGCTACGGCGCGCGACAATTCGGTCTACTGGCAGGCGACCGAAGCGCAGACGCCGGCGATGGCGCTCTTCTTTTTGAAGACGACGCCGCCGCATAAATTGAAAGATGCGCCCGGCGGCTTGAAGTATCTCAACAACGGCAAACCCGACGACACGGCCTATCAGAAGGTAGTCGAGCGCGGCAAGATCGTCTTCGCTGAGAACTGTGCGCGCTGCCATTCGAGCAAGCTGCCGACGCCCGCCGATGGGCTTGATCCGGGCGGCTGCTCCGGCCCCGACTATATGAATTGTTGGAACCGATATTGGGCGTGGACAAAGACCGAAGACTTCAAGTCGAAGATGCGCGCTATAGTTCTGGCCCCGGATTTTTTGGATGGCAATTACCTTTCTGCCGAGCATCGCGTGCCGGTGACGCTGTTGCAGACCAACGCGTGCAGCCCGCTGGCGACCAATGCGATTCGCGGCAACATCTGGGATAACTTCTCGTCGGAGACTTACAAAGACTTGCCATCGGTCGGCACGATCACGGTTTATAATCCGAGCACCGGCGAGCCGATGCAGTTCCCGATGCCGGGCGGCGGGCGCGGCTTCACGCGGCCCGCGTCGCTCATCAGCCTGTGGTCAACCGCGCCGTTCCTGCTCAACAACAGCGTCGGCAAATTCAATCCCGAACCGTCTGTCGATGCTCGCCTGATGTCGTTCCAGAATTCCATCGAACAGATGCTGTGGCCTGAGAAGCGCGATAAGGATAAGGTGCTCGGCGACAAAGTGCCGGGCTTGATCGACCGCACGAGCCAGCGCAGTTATCTACGCATTGCGCCCGGCTATGTGCCCGACAGGCTCAGCGGATTGCTCAAGCTGGGCCGCCCGCTCTTCCCGACCTTCTTCGGCGACGGCGGCATCGAGATCGGCCCTATCCCGCCTGATACGCCCATCGGCTTGCTGGCGAACCTGAACCTGTTGCCGGACGACTCTGACCTGCTCGGTCGGCTGGATCACGACCGCAAGCTGCTTGAATTGGCGGTACGGATCAAGCACGACCTCGAAGCGCTGGGGCCGAACCCAAGAGACGAAGACGCCCGCAAGGTCTTCGCCAATCTGGTCGAACCGTTGATGAAGATGAGCAAGTGCCCGGACTATATCGTCAATCGCGGCCATTACTTTGGCACCAGTTACTTCAAAGAAGAGCCGGGCCTGAGCGATGAAGACAAGCGCGCGTTGATTGAGTTCTTGAAGACGTTCTGAACGCGCGGCGCGGCTGCCGTCCGCTTGAGCGGCAGCCGCGCTTTGGCGCTTTGATTGATGAGGAATGTTATGAGCGTTACAGATTACGATTATGTGGTTGTCGGTTCGGGCGCGGGCGGCGGGCCGCTCGCCGCTAACCTGGCCAAGGCGGGATTCAAGGTGCTGGTGATGGAAGCCGGCGGCGATCCTTGCTCTGAGAATGAGACGGGCCGCCTGATGTACGAGGTGCCGATCTTTCACGGCGACTCGACCGAATACCCGCCCTGCGCGTGGAATTATTTTGTGCGTCACTACACGGACGAGACGCAGCAGCGCAAAGACGAGAAGGCGCTATACGAGATTGATGGCAAAGCGACGGTCTGGTATCCGCGCGCCGGCGCGCTCGGCGGCTGCACGGCGCATAATGCGATGATCACGGTCGTGCCGCAGGACAGCGACTGGGACGAGATCGCCGCCATCACCGGCGACGATTCGTGGCGCGGCGAAAATATGCGGCCTTACTTCACGCGCCTCGAAAACTGCCAGTACGTGCCGAGGCCGGGCAGCGTGAAAGCCGACGTGGAAGCGGGAGTGGATAGGGCGAGGAGTTACCTGCACCACATCATCAATGTCATCGAAGGCCGCGCCGACGAAGACTGGCGCGACCACACGCACGGTCACGGCTTCGACGGCTGGCTGAAGACTTCGGAGGCCGACCCGAAGCTCGTGCTGAAAGACCCTGAGCTGGTCATCCTGTTGTTGAGAGCCGCCAAAGATGTTTTGCGCGATCACATCGGCAACCCGCTGGTTGGTTTGCAAACCGGGTTTGATCCCAACGACAGCCGTTACAGTGGCGACAGCCCCGAAGGCATGGTCTTCACGCCGCTGGCGGTGGCCAACGGCAAACGCAACGGCCCGCGCGAATACCTGCTGAGCGTGCAGCAAGAGTTTCCTGATAACCTGACGATTCAGAAGCACGCGCTCGTCACGCGGATTCTCTTTGAAGGGACGCGGGCCGTCGGCGTCGAATACATCAATCAAGCGCACGTCTACAAGGCCGACGAAGCCGCCGGCGGCGACCCTTCGACGCTGCCGCGTGAGCAGGTGCGTGTGCGCCGCGAAGTGATCATCGCCGGCGGCGCGTTCAACAGTCCACAACTGCTGATGCTCTCCGGCGTGGGGCCGTCGGAGCAACTCGAAAAGTTCAACATCCCCGTTGTCGTTGAATTGCCGGGCGTCGGCCAGAACCTTCAGGATCGTTATGAGGTCGGCGTCATCTCGGAATTCGCCAAGCCGTTCCAGTTGATTGATGGCGCGAAGTTTTCGCCCGACGATCTCGATAATTATTTGAAGCAATGGGAAAAAGACGGCACCGGCGTCTACTCCACCAACGGCGCGCTCGTCGGCATCATCAAGCGTTCGAGGAAAGACTTGCCCAACCCCGACCTCTACATCTTCGGCCTGCCCAGTTTCTTCAAGGGCTACTATCGCGGCTACTCGAAAGAGGCCGAGCGCGTACACACCAAGTTCACGTGGGCCATCCTCAAGGCGCGCACGCAGAACAGGGGATATGTAGAACTGGCTTCGGCCAATCCGTGGGACACGCCGTGGATCAACTTTCAGTACTTCGGCGACGGCCAGCGCGATGATGATCCCGACCTTGAGGCGGTGGTCAGCGGCATCAAGCTCGCCCGCGAGATCAACGACCGCTTGCGGGAATGGGGCGTGATTAAACGCGAAGAAGTCCCCGGCGATGAGTTCAAGAACGACAACAAGCTGCGCAAGTTCATACGCAACCAAGCCTGGGGCCATCACGCTTCGTGCACCTGTAAGATCGGCGCTGACGATGATAAACTGGCCGTGCTCGACAGCCGCTTCCGGGTGCGCGGCACAACGGGCTTGCGCGTCGTTGACGCATCAGTCTTCCCGAAGATACCCGGTTACTTTATCGTCACGGCGATTTATATGATCAGCGAAAAGGCGTCCGACGTGATTCAGGAAGACGCCGGCGCATAACGATCAAGCAAGAGCATCAGGGGGCAAGGCCGACTGCGATGGGCGACAGGTTGAAGCGAGAGCGCGCGGCTCAATCGGAAGCGACAGCCAGCCGTAATCTCGGCCTTACGTTCGCCGGCGGCGGCACGTGTTCGTTTTATCAACTGGGCGTGATGAACCGCTGGCGCGAGCAATTGCTGCCGCGCCTGGCCGCCTTGAGCGCCGTCAGCGCCGGGGCCTGCGTCGCTGCGCTGATGTTGAGCCGGCGCGAAGCCGAGGTGGCCGAACTCTGGAAGACGCGCAGCCGCGACGTGACCCGAAACTTCGACTGGCGGCGGCTGCTCGCGGGGCAGCGCCCGACCCAGCACGAAACCATCTACCGCGACCTCTTGCTCAACGCCTTTAGCGAAGGCGGGTTCGAGCGCATACGCTCACAGCCCTTTCCAATCTTCATTCTCGCCACTGCGTTCTCCGCACGGATGCCGGCAATGCTGGCAGGCTTGCTCGGCCTCTGCGCTTACCGTGTGGAGCGAAGGCTGCGCAAGCGACCGCTCGATTTTAATTTCGGGCGCAAGGTCGGACTGACTGCCGCCGTGTTCGACGCGCGCGACTGCCGCGAGCCGGCTGAGCTGGTTGACCTGATTATCGCTTCGTCGGCGACGCCGCCGTTCACATCGGTCGGCGCGTTCTCTGGCCGCCGATTGCTTGATGGCGGCTTGATCGATAATGCGCCAGCCTTTCTCACAGAAGGCGCGGCGGGCGTGGCGCGCAACGTTATTTTATTGACGCAGCCGCACGCCGACATTTCGGTCAGCAGGCAAGGCCGCCGCTTAATCATCAGCCCTGCCCAACCGTTGCCGTTGAAGGCGTGGGATTACACGCATCCCGACCTGATCTTCGATATCGTCGCACAAGGCGAGCGCGACGCTGAGCGTTATGATGCCGACCTGTCCGACTTTCTCTTTGGAAACGATGAACGATGAATACTAAGCGGGTGGTTTGAACTTAGGCCTTTGCGCCGAAGGCGCGGCAAGAAGGTAGCCAGAGGTGAAACCTCTGGTAGAGCGGCAAAAGCATTTGCGCTCTGAAGGAGCGCCAGAACGTCTGCCGCGTCTTCAACGCGGGAGATGGATGCCGCCCGGTTCCAGAGGTTTCACCTCTGGCTACCTTCTTTGTGCCGCTTCGCGGCACTACACAAAACTGCTTCTCTCTTTGTGTTCATCTGTGGTTGCTTCTTCTTGTTTTGCCATTTGCCGTTCGCCTTTGTTAGCATGGCTGATCTCGAATGACTGTTGAATTCTTGTCCGTCTGAAAGAGAGATTATGGCTGAAGAAAAAGATAGTGCTTTCCGCGTCACAGACCGGCGAAAGTTCAACCCCGACGGCACGCCGCGCGACTTCGCCGACGAGCCGGAGGCCGCGCCCGCCGACGCCACGCCCCTTGATACCGCGCCGCCCGCGAGCGCGCCGCCTGTGGCCGCGCCCGAACCGGCCAGCGATAACGTTGTCTCGTTTCCCGGCGACGCCGCGCGCCGCCGCGAAGCCGAAGCGCCGCCCGTGAGCGCGCCGCCTACCGAAGCTCCGCCAGAACCGCCTCGCGCTCAGCCGCGCGCCGCGCCGACCGCCGACGACGCACGCGCCGCGCAGGCGAAGGCCGCTGCCAGCGCCGCCGAGCAGGCTTACAACCAGACGCGCGGGCCGCAGTCACCGCACCTGCCCGAAGCCTCTTTTCTCGCGCTCATCGATATGTTCGCTGCCGAAGCGGCGATGAATCTCGGTATGGCGCAGACACCCGATGGCGGGCGCACGCCGGTTGATCTCGAAGCCGCGCGCCACTGGATCGATATGCTCGGCATGCTCGACCAGAAGACGCAAGGCCACCTCACCGACGAAGAGGCGAGCGTGCTCGAAAACGTTCTCGCCTACTTGCGCATGCAGTTCGTCGCGGCGTCGAAAAAGCGATGAGGATTACATTCCTCGGCACAGGCACGTCGGTTGGCGTGCCCGCGCTCGGCTGCGAGTGCGAGACCTGTTTGTCGGATGATCCGCGCGACAATCGGCTGCGCACTTCCGTGCTCGTCGAACACGAGGGTCATCATCTGCTCATCGACGCATCGACCGATTTCCGTCAACAGGCATTGCGCGTCGGTCTAAAGAAGCTCGACGCCATTCTTTTCACGCATGCCCATGCCGATCATTGTTTCGGATTGGACGATGCGCGCCCTTTGATGTTCCGGCACGGCGCGATTCCGGTCTATGCAACCGACGAAACGTGGCAGGGCTTGCGCCGCATCTATGCTTACGCCTTCGAGCCGGCGCAGTACCCCGGCGTCCCGCGCATCATCCCTCACCTGATCGAAGGCGACTTCGAGTTGTTCGGCCTGCGCGTTGAGCCGCTCGTCGTGATGCACGGCCAGTTGGCGGTGACAGCCTTTCGCATAGGCGGGTTCGCTTACCTGACCGATTGCAATCTGATCCCCGATGAGACATGTGACCGATTGGCCGGCCTCGACGTGCTGGTGATAGATGCGCTGCGTTTCAAGAAACACCCGACGCACATGACGTTAGACCAGGCGCTCGGCTACATTGAACGGTTGCGCCCGCGCCGCGCGCTGCTGACGCACATCTCGCACGACATACGGCACGCGCCGACTAGCGCGCACCTGCCCGCAGGCGTCGAGATTGCTTACGACGGGCAGATCATAGAAGCGATGAATGATGAATGATGAATTCAAGAGACAAGTCCCATTGACAATGAGCGCTAGCTTCGGCAGTTCATCATTCATCATTCATCATTCATCGCTTCTGACTATGTTGTTATGAACATCTTCAGCGACCCCGACGACTCGCAGATCAGCGCGCCCAGCGTGCTGACCTTCGGCGTGTTCGACGGCCTGCACCTCGGCCATCAAGAGATTATGGCCCGCGTCGTCAAGCGAGCGCGATTGCTCGACCTGCCGGCGACGGTCGTCACCTTTGACCCGCACCCGCGCGCCGTGTTGCGCCCGCAGACCGCGCCGCCTCTACTGCAAACATTCGAGCAGAAGATGGAAGGCATGGAGCGGCTCGGCATTGACCAGTGCGTCGTGTTGCGCTTCACGCCGGAACTGGCCGCCGTCAGCGCCACAGACTTTCTGCGCCGGCTGATCTTCGGGCGGTTGGACGCGCGCGAAGTCTACCTCGGTCAGGGCTTCGCCTTCGGCCACAACCGCGAAGGTCACTTCGGCTTGCTGCGCGAAGTGGCCGACGAACTGGGCCGCGTTGCCGAAGAAGTGCCGGAGATTCGTCTTCGCCACCATCGCATCAGCTCGACGATAATTCGCCGCTTGCTCACCGCCGGGCGCACGAACCTGGCGCGGCGCATGCTCGGTCGTCCTTACGGCATCGAGAGCCGCGTCCTCGAAGGCCGCCGCATCGCCGGCGCGCAGTTGAACTACCCAACCGCGAACCTCAAGCCGCACAACACAGTCGTCCCGATGAATGGGGTCTATGTTACATTGACGCTGATTGAGGGCGAGTGGCGGCGCTCGATCACCAACGTCGGCCATAAGCCGACCTTTGGCGGTGAGCCGGAAGTAACGGTTGAAGCTCATGTGCTCGACTTTGACCGCCAGCTTTATGGCGAAACGATTCGCGTCCGCTTCCTGCACCGGCTGCGCGACGAGCGCCGCTTCGATTCGGTTGACGCCTTGCGCGCGCAGATCGAAGCGGATTACCGGCGCGCCGTCCGTTACTTTGAATGCCGCGCCGTGCGCCGGCACTTCGCCTTGTGAGCGCGAGATAGAGAGCGACACGGGGACGCGGCGACGCGGCGACGCGGGGAAAGAGAAGCGGTTCATACTTCTGTCTTTCCCTCGCCGCGTCTCCCATCGCCGCGTCGGATTCTGCTTGTCACCTGCGCCGGCAAAGTTGTATAAAGAGCGAGCTAGACCGTGGTTTCATTTCTCATCCATTAACATTCAGACGAGGTGGCTTCGATGAAGAAGGCGATCACCCTCACAGTCAATGGCGTGGCCGAGCGTCACGAAGTCGAGCCGCGCATGCTGCTCGTTCATTACCTGCGCGATGAGCTTGGGCTGACCGGCACGCACGTCGGCTGCGAAACGTCGATCTGTGGCGCGTGCACGGTGCTGCTCGATGGCCAGTCGGTCAAATCCTGCACCGTGCTTGCGGTGCAAGCCGATGGCGCGCAGGTGACGACCATCGAAGGCATGGCGGTGAACGGTCAACTGCACCCTGTGCAGGAAGGCTTCTGGGAGAAGCACGGCCTGCAATGCGGCTATTGCACGCCGGGTATGATTATGGCGGCGGCGCAGATACTGGCGCGCAACCCGCAGCCGAGCGACGAAGAGATTCGCCACGGCCTCGAAGGCAATCTCTGCCGCTGTACAGGCTATCAGCACATCGTCGAGGCCGTGCGCTATGCCGCCGGCAAGATGAAAGCAGCATCGGGAGATTAAAGAAAGGATACAGGATTCAGGATACAGGATTCAGGAAGATTTGCTATCGGCAGGTAGTCCGATTCAGCAGCAGCCATTCGCGTTCGACGGCTGAACTGAATCCTGAATCCTGAATCCTGTATCCTGTATCCCGACTCCTGAATCCTGGAGGACTTATGGCAAACCGTTTCGTCGGCAAGAGCGTCAAGCGCACTGAAGACCCGCGACTGATTCAAGGGCTGGGCCATTACGTTGATGACATCAAGCTCGCGGACACGCTCACGGTGATGTTCCTGCGCTCGATGTACGCGCACGCGCGGATCACCAGCCTCGACGTGAGCGAAGCGGCGCACGCGCCCGGCGTCGTCGCCGTCTACACCGGCAAAGACGTGGCGCAACAGGTCGGCCCTGTGCCTTGCGCCAGCGCCGGCGCGATACCCGGCCTGCGTATTCCTGATTACAGAGTGCTTGCCACCGACCACGTCGTCTTCGTCGGCCAGCCCATCGCCGCCGTTGTCGCTAAAGACCGCTACGCCGCGCGCGACGCCATTGATCTCATTATGGTGGACTACGAAGAACTGCCCGTCGCCGTTGATCTGGAATCGGCGGCAAGCGGCGGCCCGGCCATCTACGAAGAGTATGGCGACAACATCGCGTATAAGCTCACCGCCGGTGAAGGCGACATTGACGCGGCGCTTGAAGGAGCCGACCACGTTGTCAGCCAGCGCATCGTGCATCAGCGGCTCGCGCCGATTGCGATGGAGCCGCGCGGCGTGCAGGCGCGTTACTTGCGCGGCGAGCAGGAACTGACATTGTGGTCTTCAACACAAATCCCCCACCTGATGCGCACGCAGGTCGCGTTGATGCTGGGCATCCCCGAAAACAAGCTGCGCGTGATTACCCCGGAAGTCGGCGGCGGCTTCGGCTCGAAGCTCAACATCTATGCCGAAGAAGCCTTGCTCGGTTGGATCAGTATGCAGCTCGCCAAGCCGGTGAAGTGGATCGAGACGCGCCGCGAAAATATGCAGGCGACGATTCACGGTCGCGGCCAGATCGGCACGCTCGAAGTCGGCTATAACAACGACGGCACAATCACCGGCCTGCGCTGGAACGTGCTCGCCGATATGGGCGCGTATATGCAACTGCTGACGCCGGCCATTCCGACGCTGACGGGCTTGATGCTGTCGGGCTGTTACAAGATTCCTGCGATTCAAATCAACATCACCGGCGTCTTCACCAACAAAGTGGCGACCGATGCGTATCGCGGCGCGGGCCGTCCCGAAGCGACTTATGTCGTCGAACGCGCGCTCGATCTGGTCGCCGCCGAACTCGGTATGGACACGGTAGAGGTGCGGCGCAAGAACTTCCCGAAGCCCGACGAGTTTCCGTTTAAGACCGCGACGGGATTGTTCTACGACAGCGGTGATTACGAAGCCGCGCTCGATAAGGCGCTTGGTATGGCAAATTACAAAGCCTTGCGCGAAGAGCAGCGCAAGGCGCGCGACGAGGGACGATTGCTTGGCATCGGCGTTTCGACTTACGTCGAAATATGCGCGCTCGGCCCGTCACAGGCGATGCCCGCCGGCGGCTGGGAGAGCGCGACGGTGCGAATCGAGCCGACCTGCAAAGTCACCGTGCTCACGGGCGCGTCGCCGCACGGTCAGGGGCAAGAGACTTCGTTCGCGCAGATCGTCGCCGACCAGCTCGGCGTTGACATCAACGACATCACGGTGATTCATGGCGACACGGCGATTGTGCAATACGGCATCGGCACGTTCGGCAGTCGCGCAACGGCAGTCGGCGGCACGGCGGTCTATTTGGCCGTCGAGAAGTTGCTTGAGAAGGCGAAGCAGATCGCCGCGCATATGCTGGGCGTAGACGCGGCAAGCGTCGCTTTCAATGAAGGCACGTTCTCGAAAGTGGCCGCCAGAGCCGCTTCTGCCAGGTCAGGCGAAGTGCCTGAGCCGGTGTTGCCGGCGGGGCAGGCTCCAGCGGGCGCGCTGCCGGAACCCGGAGGCGACGATAAAAAGGTGACGATTCAGGATGTCGCGCTGGCCGCTCACCTGGCGCGCGAGATTCCGCCCGGACTTGAGCCGGGACTATCGGCGACGCATTTCTTCGAGCCGACGAATTTCACCTTCCCCTTCGGCACGCACATCGCTGTCGTTGAGGTTGACCGCGACACGGGCGAGGTCAAGTTCCTGCGCTACGTCGCCGTTGACGATTGCGGCAAGGTGATCAACCCGATGCTCGTCGATGGGCAGGTGCACGGCGGCATCGTGCAGAGCATCGGCCAGGCGATGTATGAAGAAGTGGTATATGACGAACAGGGTCAGCTCATCACCGGCACGCTGATGGATTACGCCGTGCCGAAGGCGGCGATGATTCCGCATATGGAACTCGACCGCACAGAGACACCGTCGCCGGTCAATCCAATGGGCGTCAAAGGCGTCGGCGAAGCCGGCACGATTGGCGCAACACCGGCCATCGTCAATGCTGTCGTTGACGCGCTCGCGCCGTTCGGCGTGCGCCACATCGATATGCCGCTCAAGCCGGAAAAGATCTGGCAGATCATCAATCAGCAGGGCTAATCTACAGGGCTGATTTTGCGGCATGATGTATGGGCGCTGACATTGAAGTCATTCGTGACCGAGTGCAGGCCGGCAAGTACCTTGTGAGAGGCCACGCGGTTGTTCACGCGTTGAAAGAAGGCTTCGACCGCAAGCAGATGGTTGACGCCATACTCAATGGCAAGGTCGTTGAGGAGTATCCGATGGATCAGCGCGTGTTGATCTGTGGAAGGGCAATGTTGGAAGAAGGAACATACATTTACTTACATGTTGTCTGTGAGTATGCTGATGACGTGTATGCTGAATTCATTACTGCCTATATCCCAGACGAGCTTTTATGGGAGTATCCGCCTTTCCGGCGGCGCAAACAAAAGTGAGTTATGACTGATCTACCCGCTCCGATTTGCCCGGAACACAACAAGCAGAAGGAATGGCTGCCGACGACTTTTGAGTACAACGACGATGGCGTATCGGTTCGCATCCCAAGCGTCTATGCTTGGGTTTGTACGGAAGACGGCGAGGCGTCGTTTACGCCCGAAGTGGTTGACGAACTCATCACGACGGTGCGCGATCTGGTGGAATCTGCAAAGCGCGCCAAAGAGCGCCGCTCCACGCTGACAGAATATATTATTTCAGTTCGGTGAGGCTGATCGTCAAAGGACATGCGCGTGTGACATCACACGGCTTGGAAGGAGAGGACGATGATTCCAGCGCAATTCGATTACCTGACGCCGGCGACGCTTGATGAGGCGCTCGCGCTGCTCGCACAGCACGCCGACGACGCGAAGATACTGGCGGGCGGCCACAGCCTGTTGCCGGCGATGAAGCTGCGGCTCGCACAGCCTTCGGTCTTGATCGACATCGGGCGCATACGTGATCTCGCTTACATCCGCGAAGAGAATGGGCAGATTCGCATCGGCGCGATGACGACGCACTTTCAAATTGAAGCGAGCGAACGGCTGCGCGACATCTGCCCCGTTCTGCCCGAA
This sequence comes from Blastocatellia bacterium, assembly GCA_045807725.1. Taxonomy (GTDB): domain Bacteria; phylum Acidobacteriota; class Blastocatellia; order UBA7656; family UBA7656; genus DATENM01. The sequence goes on along the minus strand of JBJMGV010000009.1, from coordinate 14,232 downwards.
GCCGCCGCGCAGATCGGCGACACGCAGGTGCGCAATCGCGGCACCGTGGGCGGCAGCCTCGCGCACGCCGACCCGGCGGCAGACTGGCCGGCGGTGATGATTGCGCTCAAGGCGGAAATTGTCGCGGTTGGCGGGGGCGGCGAGCGCGTCATCGCGGCGGATGACTTCTTCGTCGATATGTTGACGACGGCTCTGGATGCCGGCGAAATCCTGCGCGAGATTCGCATCCCTGTGCCGTCGGGCCGTTACGGTCAGGCGTATGTGAAAGCGGCGCAGCCGGCTTCCGGGTTCGCCGTCGTTGGCGTCGCCGTGCATCTGGTGCGCGGCGCAAGCGGCGCTTGCGAAGCGGCGAGCGTCGGCATCACCGGCGTAGCTTCAAAAGCTTATCGCGCTGCGGGCGTCGAAGCCGCGCTCGTCGGCTCGTCGCTCGACGAGCAAGCCATCGCGGTGGCGGCGGCGATGGCTGCCGATGGAGTGACGATCAACGGCGACCTTTACGCCTCCGAAGGCTACCGCACACACCTCGCGCAGGTTTACACGCGCCGCGCCATTCAAGCCGCGGCAGAACGCGCCAAGTAGGGACTAGGGACTAGAGGCTAAGGGCTAGTAGAGATCAGGCTTCGGGTGAGCCAACGTTCTCTAACCTCCGGCTGCCAGTCCCTAGCCCCTAGTCTCTAGTCCCTATGAAAATTGAAGGCACACAGGAAGTTCACGCGCAGCGCGACCGCGTCTTTCAAGTCTTGACTGACCCGGCGGTCTTGCAGCGTTGCATACCGGGCTGCGAGCGGCTGGAGCAGGTAGAGGCGAATCATTATTCGACCACGATGCGCGCCGGCGTCGGCTCGATCAAAGGCGTCTTCACCGGCAACGTGCGGCTCGAAGAGGTGCAGCCGCCAACGCATTACCGTATGGTCGTTGACGGCAAAGGCCAGCCCGGTTTCTTGAAAGGCGCGGGCACGCTCGACCTGGAAGAACGCGACGGAGTTACGCTGGTCAACTACAGCGGCGACGTGCAGGTCGGCGGCACGATTGCCGGCGTCGGTCAGCGCATGATTCAGGGCGCGGCGCGTATGATGCTGTCGCAATTCTTCACCGCCATCGAAGCCGAAGCGAAGACCGAAGCGCACGAAGCGCCGCCCGAACACGGCTTTTTTCTAACGGCCCTGAGGTGGTTCTCAGGGCGGCTGCGGCGCTTGTTCAGGAGAAGAAAGCTCTCTCTGTTGTAAGATAGTCGTGAGAGGAAACAAGAATGGCGTGGCAAGAACGTATCACCATAGACCCGGCGGTATTGGTTGGGAAGCCGGTAATCAAAGGAACTCGCCTGGCTGTCGAGTTCATCGTTGACCTGCTCGCTCATGGTTGGGCCGAGGAAGAGATACTGCGCAATTATCCCGGAATCACGCCCGAAGATATTCGCGCCTGTCTGGCCTATGCCAGTGCCTTGCTTCATGCAGAAAGAGTTTACCCCCTGGCCTGAGTGGTGCTGAAACTTTTAGCCAACGAGAACTTTCCAGGCGATGCCGTAGATGCGTTGCGCGCGAACGGGCACGACGTAATCTGGATAAGAACAGAAGCACCGGGAATCTCTGATGAAGATGTGCTTGCGCTAGCCATGTCCGGTCAGCGTATCCTGATTACCTTTGATAAGGACTTCGGCGAATTAGCGTTCAGGAAAAAACTGACCGTGGCATCAGACGTTATTCTTTTTCGCATTGTACCGATTTCCGCGTCTCATATCGCCGCGTTTGCGGTTCGCGCTCTTGAAAGCCGGAGCGATTGGGCAGGACACTTCTCGGTTGTTGAAGAGAGTCGGATTCGTATGACGCCTTTGCCATAAGCCAATGGAGCTGAAGAGATGATTATCACGACTGAGTATGTAGACATTCCGATGGGTGGCAGTGCGATGCGGACGCTGGTCGCCGCGCCGCGCGCCGGAGGACCGTTTCCAGGCATCCTGCTCTACTCAGATATCTTTCAACTGACCGGGCCGACCACTCGCGCCGTGATGCGGCTCGCAGGCTATGGCTTCGTCGTCGCCGCGCCTGAGATTTATCATCGCATCGAGCCGCCGGGAGCCGCGATTGCTTTTGATGATGCGGGCCGTGATCGCGGGATGAGCGATGCGGCGCAGACAGCAGTCGCTGAATTTGATATGGACGCGCGCGCCGTGCTCGATTGGTTGAGCCGTGACCGGCGCGTCGCCGCGGCGCAGTTGGGCGCGTGCGGGTTCTGCATCGGCGGTCATCTCGCCTTCCGCGCCGCGCTGCAACGAGACGTGCGCGCGACCGCTTGCTTTTATCCCACAGGCGTTCACAACGGCAAGCTCGGCAAGGATGCTGACGCCGGTTCGCTTGAGTGCGCCGGAGAGATTCGCGGCGAGATGTTGATCGTCTTCGGCTTGCTCGACCCGCACGTGCCGCCCGAAGGCCGCATCAAGATCGAAGGCGCGCTGAAAGAAGCCGGTGTGAAATTCCAAGTGCGGCTCTACCCGGCAGAACACGCGTTTATGCGCGACGAAGGGCCGCGCTACGATTCGGAAGCGACCGACGAAGCCTGGGCCGACGCCATCACGTTTTACCGGCGCGTGTTCGGCATCAGCCGATGACGCTTACGGTAAGCTCCCTCTGTACCACTACAGCCACGCCACATCATTCAACTAAAAATCCTGAAACCTTTTGCCGCCGCGCGTCACTCACACGGCAGCAAAGGCGGAACTGTGCCTGTTGGGTTCGCAGATTTTGGAACTCATCAAACGAATCGTGCGAGTAATAGGTTTATCCATAGACCAAAACGAAAGGGGACGATTCTCAATGAAACGCACGTTAATGCTCGCTCTGAGCGCGTTGCTCGTCACCATCTCAGCCGCGCTTGCCGCCACCGGCGATCAGGATAAGAATGAGCGACCGCGCCGCATTGCCATTTCAAGCAGCGGCTATCTCGGCATTCAAATCGAAGAGGTCACACCCGAAGTCGCCGGGCGGCTGCGGCTGCGCGAAGAGCGCGGCGCGTTGATTATCGGCGTGACTGCCGACACGGCGGCGGCAAAGGCCGGCTTGCAGAAAGATGACGTGATTGTTCGTTGGAACGGCGCAGCGGTCGAGAGCGCCCGCCAGCTCAGCCGCCACATCGAAGAAACGCCGGCGGGCCGCACCGTCAAACTCGGCGTGCTGCGCAATGGCAGCGAGATGAATGTGAACGTGACGCTTGGCGACATTGGCCAATCTTACCGGCGCTATTATGGCCGCGTGGGCGTTGTGCCCGCCGCGCCTGTTGCGCCTGTTGCGCCTGTTGCGCCGCTTGCCCGTGTTGTACCCGCTGCGCCACGCGCCCGATACGTGGCAAAGCCGGCGACTGCTGCGCGCCTCTATGCGGGTTACGGCTATCAGCTCGGCATTTCGTTGCAGAGCATGTCGCCGCAGTTGGCCGAGTACTTCGGGCTGAAAGATCGCAATGGCGCGCTGGTCACGTTTGTCCATCCCGATTCGGCAGCGGCGCGCGCCGGCGTCAAAGCCGGTGATGTGATTCTGTCAGTAGGCGGCGACACGATTGACAGTCCCGGTCGCGTCGTTCAGGCGTTGCGTAGCAAAGGCGAAGGCGCAGTTGAAATTCAGGTGATGCGCGACCGGCAAGAGCGCAAGCTGACCGTGCAGCTCGAACGGGGCAAGCAGTCGCAACTCTGGATGGCCGACGAAGACGCAGACATCGTGGTCTCTGAGGCGCTGGCCGCGCCGCTTGAGATCGGTCCGCTTCACATCGAAGGGCTGCCGCTTGCGCCCGTGGCCGTGCCGCCGATTCAGATTGCGCCGGCTCAGGTTGCGCCAATGCCGCCGGCGGTTGTGCCTGACATACGCCTCGCGCCGATGGCTGCACCGCGTATTGCAATCCCAAAGATCAACATTCCGAAAGTCACCATCCCTCTAATGCGTATCGTTTTGCCGGAGATGGTCTTTCGCATAGAGGTTTGAAGCTCACCGCAAGTTCCGTCCGAAGCTCTGCCTAAGACGCCGCAACGGGCGGCCCCGACGGGTCGCCCGTTTTGCTAAAAGTTCTATACGGTTAAGATGCTCTCGTCCTGCTACAGCCCACTTTTCCCTTTGCCCCTTTTTGTTTAAAATCTATGTCGGACGCCTAATCATCTCTCAAGGAGATTAGGTATGATTCCAGCGATCAAATGCCCGTTCTGCTGGAAAGCCATCCCGGTCACAGACCTCCCGCAAGGGGCGCACGAAGGGTGGGGCTTTAAGATGTCCTGCGGCTGCAAAATCAAGTGGGCTGCCTACAAGCGCATAGATTTTACGCAGCTACTCAAAGCGCGTTGAGTGATCTGGTTGCGGGCGCAAAAAAGCCGCCGAGGCAACTCGGCGGCTTTTCTTTACTCGATAGTGGCGACGACTTCTATGGTCATCGCCATGCGCTTTAATTAATCGCCAAAGCCGGCGGGCGTAACGTCAGTCTGCGGCTTCGGTTTGTTCACCTTCAACTGAACGATCTGCGTCTCCGGCCCGGCTTCTTCTTTGAGAATGTGCTGGCGGTAGAGCTTCGCCATGCGCTCGTTATCCTGCTGGCTCAATTTCAGGGCGCGGGCGCGCTGCTTCTCCTGGCGGGCGTTCTTGGCGATGCCAAGCTCGTCCAGGTCGTGCTGCACTTCGTTGGTGACGAGGGCGTCGTCGAGCAGCAGCGAGTGCGCGTTGCTCGTGAGCGGCACGGCCTTGCCGCCGGCGAAGATTTCGTGGCGGCCATACTCTTCGTACCACTTCGTCAGCGTCGCCGTCATATGCATCTTCTCGATGATGTTGCGCCAGCCGACGCCGGTGTTATAGGCGCAGAAGCTGATCTCGCCTTCCTGCGTCGCATACGGAATGATGCATTGCTCGGTGCGGCGGAAGTCGTAGTTGAACAGATCCTGGAACCACATGCCGGCGATGAAGAGGAAGTTCCAGCGGTCGCGGCGGCGCTTCTCGATATCTTCAACCGTGCGTTCGCCGCTGACCTTGCCGTAATCCTTGCCGCTCGCGCCGAACGACTTGTCGAACTTCATCATCAGGTCTTTGATGCGGAAGTGCGTAGGCGCTTTGAACGGGTCGTAGTTTCTGAGCAGCGCGAGAGCCGCGCCGACAAGCGAGAGCCACTTGCCGCGCGCCGCATCGTTGACCTTCATCAAGTCCTTGGCGAACTGGTCAGCATCGAGGAAGGCCGTGACCGGCGCGGCTTCCTTGGTCTCCTTGTCAATCATCACGGCCATACCGATGCCGCAGTTCGGGTGGCAGCCGCAGCTCAGTTGACCCCACTCCTTGTCCGGCCCGTGCACGAGGTCGGCCCAATCCGAGAACGTGCTCATAAACGAGATGGGGAACCAGTCGCGCGTCGGCTCGCCGATGCCGGTCTGATTCTTGATGTCGTGCGCCATATGCGACAGCGTGTAGCGTTGCGCGAAGCGGCGCTCGTCGGTGATCTCTTCGTCGCGGCCCGTGAACGAGACCGGCTGGAACGACAGGAACGAAATCTTCTTCGGATTGTCGAGCGCGAACTTGATGATGCGGCCCACCTGCTCATTGTTGATGCCGTTGACGATGGTCGTCACAGGGACGATCTCAACGCCGGCAGCGTGCAGGTTCTCGATAGCGCGCAGCTTCACGTCAAACAGGTTGCCGACCATACGGTGTTCGTTAGCTGCATTGCCGATGCCGTCGAATTGCAGGTAAGCATAACGCAGTCCGGCCTCGGCGGCCTGCTTGCAGAACTCAGGACTCTTGGCGAACTCGATGCCGTTGGTCGCCGCCTGTACCGAATTGTAGCCTACCTTACGCGAGTAGCGAATGGCGTCGAGGAAGTAAGGCGACAGCGTCGGCTCGCCGCCCGAAAACTGCACAGACATCTGGCGGCGCGGCTTGATCGAGACGGCGTTGTCCAACAGCGTCTGGATGTCTTCCCACGACAACTCGTGCACGAAGCCGACCTGATTGGCGTCCATGAAACACGGGTCGCACATCATGTTGCAGCGATTGGTGAGATCGACCGTCAGCACAGAGCCGCGCCCGTGCTTGACGGTGCTCGAACCGTGATTGTGCAGCTTCTCGTCGTTGTGCGCGGGAATGTCGCGGCCCGGAAAAGCCTTCTCAAGATGTGCGGAGAACTCCGGGTCAATGGACATCACGTCTTCAAAGTGGCCGTGCTTGTCGCAGTCCTTGACCATCAGGATTTTGCCGTCGCGCTCGATGATCTGCGCCTTGATTTCGCCGACTTTATCGTTGAGCAGGATTTCATACGGCAGCTTGCCGTCGATGATCTGCTGACGAATTTCGGGCACGCACTTCGGGCACAGGCTGTCGGTGGTGCGCGGCCAGCCCAGTGGCGGCTTAGTCTTCTCGTAAGACTTCTGCAAGGGCTTATCCGACCACTTAGGCGTGAATGACGGATTCGGTTTGATGCGGTTGAGCGGCTCGAACACCTGCCACAACGCGTTCGCCGTCACGGCCAATCCTTTCTCCACGTACTTGATTGCTTTTGCCATTTCTTCTCTCCTATTGCGAAGCTCTGCATCAGTCCCACGCGCTTCGCCTCGTTTTGAATTGCACCGCTCCAATAAGCGATGCGCAGAATTGCGATCTTAAAATCCCCGGCCCGACAGCGCACACTGTCGAATCTGATGAATCATGCTTCGGCCTTCTCCGCCTGCTCGATCTGATAGAGGCGGCGAATCGTTTGAATCGATTCGCGCGCGACGACGCCTTTCGCCGGCAGCTTCTGCGGCTTGCGTTTATTGTCAAAGGTCGCCACCTGATGCACGCAGGCAATGGTGCAGTAAGGCGCGCACGCTTTCTTGGTGTTGTACTCGCGTTGTATATCTGCGAACGTGTACTGCTCAAGCGGGATGCCGGGATAGCCGCGCTGCTGCGAGCAATAATGCACCAGACCGTCTTCGCAGATGTAGAGGTAACGCGCGCCTGCACGGCAGCGCCACTTGTTCGGCTTGCCGTCGGCCAGATTGTCCTGGAATTGGTTGACGCGCGTGTGCCCCTTCTTGCCGATCTCTTTCATCTGCTGGTAGACCTCGCGCTCGATGCCCATAAGTGGCTTGAGCGTGCCGAGGTCGTCGTGGATGATGCCAAGCGAACTGGAGAATCCAAGCTCGACGGCGCGCTTGCCGATGATGAGAGCGTCTTCGGGCGTCTTGATGCCGCCGCCGATGACCGAGTTGATGTTGACTTTGAACTCGGCCAGCTTAGAAAGCCATTGGAGCTTCTTGTCGAGCAGGCGCAGGCTCTTCTTCGACACCTCGTCGGGATTAACATTATCAATGCTGATCTGCATGTATTCGAGGCCGGCGCGGTTGAGCTTCTCGATGCGCTCCTGCGTCAGCAGGTAGCCGTTCGTAATCATGCAGGCGAGCATTTTATGATGGCGTGCGCGCGCGATGATCTTATCAATGTCAGGGTGCAGCAGCGGCTCGCCGCCCGATATGATGATGGCCGTCGTGCCCAGCGCCGCCAGCTTGTCGAGCCGCGCGTTCATCTCGTCGAGCGGCACAGGCTTCGACACATCATCGTACTCGTTGCAGTAAGTACAACTCAGATTGCAGCGACGCATGGGGATGACGTGAGCCAGTATGGGGTGCTTGGTTGACAGAACGCCCTTGGCGAGGAACTTGAATTCGCGGAGGTAAATTTTCAGCTTGCTTGTCGTTTTCATAAGATTAAACGGGAATCAAGCAACCTGTAGGGCTCGGGCCTGCTTGGATGAGCCGCTACACAGGCAAGTCAAACTCAAGAGCAACTCATATTCCCCTTTTGGGTGGATTCGATTTATTGATTTAACCTTCGTTATTTCTGCAAATACCTGAATCGCACCACTTCACTGATTACTGCCTGGTGAGTCGGAAAACAGCTTTTGACACAAACCCGAAAATAGTCCCTCTTTTTAGGGCGACTTCGTGACCCAAACGCACCGACAAGAGGTTTGCGGCAGTCATTATGACTCGAATTCATAAAATGCAAGTGGAATCGGTTTGAATCCGCCTGATTTACATAAGCACGCACCTTACCATAATGCTGGTTGTGCTTTCAACCGCTTTAGTCGCGGGCGGCGGGATAAATATTTCAGCAGGTCGAAATGACACGCGCGGTCTGCCGAGCCTATACAGTCTGCCGAGTTTTGCCAATCAAGAGTCAGACTTATGACTTCGCCGCTTTTCCAGTCTCGGTTGACTTCAGTAGCGCAATGATCTGCTTGTTGGCTTTTGGAAAGGCGTAATCGTCAAGCTCTTCTATTCTGACCCAGCGAATCGCCTGGCTGGTGTGTGGCCGCGCCCTGCCACGTCTGTAACGGCAGTGGAAGGCGTGTAGCGTGATGCGAAAATGGCTGTAGGCGTGAGGCACAATAGCGAAGACCTCTGTGACATCAACGTCGAGACCTGTCTCTTCTTTGATCTCGCGGCGGCAGCACTCGACGAGCGTCTCGCCCGCCTGACGTTTGCCGCCGGGGAACTCCCAGAGATTGCCGAGCAGCCCGTCAGCCGGGCGCAACGCGATCAGCACCTTGCCGCGATGATGTACGACGCCGATGGCGATCTCATGATGAGGCACGGCGGGCTTAACGGATTTAACCGGCAGCTCGCGCACGCGGCCTTGCTGAAAGGCGCGACAGAAGCGGCGAATGGGGCAGACATCACAGTTCGGGTTCCTTGGGCGGCAGACGAGCGCGCCCAGTTCCATCAACACTTCGTTGAACGCGCCGGCGCGGCCCGACGGCATCAGGCCATCGGCAAGCTGCTGTAACTGGCGGCGTGTTGGCGATAGGCGTATGTCTTCATCAACCGCGTAGACGCGCGCCAGCACGCGCAGAACGTTGCCGTCCACAGCGGCGCAGTCCGCGCCGAAAGCAAGGCTGGCAACCGCCGCCGCCGTGTAAGGGCCAAAGCCCGGCAGGCTCAACAGCGCGTCTCGTGAAGCAGGCAACTCGCCGCCGTGCTCGCACAGAACGATTTGCGCGGCGGCGCGCAGGTTGCGCGCGCGGGCATAGTAACCGAGTCCTTCCCACGCTTTCATCAAAGCCGCATCATCGGCGGCGGCGAGCGCCGCGAGGTTGGGGAACCGTTTGAGGAATCGCTCATAATAAGGGATCACGGTCGCCGCCTGCGTCTGCTGCAACATGACTTCAGAGACCCAGATGCGATACGGATCGCGCGTCGCTCGCCAGGGCAGCGCGCGTTTGTGTTTGGCAAACCAGTCGAGCAATGCCGCGATCAGTTTGCCGCTGGCTGGCCTGCTCATTGGAGTGGGAGTGTGACTGTGACGCGCGCGAGCCGAAGCCTGGCTTTTCATCCGTTTGATTCCTGTGGGAAGATTCAGTGTAGCGAAGCCGTGAAAGCGAAACAACTCCTGGACGAATGAGGATGAATGACTGACGACCGCCAGTGATTACCTGTCGTCAGTTGATGAGAGAAGCTATGCCTGAATTGCCGGAAGTCGAAACCGTCCGCCGCAGCCTGTTGGTTAAGCTGCCGGGCCGCCGCGTCACCGAGATTCAAGTGCGCGACGCACGGCTGCGCGTGCCTGTTAATGAAGACAAGTTGAATGAATTGATCGCGGGCCGCCGCGTCACTGATCTATCGCGCCGCGCCAAGTATTTGATCATTCATTTTGATAGCGGCAGCCATTTGATTGTTCATCTCGGTATGAGCGGGCAGTTGGTGTTGATGCCCGCAGGCCGTCCTTTTGACAAGCACGAGCACGTCATCTTCTCGCTCGATGATGGATTAGAGTTGCGCTTTCGTGACCCGCGTCGCTTCGGTATGGTCGTGGCGCTCGGCGAATCGGAGTTGAGTGAGTTCGCGCCGCTCAGTCATCTCGGCCCGGAGCCACTCGCGGCTGATTGTAAGGCCGATTACCTTTTTGAGCGGTCGCGCGGCTTGAAACAGCCGGTCAAGAATTTTGTGATGGATCAACGGGTGATCGTCGGCGTCGGCAACATCTATGCAAGCGAGTCACTGTTTCTGGCCGGCATCCATCCGCTGAAGCCCGCCGGGCGCATCAGTCGCGCTCGTTGGCAGCGGTTGACCGAATCCATCAAGCGCGTGCTGCGCGATGCCATACGACAGGGCGGCACGACGCTGAGCGATTTCCGCGACAGTGAAGGGAATGCCGGATACTTTCAAGTTGCGCTGCGCGTCTACGGTCGCAAGGGCGAGCCGTGCCGCACCTGCCGGGCGACGATTCGGTCCCAGGTAGTCGCCGGGCGGTCAACCTTCTTCTGCCCAAAATGTCAGCGTTGAGCCAACCTTCACGGGTCGCGCATAAAGCAAGCGGCTTTAGTAATCATTGTAATGAATCACACACAGGCTGACACCGCGAAGACCGAAACGCAGGCCGCGCCGGACAAGCTCGTCCACCTGACTCGCAAGCGCGGCATGAGCGAAGCCGACTTTGTCGAGATGATCGAACATCTCGGCCAGCGGCGGGCGCAGGCTCTGACGACCGATGAAGAGGTCGGGCTGTACGCCGAGACGCTGGCCGAAAGCGTATTGACTGACAGTCAGCTTATCGCCCCCGACTGTCAGAGGTGCGGCGCGTGCTGCGCTTTCTTTCATCAGGTCATCGTGCTCGATAGCGACCCGACGCCGCGCCGCTTGACGTGGGCGGTCTGGGATGACGGAGCGATTGCCGAACCAAAGACGCATTGGTTGCGCCGCGACGCTCTCGAAGGCCGTTGTGTGGCTTTTAGTGGCCGCGTCGGCCAATACGCTCAGTGCGCGATTTATGAATTGCGCCCGGCATCTTGCCGAGCTTTCGAGGCCGGCAGCGACCGCTGTCGCGCCGTGCGCCGCGCCTACGGAATTGAGCCGCCGCTTTTGCAAGACGAGCGGATCGAACACGCGAGACGAATCAAGCCTGATGCCGGCGGCGAATGGAATCAGGTGGAAGCGCTTGAACGCCGCGACCCGCTGAGCTTCAGTGAACGAGAGAGAGCAAAGCTACTCGCCGAGATGATCGCTTATCATTGCGCCCAACTGGCCGAGATTTCCACCGAGGCCGAACGGCTGCACTTCTTACTGACCGAGAAGGGAATGGCCTCGCCAGCCGAAAGCGCTGCTCGTTACGTCAGCGTTATCAACGAAGAGGCGCGAGCCGTGGCATCAGCCCTCAAGCCATTGCCTTCAATTGAACGCGTCGAAGTGAATGATGAAGTGGAGATGGAAAAGCTCAACCGTGATCTGCTCGATGTTGCCGCGCAATCGCAAGCGGCGCTCAATCGCGCCACGCGATGGCTGGCGGCGCTGGGCGAGTCGGTATTCGATGCGTTCAAGATGCGCATCGAACTGGCGTCATCTGTGTCCATAAACAAAAGCAGCGAAGCCGAAAGGTGATCGGCCCCGCTGCTTTTGAGTGATTAAGAAAGGAGGGCGGCTAGTGGGACTTGAACCCACGGCCTCCTAATCCACAGTCATCTACAGGGGCTAAAAAATAGTCCTTGACAGGTGGTGCAGGTGGGTGCCGCCCGGTGCAGTTTGGTGCAATTTGCGCGCAACTTTTTGAAAATACATGAGTTGATGCTTTGTGAGAGGATACGGCAAGGCAAAAGGTTGGTGCAGCTTGGTGCAGGGTGGTGCCTGATGTGCGCCTAAATTTGTAGATGGTTTTGGAGACGGCGAGGTCTCTTAGTCTTGATTTTGTAAGATAGACTGAAAGGAGATCGCTGTGGCAAAACCATATATCGTTCAACGCAAGGGCAAGAAGGGTGAAACTCTTTACTACGTCCTCATTCCCTATAAAGATTCACAAGGGAAGTGGAAACAGAAGTGGGAACGGGCAGAGAACAAGTCAGAAGCCAATAGGCGAATCGTTGAGCTTTTGGACACAAGAGACACGCAGGGCGCAAGTTCATTTGAAAACCGCGATACTGTAAATCAGTATCTTGATAAGTGGCTTGAGAAGCGGGCCAAGATCAAGGTTGCTCAGAGTACCTACGAAGACTACTCGGGGCTTTTGAGGCTTCACGTCAGGCAGGAGTTAGGAAAGCTTCCTCTCTCTAAGTTAAGACGCGAACATATCCAAGACTTTGTGAACGGGATGCGGTTGAATGAATACTCTCCCAGTACTATCCGCTTCGCGTACGCTGCCTTATCCGGGGCGCTGAAAGACGCGGTAAAAGACGGTATTCTTACCATCAATCCGGCTCATGAAATTGACCTGCCTAAGAAAACAAGAAAGAAGCCGAAGGCACTTAGTCCTCAGGAGGCACGGAATTTCCTGGAAGCGTGTAGTAAGAACAAACTTGGGCTGATATTCGAGTTTGCCCTGTTTACAGGTATGAGACCGGAAGAGTATCTAGCCCTACGGTGGGCAGATATTGATTTTGAAAAATACACCGCCACCATTAATCGGACTATACGCTGGGGCAAGTGGAACAAGTACGAGTATTACTTTGGGAAGGGAAAGACGGAAAAGTCAAAGCGCACAATCCCGATTTCAAAGGATCTTGCTCAGAAGCTCTCCGCTCACAGAAAACGCCAGTTGGAACAAAAAATGAAAATGGGTGAAAAGTATCAGAATCTTGACCTTGTGTTTGCGACTAAATTAGGCACTCCTCTCCCTTTGGATAGACTGCGCAGTAGAAACTTTAAGGCGATTCTCAAGGACGCCGGGCTTCCTCCTATGCGTATCTATGACCTTCGCCACTCATTCGCAACGTTAAGTTTGAATGTCGGAGGGGAGTTGAAACTAAAAACGATAAGCGATTTGCTTGGACACTCAAACATCTCAACCACAGAAATTCACCTGCATCCTGATGATGAGATGAAACGGGAAGTTACTGATGGTCTAGTGTCGGTGATTTTCGCCAAAAGATCTGGCTAGAAATCTAGAACAGATATAAACTCTACACACAAACAAAGGAGGGATGGTCTTAAAGACTATCTGATTTTACGCAGGGGGTCGGAAGGAGAATAGAATGTTGGTGTTATGGTCAACATCAACCCCTTACTAACCCCTGCACTGGAAGCCTACTTGATTGCTCTAATCTATCGCAATACGCGCTCCAGTTGTTTGTCATTGGCAGCCATCTGTCCATCGGTCTCGCACGATGGCTTGAACCGCCTGCTTCATTCAAGCTTCCCCTGGTCGAGACGGCTGTGGGAACTCTTCGCTTCTCGAATGATTCTCGAAGGCGGTTATCTCGTGCTCGATGATACGACCTGGGAGCGCTGGGCCAAACATTCAGAAGCCGTCTCTTGGGTCTGGTCCAGTAGCGCTGGCCATATCATCCAAGGCATGCAGGTCGTGCTGCTGATCTGGACCGACGGCAAGCGCAAGATCCCAGTCTCGATGCGATTGTGGCAGAAGGGCGGCAAGTCAAAGGTCGAGTTGGCGCAAGAGATGTTAAGCGAAGCCGCCGTATGGGGAATCTGCCCAAACTACGTGCTGTTCGATAGTTGGTACACCTCGCGCCGCATCTTGAACCTGCTTTCAGAGTTGGGTTGGAAGTATGTGGCGCGCATCAAGAGCAATCGCTTGTTGGAGGGTGAGCGTATCTCACAGAAAGGGCCACAGCGCTACGGACAAGCGCGAGGCCATCTCAAGCAAGTGGGTCAAGAAGTGCGAATCATCAAAGATGGAAAGCGTTACTTTGTGACGAATGAGCTGGAATTAAAGCCAGCACAGATCAAGCGGCAGTATCGCTTGAGGCAGCAGATCGAAGAAACGTTTAGATTGTTGAAGCAGGAGTTTGGCTGGGGTGGATCAAGCACTCGCAAAGCCAAAGCGCAGACGGCGCATCTGCATCTGGGATTGATGGCGCTGTGTTTAACCCAACAAGCGGCACTCACTCAGAGGCAGACGGTCTACGCTTTCAAGCGCGAGTTATTTCAACGGTCTGTTCCAAACCAACTCCCGTTCTTGCAGCACTTTTTAGCTGCTGCGTAATTTCAGTGCTTCAATATAAAGGTATTCGGCCCAAAGGTGACTCGAAATTTACCATTGTTAACGGCGTTGTTGCATAAAGCAGGGAGACGATAGGGCTGGTATTCTTGATTTGTGAAAACAAAGAAAACCAAACGCCGCTACCGTCTCCGCAACTGGAAACACTATAACGCCGCGCTCGTACAACGCGGAAGCCTGACGCTCTGGGTCAGTGATGACGTGATTACGGCCTGGCGCAGCACTGAAAAAACCGGCAAGCCAGGCAGGCCGCGCACCTACTCCGACACCGCCGTCTTGTGCATGGCGACGCTCAAAGAGG
>JBJMGV010000008.1:0-8971 GCA_045807725.1 Blastocatellia bacterium | reverse complement strand
GGCGGTCTACACAACCAACACGATTGAGTCGTTGAATATGACGCTGAGAAAGATCACCAAAAATCGCTCGCTGTTCCCGAATGATGAAGCGGTATTCAAGTTGATGTACCTGGGCTTGAGAAATATCAGCAAGCGGTGGACAATGCCGATCAGAGATTGGAGTGCGGCGCTGAATCAGTTCGCCATACTCTTTGAAGGGCGGGTGCCGATGGGCGCACTCGCCGATTCACTTACACAGAATCTAAATTAGGCTCCAGGGGCAGCAATGCCCCTTTTTTATTGTATACTTCTCTTGTGAAAAGAGTGCCCGGCTACAGTACACCGCCTGAACATATTGCGGTAATTATATCTTTGCTTGTGCTTGCTATCCTTTCGTTTTTAGTCGGACTCGCGGCGCAGGTAGCCGCGTGGCGGCAAAACACAAAGAAGACACGCGCCGCTTATGGGGTTGCAGCCCTACTGCTCATTTTAGACGCAATTGCAATGCTGGTCTGTATGCTGTTAATCTCGCCATGCTAACCCCTATGTAGGACTTTTTGTGCAGAATGGGCAGTTGCACAAGAAGTCGAAAACGGGTGTTTCCAGACGTTACGAATCAAATACTTTTTGTGCAAGGCCGCACCTATACTGCTCCGACTCACAAGCGCTGTCATCGCAAGCATCACCAGCAGCAAGGCGATTATCGCGAGTGGGGCCGCAAGTCAGCGCAGACCGTGCGCTGGGCCTGGAATCTTAAGAATGTTCGCACGCATCCCGCCTATGACAATCATCGCTGGGCCTACCTGATGAGCAATGGCTTATAGCTGTTCTTGATTGCGTGAAACCATTCTTGATGAAAAAGCCCAGAAATCACGACCAAAATAGACCATCTTGGGTTTCATGCAATTGCAAACAGCTATAGTGAGATGGACGGAAGGGTTGATCTGACCGCGAGGGGAGAGGCGACGGCTTCTCCCTTTTTCTATTTGCTTCACTGTGTAAAGCTCGCCTGCCTGGAGCGCGCCGGTTTGTTTATTCTGCGATTCGACTTTCTTCGCTATGCCAGGGCCGGCTTTTTATGGAAGCGTCCAAGCCAGAAAGTTCCCGATGCGGGCGTCATCGGGATAAGTGCGACCGTTGCCAGCGAAGGCGCGGTCAGCGTACTCGCGATGCTGTTTCTGCCAGCGACCAATGAGAGTCGGATGAAGCTGATGCTGGCGGGCCGCCTGAGCAATGGATTTGCCGGCAGCGATCTCGGCTAGGACTTGGAGCTTGAACTCACGAGTGAACTGGCGACGGTGTTTCAGAGTCATCGAGTAGCCTCCTTTGTTGCTATGGAAGCTTAACTCTTTGTCTCATTCAAGGGTGCAGTTCAAGAGGCCAGAATCGGGCCGCAGATCAAGTAGCCCTCGGTGGGGTGGAGATTTCCACTCGAAGGATTGACCCGTAGCGCCCAACTGATCTCGCCGATGCGTTTCCATACCGAGATCGCCAGGCTGTCGAAGAAAAGCTGAGAAACGTTGCGCAAGTTCACCGCTGCTGGCCGTACCCGGCCCGGAGCAAAGGCCTCATCGTACAGCGGCTCACCCGCCGGTGGGATTTTCTCCAGAGCGATTAGCGGCGCGCCCTCATACCGGCGAAAGAGGTTCGGCTTGATTGGCCCATCCATGTAGTCCAAGCTCGCGGCATAGCGGTGCGGGTAATGCTTGGTTGCCTGGTGATACTCAAAACCTGCTGAAGCGCGGCTGCCTTGTTGCGAGTGATTTGTTTCATGCGGATGCGGCTAACTATAGCATGATCATCGGCGCTGAGAGACTCCGGCAACGAGCGCTGCCGCGCAGCAAGTCTTAAAAGCCCATGCCGCCACCCATGCCGCCGACCATGGCCTCGGACTTATCAAGGCTCGGTCGTTCAGCAATGATCGCTTCCGTCGTGAGCATTAAGCCTGCGATTGACGCCGCGTTTTGTAGCGCACAGCGTGTGACTTTCGCCGGGTCGATAATGCCTGCCTTCACGAGGTCTTCAAATGTTTCGGTCTCGGCGTTGTAGCCGAAGTTGAGGTTTTTTTCCGCGCGAACCGTCGCCACAATCAACGCGCCTTCTTTGCCGGCATTCTGGACGATCTGACGCAACGGCTCTTCAAGCGCGCGCCTGACGATGGTGACGCCAATCTGCTCGTCCAGGTCGCCGGTCACTTTGTCGTCTTCGTTCGGCTCGAAAACCTTGAACTGGTCGAGTGCCTTCGCCGCGCGAATCAACGCCACTCCGCCGCCCGGAACGATACCCTCCTCGACCGCCGCGCGGGTTGCGTGCATAGCGTCTTCAACGCGCGCCTTCTTCTCTTTGAGTTCGGTTTCGGTGGCCGCGCCGACGCGTATCACCGCGACGCCGCCGACGAGTTTCGCCAGCCGCTCTTGCAGCTTCTCGCGGTCATAGTCCGAGGTGGAGTCTTCGATTTGCGCCCTGAGCGTCTTTACGCGCCCTAGCAAATCGTCGGGGTTGCCCGCGCCGTCAATGATAATCGTATTGTCCTTGTTGATCACCACCTTCCTGGCGCTTCCCAAGTCTTCGATCCTGACGGTCTCCAACTTAATCCCAAGATCGTCGCTGATCACTTTACCGCCGGTCAAAACCGCGATGTCTTCGAGCATGGCTTTGCGGCGATCACCGAAGCCCGGTGCTTTCACTGCCGCCACATTGAGGGTGCCGCGCAGTTTGTTCACCACCAGAGTCGCCAGCGCTTCACCTTCGACATCTTCCGCAATGATCAGCATCGGCCTGCCTTGTTTGGCGGCCTGTTCGAGCAGAGGCAGCAGATCTCTCATCGAAGAAAGTCTCTTCTCGCTGATGAGAATGACTGGATCTTCGAGCACCGCTTCCATGCTTTCCGGGTCTGTCGTGAAGTAAGCAGAAAGGTAGCCGCGATCAAACTGCATGCCTTCGACAAATTGCAGATCGGTCTCCATCGTCTTTGATTCTTCGACGGTGATGACGCCGTCTTTGCCGACCTTGTTCATCGCTTCGGCGATCAACTCGCCGATGGTCACGTCGCCGTTCGCCGAGATCGTGCCGACCTGCGCGATCATGTCGCCTTTGACGGGCTTGGCCATCTTCTTGATCTCCGCGGTCGCGCGTTCGACCGCCTTGTCGATGCCGCGCTTCAAGGCCATCGGGTTGGCGCCCGCCGCGATGGTCTTGACTCCCTCGCGGAAGATGGCCTGTGCGAGCACGGTTGCCGTCGTCGTGCCGTCGCCGGCGATGTCCGAGGTGCGAGAGGCGACCTCTTTCACCATCTGTGCGCCCATATTCTCCATTGCATCCTTGAGTTCAATCTCTTTGGCCACCGTCACGCCGTCTTTGGTGATCGTCGGGCTGCCGTATTTGCTATTGAGAACGACGTTGCGCCCACGCGGGCCCAGAGTGATTTTAACTGCGTTGGCGAGTTGGTTGACGCCACACAAAATTGCCGCTCGCGACGCCGTGCCGTGAATGATTTGCTTTGCCATAATCTTATCCGTTCTCCCGCTCAAAATTGTTTGTGATGCCCCAGGGGGCCTGATGATGAAGTCTGCTGCCGCCAGAGACTACTTGCCACGTTGCTTGCCGCTGCTGCCGCTCGCGATACTGCCGACGGCAGAGCCTGTCGCCACACCTGCACGCCGGATGATGCCGAGAATCTCGTCCTCGCGCATAATCAACAGCTTTTCACCGTCGATCTCGATTTCAGAGCTAGTGTACTTACCGAATAAGACGCGGTCGCCCGCCTTGACGTCGAGCGCCTGGCGGGAACCGTCTTCCTGGTATTTGCCACTGCCAACGGCGATGACTTCGCCTTCTTGCGGTTTCTCTTTGGCCGAGTCAGGGATAATGATGCCGCCGCGAACTTGCTCGCCTTCTTCAATGCGCTTGATGAGCACGCGGTCATGTAGAGGTTTGATGAAAGTCGTCATAAGGGCCTCGTAGTAGTTGAGCTGTGACCATCAGGGGTCTGGTTAATTCCAGATAATCTGAGAAGGGAGTGAGCTATGCTCGGTTCCTAACGATTCTGGCAGAGAATATCCAGGAAGTCTGTCCAATATTGAACAACCTGCTTAAAACAACGGGTGAATGCCTGTAAGCAGGATGGGCTGATGCCCAAAGCATGCGCGCTTGCGCGCGGTGACCACCGCTTAAGCTCGACGAGTCATTGAGTGATCAGGGGCGCAGACGATCTGATTCGGCTGGCCTGAACCTGTTAAGTAGTCACGCATCGTCTCGCCAGTTATTTCCGAGGGTGTCCAATAAGGAACAGCAACTTACCCCGCATGAGCGTAGCATTTCAAATGTAAATTCGGAGTCGAGTCGGATGACTGGCATGAAGGGCTGGAAGAAAGATGAGCGAAAGCCTGCGATCTATGTCTGTGGTTTTTACTGTTGTGATGCTCCTGGCCGGCGGCGGCTGCGTGACCGATTCGTCCAACTCAACCGCCAACCGGCCAACTCCAGCGGCCAACACCAACGCGACAACGGCCACTGCAACAACCTCTGCACCGGCACCGGCGAAAACCAGCGCGGCAGCGCCGAACACGCAACCGATGACCTTACCTGTCCTCGATGCCTTCTTCGCGCAAGAGAACTTCGCAGCGGCGCTGAAGTCGAAACTGCAACTCACGGATGAGCAGGTGAATCAGCTCAGGAGCATCGCGCGCCAGGAAACCTCCAAGCTGCGCGAAAAGGATCCTCCTAATGAATCCGCCGGCAGGACCACGGCGGCCCGCGAAGACGCCTACGAAAAATGCAAGGCGGCAATCGGCGAAGAAAAAACGCAGGCGCTGATCGCCTTTGTAAACGAGCGCTGGAGCGGCGACTCAAGCACGGCAACAACCGCCAGCGCCACACCCGCCGCCGCGCCGCGAAACGCCGTCGGCATCCCTCAAGATAAGCGCGTCGTCGTCAATGCCCCGGCCTTTCGAATGGATATGTTTGAAGGCGGCAAGTTAATCAAGTCTTATAAAATCGGCATCGGCTATCCTGAATTCCCGCTGCCGACGGGGCTGCGTAGAGCAGACACCATCATCTTCAACCCGACGTGGACACCGCCCGATGAACCCTGGGTCGAATCGCCGGGAAGCAAGGTCAAGGTCGGCCAGAGAATCGAGGCCGGGGATAAGCTGAACCCACTGGGACCGCTCAAGATTCCAATCGGCTTGCCGTCGCTGATCCACGGCGGCAAAGCGTCGGCTAAACTTGGCGGCTTCGCGTCGCACGGTTGCGTTGGCTTGACCAATTCGCAGGCAAACGATTTTGCGAAACGGCTTGCGCAACTTGGCGGGACGCCACTCTCGGATGAGCAGATCGCCGAGTATGAAAAGAACCAGACCGAGACCCGGCCTGTGAAATTGAGCCAGGCGGTGCCGGTGGAGCTGCGCTATGAAACCATCACCGTCGAGGACGGCAAACTGCACATCTACCGCGATCTGTATGATCGCGGCACGAATAGCGAAGAGAATCTCCGCAACGTGTTGCAAGCGTATGGCGTGAGCCTCGATCAAATGGGTGATAGCAAGCGCGCAGAGGTGATGCGCGCCCTCGACCAAATGGCTCGCGACGCTGGCGGCAAGCCGGTACCAGACGCGCCCGCCACGAACCCATCAGATCGCGCGAAAGGCAACTCCTCAGTCGGGTCTTCGACGAGCGCTTCGTCAAGAAAAGGTGACAAGAGCAAGGAAGAGGCGAAGGCGAGCAACATCGTGAATGGCAAGGTGACGCGCTCCATCAAGGGAGGCAAGGAAGTCGTCGTCGAGATTCCGGCACTCCTCGGTAAAGGCTATCCTGCCCCTGTGGATATGGATGCGGGCGTCGCGTCGAAGAAAGCCGCGCCACACGCTCGCCGGCGAAGGTAACGAGTTACACAGGTACGGCAAGTTCGCTGGACTGCTAGAAGGGAAGAGGGACAGAAAGATGCAACCATGTAAATGTACAACGACGCAGCACGACAATCACCCAGGTACGACCTGCGATAAGCCGGCGACTACCGATGATGCCTATTGCCAGGAGTGCCACGACAAAGCCGCAAGGGAGCACGCCGATACCGCGCCACAGATGCGCTCCTATCAGCCGCGATAACCGTTTACGCCGATCACCAGGCGGCGGCGCTTCTTCGTTGCAAGCCATCGCCATTCCGACCCCGCGCGGTCACGAGATGGCCGGTCAAGCGCGTCGGGCTTCTCACTTGCGAACCAGCAGGGGATAAGGATTGATCGCCTCACCGCCATTCCACTGGCGCGGCGATGTCATCTTCGAGATGGCAAAGTGGAGGTGATAGTTTCCGGTGCCGGCATTGCCGGTGTCGCCGACATAAGCGATCACATCACCGCGCCGCAATTGTTTTCCTTCCGCGATTCCGTCTGCGTAGCGCATCAGGTGTGCATAGTAATAAACATAACGCCCCGATGGATCGAGTTGATAGAGGGTCACTCCACCTCTGTCACTCTGAAAGAGCTTGACCACGACGCCGTCAGCCGTCGCCAGCACGGGCGTTCCCTGAAGCGCCAAGATGTCGATGGCGTCGTGCTGTCGTCCTTCCGAGCGCGCTTGCGTGAAGGTATCGCGCAACTGATCCGCCGTCACACCTGCCACCGGGATCAGCAGATTTCTCGCGGCAATGTAATTGAGATCGGCATCGCTAACCGGCGTTACCCCTACCGGCACGGGTGCGGTATCTGGGAGCAATGCTACGGGGGGCGGCTCCGCCTGGAGTGGCTCTACTTTCGCTGCCTCTACTTTCGCCTGAGCAGGCGGCGTTGTGCGAGCGGGAGTTGTCTCTGGTGTGCCCGGTTCAACGTGAGCCGGCAGCGGGCCAGTCCGCAGGCTGAGCAGAGTGGCCGCGCCCAAAAACAGACAGGCGCAAAACAGGACGAGCAAAAATGTGCGCCCACGGGTGCGGGATCGGCTGTCGCTAGCGTTCAACGCACGCCTCCCATTGTAAATTCATTCTCTCTGCTCCCACATACCTTTGATGAATCAATCGGCCATCTGTTGCGTGAGCCCAGGTGACTCGACCCTCTCCGATTATACCGACGAATTATTCTCGGCCCCGTCCAGTATTGAACAGAACGCATCCTCCAGTGAGCATATCATAGGAACGTACCTGGCAAACGGCTGCGGGCCGGACGAACGAAGGGATGGAGAGACAGAGGTGATGGAAATTACGGTTATCTGAGCCTGCCGCCATCCATTTGAGTTGAGTGGAAAGCGCGGTTGCTGGGCTGAACTCGGTCGCGACGGCGTCCGTGAATTCGGGACGAAGTGATAAAGGCAATCTTTTTGATGGAGGTGATGAAGTGAGACGAAGGATAACGCAGGTGATAATAACGATGGCAGCGGTGATGCTCTTCGCTTTGGTGCCGCCGCTGGCCGCGGGCCAGCAGGACACACAGGGCAAGCCGACAGCCAAAGGACAGATGAAGGAAAGCGGTAAGGAAGTGGGCAAGGCCGGTAAGAGTCTCGGCCACAACGTCAAGCATGGGCGCATCGTCCGCGGCGGCAAGCGCTTTGGCAAACACATCGGCTACGCCGGCAGGCACATAGGCCGCGGCACCAAGCACGCGGTGAAGAAAGCCATCACGCCATAATCAAACCGTGTTTGGGGGAATGCACCGCGCTTAAATCCCCGAAGTCGCTTTAGCGGAGTGCGATGCGATCATGGGCTTAGCTTACAAGGAGAGTTATGAGCGATGGTGTGGACAAGAGCAATGTCTTGCTAGATGAAGAGCGCCGGCTGGCTTCGCATCAAGAGGTCAAGGCTTCAGTTGATGACGACGTGAATGCCCGCATCAAGCGAGAGTCGGCGCGCGTCGAGCCAGGGGAAGCCGCCGAGGCGGCGGAGTTGGCTCACGAGCTGAAACAGAAGTCGGTGCATGAAGCGGTGGAGACCGAACGCGAACTGGGGCGCGGCAGAACGGCGGCGCGATTCTCACAGGTCGTTGATTACTGCTTCTATCTGATCTACGGTCTGATCGCTTTGGAGTTCATGCTCGGGCTGATGGGAGCGCGGGCCAGCAATGGATTCGTGCAGTTCATTGGCGCGGTCACTCGACCATTGCTCGCGCCGTTTGAGCGCATCGTGGGAACTCCGTCATCTGGAGCCTTTCATTTCCAGATATCTTACTTGTTTGCGCTCGTTGTTTACATTCTGATTCATCTTGCAATCAATGGGGCGTTTCGCTTAGTCGCGCACCGCAAGGTCACCGTGTAAGGCTGTTGCGATGGGCGTCCGTCGCCCCATTCCAACGTGGAGGAACTATGCGACTCAGAGCAATTATTACTGCCCTTGTCACAGTACTCGTCATCGCCGGTGGGCTGTATTATTTCTACGGTTATCGCCATCGAGACATCTCGTCCGACTTCAACGCCGCCAAGGACTACACAGAGAGTGCGGCCACGACCAGCGCGGTCAAGAGCGCGCTGGCGTTGAATAAGCAACTCGCGGCTTCAGACATCCACGTTGATTCAAGCAACAGTCCTGGCAAGAGTGGCAACGAGGTGACACTAACCGGCCACGTCGCAACCGAAGATGACAAGCGAGTCGCTGAAGAGATTACCCGCAGCACCAAAGGCGTCGCCGGCGTGGTGAATAATCTCCAAGTCGATGCCAAGGCGCAATCGGCCAATGCCGAAAAGCAATAAAGGTTGTTTAGCAAAACCGCCGAGACCAGCACTGCAAAGTATTGGGCAAGGGGGAGAGCCTTTGACGTTACCTGAGCCTAATTTAGATTCTGTGTAAGTGAATCGGCGAGTGCGCCCATCGGCACCCGCCCTTCAAAGAGTATGGCGAACTGATTCAGCGCCGCACTCCAATCTCTGATCGGCATTGTCCACCGCTTGCTGATATTTCTCAAGCCCAGGTACATCAACTTGAATACCGCTTCATCATTCGGGAACAGCGAGCGATTTTTGGTGATCTTTCTCAGCGTCATATTCAACGACTCAATCGTGTTGGTTGTGTAGACCG
>JBJMGV010000007.1:0-81789 GCA_045807725.1 Blastocatellia bacterium | reverse complement strand
GGTCGCTGTGTGTACCCGGTGCGCTGCGCCGGGCTATTGAATCGCGCCCCTTCAGGGCAATGACATTAAGTTAAGAAAAACCCGTTTCGGAGAGCTTGAATGGGTTCAACCATTTGCATTGCCTCAACTTGGCGATTCCAGGTCGCTGAATCCTTAACTTAATCCCATTGCCCCTTCAGGGCTTCTCAGACACGCTCTATAGATCCTCTATAGGTAATCCAGATTTCTTTTCCTCTTTCATTCATCATTTCTCATTCATCATTTTCCTCAGTGCATCCCGCGCGCCACGAGTTCGCCGCGATAAGTGCGCGGGTCATACCACGCATACGACGAATTGCTGTAGTAAAGAAAACCCGCCGCGCCGTTGATAGTCATCGCAATCACATCACCGCGCAGAGGCGGCGCATTCTTGATTGCGGCAAGCGCAGCACGACGCGTCTGCGCCTTGAGGCCGTTGCTGACTGTGTTCTTGAGCAGGATGGTTTGGCGCGCTTGCGGGTCGCGCCAGCCTTCCGGCCCGTAGCCGTGAATGACGGCCAGCAGCGCTGCGTCGCTTGTGGTAATAGTGGGGCGCGCGGGCGTCTCTTCGCGCTTAACCGCCATCATCGGCGGTGAGTCTGCGGCCAGCGGGTCGCGGATTCTCCACGCCGCGACATCGCTGTTCAATTCATCAAACGCCTCTTTGACCGGCTCAACGACGATGGCGATGTCCTGTGATTGATCGCCGTTAAAGTCGCCGACGACGAAGACCGGCGCGGCTTCCGGTGTGATGCGCATGGCCTCTTTGAAGATGCGCGTGATGGTCGCGTGGACTTCCGCCGGCGTCGGCGCGGGCAAGGTGGCCGGTGAAGGCGCAGGCGGCGGGGCCGGCGGCAATGGCTCTATGGATTGGCTCTCGGTCGTCTTCAGCGCTTCGGCATCCGGCGGCTTGGCACAGGCGGACATTAGCGTGATAAACGCCACGCCCAGACACAGGCGCACATCAAGCCGCTGCTTTATGCCTCTCCGTTTCATCAACGGTTCCTCCTTACTTTATCGAATGCCATTGCAGAATGCCGGCGCGCACAGTGTTGAAGATCGCACCGTGCGCGCCGGTTGCAGATCACAACGACAAGATGAAGGCGATCAACGCCTGCTTGTTCGTTGCGCTCAGGTTGATGTAGTTGTTGACCGATGGATTGGCCTGGCCGAAGTGAGCCAGAATCGCATCATTGACCGTACGTGCGCTGCCATCGTGCATAAGACGGATGCGCGACCGCACGCCCCAGAGCGGAGCCGTGCGTATCTGATTGCGGCTCCCTGCCGGGCCGTTTTGCAGGATGCCATCACCTGTGCCGACATCATGCATAGCGAAATCGCTGAACGGGTGAATGATCTTGTTGCCGAGCGCCGACGGCACGGCGAAGGCTCCGCCGTTGATCGATGTACCCGGAGGCGCGGTCGTAAACGAGCGCGTGTGGCAAACGGCGCAGCCGATCTGCGTGAACAGTGAATCGCCAGTTGTGACCTGTGCGGTGATCGGACCACGACCGGGCGCTCGCAAGCCCCGCATAAAGGCCGCGAAGGCATCAATGTCGTTTTCGCTATCTTCCGGGTCGGCCACGCCATCGAACGCCGCCACTGAGTTACCATTTGAAGAATTCTCGGTCGGCAGCAAACGACTGGTGATCCCCATCTCGTTCAGATAGGCATCGGCGGAAAATGACAGCAGACTGGCCTGCTGATCCTTCCAGCCGAAGCGGCCCGTGCGCGGGGCATTGCCCGCTTCAAACACCGGCACGCTGAAGAGAGTGCCTCGCTGCCCCGCCGGCTGGGCGTTGACGTTGGCGATCAGCACGTTGCTGTCGATACATTCGACGAAGCCATCGCCGAGCGTGCTGAGCGACATGCGCTGGGATATAATCGTTTCAGTAGTCGAGATGCGCTCCTGAATGGCCGAAGCGATGGCGCGATCATTGATGAGCGAGCCGCCCGGCGCATCAACGAAGTTGCCGAAGGCGTCGAGGTGGCCGGCGCGAAACTCGCTGATCTGACTGGCCGCGCCGGTATCGGGACTCTGGTGACAGGCGACGCAGGAGGTGTCGTTGTAACACGGGCCGAGTCCGTCGGCAAGGCCTTCAACCCCCTCGAAGGCCGTCTTGTTAGCGGCGAAGTTAGCGGCGTCGAAGCCGTTATTCAAATCATTGGTTCTCGCATCCATGTCGGTGGTCGGCGCTTCGGTTGCTCCCTGCCCTTCGACCGAGTGGGTGAAGATCAAGGGCGACATAGCGGCGACGGCAAACAGTAGCAACACAACTATCTTGAGGTGTTTCATCTGCTCTTCCTCCTAAGCGGCCCGAAGACACAACGCTCCGAGCCAGTCTGTGGGTAGACATCCTTGTTACAGGTTGCGTTGATTTCCCTTTGAAACCCGAAGACCCTGAACGGCTCGTTCTCTCCGGCCTGCTAATGGGCCAGAGCTATCGCTGTGCTAACGTGCTACAAAGCCGGGGAATTTAACAAGAGATGCGAGGCGCGCCCCAACGATGGGTAGTGTGGTTTAATGCGTTCCTACCTTATTGTCGTTGAAGCAGCGCGACTGTAAAACAAGTCGCAGGGAAAGTCAAGAGGCTTGTTAATCAGCTTACGCCTCAGCGTCGTTGGCGGCACGAATTCGCTTACGGGACAACAACCCCCCCTAAGGGCGATGCCAGGAGTGCGCTCCTGAAGCAACCGTCGCCGGCCAATCGCGGCCATACCATCGGGGCACGATTCTGCCTGAATAATTTTCAATAATTAGAAGTAAATATTTTTTAGCTCGATAAGCTGGCGGGTTAATTCGCGCAGAAAAGAATAAGAATCAGCGCACCGCAGGGGCCAAGAAAACCCCCCACAATCGAAAAAAGCTGTGTTAAAATGAGGCTATGAAATGCCCAAAGTGCTTTAACCCCCTCCGACGGGTGGCGTCCACCGAAGATGCTGTGTGGTTCACCTGCCCGTTGGGTCATCGTTTTCATTCTGAGACCGGTAGCGGGATCAGTGATGCTGAAGGTCATCGCTACGCCGTCTCGGGTGAATAGAGCAGTTGCCCCTGATTCAACTGGTCAGGGGCAACTGTAGGGATTGCCGCGCCGCACCGGCCCGTTTAATCCGAGGTCAAGCCGCCGGGACTGCCTTTTTTGTTGCCGACGTGTGTTTTGCGCTTGCCGCCGCCTTTGACGCCGCCGGCATCCTGGCCGCCCATGCCGCCGCCGGCCTTGCCGCCTTTGCCGCTGCGCCCACCGGCTTCGCCGCCGCCGGTTATCGTGTGTCGCATCGTGTCTCTGGTGTCCTTATCCGGTCTTCCCTGTTTAGGCATTTGCCCCTCCTGATCTGGCTGGTTTAACCCTTTTGCCCGCCGCGCCACGAACGGGCTGATTGCGCTCGCCGACCGTATGGCCGACAGCAAACACGTTCTAATGAGAGCAACTGATGTTCCGGCTGCTCGTGAAGGTAACGCCCGGCAACCGATAATCGTGAAATGAGTGGCGGCCTTATCAGTTATGAAATCTTTGCATTTAATTCACAGCGTATAGAAGAACGTGCGAGCGCGGGCCTTCACGCAACGACTTTTGTCTTGGACAGCCGAAGAAAAACATATCCCGGTTAAGGTTTTACGATAAGAAGCTTGCGCTCGATAAATTTACTGCTAGAATGTTCACAAGCAAACAAGATAAGGGGATAGCAATTGTTTAACGTTTTGTAATGTATTTCGCAATCGAAAATAGGGATCAGGTAGAAGAATAGACGTACCGAATTGTGCCCTTCATCAGGTGGGAGGGGATTGTGTATTCTCTGCTAATGGTCTATCTCAGGCTGCGTTCTACTTACATTGTGGAGGGTTGACAATATGGAGAAGCGAGCGGCTCAGGACACTGCGGTTGATCTGGTTGACAGCGGCCAGTTTTTGACGGCGGAAGAAATCTTTTCCGAGCGGCGGACGGATGATCCCAAAGAGATGGTCGTGCGCGCCGAAGTCGCGCTCTATTTCGCCCGCCTCGACGAGTCTGCCGAATTGCTCGGGCAGGTGGCCTCTCGTATTGCCGACATCAATGTCGCCGCGCGCTTCTCACTGACCAAAGGCCGTGTCGCGCTCTGGCAAGGCGACCTTCCCGAAGCGGCGTTACAATTGCAAACGGCTTATCACTTCTATGCCTTCCAAAATGATATGTTCGGCCTCAGTCACGCCCTATTGAATCTGGCGCGGCTGGCGCGCGAGCGTGGCGAGTTGGCCGATGCGACGGCGAAGCTCAACGACGCGAACACCAACCTGACGGGGCGGACGAGCCGCCGCACTGAATACCTGCGCGGCCTGATTGCTGCCGAGCAAGCAGCGGTCGCCGCCGACAGCGGCGAGACCGAGCAGGCCAAAGAATTTTATGCGGAAGCCTGCCGCCTGCTCAAAGGCACAGAGAAGGGACGCTTCTATGGGCGGTCGCTGGTCGGCATGGCCGATCTGCGTTGCGCGCTCGGCGACTTTCTGGAGTCGCTTGAAATTTATAAGGAAGCGAACACGACTTTTGAACGCCACGATATTCGCCGTGATCTGGCCGAGTCGCAATTAAAACTGGCGACTGCCTTGATTCGTTTGAAGCGTTACGAGCGCGCCGAAAAGCTCGCTGAAGAGAGCCAGTCACTGCAAAGCGGCGACGCCGAGGTGGAAAGCGCGGCGCTCTCGACGCGGGCCATACTTGCTCTGCAACAGGGCGAGGCAGAGAAGGCTGTCGGCTACGCGCAACAGGCCGTCGAGCAGGCCGAGCGCAGCGCCCGCGTACAGTCGCTTGTCCGCGCACGCATCGCGCTCGGACAAGTAGAGATTGCCGAACGCGAGTTCAAGCAAGCGGCTGAAACCTTGCGCGAAGCCGCCGAGTCGTTGCGCACGTCGAACGGCTCAGCGGCCAATCGCCGCCTTGAGCTAGAGGCGGTCATCTACCTTGCCGAAGCCTATCACAACACCGACACGCGCGCGGGCCGCATCGAGTTGCTGCGCGCCAGCGAGCTGCTCAACAGCCTCGAAGACACCTGGCTCGGCGAGGAGTTCAATCGCGTCTCGACCAAGTACGAAGAGCAGATCGTCTTCACTGACGACAACCGGCTCGTCTTCGACGGCAACCAGTTGCCGCGCTGGCAGGAGGCCAAGCGCACGCTCGAAGGCTTTCTGCTGCGCAACGCTCTACGTCAGACCAACAACAGCCTGACGCGCGCCGCCCGCAAACTCGGCGTCTCCAAGGTTCACGTCCACAACCTGAAGAAGAAGCACAACCTCTAATTTAAGCCCCGGCATAAAAGACGACCGGGGCAAAAGGTGCTTTAATTACTAACGCCCTGCCCCGGTTACGTCATTCACACCAACCTTGCGCCACATCAGCGCGCCAGCGTGCGCGTGCCGTGCAGCGCGCTCTCGAAGGCCGCGACTGACGTTTCGCCGACCGCCTCTTCGCCGAAGATCGTCTCGAACAGACTGCGCAAAACACCCTTGCGGCGCGGCTGCCAGAGATTTTCTGACCAGACGTTTTCAAAGTAATCCACAGCAGCGACGCGCAGGCCAACGTCACGGCCCAGGCGCTCGCTCATATACCATTTGTGATCGAGAATGCGCGGCCAGAAGAACCCTGCCTCAGCCTTGTTGAGTTCCAGTCCGGTTAGCACCTTCAGCGCGCGTTGCTCACGCACGCCCGGCGTGTTGAGGGTCTGTTCGATCACGTGATCCAGTTTGTACGGTATTGGCATCTCTTAACCTCCTCATTGGCCCGGTTGGGCCACCGCCAACACTTGCTCGGCATCGGCGGGCTGTTCAAAAACCAACACGAGGAAATTATAAGAGATGCCGTGCAATGCGTCTAATTCATTGTTATAATCCCCATCATTAAAAATTCTGATGGTTAAATCCACATAAAAACGGAGGCGGATAATGGAGTTGACCCAGTTGGAGACCTTTCGCGTCGTTGCCGAGACGCTGAATTTCACGCGCGCGTCGGAGCGCCTGCACCTGACGCAGTCCGCCGTCAGCCACCAGATCAAGGCGCTCGAAGAAGAACTGGGCGAGCCGCTGTTCATCCGCGCCAAGCGCGGCGTCAAGCTATCGCAGGCCGGCAAGATCGCGCTCGAATACGCCGGGCGCATCTCGGAAGAAGCCAACGCCCTGCGCGAGCGTTTCGGCGGGCGCGACAGCTCGCCATCGGGACGCGTTCGCGCCGCCGCCGCCACGCAAGCCTTCGTGCACCTGTTCGCGCCGCTGTTCGAGTCGTTTATGCGCGAGCATCGCGGCATCGAAGTCTCGTTTCGCACGACGGTCAGCACCGAACAAACGATCAACGACATACTCAACGGCGTCGCCGATGTCGGCTTCGCGTCGCTGCCGGTCTACTCGCCGAACTTGCAGGTGACGGAGTTGTTCGAGGACGAGTTGATCGTCGTCGTCGGGCGCGGCCACCGGCTCGCCTCGAAACGAATGGCGACGATTGAGGAGATAGGCAGCGAGCGGATGATCCTGTTCGAGCGCGGCGCTTCGATACGCCATGCGACGGACGACTTCTTCAAGCGCGTCGGCATACGCCCGGTCCTCGCGCTCGAATCGAACGATACTTACTTCATCAAGCTGATGGTCGAACACGGCATGGGCATTTCGCTGTTGCCGGCGTGGGCCGTGCTGGACGAAGTGTCGCAGGGCAAGCTCTCGCGGCTGCGCATCAACGGCCATCATTTGCGCCGCTCGGTGGCGATGGTATCGCTCGGTCGCTTTCAGCCGTCGCCGATGCGCGCTTTTCACGCCTACATCCTCAAACATCAGGCCAGGCTGCAAGAGATGGCGCGCGGCGGAATGAAGTGACAAAGCGATTGAGACACAGTGAGGACGCGAAAAGCTCAAACTTTTCCACAGATATCGAGGTTATTCACAGGCTTTTCCACAGGCATTTATCAACGTTTGGGGTATCCCCTCACCTTTTCTCTTAACTCCATCAACCGCGCCGGCGGTTTTCCACAGGGGGTTGTGGAAGCGCACCGCGACGCGATTTGCTCAACCGACGCGCTTGCTCTTGTCCCGCCAGAAGCGTTCACGCAGCAAGTTCTTTTGAATCTTGCCGGTTGCCGTGCGCGGCAGCGCGGCGATGAACTCAACGCGCTTCGGGCACTTGTAATGCGCCAGGTGCTCGCGGCAAAACCCGATGATGTCGTCTTCGTCGGCCTGCGCGCCCGGCTTCAGCACGACGATAGCGTAAGGCGCTTCGCCCCAGCGCTCGTCGGGCGCAGCGACCACCGCCGCTTCAAGCACCGCCGGATGTTTGTAGAGGAAACCTTCGACCTCGATTGACGAAATGTTCTCGCCGCCTGAAATGATCAAGTCCTTCTTGCGATCCACCACCTCGATGAAGCCTTCGCTATCGATCAAGGCCATATCGCCGGTGTGAAACCAGCCGTCAACGATGACCGCGTCGGTCGCTTCGGGCTGTCGCCAGTAGCCTTTCATCACGACGTTGGCGCGACAGATGACTTCGCCGACCTCGCCGCTGTCGGGCGCAACGTCGCGGCCCGCGTCGTCAACAACCCGCACGTCAACGCCGATCATCGGGTAGCCGGTTCTGGCTTGCACGCGCAGCTTAACGTCATCGGGCCAGTCGTCCATCGTCGGCTTGACCTTCGAGACGGTTAGGAACGGTGCGGTTTCAGTCAGCCCATAAATCTGGATGACGCGCCAGCCGAAGCGTTCCTGCATCCCTTGAATGGAAGCGAGCGGCGGCGCGGACCCGGCTGTGCCGATGCGTATGCCGGCAGGCAATCGGCTCATCTCGTCTTCGTTCAGCGAGTGATTCAACGCCATATTAATCATCGTCGGCGGCATACAGGCGAACGTCACTCGCTCGCGGCTGACGAGATCGAAGAAAGTCAAAGGGTCGAACTTCTTGATGATGACGTGTGTGCCGCCCATCCCTGTGACCGCATAAGGCACGCCCCAGCCGTTGCAATGAAACTGCGCCAGCGTGTGCAGGTAAACGTCGCGCTCGTGGATGCCGAATTCGCAGATTGAGTTGATGGCGTTGATGTAGAGATTGCGGTGCGTCAGCATCACGCCTTTGGGCCGGCCCGTCGTGCCCGACGTGTAGAGCAGCGCCGACGGCTCGTTCTCGTCAATCTCGACCGGCGGCGGCGGCTCGCCTTCGGCTTCTGTAATCAACTTCTCATAATCGAGCCACGCGCCGCTTGTGATTTCATCGCTGAATGAATGAACGTCGCGCGCCAGCACGTAATGCTCGACCGTTTCCAGCCGTTCGCGTATGGGGTCGAGCAGGTGCGTCAATCCTTCTTCGACGATGACGACGCGAGCGCCGCCGTGATTAAGGATGTACTCAAAATCATCCGGCACGAGGCGGAAGTTCAGCGGCATAAGAATCGCGCCAAGTAACGGTGTGCCGAAGTAGGCTTCGAGCATACGGTGGCAGTTCTGCGAGAGCACCGCCACGCGCTCGCCTTTGCGAATGCCTAGCTTACGCATCGCGTTGGCCCAGGCGGTGACGCGCTCGCCGAACTGCGCGTAGGTCAGGCGCACATCGCCGCAGACAACGGCCTCTTTCGTGCCGTGCGCGACCAGCGCCCGCTTGAGAAAGTCATATTCATTGAGCGGCACAATCACGATCACACCTCCCGGAGCCTGCTTGCCTGTGATGAATGCGGCAGAGCATACCATAAATCAAAACAGGCAGCCACGAAGGACACGAAGGCACACCATCAAAGATGCAATGTGCAGGGCGCGGCCTGCCGCGTTTCTATTCGTGCTGCTTCGTGTCCTTCGTGGATTGATTCTCCCACACGGTTCCGGCATACTCTCGCCCCGTGAAAAACGATTTCCACTTTTATCACACGCTGCGCGTTCGCTTCGCCGACACGGATATGCAGGGCATCGTCTTCAACGGCAACTACCTGACCTATTACGACGTGGCGTGGACGGAATACTTCCGCGCGCTCGGCTTGGAGTGGAAAGACCTGCTCGGCTTCGGCGCTGACACCGTGCTGGCGCGCACCACGATGGAGTTCAAAGCGCCGGCCCGCTTCGACGAGTTGCTCGATGTCTACACCCGCGTTTCAAAAATCGGCAACACCAGCCTCACGTTTGAATTTGAAATCTACGCGCAGGGCGATGGGCGTTTGATCGGCGCGGCCTCGTCGCTTTACGTCTGCATCGACCCGCAGAAGCTCAGGCCCGTGCGCGTGCCCGATGCCTTGCGCTCGCGCATCAGCGACTTTGAGGGCAAGTCATTCGAGACGTAATCCGCACTACTTTGGCGTCGTCGCCGATGGCGAATCAGCAACGCGGCGGGTAGACCCGCAGACCGGCGCAATGCTATCTTCTAGCCTCCGACACGGAGGCAATCATGACCAGCAAAGCCGAAGCGACCTTCACCGTCAAAGGCGGCGAATTCCTGACCGCTGACTGCGCGCTCGACGACATCTTCACGCCCGAAGAGATTAGCGAAGAGCAGCGCATGTTCGCGCGCACCGCCGAAGAGTTTCTGCGCAAGGAAGTCATTCCGCGCGAAGACGAAATCTACGCCAAGAACTACGCCACGCACCGCGAGCTGATGCGCAAAGCGGGCGAGCTGGGCTTGCTCGCCATCGACATTCCCGAAGCCTACGGTGGGCTGGGCCTGCACAAAGTCAGCTCGGCCATCGTCGGCGAACAGTTCGCGCTGCAAGCGTCGTTCGCCGGCACGCAGTCGTCGCACGTCAACATCGGCACCTTGCCCATCGTCTTCTTCGGAACCGAAGAACAAAAACAGAAGTATCTGCCCCGGCTTGCGACCGGCGAGATGATCGGCGCTTACGCGCTGACCGAACCGCATTCGGGTTCAGACGCGCTCGCAGCCAAAACCAAAGCCGTGCTTTCCGAAGATGGTCAACATTACATACTCAACGGCCAGAAGATGTGGATCACTAATGGCGGTTTTGCTGATCTCTTCACGGTCTTTGCGAAAGTCGATGGTGATAAGTTCACCGCCTTTCTGGTCGAGCGCGGGCCGGGCCTGACGAGCGGCCACGAAGAGAAGAAGCTCGGCATCGACGGCTCTTCGACAACGGCCTTGATGCTGGAAGATTGTCGCGTGCCGGTCGGCAACCTGTTGGGCGAGATCGGACGCGGCCATAAGATCGCTTTCAACGTGCTGAACATCGGGCGCTTGAAACTGGGGGCGCGCTCGGTCGGCGCGATGAAGCTGGCGCTCGGCCAATCCATCCAGTACGCCAAAGAGCGCCATCAGTTCGGTCAGCCCATCGCCAACTTCGGCCTCATCAAAGAGAAGCTCGCCGAGATGGCCATCCGGGCTTACATCGGCGAAGCGATCCTCTACCGCACGCTCGGTATGATCGACGAGGCGCTCGAACGCGCCGACAAAGACGACGCCCAGCAAGTCCTCGCCGTGCTCGAACAGTACGCGATTGAATGCTCGATCATCAAAGTGTGGGAGAGCGAAGCGCTCGGCTACGTCGTCGATGAACAGGTGCAGGTCTACGGCGGCTACGGCTACTCGAAAGATTACCCGGCAGAACGCGCGTATCGTGATGCGCGAATCGCGCGCATCTACGAAGGCACGAACGAGATCAACCGCATCGTCATCGCCACGCAGTTGCTGCGCCGCGCTAAAGCGGGCGAACTGTCGCTGCTCGACGCTGCCGAGTGCGTGCTCAAAGGCGCGGATCAAACGCACGACACGATCACGCTGTCTATCGCTAACGTCGCCTTCTCGGACGAAGTGATGATGGTGCGCGGCGCGAAGGCGCTGACGCTAATGGCGATTGGCAACATCGCGCAAGCGTATGGCGACGCAGCGCGTAACGAACAAGAGATGCTCGCGCTCGCTTCCGATATGGTGATGGACACGTATGCAATGGAGAGCGCGCTGCTGCGCACGCAAAAGCTGATGCTGGCGCGCGGCAAACAGTCCGCCGCCATTCAGAGCGACATCACGCGGGTCTTCATACGCGAAGCGTTGATGCGCGTCGAGCGCGCCGCGCGGCTGGTCGCCGCCGAGACGGCAAGCGGAGACAAAGATTCGACGCCGCTCATCGAAGGATTGATTCACCGCGCGCCGATCAAAATGACCGCCGCGCGCCGCCGCATTGCCGATGCGGTTATCGCCGCCGGCAAGTACAATCTTTAATCATCAACATCAACTGGGGACGCTATGAAAATTATCGCAGTCTTACTCATTCTGTTGTCGCTCGGTCTGCCTACGGTCTATTCGCAGGCCGACAGCGCCGACACGGTCTTCACTAACGGCAACGTCTACACGGTCAACGAACGCGCGCCGCGCGCTGAAGCCATCGCCGTCAAAGGCGACCGCATTATCTTCGTCGGCTCGAACAACGACGCCAAAAAATATATCGGCTCGCGCACGCGCGTGGTCGATCTCAAAGGGCAAACGGTCGTGCCGGGATTGACCGATGCCCACTGTCACCTGAGCGGCATAGGCGAGCGCGAGATGACCTTCAACCTCGAAGGCGTGACGAGCCTCGATGAATTTCTCGCGCGCGTGAAAGAGCGCGTCGCGCGGGCTAAGCCCGGCGAGTGGGTCACGGGACGCGGCTGGATCGAAACCTTCTGGAAGCCGCCCGTCTTTCCAATGCGTCAAGACCTCGACCGCATTGCGCCGGATAACCCCGTCTACCTGACTCGCGCTGACGGCCACGCCTCGGTAGCTAACAGCGCCGCGATGAAGCTGGCCGGCATCACGCGCTCGACGCCGAACCCGGAAGGCGGCGAGATTATGAAAGACAAAGCCACCGGCGAGCCGCACGGGATGTTGCTCGATCACGCACAAGAATTGGTTGCCAGCAAGATTCCGCCGCCGTCGCCCGAGCAGAAGAATCAGGCCATCGTCCTCGGCGCAAAGCGCAGCATCGAACTCGGCTGGTGTCAGGTTCAAGACGCCGGCGGCACGACCGCCGATGTGATGCGTATGCGCCAGCTTTACAAAGACGGCAAGCTGAAGCTGCGTATCTACAAAGCGGTTTACGGGCCGGGGATGTCTGTAGCAACGGTTACTAATGATGGGCCGAAGATTGAATTCGATCAGCGCTTGACGGTGCGTACGATCAAAGTGATTATGGACGGCGCACTCGGCTCGCGTGGCGCGTGGCTGCTTGAAAAATACTCGGACTATGATTCGTCCGGCTATCAGACCGTCGAAGAAGAAGAGTTGATGCCGATGCTGCAAGAGGCATTGCGTCAGGGCATACAGGTCGAGACTCACGCCATCGGCGACCGCGCCAACCGCGAAATCCTCGACCTGTACGAAGAAGCCTTTAACGCCGTGCCGCCCGACAAGCGAAAGATACGCGAGCCGCGCTGGCGCATCGAGCACGCGCAGATCGTCAATCCCGCCGACATTCCGCGCTTCAAGAAGCTCGGCGTGATTCCTTCGATGCAGCCGTCGCACGCCATCGGCGATCTGCATTTCGCGCCGGCACGTTTGGGAATGAAGCGGCTCGAAGGCGCGTACGCGTGGCAGAGCTTTCTCAAGAGCGGCTCGATCATCGCCGGCGGCTCGGACGCCCCTGTCGAGCGCGGCGAACCGATGATTGAGTTCTACGCGGCGGTGGCGCGCAAGGACCAGAAAGGCTTCAGCGGGCCGGGCTGGCATCCTGAGCAGGCGGTGTCGCGCGAGCAGGCGCTACGGATGTTCACCACCTGGCCGGCCTACGCGGCGTTTGAAGAGAACGTGAAAGGCACGATTGAAGTCGGCAAGCTCGCCGACCTCACGGTGCTCTCCGCAGACATTATGAAGATTCCCGAAGCCGACATCCTGAAGACGCGCTGCACGATGACGGTCATCGCCGGTGAAATAGTTTTTCAAAAGAATTGAAGGAACCACAGATGACCACAGATGAACACGGATAGAAAAAGACCGGCAGCCCCATCTTTTCCATCTGTGTTTATCTGTGTTCATCTGTGGTTTCATCCTTCCCGCTTGCGCGCGGGCGCGCACCTTGCGTAGCATATCAGCAGGCGCTTGTTCTTTAACGAGGTGCGATGGCAAGACGAAGAGGCTGCCTTGCAGGTCTGTTCTTTATTGCAATCTTAATCGCCGCGGCGCTCCTGCTCGCGCCGTTTGTGCCGCTCGGCTGGCTCAAGCCGCGCGTCGAGTCGCGGTTGTCGGCGACGCTCGGACGCCCGGTCACGGTCGAATCGCTGCGGCTCAATTTTCTCGGCGGTCCTTATCTCACCATTCGCGGCCTCACGGCCAAAGAAGACGCGACGTTCGGCGACGGCGATTTTCTGAAAGCCGATGAAGTCCGCGCCGACCTCTCGCTCACCGATTACGTGCTCCACCGCCAGATCGTCATCGAAGCGATGACCATCCGCTCGCCCGACTTCACCTTCACCAAAAACCCGAACGGCGCGTGGAGCTGGACGACGCTGGGCCGCTCAACCAATGTAGCCAAAGCTACACCGTCGCTTTCGCCGAGCGCCGCGCTGTTATGCCTGCTTGCCGATGCCGGCGAATCGCGGCTGCGCCACGTCGCCATTGACGGGGCGAGCGTGCGGCTGGTGGACAAGACCGGCGCGCAGCCGCCCGAATCGCTTTATCGCAATGTCGCGCTGACAACGGACATCGCCGCAGACAAAGACAACCCCACAGCCCGCCACGCCACCGGCACGCTGCGCGTCGCATCGGACGAAAGCGACGGCGCGGAGTTGCTGAAGACCGATGTGCCATTCGACTTCACGATGACGCCGAGCGCCAATCCCGGCACGACGATCAAAGGCAGCTTCGGCCCCGGCCCGCTCCAGACGAAAAACTTCAAAGCCGACGAGTTCAAAGTGGACGGCGAATTCCTTTCCGGCCACTCGTCAGCCACCAGCGGCAAAGGGCACATCTCAGCGACGGCGATTCAGATTCCCACAATCAACGTCAGCGAGCGCGTGGCCGGCGCGGCGCGCGTCAACCAGATCGGCGATATGAACACCGGCACAGCTATCAGTCGGCTCGAAACCGATTTCAACTTTGCCGAAGATGTCGTCAACACGACGAACCTGCAACTGTCGGCGCTCGACGGGCTGGGCGACGCCCGCGCCGCCGCCGGCTGGTTCAAGATGAAACCCGAATTGACCTTGAACTACGCGGCAACCATGACCTTGTCGCGCGAGGCGGCGGCGCAGTTGCGAACGTCGGCCAATCCATTGATTGCGGCGGCGGTCGCCGTGCTCGCCGATGGCAACGGACTGGAAGTGCCGTTGAACATCACGGGCGACGTGCGCCAGCCGAATGTTGAAGTGGACATACTGAGGGCGCTTGGAATGAAATGAGGAGGGACTAGAGACTAGAGACTAGGGGCTAGTAGGAGAAGGCGCTGATTGCTTCCGTTCCCCGCTAGTCCCCAGCCCCTAATCCCTAGTCCCTGCTCCGATGGAGGATCAATGTCACACAGGCTATTACAACGAATGGTGGGGCTGGTCGCGGTGGCGATGACGTTTGCGGTCGCCGGGTGCAGCACGCAGCCCGCCGGCAGCAATATGAATTCGAGCATGAGCGTCAACGCGAACAGCAATACGGCGATGACCAACGAGAATGCGAACACGGCGGCAAGCACGACTGCCGGGACGTTTTCAACCCGCGAGCCTGATCGCTACAGCATGAAGATGAACGTCAGCGTCGAAGGCAACGCCAACAATCGGCAGGGCGGCACACAGGTCGAGATTGATTTCGCTCGATTGGATGCCAACCGCCGCTGGTCGATCAAAGTCCCGGCCATGAACAATCTGGAGGTCATCTACCTTGAAAAGCCCGGCTTGAAGTATCTGGTCATTCCTTCGCGCAACCAGTACGTTGAGATCACACCGGACGCGGTCGGCATGCCGCTCGGCAATATCTTATCGCCTTCAGCGATAATGGAACGCTTGCAGACAAGGCCGCACGAGAGCCTCGGCCTCGAACCCATCAACGGGCGACCGGCGATGAAGTATCGATTCACGGGCGCGGCCAACACCGGCACGTCGGCGGGCACGGCACAAGCCGACAGCTTTATCTACGTCGATCAAGAGACGAATCTGCCGCTGCGTATTGATCTGACGGCGACGACCACCAGCGGCGCAGCGGGGCGCGGCGTTGTCGAGACGCGCGACATTCAATTGAATCCCGACCCGACGCAGTTCGATGTGCCGACGGGTTATCAGAAAGTCACGACGGAACAGCTCAAGCAACAGGTGCAGGGCTTCATCTCGTTGATCCGCATGGTTGCGCCTTATCTCGGCCAGCAAGGCGCGCCGCCTGATGCATCAACGGCGACGCCACCCGCGACGACCAACGCCAATCGCGCGGCAACCAACAGCAACGCTAACCGACCATAGCGATTGCCGACATCGAGTTATCTACACGTACTCGGCGCGAGTGAGCGACCTGCACGGTTAAGGCTCACTCGCGCCGCCTTTCTTTGCCGCTGGCCTCACGTCACGGCAATAGCCTGTCAGTACGCTTGTGCGGCTGCGAATGAGCGCGCCCGACTGAACTCATCTATATCACTCCACAGCGTCTCATTCTGCGACAACACGTCTTGAGCTATGTTAGCCGTCGAACAAAAGCCTGCCTCTTCACAGCGCGTTTTTAATACGCAACTGAAGCCACATAAGCATATATGACTCAACCGCCGACAGACCATGCGCGGCGGGGAAGACGATTCTGCGGCTAAGTCGCGCCATTAGGTCAACGGGCTGTGCGGCACGGTCCTTGCCCTATAGCTTATCGGTCTCCCGCTATCCTGATCGAGCAGGATGCGGATTCGGACGCGCAAGCATAGTCGTCCGAGCTTAGGGATTGTTATTAACTTGTTCCAAATGCGTTCACGACGAACTGGAAAGGCTAAGGATATGAACAAAGGCGAAAAGTGTCTGCAAATTCCACCGCGCGTTATGAGAGAGCCGAACGCCGCTTACGCGCAGCGGCCCGCCACGAGCTTGGATTTTTTCAAAGGCCGGTCGTCGGTCGAAGCCGACTTGATCTGCCTGTCGCACCTGCGATGGGATTTCGTCTATCAGAGGCCGCAACACTTGTTGACCCGTTGCGCGCGTGAGCGGCGCGTCTTTTTCATCGAAGAGCCGATCTATATCAAAGACCAGATGGTGCAGTTCGATATCACTATGCGCGGCGACAATCTTTATATCATCCAGCCGCTGCTGCCCAAAGGATTGAGCGAAGCCGAGGTCGAACGCGCCCAGCAAATCATCATCAATGAGTTGATCGCGCAGAAACAGATTAAGGATTATCTGCTCTGGTACTACACGCCGATGGCGCTCGGTTTCACGCGCCAGCTCAGACCGCTGGCAACGATCTATGATTGCATGGATGAGCTGTCGGGCTTTCGCGGCGCGCCGCCGGCGATGGTCGAACGCGAAGCCGAATTGCTCAAGCGCGCCGACATTGTCTTCACCGGCGGATTGAGCCTATACGAAGCCAAGCGGCATCAGCATCAGAACATTCATCCGTTCCCCAGCAGCATCGACGCGGCGCACTTCGCGCAGGCGCGCTTTGTTGACAACGAGCCGGCGGATCAAGCCAACATCCCGCACCCGCGCCTCGGCTTCTTCGGCGTGATTGATGAGCGCATGAATACAGCGCTGCTCGATGCGGTCGCGGCGGCGCGGCCCGATTGGCATCTCGTGATGATCGGGCCTGTCGTCAAGATAGACCCGGCTGACTTGCCGCGCCGTCCGAACATTCATTATCTCGGCGGCAAAGAATACCAGGACCTGCCCGCTTACCTCGCCGGCTGGGACGTGGCGATGATGCCGTTCGCGTTGAACGAATCAACCCGCTTCATCAGCCCGACCAAGACGCCCGAATACCTCGCCGCCGGCAAGCCTGTCGTTTCAACGCCGGTACGCGACGTGGTTCGCACCTATGGCGAGATGAATCTGGTGCGAATCGCTGATGCGCCCGAAGCCTTCGTCGCCGCCGTCGAACGCGCGCTCGACGAAGACGCCGGCAATGCCGACTGGCTGATCCGCGTTGATGAGATGCTGGCGCGCACGTCCTGGGATTGGACGTGGACGCGGATGACCGAGTTGATCGAAGCGGCTATCAGGGCGACGCAGACGACGCCAGCCAAAATCAGGCAAGTCGGCGCGGGCGGAAAGACCGCCGGCAAGATGGGCGACGGTGACGGCGACGCTTACATTGCCGCCGATTAATTCCATTCACGGCAGATTGAACAAGTCAGGG
The DNA here is from genome assembly GCA_045807725.1 of Blastocatellia bacterium. Taxonomy (GTDB): domain Bacteria; phylum Acidobacteriota; class Blastocatellia; order UBA7656; family UBA7656; genus DATENM01. Next base: position 64,564 of record JBJMGV010000007.1, on the reverse strand, counting down.
TAAGGGGAGCTATGTTCGATTATCTCATCGTAGGGGCCGGGTTCGCCGGCAGTGTCATCGCCGAGCGGCTGGCGCGGGTGTCGGGCAAGAAGGTCATCATCATCGATAAGCGCCCGCACATCGGCGGCAACGCATACGATCATTACAACGACGACGGCATACTGGTTCACAAGTACGGGCCGCACATCTTTCACACCAACTCGCGCGAGGTCTTTGAGTACCTTTCGCAGTACACCGAGTGGCGGCAGTACGAGCACCGTGTGCTGGCAAGCGTAGACGGCCAGCTCGTCCCCATCCCCATCAACCTCGACACCATCAACAAGCTCTACGGCTTGAACCTTTCGTCGCGCGAGGTCGAATCGTTCTTCGCGTCGATGGCCGAGCCGTGCGAGCAGATTCGCACGTCCGAAGATGTCATCGTCAGCAAGGTCGGGCGCGAGCTTTACGAAAAGTTCTTCCGCAACTACACGCGCAAGCAATGGGACTTTGATCCGTCCGAGCTTGACGCCTCGGTGACGGCGCGCGTGCCGACACGCACCAACCGTGATGACCGCTACTTCACCGACAGCTATCAGGCGATGCCTCTGCACGGTTACACGCGGATGTTTGAGAAGATGCTGGATCACCCGAACATCAAGGTGATGCTCAACACCGATTACCGCGAAGCGCTCCAGTTCATCCCGCACAAAGAGGTCGTCTATACCGGGCCGGTCGATGAATACTTCGATTACCGATATGGCAAGCTGCCGTATCGCTCGTTGCAGTTCAAACATCAGACAATCAACGTTGAGAAGTATCAGCCCGCGCCGGTCGTCAATTACCCGAACGAGCACCTCTACACGCGCATCACCGAGTTCAAGTACTTGACCGGCCAGGAGCACGCGAAGACCAGCATCGTTTACGAATACCCGCGCGCCGAGGGCGATCCTTATTATCCTGTGCCGCGCCCTGAAAACGCCGAATTGTACAAGAAGTATCAAGAGCTGGCGAATGCCACCAACGGCGTGCATTTCGTAGGCCGCCTGGCGACCTACAAGTACTACAACATGGATCAGGTGGTGGCGCAGGCGCTGACGATGTACGCGAAGATCAGCGGCGTCAAGCGCAGCAGCGCCTCGGCGCAAAAGGGCGTCGAGATCATTTCGCCAACTCTGCCGACCGCATCGCAACAGGTGCCGACCTTGCGCTGAAGCAGAGTTGAAAGTGCGTGTATGTCTCATTTAATGTTTGCCACGGGGATCGAATGCAGCTACCCGACCATCGCGCTCCCCGACGGCACGATTAAGCGCATAGACGAGATGGAGAAGGCGGATCATTACCGCCGCTGGCGCGAAGACTTCGAGTGCGTCAAAGAGATCGGCCTTGAATACCTGCGCTATGGCCCGCCTTACTATCTCACCCATCTCGGTCGCGGGCGTTACGATTGGGAGTTCACTGACCTGACCTTCACGGCGCTGGTCGAGATGGGCATCACGCCTATCGTTGACCTCTGTCACTTCGGCGTGCCCGATTGGCTCGGCAATTTTCAGAACCCGGAATTTCCCGAAGCCTTCGCCGAGTATGCCGGCGCGTTCGCGTCGCGCTTCCCGCATCTGAAGCTCTACACGCCGATCAACGAGATATTCATCGCGGCGCGCTTCTCAGCGGAACTCGGCTGGTGGAACGAGCGGCTGGCGAGCGACCGCGCCTTCGTCAACGCGCTCAAACATCTGGTGCGCGCCAACCTGTTGGCCGAAGAGGCGATCTTGAAAGTCCAGCCGGCGGCGCTGTTCATTCAGAGCGAGTCGTCGGAATACTTCCACGCCGCCGAACCTGCCGCGGCTGACCGCGCCGACTTTTATAATCAGAAACGCTTTCTTTCGCTCGACCTCTGTTATGGACGCGACGTGCGCGGCGTGATGTACGAGTACCTGATGGACAGCGGCATGTCGCGCGAGGAGTATCACTGGTTTCTGCGACGCGGCAAGGCCGTCAAGCGTTACTGCGTGATGGGTAATGATTATTACGATACCAACGAGCATCTGGTGCCGGCGGGCAATAAGGCGTTCACGGCGTCGGGCGAAATCTTCGGCTACTACGTCATCACCAAGCAGTACTTCGACCGTTACCACCTGCCGGTCATGCACACCGAGACGAATATGAAGGACGAGCAGCTCGCGCCCGGCTGGCTGTGGAAGCAGTGGGCGAACATGATGCGGCTGCGGCAGGACGGCGTGCCCATCATCGGCTTCACGTGGTACAGCCTGATCGATCAGATCGATTGGGACACGCTGCTGTGCGAAGAGAACGGGCGCGTCAATCCGCTCGGCCTCTTCGACCTCGACCGCAAAATTCGACCTGTGGGCGAAGCCTACCGCCGGCTCGTCAAAGAGTGGCACAACACCAGCCCGATTGAAGGTCAGATTCTCGACCTGAGCCTGTCCTTCTCGCCCGACGGCGGACAGGACTGAACGGAAGACGACGCGGCGATACGAGGAAAGAGCGACGCGGCGACACGGCGACGCGGGGAAAGAGAAGAGGCTCGTTGCTATGTCTTTTCGCCGCGTCGCCGCGTCGCCGCATCCCCGCGTCGTTTCTTCCTCTCGCCGTGTCGCCGCGTCGCAATTGAGGGATATGTATGAGTCAGAGATCAGCAGACGCCTCGCCGCTAGAGTTATGGGCGGGCATCGAATGTACGGTGAACCGTGTCGGCGATTGTTACTTCGATCAGCTTGAGCGCAATGGCCACGCCGAGCGCGCAAGCGACCTCGACTTGATCGCCGCGCTCGGCGTACGCACCGTGCGCTACCCGGTGCTGTGGGAGCGCACCGCGCCCGCAGGGATTGAGCGAGCCGACTGGTCGTGGGCCGACGCGCGGCTGACGCGGCTGCGCGAGTTGAGCATTAAGCCTATCGTGGGACTGTTGCATCACGGCAGCGGGCCGCGCCACACGAGCCTGGTTGATCCAGATTTTGTAACCCAGTTTACAGATTATGCGAGAGCCGTCGCTGAACGATACGAGTGGGTCGAAGATTACACACCGATCAACGAGCCGCTGACGACGGCGCGATTCAGCGGACTCTATGGCCACTGGTATCCGCATGGCCGCGATGACCTGACCTTCGCTCAAGCGTTGCTGAATGAGTGCCGCGCGACGGCACTCGCAATGCGGGCGATTCGTAAGATCAACCCGGCGGCGCGGCTGGTGCAAACCGAAGACCTCGGCAAGACTTACAGCACGCCGCTGCTTGCTTATCAAGCCGAGTTCGAGAACGAGCGCCGCTGGCTCAGCTTCGATCTAATGGGCGGGCGCGTCGGCCAGGGCCACTCGGCGTGGGATTACCTGCGCTGGGTCGGCGTCAACGAAGACGAATTGCGCTGGTTTCTCGACAACCCGTGCGCGCCCGACATCATAGGCATCAACCACTACCTGACCAGCGAGCGTTTTCTCGACGAGCGCCTCGACCGTTATCCCGAATCGCTGCACGGCAGCAACGGGCATCACGCTTACGCAGACGTTGAAGCCGTGCGGGTCTGCGGCGAAGGCATCGCCGGGCCGCAAACTCTATTGCGCGAGGCGTGGCAGCGTTATCGAACGCCGATTGCCGTCACCGAAGCTCACCTGGGCTGCACGCGTGAAGAACAACTGCGCTGGTTCGGCGAAGTCTGGGACGCGGCGCAGCGGTTGCGCGACAAAGGCGTTGATGTGCGCGCCGTCACTGCGTGGGCTTTGCTCGGCAGTTTCGATTGGAACTCCCTGCTGACGCGCCGCAGCGATCATTACGAGCCAGCCGCTTTCGATCTGCGTGCGCCGCGTCCGCGCCCGACCGCGCTGGCTCATCTTATTCGTGATCTCGCGGCGGGGCGCGATCACGATCACGCGGTGTTAGATTCGTCGGGATGGTGGCGGCGCGCAGAGCGATTGATCTATCCGCCGGTCACTCCCGCTCAGGCCGTGCGCAAGCGAAATGAAAAAGTGATATGGCATACAAAGACGCCGCGCCCGATCTTAATCACCGGCGCGACAGGAACACTGGGCCGAGCCTTTGCGCGAGTGTGCGCGGCGCGCGGGTTGAAGTATCACCTGCTGACGCGCCGCGAGATGGACATCGCCAATCCGCGTTCGGTGCGGGCGGCCTTGTCACGCATCAAGCCTTGGGCCGTAATCAACACAGCCGGCTACGTGCGCGTAGACGACGCTGAAAACGACGCGGCGCGGTGTATGCGCGAGAACGCTGAAGGCCCGGCCCTGCTCGCCGCTGAATGCGCCGCGCGCGGTGTAAGGCTAGTTACTTTTTCATCCGACCTTGTCTTCGACGGCGAGCGAGCGACGCCTTACCTGGAGAGCGACACCCGCGCGCCGCTGAACGTCTACGGCGTGAGCAAGGCGCAGGCTGAAGCCGACGTTTTGCAATCTCTGCCATCGGCGCTGGTGATTCGCACGAGCGCATTTTTCGGCCCGTGGGATGAATACAACTTCGTGACGCTGGCATTGCGTGCGCTCGGCGAAGGACAGCGGTTTATCGCCGCTGATGATCTGTTCGTGTCGCCGACTTATGTGCCCGATCTGGTCAGCGCGAGTCTCGACTTGTTGATTGATGGCGAACGCGGCATCTGGCACCTGGCGAACGCCGGTGGGATCAGTTGGGCCGACCTGGCGCGACTGGCGGCGTCGTTTGCAGGGATCAGCGGCGAAGCGGTAGAACCGCGCTCGGCCTCTGCACTCGGCTTCATCGCGCCGCGCCCGCGATACAGCGTTATGGCTAGCGAGCGCGGCGACTTGATGCCGTCGCTCGAAGATGCGCTGTCGCGTTACTGCCGCGAGATGAGTTTCAATGGCTGCTTGTTCGCGCCTCTGCTGCAAGCGCGGATAGCGAGCGCGCAAGGGTCGCAAGTGATTAGCGTGGCGACGTAGATTATAAAATGAATACCTCGACCAATGGTTGAACCACAAAGAGCAAGGCAAGGTCGCCGCGAACACGCACGAGCACTACACGGAAAATCTCAGCCGCTATATCCGACCCTCACTTGGCGGCTTCCGTCTGTGCGAACTTCCCCCGCTCGACATCCAGAACGTGTACAACGAATTGTGCGCGACCGTTTTGCTGGAGACGGGAACGCATCCGAAGGTCGTCGCCGACCGGCTCGGACATTCCAGCGTCATGCTCACACTCGATATTTATTCGCACGTTACAGCCACCTTACAACAAAATGCTTCTCTGAAGATTGCCAACGCGATTTTCGGGGGTCAGTCACACTCCAGTCACACAAAGTAGGAGAGGAAGGGATTATGAGAACTCTAAACTATTTTGAAAAAATTGGCTGGGAGGCAGGGATTCGAACCCCGATAAGCAGATCCAGAGTCTGCGGTCCTACCGTTGAACGACCTCCCAGCATTGCTCTCAATTTACCGTCGCCCGCGTCAGCTTGTCAAGTTTTGTAGCCGCGCACTTGCCAACTCCGGCAACAACGTATTTACTCTTTTCCGTTGCAGATTCATTAGCCACATTCAATTACCCAAAGCGCATTCTTGTGCCCGGCGGCGCGGGTTGCTTCAATCGGATTCTTCATCACGGAGGCTTCGTGGGACGCTTGAAAAGACTCTTCAGCTTTATTCTTGCGCTAGGGCTGGCGCTCGCTAATATCGCGGCGGCCTTCGCCACCCAATCACCTGCCGCACAGACGACGGCGCGTGAAGCGCTCGCATACTTCAGCGAGCCGGCGGTGTCGCCCGACCGCTCCGAAATCGCCTTTGTGTCAGGCGGCGACATCTGGACGGCTCCCATAAACGGCGGCGAGGCGCGCTTGCTGGTGTCGCACGCGGCGATGGAATCGCGCCCGCTCTACTCGCCGGATGGCAAACGGCTCGCCTTCGTCTCGACGCGCACGGGCAATGGCGACATTTACGTGCTGACGCTCGACACAGGTGAATTGCGCCGCCTGACCTTTGACGAAGCGACCGACCAGCTCGACGCGTGGTCGCGCGACGGGCGCTGGCTCTACTTCTCTTCGACCGGCCACGACATCGCCGGCATGAATGACATCTATCGCGTCAGCGTCGAAGGCGGCACGCCGATGCAGGTGAGCGCCGACCGTTACGTCAACGAGTTCTGGGCCGCGCCTTCGCCCGACGGCACACAACTGGCCTTCACGGCGCGCGGCATCGCTTCATCGCAGTGGTGGCGCAAAGGTCATTCCCACCTCGACGAGTGCGAAGTCTGGCTGATGCGCGACACTACGCCGCCCGCTTACGAACAACTGAGCGAGAGCGGCGGCAAGAATATGTGGCCGATGTGGGGCGGCGACGGGCGCACCATCTATTATGTCTCTGACCGCAATGGCGCGCAGAACCTCTGGAGCCGCGCGCCCGGTGGTCAAGCCAAGCCGATTACGCGGTTCAAGGACGGGCGCGTGCTCTGGCCGAACATCTCTTACGACGGGCGCGTCATCGTCTTCGAGCGCGACTTCAGTATCTGGAAGCTCGACACGTCAAACAATCAAGCGAGCGAGATTAAGATTACGCGGCGCGGCCTGCCCGCAGGACCAGCCACCGAGCGGCTGACGCTGACGAGCCAGGTTCAAGAAATGGAGCTTTCACCTGACGGAAAGAAAGTAGCCTTCATCACACACGGCGAAATCTTCGCCGCCTCGACCAAAGACGGCGGCGATGCGGCGCGCATCACCAACACCGTCGCGGTCGAATCGCAGATCAACTGGTCGCCCGACAGCCGCCGCATCGTTTACGTCTCGAACCGCGAAGGCACGCCGCACCTCTTCCTCTATGACTTCACCACCAACGCCGAAACGCAACTGACCAGCGGCGCGGCAGCCGAGACGACGCCGCGCCATTCGCCGGACGGCAAGCAACTCGCTTTTGTGCGCGATGCCCGCGAGTTGCGCGTCTTCGACCTGCAATCGAAACAGGAGCGCGCCGTCGCTACCGGCAGCTTCGAGCGCCAGCCGTTCATCGTCGAGCGCCCGTTCGCGTGGTCGCCCGATGGGCGCTGGCTCGCTTTCCTGACCTTGAGCGGCAAGCTCTTTCGCAACGTCCAGATCGTGCCGGCGGCGGGAGGCGAAGCGCGCCCCGTGAGCTTTCTGGCCAACGCTCAAGGCGGCTCAGTGACGTGGAGTCCAGACGGCACGTTCCTGCTCTTTGACACGGGACAACGCACTGAAGAGTTCCGCGTCGCCCGCGTTGATCTGGTGCCGCGCACGCCGCGCTTCCGCGAAGACCTCTTCCGCGACCTCTTCAAAGAAGAAGCGCCGCGCCCGCCTAACCGCGCGCCGCAAGAGACGCGGCCCGCCAACACCGAGCCGCCGCGTGAACCGAATGTAGCCTCGGCTACAACAGACGAGAAGAAGCCGACAACGATGGTTGAGGTCGTCTTTGATGACATACGCCGGCGGCTACAGCTATTGCCCATCGGCGTTGACGTTGATTCGCAAACGATCAGCCCAGACGGCAAGACGCTGCTGGTGATCGCCGACGCGGCCAGCCAGCGCAACCTCTACACCTATTCATTAGACGAACTGGCCAGGGAGCCGGCGGTGGCCCGCCAGCTAACCTCGACCGCCGGCTTCAAACGCAGCGCACAGTTCACGCCCGACGGCAAAGAAGTCTTCTTCATCGAGCAGGGAGGCATCAACGTCGTCACCATTGAATCGCGGCAGGTACGCCCGCTCGCGGTGACTGCCGAGATGGACGTGGATTTCGCGCGCGAAAAGATGGAAGCCTTCCGGCAGGCGTGGACCTACTTGCGCGACAATTTTTACGATGCGAATTTTCACGGCGTCGATTGGGATGCCGTGCGCGTCGCTTACGAGCCGCGCATTGCCGGCGCGCGCACGCCCGAAGAGATGCGCCGCTTGCTGAACCTTATGGTCGGCGAATTGAATGCTTCGCATTCGGGCGTCGGCGGGCCGTTCACCGCCGCGCAAGTCACGCCGAGCGGGCGCACGGGCTTAACCTTCGACCGCGCCGAATACGAAGCGAGCGGGCGGCTGCGCATCACCAGCGTCTTGCCGCTCAGCCCTGCGGCGCTGGCCGCCATCAAGCCGGGCGAATACCTGCTGGCGGTGGACGGCGCGGCGACGGGCGCGCACATCAATCTCGACGAATTGTTGAGCTTTAAGATCAACCGTCGCGTTGCGCTCACGGTTGCAGCGTCCGCCGACGGCGCGAGCCGCCGCGAGGTCGCCGTGCGGCCTGTAAGTCTGGCTACAGAGAAAGCTCTGCTCTATCGCAACTGGGTCGAAGAGCAGCGGGCTTACGTGGCGCGCATCAGCAAAGGCCGGCTCGGCTATGTTCATATGGTCGATATGGGCGAAGCGTCGCTGGCGCAGCTTTACGTTGACCTCGATGTCGAGAATCATTCGCGCGAAGGCGTCGTCATCGACGTGCGCAACAACAACGGCGGCTTCGTCAACGCGTATGCGCTCGACGTGTTCGCGCGGCGGCCTTACCTGACGATGACGCCGCGCGGCCTGCCTTCGACGCCGGCGCGCACGGCGCTCGGTCAGCGCGCGCTCGAAGCGCCGACCATCCTGGTGACGAATCAACATTCGCTATCGGACGCCGAAGACTTCACCGAAGGTTATCGCGCCCTGAAGCTCGGCAAGGTCGTGGGCGAGCCGACCGCCGGCTGGATCATCTACACGTCGAGCGCGAGCTTGATTGACGGCTCATCCTTGCGCATCCCGTTCATCAAGATCACCGCCAGCGACGGCACATTGATGGAACTCAACCCGCGCCCGGTTGACGTAACGGTGACGCGCCCCATCGGCGAAAGCCTGACGGGCCGCGATTCACAACTCGACGCGGCAGTGCGCGAGTTGCTCAAGCAGATCGAGCAACGGTAACGCAGGCTACAAGTCAGGCTCTAGAGGCCCGTCGCCACTTCTAGCCTTTAGAGCTGCTCGGCGATCCTTCGATGCGGTTGAGGTAGGCGCATCATTCGTTCATCTCCTTGAACGAGGAATTTGCGCCGGAAGTATATGAATCGCCCTGCGGATGCGCAAAGTGATTTAAGTCGCTTGATGCTTGCGCCGACAAGGAAAGGGTGGGGCCATATCAAAGCGGAGTGATGCCGGCCAACAGTTCGGCGATGTGCAGCGTGCGGACGGGGATGCGCTGGCGAGTGAGTCCGCCGTTGATGTGCATCAGGCAGCCCATATCGCTAGCGACGATCACATCCGCTCCGCTGCGCTTAATGCAATCGATCTTTTCTTGCAGGATGCTGCCGGAAATCTGCGGGTACTTGATCGCAAACAGACCGCCGAACCCGCAACACACGTCGGCGCGCTCAAGCTCGACCAGTTCGATGCCGCGCACGGCGCGCAGCAATTTGAGCGGCTCGCTGCGCACGTTCAACTCGCGCAGCAAGTGACAGGACTGGTGCAGCGCCACGCGCCCGCGAAACTGCGCGCCCACGTCTTCGACTTTTAAGACGTTGACCAGAAACTCGCTGAACTCGTAAGTGCGCGCCGCAAGCTGTCGCGCTCGCTCGCGCTTTGCCGCGTCGTCTTCAAAAAGCTCTTCATAAAAAACCTTGACCATGCTCGTGCACGATCCCGAAGGCGCGACGACATAGTCGCTGCCGTCGAAGATGTCGATGAACCGTTCAGCCAGCTCGCGCGCCGGCGTGCGATAGCCGCTGTTAAAAGCGGGCTGGCCGCAGCAGGTCTGCGCTTCGGGAAACGTCACCTCGACATCGAGCCGCTTGAGCACTTCGACAAGGCTCACGCCCACTTGCGGAAAGAGTTGATCGATCAGACAGGTGATGAATAGCGAGACTTTCATTCACCGCCATCTTAGCACGAGCGCCACGATTCATCGCGCGACCATTGATGCCAGCAGGCAGACTGGAGTAGCCGACTCTATATCAAAAGTTCTAGGCAGGACTCAGCCGCTGGTTTAATGACAGCATCTACCGCGTCAGTTATGCTTTGCTGCGTCATCACAAAGCCGGGTTGGTGCTCTCTCCCGGCAGTCTCAAATCAAGCTAGATAAAAACGAAAAGAGGAGGCAAATGAAGCTACGACCATTTCGCGCTCAAGCAAGGCGTTTGCTGCTGACCGGGTTGGCTCTGCTGACGTGGTTCTTATTGCCCGGCCAGAATGCCTGGGCGCAGGGCTGAGTGGCCGCACGTCAAAGCGTGCCCGTGATTGGCCCGCAAATTCCCAGAGAAGAAATCAGCACGTCGGGAGAGTCGTGGTTGAGTCCACGTCGTTTTCAACTCTCGGTCGGCTATCGTTATCAACATTCCCACCGCCACTTCATCGGCACGGAAGAGCAAGTAGAACGCGCCGAGCAAGGCACTGAAGTCAACAACCGGATTCACATCTTCGATTTCGCCGGAACCTATGAGGTCAATAATCAACTCAGCCTCTCGTTGAGCGTGCCGATTTTTTTCGCCAAGCGCTACAGCCAGCGCACGCCGGATCAGGTGTCGCACGGCTATGGCATCGGCGACATCAGCATCGTCGCGCGCAAGTGGCTGTTCCGTAGTCCCAGCGAATCAAGGCAGAACATCGCCGTCGGCTTTGGCATCAAGCTGCCCACGGGCCGCTATGACGTGACCGATACCATCAACACGCCGACGGGGCCGGTGACGCGCGTCATTGATCAATCGATACAGCCCGGCGACGGCGGCTTCGGATTGATCGCCGAGTTCCAGGCTTACAAAGCGATCAAGAGCATGCGGCTGTTTGCGTCGGGTGTTTACCTCGCCAATCCGCGCGGCACGAATGGCGTGCAGACGGGCCGCGCGCGACCGTCAGAAGCCATTATGTCGGTGGCCGATCAATACCTCTACCGCGCCGGCGCAGTCGCGCCTTTTCCAAAAGTGCGCAGCCTCGCATGGACGGTGGGGATTCGCGGCGAAGGCGTGCCGTCGAGAGACTTGATGGGTGATAGCAACGGCTTCCGGCGGCCCGGTTATGCCCTCTCGCTTGAGCCGGGATTGATCCTGAGCAAAGGCAAGCAGTCGTGGTCGTTCAGCGTGCCGGTGGCCTTGCGCCGCAATCGCACGCGCAGCGTACCCGACATTCTGGATAACCGCCACGGTGATGCCGCATTCGCGGACTACATCCTTCTGGTAGGTTACTCACGGCACTTCTAGTCAGCAAAGCTAGAGGCGATGATTTACCGCAGAGGACGCAAAGGACGCAGAGATCAAACATACCTCTGCGCCCTCTGCGTCCTCTGCGGTTATATCTCTCACGCGATGCCGCTAATCATAAATCGGCGGCGCGCAATTTCACTTCGGCGTTCTTCCACGCCGCGTCGAACTCTTGCTGCACGAAAGCGGCGGCGGCTTGTTTGCCCTGTCCTTTCAAGCTCTCCATCAAACCGAACAGCGAACGCCCGCTGCGCGGGTTACGCTCAAGGTCTGCGCGAAAGACCTGCTCTGCCGCCGCGTAATCATTGCTTGCGAGCAACGCGCCGCCCAAGGCTTCGCGCACAGGCAACTGCCATCCCGCCGGCTCATCATAACGCAGCGCGTCTTCGGCTTTGACGGCGCGCTCGAATAATTCTATCGCCGCTTTCCTGTCACCTTTCGCCAGCGCGATCTTGCCGGCAAACATCAACTCGGCAATCTTAAAAACATTCGCCGCCGTGTTGATGCCATAAGGCGCGGCGGCAGGAATCGTTTTGATCATCGCGGCAAACGCCTTCTGTTCGTTCTCGGCCTCACTGATCTTGCCGCTGGCCGCGTAAGCCAGGCCGCGCCCGAAATGCCACATCGCGCCGGTCGCTACCAATCGCTTATCCGGCTCAGGCGAAGCCAGCGCCTCGTCCCATTTATAAAAGCGCACCAACACCACCGTCGGCATCGTCAAAAAGCCATCGAGCATCGGCGTCATCGCTTCCATCCCCGGCGCATTCAAATACTGCTTTAGGTGCGCGTCGAGCTGAGCGGCGGCGCGCTGCGCTTCGCGGAAGTGGCCCTGCATACAGTTAGCGGCTGCCAGAAAGTGCAGGTTGTGCGAGTAGTACATCATTGAGTAGATGTTCTGCGCGCCGGCCATCTGTATGTAGTCGCGGTCGGCCTGTGCGCCATAGACGTTAGCGCGGGCGGCGGCTTCGTAGTTGCCCGTGCGTATGTCGATATGCGCGGGCATATGAACGAGGTGGCCGGCGGCGGGCGTCAACACTTTCAAACGTTGCGCGCTCGGCAGCGCCCATTCCGGGTGCGCCGACGCTTCGACGGCGTGGATGTAGTAATGATTCGCGCCGATGTGATCGGGGTTACGTTTCAAAACATTCTCCAAAACGGCGACGAGTTCGAGCGTGCCTGCGGCGGGCTTGCCGTCGGCGCTCCAGTATTGCCACGGGTGGAGCAGCATAATGCTTTCGGCATAAAGCGTCGCCGCGTCGGGGTCGTCCGTGTAACGCCGGGCGACATCGGCCATCGCGTCCTTATAATCAACGGTAAGCTTCTTAAGATCGGCCTTCGAGTCATTCGAGTAACGTCGCGCCATCGCCGCGATGTAAGCGCGCTCCGGCTCTGTCACCTTCGACGCCAGCGCGACCGCTTTTTGAATGGCGTCGTAAGCCAGCTTCTCGCGTTCCGCATCAATGTCGAGGTTGATGTTTGGACCGAGCGCCAGCGCCACGCCCCAGTAAGCCATCGCGCAATCGGGGTCGAGCGCGGCGGCACGTTGGAACGACCGCACAGCCTCTTCATGATTGAAGGCATAGACGAGTTTCATGCCTTGATCGAAGAAGCGTTGCGCTTCCGGGTTGCGCGTCGAGATCGGGTGATGCAGTTCGCCGTAACCATCCATCAGCGTCACCGGCCTGGCGTCCGTGGTATGGCCGGTGTGCTGCGCGAAGACCGAGGTGGATAACGACAGGAGAGCGAGCGTGAGCACGATGCGTTTCATATGTGTCCTCCAAATCAAGGTACAGCTTCTCTACGAATGCTCTGCGGTCAACGGATGTTGAATGATGTCGAATAAAGGCATTCATCCACGAAGGACACGAAGAGACACAAAGAAGTCTTTGTGCTCTCTTTAGTGTCCTTCGTGTCCTTCGTGGATTATCTTCCTTGCGCGAACTTACCGAACTTCGCTTTGAACTCTTCTTCCGACATCGCGGCAGTCTCGGCCAGTCGCTTGAGCCACGCCGGGTCGGCGAAATCCTTCGGCCCTAGGCGAACCATGTAATCGCGCGCCACCTGATAGCTCTCGGTGTCAACATCGACGGCGCGGCGGCGACCGCGACTGGTCTGCGGATCAATCAACTCGGCGAATGGCACGGCCTGGGCCTCGCCGCCTTGCAGCGTGATCATTGCGCCAGAGCCGCCTTGCTTCAGATAGCTCACCGCCGCGTAGCCGAGGTCGCGCGCGTATTCGGCGTCGTAAGGAATCGGCGCGGCGCAGCGCAACTCGTAGCCGATGGTCTTGTCAACGAGGGTTGCCTTAATGCCGCGCCGTTCGAGCCGCGCCTGCACTTCCGCTTTCACCTTGCGGCCAAGGTCGATCTCGGTGACGCGCATGTTGCCCTGCTCGTCGCGGTCTACGTCTTGCAGCTCAGTGATCTCGGCGGGACTTGAGTGTTCGACCAATGCTTCGGCCATCAACACGACGCCGAAGTCGCGCCCCGACGCGCGTCGCTTGATGATCGTGCCTTCGATGATGTCGCAGATGTCGTCAAGCGTGATCGTCTCTTTGCGGAACTCTTCGGGAATGATCGTGCAAGTCGCGCCGGCAGCCTTGCCGATGGCCAGCGTCAGGTGGCCGGTCGGGCGTCCCATCGTCACGCCGAAATACCAACGGATGGTTGTGCGCGCATCTTCCATTAAGTTCTTCACCAGCGCGACGCCGACGTGACGGGCCGTCTCGTGGCCGAGCGTCGGCACGGGCAGCGGCATCCACACGTCGTTATCGATGCTCTTGGGAACGAGCACGACTTTAATCGCCCCACCCGTCTCTTGTTCGATAGCGACGGCGCTGCGAATCATATCATCGCCGCCGATGCAGACCAGCGCGTCAATGCCGAGCTTGTTGAACGCCGCGATGGCGTTTTCGAGACTGCGGCGGTCGCGCGTGATGTCTGTGCGCGACGTGCCGAGGTACGAGCCGCCATCCTGATGGATGCGCGACACTTCATCAATCGTCAGCTCGTGCTGCTCGTCCGTATAACGCTCGGCGAGCCATTCAAAGCCATCGTGAAAGCCGACGACGGTGCAGCCGATGTTGATCGCTTCGGTGGTCACGGCGGCGATGACGCCGTTGATGCCCGGCGCAGGGCCGCCGCCTACGATGATGCCGATCTTTTTAATAGCCATATCAATTCTCAGTGGCCAGTGGCCAGTGGCCTCCGAACCGGGCGCGCAATTCGTCCGTCGTCAGGCTGGCGGCCAGCGCCAGCTTCTCGACCCAGACCGGATTATGAAAGTCTTGCGGCGTCAGCCGGATCATATATTCGCGGGCGACGCGGTAGCCTTCGCGGGTCGGGTCTACCAGGCGAACGCGCGTCTTGCCGGTGGCCGGCTCGCGTATGTCAGAGAAGGCCAACGGAACCAGCCGCCCGCCCTGTATGCTGACCATCGCGCCCGACCCGCCGGCCAGCAAGTAGCGAATCGCGCTGTAGCCGAGATCGCGGCAGTAGGCCGCATCGTAAGGGATCGGGTCGGCGCAGCGCAGCTCGTAGCCGATGTTCTTGCTCGTAATCGTCAGCCGTATGCCGCGTTGTTGGAAACGGCTCTGCACTTCCGCCTTCACCATACGGCCCAGGTCAATCTCGGCGAAGCGTATGTGGCCGTGCTCGTCGCGTTCGGCCTCTTGTAATCCAGATAACTCTTGCGAGTCGAGCTTCTCGATCAGCCCTTCGGCGAGGATGGCGACGCCGTAAGGTTGATTCATCGCGCGCCGCTTGATGATCGAGCCTTCGACGATGTCGCAGATGGCTGCGAAGGGCACAGTCTCTTCAGCGAACTCTTCACCGATGACGGTCAGGGTCGCGCCCGACGCTTTGCCGATGCCGAGCGCGAGGTGGCCGGCCTTGCGCCCCATCGCCACGACCAGATACCAGCGCTTGGTCGAGCGCGCATCTTCCATCAGGTTGCGCACCAGTTCGACGCCGACGTGCCGCGCCGTCTGGTAGCCGAAGGTCGGGATGTGAGGCGGCAGCGGCAGGTCGTTATCAATCGTCTTCGGGACGTGGACCGTATGAATGCGGCCCCCTGATTTTTCGTAGACGGTGCTCGACGACAGCGCGGTGTCGTCGCCACCGATAGTGACGAGGTGAGTGACGCCTGCGGAAGTCAGCGTCTTGATGACCGAGTTGATGGCCTTGTCGGATTTGGTCGGGTTGTCGCGCGCCGTGCCGAGCACGGAACCGCCGGACAGATGAATGCGCGACACGTCTTCGATCTTGAGCGGGCGCATTTTCGACGGGTCTTCGCGGATCAGGTGTTTGAAGCCCTCCTGAACGCCGACGACCTCGAAGCCTTCGTTGATGGCTTCGATGACGGCAGCAGAGATGACGGCGTTGATACCGGGCGCTGGCCCGCCGCCGACCAGTATGGCTAACTTGCGAGGCGCTGACATGGCTTGATCTCCCTTAATGATTCCGGTGCTCTCGTAAAAGAATTGATTCTAGGGTGACGAGTGATGAGTGACAAGTGATATGGGGGAGCGTGATGATGCGCGGGAGCCGGGACGACGCCTTTATGCATAGCCGGCGATTCGTTCTTTGCAAATCGCCCTGGTCAGCCTCTGCAACTTCTTCACGCGCTCGGCCAAGTATTCCAACTCTTTCTTAGAGCGTGTCTGAAAAGCCAAAGAAAGCCCTGAAAGGGCGCGATTCGACAGCCCAGGGCATCGCCCTGGGTGAGCAGCAGGGCTAACCGCCAAGCCCTGAAAGGGCGCACTAGGTGATCGGTTATTGCGCCCTTTCAGGGCTTGCGGTGGTCGTCACGTCGTCGGCGGTCGCCAGCGGGTTGACGCGCGGCGCGAAGCACTGGTTCCGCGTCGCCGCCGTCAGTTCCAACGGTCAGAGCGGTTGGAGCGACCCGGCTACGAAGATTGCCCCTTGAGCGCAGGCTCTCCCTCTTCACGCCTCATCCCGTGTTGCGCAATCCGGCGGCGATGCCGTTGATGGTCGCGGCGAGCGCATAATTCAACTCTTCGCTCGCGTCGCCGCCGCGCTTGCGCCGCAAGAGGTCTACCTGAATCAAGCTCATCGGGTCAACGTAGGGGTTGCGTAGCCGTATCGAGCGCGCCAGCACCGTGTTGTTCTCAAGCAGGTGCGACTGGCGGCGGACGCGCAAGACTATCTGATGTGTGCGGTCGAACTCTTCGGCGATCATTTGAAAGACGCGCTCGCGCAAGCGGGCGTCTTCAACAAGGCCGGCGTATAATCGCGCGATGGTCAGGTCGGCTTTGGCCATGCCGATCTCGATGTTGCGGATCAGGTCGGCGAACATCGGGAACTCGTCCATCATCGTTTCGAGCAAGCGCGCTTCGCGTTCGCCGCGCGCGGCGAATCGCTCAAGCGCCCAGCCGACGCCGAACCACGCCGGCAACACGTGACGGCTCTGCATCCAGCCGAAGACCCAAGGGATGGCGCGCAGGTCTTCGATGCCGCGCCGACTGCTGCGCCGCGCCGGACGCGAGCCGATCTTCACTTCATCAAACTCAAGCACTGGCGTCGCCTGCTCGAAGTAGGTCAGCACCTCCGCGTTCTCGGCGATGCGCTCGCGGTAAAAAGCGAACGCGTCGCGGCTCATCTCTTCCAGCGCCGCTTCCCATTCGCTTTCGTCAACACGAGCGCTGCCAGGCCGCGCTAATGCTTCGAGCGCCGCCGCAATCATCAACTCAAGATTGCGCTCGGCCAGTACTGTGTCGGCATATTTCCAATTCAACACCTCGCCCTGTTCGGTGATTCGCAACTCACCGCTGAACGCGCCCGCCGGCTGCGCGATGATGGCGCGATGCGTAGGCCCGCCGCCGCGACCAACCGTGCCGCCGCGACCGTGAAAGAGTCGCAGGTGAACGTTGCACTCGGCGGCGATCTGATGCAGCGCGCGGTGCGCTTTGTAAATCTCCCAAGTGCTTGTCAGCATCCCGCCGTCTTTGTTCGAGTCGCTGTAGCCGAGCATCACTTCCTGACGGCGGCCCCACGAATCGAGCAAGCGGGCGTAATCTTGATTCGTCCACAATGCCCGGCAAACCTCAGGGCAGTGACGCAGGTCTTCGATGGATTCAAACAACGGCACGGGCATCAGGCCCGGATCATCGCCCGACGCCGCGACCCGTATGCCGGCCACCTCGGCGAGCCACGCCACCGATAACACATCTTCAACCGACCGCGCGCCGCTGATGACGTAGCTCTGAATCGCTTGCGGCGGATAGCTGCGCTTTAACGCGGCAACGCGACGCAACGCGTCAACCAGCACAGCCGTCTCTTCTGATGGCGCAATGGGCAATGTAATGTTAGCCGCATTTTGAATTTCGGCCCCGCGCGATAGCTCGCGCACGGCTTGCGCGTGAACCCGCGCGTGCTGGCGTATGTCGAGCGTGTGCAGATGAAAGCCGAACGTCTCGGCCTGACGGATCAGCGGGTCAAGCAGTTGCGCGGCCAGCCGCTCGCCTCGATTTGCGGCGAGGCTGTCGCGCATCAAGCGCAGGTCTTCGCAGAACTCGCGCGCGGCTTTGTAGGCGTCAGCATGTTGCGGGCGCTCGCGGGCGTGCAGCAATCGATGCAGGACGAAGACGAGAAAGCGACGATAGATTTCATCCTTCGCCCGTAACGCTGCGCTCGGATCATCGGGCGAGATGCGCGCGGCGTAGGCGTCGAGCGCGTTGATCAATTCGCGTGACGCCGCCGTCTGCATATCCGAGGGGCTGAGCTGGCGGATCAACTCGCGCGTCGCGTTGATGTAGTGATCGAGGATGACGCCGCGCGCCATCTCAAGCGCGGCGCTGGTCGCGTCGGGCGTGACGAAAGGATTGCCGTCGCGGTCGCCGCCAATCCACGAGCCGAATTCGACCATCAACGGTAGCTCGCGGGCGCTGACCTCGACGCCGTACGCATAGCCGAGCGCGTCACTGATCTCGTCATAAAGGTTCGGCAGCGTGGCGATCAACACCGAAGGATAATAATCGAGGCCCATCTTAATCTCGTCGCGCACCATCGGCTTGCGGCGTCGCACTTCGTCGGACTCCCACATCGCCGTGATGGCGGCGGCGATGCTGGTCTGTGCGCGCAAGGCTTCGCTGTAAGGCAGCGGCAGTTGATCCAAGCGTTCCAGCTCGGCGGTGATGCGCTGGCGTTTGAACAAGACGGTGCGGCGCGCGACTTCCGTCGGGTGCGCGGTGAAGACCGGGATGACTTTGATTTGAGCGAGCAGCGCCAATGCATCATCGACCGTCAGCCCGGCATCGCGCATTCTGGCGAACGTGCCGCGCATCGAGCCGGGCTGCGGCGGGCGATCAATCAAGACTTCGGCGGCGCGACGGCGGCGTTTGCGATGGTTAGTTTCAGCGAGGTTGGTCAGCTCAAAATAAGTGGCAAAGGCTTTGGTCAACTGGTGCGCCTGTTCAACGCTGACTTCGGCGACGAACTGCCGCGCCAGTTCCATCAGTTGATAAGGATCTGCCGGATGCTCTATTTGTTGATCGGCCTGTTGACTGGTCGGTTGATTAGCTTGATGAATCTCGGTTGATGCAGCATTGGCCACGACAGCGCGGTTGCTTTGCGCCTTCGACTCTTCTTGTAGCTCGCGGTGCTCGATGGCCAGCAATCGCAGATGCTCGACGCGATCAAACAGCGCGTCGCCGGCCTGTTCTTTGAGCACGTCGCCGAGCAAGCGGCCCAGGTTACGCACGTCGCGGCGCAGCGGTGCGCTTTTGACGCCGGGCGCATCGCTCATCATCTCGACGAGCCGCGCCGCTTGATCTTCGGGCAGCCACAGCGCTTCCTTCATTCCCATTGCTCACTCCTCCGCGCAAGTCCGAGCTACAGAATCGCACAACGACGCGGCAGTTCGCCACAGCACCGATGAACCGACGTTCGACAATTGAGTCTGAGAGGAACGAGTTTGCGTGCGAAGCAGGCGATCAGTGTCGCGTAGGCCGTGCGCGCCGCGCTACTACTGCCTGTCAACCTGCGCGTCAGTAATTGGCCGCTACGGTGGCATACAGGGCGAATTGTTTCTACAATGCAGGTGTAGCGTGATGAAGAGGCAATGCTTGAAGGAGAGCTTATGCGATTGACTGAGATGGTTTCGTGCGCGGGTTGAGCGGCTAAACTCGCGCCAAGCGAGCTGGCTCAGGTTCTGAGCGGGCTACGGATTCCACAATCTGCGAACGTGCTGGTCGGCATTGAGACTGCCGACGACGCCGGAGTCTACCTTGTGCGCGACGATCTGGCCCTTGTGCAGACCGTCGATTTCTTCACGCCCATCGTAGACGACCCGTACGATTACGGTCGCATCGCCGCGCTCAACTCCATCAACGACGTGTGGGCAATGGGCGGCACGCCGATCACGGCGCTGGCCGTTACCTGCTTTCCGAAAAAAGGCGTGGACTTTCAGATTCTCTCTGACATTATGCGCGGCGGCTTGGACGTGCTGACCGAAAACGGCGTCGCCTTGCTCGGCGGTCACAGCGTCGATAACGCGCAAATCATGTTCGGCTATGCCGTGACCGGCACGATTGACCCGGCGCGAGTGATGACCAATCGCGGCGCGCACGCCGGCGACGTTCTTGTATTAACCAAGCCTATCGGCACAGGCGTTATCTCGACCGGCATCAAGTTTGAAAAAGCGTCAAAGGAGGTGGCCGCCGCGTCACTCGCAACGATGTTGCTTGCGGGGCGTCGCGCCGCCGATGTGATGCGCGAGTTCGACGTGCGCGGCGCGACTGATGTTACGGGCTTCGGCCTGCTCGGCCACGCGTGGGAGATGGCAAATGGAAGCCAGATTACGTTAGAAATCGATGCCGAGCGCGTGCCGCTGATCGCGGGCGCTTACGAATTGGCCGAGAAGGGATTGCTCACCAGCGGCGACCGCACGAATCGTCGCTACGTCGGCGACAGCGTTCAGTTGAGCGAGACGCTCAGCAAACCGATGGCGAGCCTGTTGTTCGATCCACAGACCGCCGGCGGTATGCTCATCGCCATTGACGCGACACGCGCCGATGCGATGCTGGCGCGATTGCGCGAGACCTACGCGGACGCAAGCGTGATCGGGCGCGTGACGGCGCGCGGCGAACACGCCATCGTCGTCAAGTAAGCCCGATTATTTAACTCACTCAACACGCGGCGGCCCCTGTCGGACGTGAGCGCGCAGCTTCTCTTCACTCGCCCAGTTCTCTTCAACCCACCACGTCGCGCCGGCTTCGATGTAAGAGCGAACCATCTCCTTCGCCCGCTTGCGGCTCTTGCCGAGCGTCGAGCCGCCCGAAAGTATGTCGAACGGCGTCGCCGCCTGACGATGCTCGTCAACGTAAGCCTTGATCGTGCGGACTTCATCCGGCGTCAATCGACCATCGGAAGGCGACGCGCCATAGCGTTGCGCAATCAATCCATCCCACTTCAAGGCGCGCTGCATAGATTTTTCTTTCGGCCACACGCCGACGACCCACATCGGCACACGCGGTTGCTGCACGGGCGGCGGCAACATCGACATACGGTCGATGTGATAATGCTGGCCGGCATAGCTGAAAGGCTTGCCGCTCCAGAGTCCGGCGAGAATGTCCAAACTCTCGTCGAGCAACTGCGCGCGGGTTTTCAAATCCATCGCCTCGCCGACTTTGAAAAAGCCGCCGTCGTGTTCCGCCGCGCCCAGTCCCGCCGATAAGATCATCCGGCCATTCGACAGTTGATCGAGCGTCGCCACTTCGCGCGCCAACTTCCACGGTCGGCGGCGCGACGGCGGCGTCAATAACGTGCCGATGCGTATGCGCTCGGTGCGCGCGGCGATGGCGGCGAGCGCCACCCACGGATCGAACCAAGGCATATCAGGAAACTTGTCCGTGCCGATGGCGAGCGCGTCGGCGACAAAGACGCCGTCCCAGCCGGCGGCCTCTGCGTCGCACGCCGCATCAACCAGATCACGCACGTTGCTCAGTGAGATGATGATCCCGTAACGCATACGCAACTCCTTTCACTATTTGAATCGTCACTTGCCATTTACACAAAAGAGTCTGCGCCAGCAAACCTGACATCCGCCGTCATATTTCTGTGATAAAGTTTGGCGCAATGTTGGATGATGAGAAGAGGTGAGAGCGATGCGCGCGGATCGGCTGCTTTCGATTCTATTGTTGCTACAGGTTCATCGGCGCGTGACGGCGCGCGAACTGGCCGCACGTCTCGAAGTGAGCGAGCGCACGATTCACCGCGATATGGAAGCGCTCTCGATGGCGGGCGTTCCCGTCATCGCCGAGCGTGGAAGTAATGGCGGCTGGTCGCTCATCGAAGAATACCGCACCAACCTGACGGGGCTGAACAAAGACGAGTCGCAAGCGCTCTTGCTGATGCAGCCGGCGCGCGTGCTGGCCGACCTCGGCCTTGGCAAAGCGTCGGACGCGGCGTTGATTAAGCTGGCGGCGGCGCTGCCGGCAGCGCACCGCGACGCCGCCGAGTACGCGCGTCAGCGCATACACATCGATTTGACGGGATGGAATCGCGCCGACGAAACGGCTGCCTGCCTGCCTCTCATCCAGCAAGCCATCTGGCAAGAGCGCAAGCTCCGCTTTCTTTACGAGCGCGGCCCGCAATGCGAAGCCGCCGAGCGCACGGTTGATCCGCTGGGACTGGTCGCCAAAGGCAGCGTGTGGTATCTGGTCGCGGCAGTTGAAGGTGAGCCACGCAGCTACCGCGTCTCGCGCATAGCCAAAGCGACGCTGTTGGATCAAGCGTGCTCGCGTCCGAAAGGCTTCGACCTGGCGAGGTTCTGGGCGTCGTCTACGGCAAGCTTCAAAGCCAGCCTGCCGCGTTATCAAGCGACGCTGCGAGTCGCGCCGGCGGTCTTGCCGCGCCTGAATTTCGCGGGCCGCTTCGCGCGCATCGAGCAGACATGCGCGCCCGACCGTGAAGGCTGGTCAGAGGTTCGCGTACGTTTTGATGTGGAAGAGATGGCAGTTGAATATGCCTTGAGCTTCGGCCCGCAAGTCGAAGTGATCGCGCCCCTGTCATTGCGCGACAAAGTCATCGAGATGGCCAGGCGTGTGCTGGCTTTCTACGATCAAGCGGCCCCTGCGCAGAAACCACTGCTCTGCAAATCCAAGAAGGACTAACGCAAAGCCGCCAGTCAATCTCAGGAGATCAACTGGCGGCTTTCGCAGTTCCATGTTCTTGTCTCAGTGTGAGCGGACCAGATAGACATCCCACGCCCATCTGCCCAGTTGCGCGCCTTGCGCATCTTTTACTTTAGCGCGGTACCTGAAACGATTACCGTACTGGTCCGTGCGCTTGGATTCCTTGTAATCAAGGTCAATCGATTTCAGCCCGAGCGATGCCAAGGTGTAAAGCTCGCCGGTTTCTGAGATGCCGTTGTGATTTGAATCGCGCCACAGTCGCAATGACGCAAAGACGGCATCATGCTCATCTATCTGTCCATCATTGTTGCCGCCGTTTGCCGGCTTATCGAACTCAGCCAGCGCAAGAAAGCCGTTCCGAGCAGGTGATGGCGGCTGCGGGGTGAAACTGCCGAACAGCTCCGTGCCATTGTCTATCGTGCCATTATTGTTACGGTCGAGCGCCAGGAAGGCGTCGTCAGAACTGGCCGATGTCCACGAGAGGTGTTCAGCAATGCCATCGGCGTTCAAGTCAAAATTAACGCCGCCGCTTGCGTCCGTGAGATTAAAGCCATTGCCCGCGACATCAACTAGAATGGGCGATAGACAAGTACCACCGCCGTCAGCACAGCAACATTGACCAGAGTCCCAATGGAGCCCGGTGTCACAGGCGCTAAACTCACACCCGCCGCCGCCGCCGCCGCCGCCGCCACTCGAACAGGCCAGTTCAGTGCTATGTGATGAATTCCCGGTCGTTGAATTGCAAAGGGTCACACTGAGACTGCAATCCGTTTGGGTTGAACTACAATTGGCCGCCTTGACGATACAACAGCCCTCATTAATACTGGCCTTCAACGCCGCCGTGCAATCCTGATCATCATCCTGGGACGAGGTATTACAATTGGTCTTACACGTCGGCCAGCCGATATCCGTTCCACAGTCAACCTTGATAATTACAACGTCCGGCGGCAAGGTGCTATCCGTTTTGAAACGGTAGATGTCGTTGTGGGAAAAGAGGTATACCCATGGCGTCGCCACAACGATATGTCTTATCGCGGTTATTTGTTCTCCGGCGTCAGAGACAAAGGAGAACTCCCTGAGCTTATTCCCCGCCGAGTCATATTCATAGACCACCCCCATGCGGGCCGAGCCATTCATACTAATCCACAGGTTGTTGGTCTTCGCATCAATCGTCGCCGAGGTTATGATGTGAATATTCCCAACCATGTCCGGAGATTTTTTGGGCAAGAAGCGGTTGGCCATATCCAACTGAAAATCTACGGCTTCTCCGTTTATCACCCGTTCCCAAAGCAGCTTCCCTCTTTTATTGAACTTCTGGATGGTGGGAACGAGAGCCAGTTGAGACACGTAATAAATGCTCCCTTGCGCATCAACAACGACCTTGCCCTTATTCAACGCTGCGTTTTGTTCCGTGTTGCTTTGGTCAAACATTTTCAGCCTGCCAAAGCTGTTCAGCAGCGCGCCCTCCGCATTGATAATGTGCAGCAAGCTATCCTTATATGGTGAGGCAACGACGATCTTGCCACTCTCAAGAACGGCAAGAGAATGCGGGTGGGGGAAAGATCGTTTCCCTATCAGCTCTCCGTTAGCGCCGACGATGGCAATTTGATTCGCCCTCTCATCAGCAATATACAGGATCCCGTTGGCGTCCATGGCCATGGCATTGGGGCTATCCATGTGCGTGTAGACGGACTTGGAAGCGCCATTCTGTTGATCGCTAAACGAAACCTTCCCTGTGTTATCTAACAGACAGACCGCTTCCCTGTTTGCACTCACCAGGGCATCTTTGATGAAGACGCTGCTGGGAAAGACTCTCTCCGGTGAATATAGAGTAAGGAGGGCCGGTTGCCTCTTACCCGCATTGACGTGGCTTATTCCAATAACGAGAACGACCAGCGCGAGTCCCGCAAACAGGTATTTGCTCATAGTAGTCTCCTCTGTAGTGACTTAAGAACCGATTATGGGTTCTATATACATAGAGGCTTGTCAGAGAAGAATCTTAATCGGCGCGCGGGATTTTTTTCAGTTCCTGAAGTGAAGCATTTCTATCCCCAGAAGCTTCTGTATTTTCTTAATGAGCGCATTCTTACGCGGGTAGACGGAATCGACCTTCATCTGCATCAGCTTCGCTTTGTCTGACGCTTTCAGGTCATCTCTGAGACACAAATCGAACAACTGTCGCTCTCGCTCACTCAATCTGGCTATAGCCGCTTGTACGACATCGCGTGCTTGCTCGTGCCAGATGGCATCGTCCTCGGAGATTCGGTAAATAGCAGACGAGGAGGGAATATCTTCCAGGCTCACTTCTGTCTTACGTCTTTGCAGATGACGCAATACATAATGCCTGACGACTGTCCTCAACCATGTCTTGACTGAAGACCGATGATCGAATGAGCGTAGACGACGGTAGCCATCTTCTATCAGAAAGAGCGTGATTTCCTGACAGAGGTCATCAACTTCATCTCTGCTGGCTCTATACTTATAAAATGAGCAGGCCAGCCATACCGAGTTGCGAATCTCCGGCAATATAGACTCGATCATCTGCTCTAGGTTAGCTTCTCTGGCTGGTTGTGATCCTGTCATAATTGCCTTTCCCGATATGCCGGTTATTTCAAAGAAATCTGCCGGTCGCTCACCTCGTATGCTGAGGCTGATGCGAGACCTGGATGCTTGCTATACCAAAATCTTCCAGCGTTTGTGGTTTCGATCTTCAACGAAATAGAGCGGAACTGGATTAACGAAAATCGGAGCTGCTTTGTTGGAGATCAGGGCCGCAACGTTGAAGCTCCGATCTCCGACAGCATATTCTCCGTCTCCGGTCATATGCGGCAATTCACGGATAGGCCGGTCGGCCTGCGCGGCAGTCATCGCATTGGTAACAAAGAGAGGCTATCCGGCCCCGCCTAAATGTGGAATTGCGCTCGTTCGGTGTCAGGTTGACCGGGAACGGAGTCTTTGCAGGATAGCCGTGCGAGCATCCTTCACCGCTGTAGTGTCGCCTGACGAAAGCGTGGCCTTGATGTTCTGATAAGGCATGTTCGGCTCCTCCTTCGAGGTTAGGTTCACACCGATTAGCGTCTCAGGATTGGGCGCTACGTATGGGCCACCACTTTATAACGGGATACAATCCAGGTCAAGATTTTTATAGGGTTATGTACGGACTCATTAGCCAAAGCCCACTTAACCCGAGGCCGAGACTACCGATCATTATAGATCGAGGCTGGTATAATTGCTGATGATCTTTAAGAAATCCCACCTGTTGGGCCTTTACCGTTAGACAGGTTGTTGTCGAGCTTGCGGTGACGGCGCTGTTATATCAATTACACGCAAGGCCGGCAAGGGTTTAACTTAAAGCCGGCATAAAAGTTTAAGAAGGCAGAAACGTCGAAGGCCCCGCAATGCGGGGCCTTCGGTAAGCAAGCGGACAGGCGTTGCGCCTATGCGAGTCGCCTGTGTATTTAGATGTCGAGGTTGCGCACGTCGAGCGCGTTGTCCTCGATGAAGCGGCGGCGCGGTTCGACCGCATCGCCCATCAACACAGTGAACATCTCGTCAGTCTCGACCGCGTCGTTCACCTGCACGTTGAGAATCGTTCGCGTGTCGGGCCTCAACGTCGTATCCCACAACTGTTCGGGGTTCATCTCGCCCAGACCTTTGTAACGCTGAATCGAGATGTCCTTCTTCGCCGCCGTCATAATGTGATCGAGCAAAGCCGCGCGCGAATCCACTATCGTGTGATTCTCGTTTTCGTCAATTACAAACGGCGGACGGCTGAAGGCTTGTAGGTCGCCGAACAACTGCACGGCCTTTTGAAACTCGACGTGCGTGGCCAGTTCCCAGTCAATGACGATGCGCCCGTTGCCGCGCGACTTCAGCACGATGATCTCGTAGGTGCCGTGCTCTTCATCCGTGCCCAGCTCGGTGTCGTAGCTGGCTTTTTCCAGAGCGGCGGTGACGCGCTGCAAGAGCTTCTCGTTCTCGAAGACTTCGTGCAGCTTCAGGCCGCCTTCTCTCGAGGCCATCACTTCGCCGAACGCTTCGATGGCGATCTCGACCAGCTTGCGGTCGTGCAAGCGTCGTTCGAGCTTGTCAACGTAGCCGTTCAGGTCCGACAGCTTTTCGAGCGCCTTGCGAAGCTCCGCGCCCCTGAACTGCGCGCCCGTCGCCTTCACCGTGACGGTGACGTTTTCGGTCGCTTTCTTCATCAGGAATTTTTGCAGGTCGCGCTCGTCGCGCAGGTATTGCTCGCTGCGGCCCTTCTTGATCTTGAACAGCGGCGGCTGCGCGATGTAGACGTGGCCGCGATCAATCAGCTCAGGCATCTGACGGTAGAAGAACGTCAGCAGCAGCGTGCGAATATGCGAGCCGTCAACGTCGGCATCGCACAGCAGGATGATGCGGTCGTAGCGCAGCTTGGCAAGATCAAAATCGTTCTTGCCGATGCCCGTGCCTAAGGCCGTAATCATCGTGCGAATCTCGGAGTGCGACAGCATCTTGTCGTAGCGCGCCTTTTCGACGTTGAGGATTTTGCCTTTGAGCGGCAGAATCGCCTGCGTGCGGCGGTCGCGGCCCTGCTTGGCCGAGCCGCCTGCTGAATCGCCCTCGACAATGAACAACTCGCACAAGGCCGGGTCTTTTTCAGAGCAGTCGGCGAGCTTGCCGGGCAGCGCGGCGCTGTCGAGCGCGCCCTTGCGACGCGTGAGGTCGCGCGCCTTACGCGCCGCCTCGCGGGCGCGGGCGGCTTCGATGGCCTTGGCGATGATCTTGCGCGCCACCGCCGGGTTCTCTTCACAGTAGCGACCGAGGTTTTCGTTGACGAATGCCTCGACCTGTCCCTTCACGTCCGAGTTCAGCTTGCCTTTGGTCTGCCCTTCAAACTGCGGCTGCGGAAGCTTGACGCTGACGACAGCGACTAAGCCTTCACGCACATCTTCGGGCGCGAGCTTCTCGTCGTCCTTCTTAAATAAGCCCGCCGACTTCGCGTAGTTGTTGATCGTGCGCGTCAGCGCCGCTCGGAAGCCGGTCAAGTGCGTGCCGCCGTCAACGGTGTTGATGTTATTGGCGAACGAGTGGACGATCTCGTTGTAGCTGTCGTTGTACTGTATCGCCACTTCGATGCCGGTCGGGTCGTTGTCGGTCGATTCCTTTGCAAAATGAATCGGCTGCGCGTGCAGCACGGTCTTGCTCTTGTTCAGGTGCTTGACGAATTCGGCGATGCCGCCGCGATAAAAGAAGTCATGCGTCTTGGGCGGCTCGCTGCGCTCGTCAATGATGGTGATGCGAATGCCTGAGTTGAGAAACGCTTTCTCGCGCAGCCGCTGTGACAGCGTGTCGAAGTTAAACTCGGTCGCCGTGAAGATCTCGGTATCCGGTCGGAACGACACCTTCGTGCCACGGCGGCGCGTCTTGCCGGTCTGCTGCAAGCGGCTCTGCGGCACGCCGCGAACATACTCCTGTTCGTAGGTATTGCCGTCGCGCCAGATTTCAAGTCGCAACCACTCGCTCAGGAAATTCACCACCGAGACGCCGACGCCATGCAGACCGCCCGACACTTTGTAAGCGTTTGAGTCGAACTTGCCGCCGGCGTTCAGCTTCGTCAGCACGACCTCGGCAGCAGAGACCTTCTCCTGCTTATGAATATCAACCGGGATGCCGCGCCCGTTGTCAATGACGGTGATCGAATTGTCTATGTGAATAAAAACTTCGACGCGGTCACAGAAACCCGCAAGCGCTTCATCGATGGAATTATCGACAACTTCGTAGACCAAGTGGTGAAGTCCGGTCTCGCGGGTGTCGCCGATGTACATCGCCGGGCGCTTGCGCACGTGGTCCCGCCCTTCCAGAACGGTGATTGACGATGCGCCGTAATCCTGTGCTTGTTTGGTCACACGTTTCTCCTTATTTGAAACTTGCTTCAATGCTCTGCTCATAATCTCCCCTGTCGTCTGCCGGGCCGGTGGCCGCGTCGCGCGCTTTAGTCATCTCACGCACGGCGCGTTCGAGTTCGCCGGTGGCGTCGAACGCTTCGTGCGCGACTCCTGCGGCAGACCGGGCATTGACAGTTGAGTGGTCGCTTTCCACGTCGCGCAGCGCGCGCCCGCCTTCGACATAAAAGGCCGCCGCGCGGTCACGATAGCGATTTGCAATCGCCCGGCGCGACGTGCTGACGAAGGTTTGCGCGCGCCCTTCGAGGCTCGAAATCAGCGCCTCGATGCGCCCGCGATCCAGCTCGGCGTCAATGTCGTCTATGAGCAAAACGGGGCTTTCTTCGTACACTCTATTATAGATTGAAACTTGCGCTAAATCAAGCAAAAGTAAGGCACTTCGCTGCTGCCCGGCGCTACCGAAACGGCTGACTTCGCGGGCGTCTGCGAGAATCTCCAAATCGTCGCGGTGCGGCCCAATCAGGGCGTGCCCGGCGGCAAGCTCCGCTTCTAAGCGCACGGCCAGCCGCTCGCGAAAGAGTTCTTTAAAGTTATCCAGATTACCTTTGCCTTCGAGCTGCGAACGATAGCGCACATTGACGCGCTCAGCGGCAAAGATCGCCCGCCCGTGATCGTTCTCTTCGAGCACTTGATTCAACCGCTCGACGTAATCCGTGCGCGCGATGTGGAGAACCGCGCCGTATTCGATCAACTCTTCGTTCCAGGCTTCGACCTGCGCGGTGAAGTCCGTGGGCCGCTCGCTTTCCGAGGCGGCGTTGAGCAAACGGTTCTTCTGCTTGAGGACGTGATTGTACTGCGCGATGGTGTTCAGATAACCCGGCGTCGTTGTGACGATGCCGCGATCAAGAAAGCGGCGGCGCTCGCCCGGCTCGCCCCTGATCACGTCCATCTCTTCGAGCGAGAAGACGAACACGTCGAGGTTGCCGAGATAGCGCGTCACCGCTTCGCGCTTGCCGTTGACGTAGAGTTCTTTGGTCGTCTCGGTGAGCGCCAGTTGAATCTGCTTGCTGACGGAGCCGCGCAAGACGTGGCCGCGCAGCAACGCCTGCCCAGCCTCGAAGCCGACGCATTCGCGCAGTTGCGAGGTGCGGAAAGACTTGGTGCTGCCGAGCACGTAGATGGCTTCGAGCCAGTTGGTCTTTCCCTGCGCATTATCGCCGTAAAAGATATTGAGTCCGGGGCCGAACTCCGCGAAGCCGTCGAGATTGCGAAACCCGTTAGCTTCAATTCGCGTGAGCAGCATAGTTGAATTTTAACACGCCGACGCGCGCCACGTCATC
This sequence comes from Blastocatellia bacterium, assembly GCA_045807725.1. Lineage (GTDB taxonomy): Bacteria > Acidobacteriota > Blastocatellia > UBA7656 > UBA7656 > DATENM01. The sequence goes on along the minus strand of JBJMGV010000007.1, from coordinate 35,088 downwards.
GCCGCGCAACGACAGCGCGGTAATTGACAGTCTTGATGACAGTGAGCTAGGTTTGCAGCGGGGGCGACAGGCAGTGAATCGGCGCGTGCGAATCCACATCAAAGGCAAAGACGCATTCTGGAGCCAGGCCTTTCACGTCGAATGGCAGGATCAATTCCCTGACCATCAACTGATTGATGACGGCGCGGGCAATTACCTCGCCGACGAAGCGTGGCTCGATGACCTTGAACGCGTCGGACAGCAGACCTTTTGCGAAATCCTGCGCGCGCCCGACAACCCGCACCGCCGCAACTGGCTCGGCTCGATTCTGCCAAAAAGAAATTAGCGACACACGGCTCTCTCTTGCGACTGGCGCGATTGAATTGACGGAGAAAAAACTGATGCGAAAAAGTGCGCGAACATTCCTTGCCTTCTGGTCATTGATAATGATGATAGCGATGGCGCTGCCGCTGGCTGTGGCTGCCGGCCAGAGCGAAGGCAAGCGCGGCATCACACCAGAGGACTATTATGCTTTCGTGAACGTGAGCGACCCGCGCTTGTCGCCCGATGGCAAGCTCATCGCTTACGTCATCACGACGGTCGATCAAAAGCAGAACCGCCGCCACTCGTCGGTCTGGATGACTTCAAGCGATGGCCGCCGCACCGCGTGGCCGATGACGACCAGCCCGCAAAGTTCGAGCGCGCCGCGCTGGAGTCCCGACGGCCAGTACCTCGCCTTTCTTTCGACGCGCCCGTTACCGGAATCGGCTTCACGACCGGCGACCGACGCGGCGACGCCCGATGCCCGCGCGCAGGTCTACTTGTTGCCGATGAGCGGCGGCGAAGCACGGCGAGTCACCAATCTCAAGAACGGCGTCAGCAGCTTTCAATGGTCGCCCGACAGCACGCGGCTCGCCTGCCTGAGCCGCACAGGGCCGAGCGACAACCGCGCCGCTGGCCGTGAGCGCAGCGACGTGCGGCATTATAAAAACATCTCGTATAAGTTCAACGACACGGGCTGGTACGACGACCGCCGCAGCCACATCTGGGTGACGAGCATCAAGACCGGCGAAGCTCGGCAGATCACGTCGGGTGAGGATTGGAACGACACAGACCCGCAGTGGTCGCCTGATGGATCGAAGATCGCTTTCGTCTCAAACCGCACCGGCAAAGAATACGAAGACGACCGCAACACAGACGTGTGGGTGATCGGTGCAGCGGGCGGTACGCTCACGAAGATTTCCGATCACGCCGAAAGCGACAACAGCCCGCGCTGGTCGCCCGACGGCAAGCTCATCGCCTTCGCAGGCCGCGAGCGCGAAATCGAGCACCCGAAGATATGGATTGCGCCGGCAACGGGCAGCGTCGCCTCAAGGCTGGCGGCGGATAATCTCGACCTGATTCCTTCGGACCTCGACTGGGCCGAAGGCGGGCGCGCTCTGTACTTTCAGTCGGGCATCAAAGGCGAGACGCACCTGTTCCGCGTTGATGTCGCTTCGCGGCAAGTAAGCCAGGTTACAAAAGGCGCGCGAGCGGTGCGCGGCGTGGACATTAACGACCAGACACAACGAATGGTCTACACCGCGAACGACTTTACGCACCTTGATGATCTTTACATCGCCGACTTGTCGGGTCAGAACGAGCAGCAGTTGACGCGCGCGAACGAAACGCTATGGCGCGGGCTGGCGCTCGCTGACGTTGAGCGCATACGGTACAAAGCCGCCGACGGCTGGGAGATTGATGGCTTTCTGGTCAAGCCTATCGGCTGGCAGGAAGGCAAGACGTACCCGATGATCCTCAACATTCACGGCGGCCCGGCGGGAATGTATGGCGTTGACTGGTTTCACGAGTTTCAAGTCTATGCGGCGCGCGGCTGGGCAGTCTTTTACACGAACCCGCGCGGCTCGACCGGCTACGGCGAGAAGTTTGAAAACGGCATCATCAACGAGTGGGGCGGCAAGGATTACACGGACATTATGAGCGGCGTTGATGCGGTATTGGCGAAGTATTCGTGGATAGACCGCGACCGGCTGGGCGTCACTGGCGGCAGCTACGGCGGGTTTATGACAAACTGGATCGTCGGCCACACCGACCGATTCAAAGCGGCGGTGACCTTGCGCAGCGTCGTCAACTTTATTAGCGACGAAGGCACACGCGACGGCGCGTATGGGCATAAGCGAGACTTCGGCGGCATCGTGTTCGATAAGTTTGATATGTACTGGGATCGCTCGCCGCTGAAGTACGCGAAGAACGTCAAAACGCCGACGCTCATTCTGCATTCGGATAATGATTACCGCGTGCCGCTCGAACAGGGCGAGCAATGGTTCCGGGCTCTGAAGCACTATGGCGTGACGACGGAGCTAGTCATCTTCCCGCGCGAGAATCACAACCTGACGCGCACGGGCGAGCCACGGCATCTGGTCGAGAGCTTAAACTGGCAGCTCTACTGGTTCGACCGCTTCATCAACGGCAACGCGGCAGCCGTGCCGCCCGACGCGAAGTAATGTAAGCTTGGCCACAGAGGCGCAAAGACGCGGAGAATCTTTAATAAAGCTCTGTGTCTTTGCGCCTCTGTGGCAATTCCTTTTTCTGTTTATGAAAAGCAAACTTCTCTGGTTTCTCCTTGTCGCCATCATCCTTCTGTCATCGCCGCGCGCTTTCGCGCAAGAGCTGAAGCTGATCCCTGAGCCGAAGCAAGTCGAGCGGCGCGCGGGCGCTTTCCCCATCACCTCAAAAACTCGCATCGTCATCAACGCGGCGCACGGGACGGAAGACCGCACCGCCGCTGAAACGCTTGCCGAAGAGATCGAGCGCGCCGGCGGGCGAAAAGTAGCGATCACTACATCGCGCTCGCTGCCCAAATCGAATGCCATCTACCTGGCGCGCGTCGGCGACGATGCAAAGCTCAACGCCGCGCTCGCATCAAGTAAGCTGGCAGTCGAAGACGGCTTTGATGAAGAAGGTTATGTGATTGACGCGACCGCAGAGCGCGTCATCATCGCAGCGCGCACCGGCGCGGGTGTCTTCTATGGCGCACAGACCTTGCGCCAGTTGATCGGACAGGGCGAGGGCGGACAGGCAAGCGAAGCGCCGCGCCACAACGAGGCCGGCAAAAGCCAATCGCAAGCTGACGAAGGCCGAGCGCCGCGCTCGCTCGCTTGTCCAACGGTCGCTATCAAAGACTGGCCCCAGATGCGCTGGCGTGGCGTTCACGACGACATCAGTCGCGGCCCCGTGCCAACGCTCGATTATATGAAGCGGCAGATTCGCACCTGCGCCGCGTTCAAGCTCAATCTGTTTTCGCTCTACCTCGAACACGTCTTCGATTACCAGAGCGAGCCGCTCGTCGCCCCGAAAGAAGGCGCGATTACCGCCGCTGATGTCAAAGAACTGGTCGAATACGCGCGGCGTTATTACGTGACCATCCTGCCCGAACAGCAAGCGTTCGGCCATCTGCATCACGTCCTGAAATACGAAGTCTACAGCGATATGGCCGAGACGCCGCACGGCCACGTGCTCGCGCCGGTCAACGAGAAGACGTACGCCTTCATCAAGAGCCTCTACGCGGAACTCGTGCCGCTGTTTCCCGGCCCGCTCTTTCACATTGGCGCGGACGAAACGTTCGAGCTGGGGCGCGGGCAGACCAAAGCGCACGCGGACGAAGTCGGACTGGGGCGCGTCTACCTCGAACACCTGAAGCGCGTCGCCGAGATCATGAAGCCTTACAACAAGCGGCTGATGTTCTGGGGCGACATCGCAATGAAGTACCCTGAACTGCTCGGCATTCTTCCGAAAGACGTGATCGCGGTGGCGTGGGGCTACTCGCCGTCGCCGAGCTTCGACAACCTGCTGAAGCCGTACAAAGACGCCAGGCTCGACCTCTTCGTCGCGCCCGGCGCGAGCAACTGGAATCGCATCTTTCCGAATCTCGACGCGGCGTTTCTGAACATACGCAACTTCGTGCGCGACGGGCAGAAGTACGGCGCGCTCGGCATGTTGAACACGACGTGGGATGACGACGGCGAGGCATTGTTTCAGATGACCTGGCCGGCAGTTGCCTTTGGCGCGGCGTGCGCGTGGCAGCCCGGCGAATCAAGCATCGAGCGATTCAAGGCTAACTATGACTGGGCGTTCTATCGTAACGAAGATCACGTTTTCCGCGATGCGCTGCAATCGCTGTCGCGCGTGCATTCGATCCTCAGAGACGCCAAGCTCGGCGACGCCAACGACGAGCCGTTCTGGTCTGACCCGTTCACCGAAACCGGCGCGGGGTATGTTGAGAAGGCCGACGCCGCCGCCCACGACTTGCGCATTGAAGCCGAGCGCGCGCTTGCCTTGCTATACCGTCATCGCCGGCAGGCCCGCATCAACGAAGACACGATTGATAGCTTGATCTTCGCGGGCCTGCGGCTGGACGCGCTCGGCATGAAGGTTCAGATGGTCAGCGAGATGAGCAAGGCATACTGGGACGCTTATCTGCATATGAGTGACCGCAGCACGGTGCAACGTAACCTGAGCCAGATTGCCGGCGCGAATGGGAGGCTCGAAGACTTGCGCGACCAGACGACGCGCCTGCGCGAGATGTACGCCGCGTTGTGGATGGCAGAGAATCGCGCGTACTGGCTGGGCAACGTCACCGTGCGCTATGACAATCTGGCGCGATTGTTCCAGGCGAAATCGCAGGCCGTCCGCGCGGCTATGCAGCAGTACCGCGAACAGGGCGCGCTGCCGACGCCGCAGCAGATGGGATTCTTTATTAAGTGATCAGTGATGAGTGATGAGTGGAATGCGGCGCACGCGACGCCGGCAATCTCTTTAGTCATCACTCATCACTCATCACTTCCATTTGAGGTAATGATGAAGACGCCAACGTTTCAAGATGTGCTGCTGGCGAAGCGGCAGATACGGCCTTACCTGCGGCGCACGCCGATGCATTCGTATCCGGCGGTCAATGAGTTGATCGGCACAACCGTCTTCATCAAACACGAGAACGCGCAGCCGGTCGGCGCATTCAAAGTACGCGGCGGCGTCAATCTCGTTTCGCAGATGAGCGACGACGAGCGCGAGCGCGGAGTGATCGCTGCATCAACCGGCAATCACGGCCAGTCGGTCGCCTACGCGGCGCGGCTGTTCAACGTCGCGGCTCGCATTGTTGTGCCGACCAACGCCAATCCGAGTAAGGTCGCGGCGATGCGCGGCATGAAGGCTGAAGTCATCTTTCACGGCGAGCGATTTGACGACGCGCGCTTGCATTGCGAAGCGTTGGCGCGTGAATGTGGTTATCGCTACATCCATTCGGGCGACGAGCCGCTGTTGATCGCGGGCGTGGCGACCGAGGCGTTAGAGATGATCGAAGACGAGCCGCAGCTCGATTGCATCTTCGTGCCTGTCGGCGGCGGCAGCGGCGCGGCGGGCGCGTGCATCGCTGCGAAAGCGATCAATCCAGAGATTCGCGTTGTCGGCGTGCAGGCGGCGGCTTCGCCTGCGGCTTACGAGTCGTGGCGGCAGAAGCAACTCGTCGCTGCGCCGAACCTGACGTTTGCCGAAGGGCTGGCGACGGGAGCGGCCTTCGCGCTGCCGCAACAGATTCTGCGCGAGAGGCTCGACGACTTTCTGCTGGTGAGCGACGAAGAGATTATGCAGGCGATGGTCTGGATGATCGAGAAAGCGCACACGCTCGCTGAAGCCGCTGGCGCAGCAGTGCTCGCCGCGCTTTATCAACACCGTGCGGAGTTCGCCGGTCAGCGCGTCGGCCTGGTGTGTTCCGGCGGCAACACTTCGCTTGAGCATCTGCGTCAGGCGCTCGGTCGGGTTCAATCTGATCGCATCGCCGAATGATCGCGCCGGATGAATTCGACCCGCAACACGGTTTTATGATTTAATCAGCCGCGCGATGGAAAATTATATTCTCGGCATTGATCTAGGCGGCACCAAAGTGATGGCGGCGGTCTTCGATGGCAGTGGCCAGATCGTCAGCCGCGCGCGCGCTAAGACCAAAGCGTGGCGCGGCGGCGAGATGGTCTTTCAGACCGTAGCGCGCACCGCCGAACACGCGATTGAACGCGCCGGCATCACCACCGCAGACCTCCGCGCTGTTGGCATCGGCGCGCCCGGCCCGCTCGACCCCGACACCGGCGTGATTATCCAATCCGCTAATATGAATATGCATGGGTTTCCGCTCGGCCCGCGCCTCACCGAAACGTTCAACTGTCCGGCGATTGTTGACAATGACGTGAACGCCGGAACCTATGGCGAATACCGGGCCGGCGCGGGGCAAGGGGCGCGCGACGTATTGGGCGTCTTCGTCGGCACAGGCATTGGCGGCGGCATCATCGCCGACGGCGCGCTCTATCACGGCTTCAGCAAGAACGCCGGCGAGATCGGCCACATCATCATCCAAGCCAACGGCCCACGCTGCGGCTGCGGCAATCGCGGCTGTATGGAAGCATTGGGCAGCCGCACGGCGATGACGCGCGATTTGCGCAAAGCCATCAAGCGCGGCGAGAAGACTTCGTTGAAAGAAAAGCTCAAGCAAGATGCTGAACTGGTGTCGGGGAGCGATTTCGGCAAAGCCTATCGGGCCGGCGATAAGGTGGTCGTCAAGATCATGAATCGCGCCGCGCGGATGATCGGCATAGGCATCGGCAGCCTGGTCAACGTGCTCTCGCCGGAGGTCGTCGTGCTTGGCGGCGGCGTCATCGAAGCGATGGAGGATGATTTCATCGCCCGCATAGAAGCGGCGGCGCGCAACGTCGCGTTCGACTTTATGGCGAAGGACTTGAAGATCGTGCGCGCCGCGCTCGGCGACGACGCCGGTGTGACGGGCGCGGCGATGCTGGCGCGCGAGGCGCTCGAATGCGGATGAGGCGATGAGTGATACAGATCACAAAGCGATAGACGTGATTGCCTTCGACGCGGACGATACGCTCTGGCACAACGAGAGCCTCTTCACCGTCACGCAGTCGAAGTTCAAGCAATTGCTCTCGGCCTATCACAGCGAGGAGTGGATCGAAGAGAAGCTGAACGAAACCGAGCGGCGCAACATCGAGCACTTCGGCTATGGCATCAAGGGCTTCACGCTGTCGATGATCGAGACGGCCATCGAGCTGACGGAAGGGCGCATCACCGGCGCAGAGATCGAGCAGATCATCGGCTTTGCGAAGGCGATGTTGAAAGCGCCGGTCGAGTTGCTCGACGGCGTGCGCGAAACCGTCAGCCGGCTGGCCGGCGCGTATCAGTTGATGTTGATTACGAAAGGCGACCTCTTCGATCAGGAGTCGAAGATCGCGCGCTCAGGGCTGGGCGATTACTTCAGCCACGTCGAGATCGTCTCCGAGAAAAACAGCGGCGTCTACCGCGCTATCCTGGCTAAACATCACCTCGACCCGCCGCGTTTCCTGATGGTTGGCAACTCGATCAAGTCCGACATCCTGCCGGCAATCGAGGCCGGCGCGCGAGCGGTCTATGTTCCTTATCACACGACGTGGGTGCACGAGCGCGTCACCGATTATGACGCATCGGGCTTCTTTGAAATCGCCCACCTTGGGCTGCTGCCGGACCTGTTGGAAGAGATGGCGAGGGAAGAGAGAGGCTAGAGGTCAGGAATCGGGAATAAAGATAGTTGGTCACGCAGCTTTAAGCTCCGTCAGGAGCGCGATGTTTATAGCTCAAGATGCAGTAGATCAAACAAGCTCCGTTAGGAGCGCAATGTTTATAGTCAATGATGCAAGAGATGACGAAGCCCCGTAGGGGCGCGATGTCAACATTGCGCCCCTACGGGGCTTCGTCGATTCCTCTATCTCAAACTATAAATATCTCGTCCCTACGGGACTGAAAACGTTCCTGGCCTTTAGCCCTACCCTTCGGTGGCTATTCGCTTTGCGCTGAAGCGAGCAGGTGCTTGGGCGGCACGCGCAGGTCCCAGACCAGGCGGAACCACGACATAATACGCAGCGCGTAATAACTGAAATCGACCTCCCACCAGTAGAAGCCCTGCTTCACCGACGCCATATAATGATGGTGGTTGTTGTGCCAGCCTTCGCCGCCTGTCCACAGCGCGATCAGGAAATTGTTGCGGCTCTCGTCGGCGGTCTGGTAACGGCGACTGCCCCAGACGTGCGACAGCGAGTTGACCGTGAACGTGCCGTGATAGAGCAACACCGTACTGACGACGAAGCCCCACACCAGCCACGACCAGCCGCTCGCGCCGAGCAGCTCGCCGCCTAAGAAACAGGCGACCGCGACGGCGACGCCTGGAATCCAGTGGTTGCTGTTCAGCCAGCGCAGCTCAGGGAAATGCGCGAAGTCTTTGATGGCGCTCCAATCGGTCTCTTCGTATTTGCGGCTGATGACCCAGCCGACGTGCGACCACCAGAAGCCGCTGATGACCGGCGAATGGATGTCGCCCGGCTGGTCCGAATACTTATGATGGCGGCGGTGATGCGCGGCCCACCACAGCGGCCCCTTCTGCAAGGCCGACGTGCCGAGCAGGGCCATCAGGAATTGCACGGGGCGGCTCGTCTTGTACGAGCGGTGCGAGAAGTAGCGGTGAAAGCCTGCCGTCAATCCGAACATTCGGACGGCGTAAAGCGCGAGGCAGAGCAACACGGCAGTCAGGCTGAAATCAACAAAGAAAACGGCGACGCAGCCCAGATGCATCAGGGCGAACGGAAGCGTTTTGAACGACAGCCGATCCTTCTCCTCGGCAACAGCCGGCGCAGTCGTTTTCGCTGGTTTCGTCGCGGTCGGTGTCTTCTTCGTGAGTGTGGATGGTGGAATAGTCGTAGTCGATGGCGGTGTGGTTCTGATCTCTTGCATCGCTTCTCCTGAAGTTCATATGGTAGCAGACGCGATCAGCTTATCGAAAGAAAAAATTATCGCCCGCATGAATTTATGTTCAAATGATTCGCGCGCCGACGAACGCGGGCGCTGTTGATAAAGTTTACCTAGCGCCTTGCCGACCGGCGCGCGAGCAGACAAGATACTCATCATGACGAAGCACTACGTCATCAAGCGCGATGTGCCGCGCCGCTTTCTGGTCAACTACAAGGGCGACCTCAACACCGAGCAGTACGCGGTCGTCACCGCCGGCGGCGGCCCCATCCTGGTCATCGCCGGCGCGGGGTCTGGCAAGACGCGCACGGTCACTTATCGAGTCGCGCGGCTCATCGAGATGGGCGTGCCGCCGGCTCGCATTCTGCTCGTCACCTTCACCAACAAAGCGGCGCGCGAGATGCTCCACCGCGTCGAGACGCTGCTGCAAACCGACTCGCGCAAAGTCTGGGGCGGCACCTTTCATTCTATCGCCAATCGTATATTGCGCCGCCACGCCGAGTCGCTCGACTACTTGCCGAACTTCACCATCCTCGATGCCGAAGACGCCAAAGACCTTATCGAGTCTTCGATTCAAGACGCCGGCATCGACCCGAAAGCGCGCCGCTTCCCTAAACCCGAAGTCGTCGCCGACATCATCAGCTACGCCAACAACCGCGATCTGCCGATACGCGATTGCATCGTCGCCAACTACCCGCACTTCGAGCCGCTCGCCGCGCAGATCGAGCGCGTTGATCGCCTCTTTCAAGCGCGCAAGGTCGAGCGCAACACGATGGATTACGACGACCTGTTGATGAACTGGAAGCGGCTGCTCGTGGAGAAGCCGGAGATCGGCGATTACTGGGCCAGTAACTTTGAATACATTCTCGTAGATGAGTATCAGGACACCAACAAGATTCAAGCCGAGATCGTTGACCTGCTGGCCACCAGGCATCGCAACGTGATGGTCGTCGGCGACGACGCACAATCCATATTTGGATGGCGCGGCGCGCACTTCGCCAACATCTACACCTTCAAAGAGCGCTACCCCGACGCGCAGGAGTTTCATTTAGAAACCAATTATCGTTCACGGCCTGAGATCGTCTTGCTGGCGAACGCGGCGATACGCAACAACCGGCGGCAGTTTCCCAAGAACCTCCACGCCGTGCGCGAAAGCGCCGGCCAGTCTCCGGCGCTGGTGCCGACTTCGGACAGCGATCAGCAGGCGGCGTTTGTCGCCGGGCGCATCCTCGAACTGCGCGACGAAGGCGTGCGACTCGATGAGATGGCCGTGCTTTATCGAAGCCACTGGCACGCGCTCGAATTGCAGCTTGAGTTAGTGCGGCGCGACATCCCTTACGTCGTGCGGTCGGGCGTGCGCTTCTTCGAGCAGGCGCACATCAAGGACGTGATCTCTTACCTGCGCATCGTCGTCAACCCGCACGACGAGCTGGCCTGGAAGCGCGTGCTGAAACTCATCCCCAAAGTCGGCAACGCGACCGCCAATCGCATCTGGGAGCGCATCGCTTACGCGCAGGAGCCGCTCGCGTTGATTCGCCGCGCAGACTTTGACGCACAGCCGCGCGCCGCCGCCGGCTGGCACGAATTTGTTGATCTTATAAGCCGGCTAATCAGTCCCGAATACGTCAATCGCCCGGCAGAGCAGATCGCCTTGATTCTTCAGAGCGGCTACGAAGCGCACCTCGAAAACACTTATGAGAACAGCGACCTGCGCGCCGAAGACTTGCGGCAACTGTCGAACTACGCCGCGCGCTTCGATTCGACCGAAGCGTTTTTGTCCGAGCTTGCTTTAGTCAACACCGAGCGCTTCGGCACGCCACAAGGAACGACCGGCGAAGACGTGGTATCGGGCGGCGACGAAGACGAGAAGCTGGTGCTCAGCTCAATCCATCAGGCGAAGGGATTGGAGTGGCGCGTCGTCTTTTTGATCTGGGCGGCGGATGGCAAATTCCCCTCGGCGCGTTCGTTGCGCGATCCCGACAGCGAAGAAGAAGAGCGGCGCTTGTTCTACGTCGCGGTGACACGCGCGAAAGATGAGCTGTACGTCTGCTATCCGCTGGTGGTCACTGATTACTCGCGGCAGACGGTGATTCAAAAACCTTCGCGCTTCATCACCGAAGTGCCGCGCGAGTTGTTTGAAGTCTGGTCGGTTGAAGAACAATCGCTCGACGCCGGCCCCGACGACCTGCCGATGTTGATCAATTGACACACGCATCACCCATCGGGCGCTCAAGTCTCGTTTAAGAATTCATCGAGCCTGGCGCGTTAAAAGAAAAGTCGCGGGCAGAGCGTGATTCTGGAACCGCCCGACGGGCGCGGCGTTTGCTGTAACGAAGCGCGATAGATGTCCCGATTGAATGACGCGTATATTGAACCAAGGAGGAAGTGGACGGCTGCGTCCATCATAAATCAATGGCAGTGGTACTCGAACAAGCGAAAGGCGGCGCGAGCCGCAAGTGGGAATGTAAGCAGTGCCATCAACTGGTAGCCGAGAGCGAAACGATAGCTTATCATCTGGTTGACGGAATCCTTTATGGCTGGTGCGAGTCGTGCTTTAGCGAGCGCGCCAAGCCGGTCATCGGACTGGCCGCTTAAACCGTTTTCATCCTCAACGCCGATTAGGTTCTGAGTCACACCTGTCTCTAACAGAGCCGGGTCGCCCCGCCATGACACGCTTCTTGACGCACGCCTGTTCAAGCTGTACCTTCAAAACGCAGGGGCTAGAGGCTAGAGGCTAGGGACTAGGGGGCTAGTGATCGAACGATTTTCTTCCCAGTCCCTAGCCTCTAGCCTCCAGTCCCTAAATCCCTGAAGGGGGCAGCGTGGAGACGGCTAAAAGCAAAACGCACGAAGAGATCAACCGGCTCGCCAACCGCATAGACAGTTTCGAGAAATACGATTACCCACACGCGCGCCTGATCGCCGAGCTGGCGACACGGCTGGCGCGGCGGTTCGGCCTGACGCCGCAAGATACGCACGCCATCACCGAGGCGGCGCTGCTGCACGATGTCGGGCTTCAGGCGATGACGCCGGCCTATCATGCGACGCCGGGCCTGCTCAGTTATGAAGAGCGAATGGACCTGTGGCGGCACGCGGTCATCGGCGAACAGCAGATGGCCAAGCGCGAGGCGACGCGCCACGCGCAGTTGCTGGTGCGCTGGCATCACGAATGGTGGTGCGGGCTGGGCTACCCGGACATGCTCGCCTACGAAGACATTCCCATCGGCGCGCGCCTGCTGCGTGCGGTCGAGTTGTATTGCGCGTTGATCGGCGACCGGCCCTACCGCGCCGCGATGAACAGCGAGCAGGCGATGGAAACGCTCAAAGCCGCCGCCGGTATTGAATGCGACCCGTACGTGGTCAAGGCGCTGGTGGCATTGATCGAAGACATTCGCGCACAAGCTCCACCGCCAGCCGCGCCCGCGCCAACAGAAATCAAAGCGGCAGCGACGACAACGCCGCTTACTTCGCCATCTGAATCCGCAACATCAATATCAGTGATTGATTTGGTCAACGCGCCGGCTTCATTAACCGATGCCGCGCCCGGTGAACCAAGCATTGATTCGCACATTCACTTCGCCACGCACGAGATGACGAGCCGGCAGGCGGCAACGTCGGACAGGCCCGTTGAATCTGTTGCTTCATCCGTTGAAACCGACGCATCGCCTTATCACGTTGAGCCATCGCAGAGCGAGGCCACGAGCGGCGAAGCGGCGACGACTAACAAGCTATTGCAAGTCCCTGCGCCCGATACGAACAGCGACGCCGACGCGCTCGCGTCCGATGAACCGCTTGAGCTTGAGCCGCTGGCGGGTGAGAGCGATGCGCGAGCGCAATCAGGCGAAGAATCATCGCCGCACAACCCGTTGAGCGATGAAGCGCCGACGCCCGTGCCGGCTCCGACCGTCACGGCGACTGAGCCAGTGAGGGCCGAACGGACGGCGGTCGAATGGTTGATGAGCGGCGGACGCTTGCGCGAGTTCAACGACGACCAGACCGCGAAATGGTGCGGCTGGCGCTCAAGCTGTTACAACCGCAAATCGCTGCTCGGCTTTGAAGCGAGCGTGCTCAGGCAGGTCGAGTTCCGCTCCATCGCCATTCCGTTTTTCGGCTGGACGCGGCTCGATCTTTACTTAAAGGCGTGGGGCAAATTAATCATCGCTAACGACCCGCGCGCCTGGGCAGCGGCGGTCGCGCGAGCCATGCTCGAATCGCGCGCGGCGCTCGGCGAAGAGCAGATCGCGCGCGTGCTCGAAGACGTTTATGTGCCGGGCGTGCGGCTGACAAACGCGGACCTGCGCGGCTGGTTCGGCGAGACTGACGCGTGGTGGATGGACAACCTGCGGCGCAACATCGAATCGCTCGAAGACGAATCGTGCCGTGCGCAAGCGCTCGCGGTGGGGCTGATGACGGGCGATTACGCTCTTTCGTTCAGCGACGAAACCCGCGAGTTGAGGCGACCGCTGACCACCGTTTTCTGGCGGCTCGCCGGGCGCGCGCTGACCGCGCCGGCCAACTCGTCGCCGAGCCGCAGCGCCAACCTGCCCGCCGAAGAGTTCATTCGTCAATCACGCGCCGACCTGCTCTACCTGACCCTGCCGGTGGCGCACACCGCGCAAGCGGGCAGCGAAGCGCGGGCCGAGTGGCGCGAGGTATGGGTTCGCGGAACAGCGACCGCAGCAACGCACGGCCTCGAACGGATGACCAGCGCGCCGCAATCGAAACACGCCTACCTGGCCTCGGTTGACCGACTGCTGCGCGCCGCCGCGCACCTGCGGACGTGGGCCATCAGCTATCAAGAGATCGGCTTAACGTCGGCGGCGGAAATCACCGAACTGATTCAAGAGCACCGCCCGGTGCGCGCCACTTATTCAAAAGACCTGACCGAAGTCGCCGGCGGCCTGCGCAACTACATCATCGTCGCCGACCGCGCTACAAATAAGTAAAGCGATCCGCGCCGGCCTGCATCCACAAGCGTGTCGGCGCGGCAGCCACTTTTGCTTATCATTACCAAGAAAATGGCTATCATTATTCTTGGCGAGCGCGGCAGCTTTTGCTAAACTAAGGCTTCCCCCCTCAGTGTCGGATCACCATAATAAAAACAGTATCGGGAGACTATCCATGTCTAGTCGCTCTTCCCTCATTCTCTGCGTAGAAGACGACGCGGATACGCAAGAGATGATGCGGGTCATGCTTTCGGTGTGGGGGTACAGCGTCGAAGTGGCGGGCACGGGTGCGGATGCGTTGCACGCGATCCGCGAAGCTGAACTGGCCGCCGTGCTGCTCGATAACTCGCTGCCTGACTGCACGGGCATTCAGTTGTGCGGCGAGGTGCGCCGGTTCGATCAACGCTTGCCGATTATTTTTCTGTCCGGCTCGGCGCACGAAGACGAGCGGCAACAAGCCATCGAGTTAGGCGCGAATGCGTTTGTCAGTAAACCCTTTGCGATGGAAACGCTGCTCGATCTGCTCAACACCTACGCGCCGCTGTGAATGGCGACGCGGCGACGCGGAAAGAGAGACACGGAGACGCGGCGAGAGAAGAATACAGAGACGAACCGCTCCTCTTTCTCTATGTCGCCGCGTCGCCGTGTCCCCGCGTCCCACCTTCAGCGGTTTCTATCCAATTCGAGTTCGGCAGGTGTGGCGCTGCGGCGCACGCGCAGAAGCGACCAGAGCTTGCCGATGATGCCGTGCGCGACGTAGACCGTCGAGACGATCAGCAGCGTCGGACGCGAATAGAACCAGATCAGCAATCCCATTAGCGCCAGCGCCAGAATCAGCACGCGGGGATTGGTATTCTGCGCGCCGACGTTTTTGAAGCTCGAATAGCGCAAGGTTGATACCATCAAAAAAGCCAGGCAGATGACCAGCGCCGCAAACGCGGTCGCCAGCACTTTCGCGCCGACCGGCAGTACCTGATCGGAAAAAGGCAGGTGCAGGTTTTCGATGTAAGCGACGGGACGCGGTGCGAAATGAATCAGCGAAGCAATCATCGCCGCACCGAACGGAATAGGCAATCCGACAAAGGCTTTCTTATCGACCTTGGGATTCTTCGGCGGCTGATTCGGTTTGGTCTGTCGCGCCTGCACGTTGAAACGCGCCAGCCGCAACGCGCCGCAGATCAGAAAAAGAAACGACGCCGCCCAGCCGACGTTGCGCAGGTCGGGGACTTGCCCGTAACCCCAGGCGAACGCCAGCACGGCTGGGGCCAGCCCGAACGAAACGACATCGGCAATCGAATCCAGCTCGATACCGAACTCCGAAGTCGTGTTCGTCATACGCGCGACGCGGCCATCCAGCAGGTCGAATAAGGCCGCGAAGCCGATGGTGATTGCGGCGCGGTCAAAATGCTCGGTGGCCGCGAGGATTGAGGAGCCGCCGGGGTCGCCGTTAAACAAATCGCCGGAATAGGCAGCCAGCCCAAGCAAGCCCGCCGCCCTCAGCGATTCCATTATCGAATAGAATCCGCAGAAGATGTTGGCCGTCGTCAGCAAGCTGGGGATGACGTAGACGGCTTTGCGCGAGCGGCGCATCGGGCGCGGCGGCGCGGGCAGGTCGAGTCTCTCATCAGCCATTCGCGTTCTCCTGGAGCGGGTTCGGCTCAAGAACAGTCTACTGCGCCGAACGGCCCAACGACAATCGCCGCCACAATCGCCGCCACACGCGCAGGCCGGCAGACACTGGATGCGGCGAAGGCGCTAATCGCAACCAAGGCGGGCGAGCACGGTGACGCCGCCGCGAACGCGGTCGCCGGGGCGCACGAGCACTTCGACTTCCGCCGGCACAATCACGTCCATACGCGAGCTGAACTTCATCAGGCCGATACGCTCGCCGAGTTCGACGTGATCGCCTCGTTTCTTCCACAGCACGACGCGGCGGGCCAGCAGGCCGGCAATCTGGCGGACGCCGATAGTCACCAGCCGACCGCGAATCGTCAGGATGTTCTGCTCGTTTTCAATCGAGGCGATATCGCGCGAGGCGACGTGAAACGCGCCCCGCTTATAAACTGCTTCAACGATCTCGCCGGCAATCGGCGAGCGGTTGATGTGAACGTCCATCGGCGACAGGAAGATCGAGATTTGCGTTGGCGAATCGGCCCTTCCGGGTTCGACCGGCGCGACGACGACGACGCGGCCATCCGCAGGCGAGATAATCAGCCGGTCATCTACGGGGCAGTCGCGCTCAGGGTTGCGAAAGAAGAACGCCATGAAAGCGGCCAATCCAAAACAAAAGACGGCAGCGATCCACCAGCCGAGCGCCGCAAAAATCGCCGCCGGCACGATGAATAGGATGATGTACGGAATGCCCTCTTTAGCCATACGATTTTAGATTTTAGATTTTGGATTTTAGATTGGGAACAAGACAGTGAATGCAAGCTTTGCCGTTCAGCTTAATCCAAAATCTAAAATCCAAAATAAAAAAGGTTACCCAATAGCGGAGGACTTAAGCTGCAAGGGTGCGCCCGCCGCCGCTTGTGAGTAACCAGTCGGAATAGAGATTAATGCGTAATGCCGATCTTTAGTGTCCTGCCGCCTGATGTTGTTCTTTGTAGCGGCGCAGGATCGTTTCCATTTCGTCTTTCAGTTGAAGCTTCTTTTTCTTGAGCAACGCTTCTTCCATCTGCTCCTCGGCGCTCGGGTAATGCAGCTCTTCCAGTTCGACCAGTCGCTTGTCGTACTCGCGGTGCGTGTTCACCAGTTCGGCGAAGTGGGTGTCACTGGCGATCAGTTGCTGCTTGAGCACTTCGGTCTCTGAATGGCTCATGGGATATTGCCCTCCTTTAGAATCGAAAGATCAGCTTGTCGTATCTGCCGAAATGGTACTCGAAAGGCTCTAATGATGCAAGAATCCAGCGGGCGGTGGCGGGAGGCTGAAAGCGACCGCCGCCAGTGTAGTCAATATCACTCTCGGTGAATCGACCACGCCGGCGGCGGTCTGGTAGTTTACCATTCAAGCGGCTGCGTCGCGCCGCTGCGCATTACCCACTCCTGCGGGTTCTCCGAACGCGAGTCGCTCTCTCCGCGACAGACCCGCGTGGAGGCGCAGCGATACTGCGACGATACCGCAACTGAGCATCGCTAACAGCATCAAAGCGAGAATATTCATCGCTGCGTCTCCTTTCCACGTTTGACCTCGCCGCCTTCTTCCCTGATTGAAAGCGGCTAGTCGCCGTAACTTTCGCGCACCGCGCGCGCCGGTACACTGAAGCGCGCGGCCCACATCGCCAATAACCAGAAGAGTCCCGGACTCGCTGACAACAGCCCAGACGTAATCATAATTACTCGTGGGCTGAAGTAGCCGAGCATCCAGCCAGCGAGGATAGTCGTCAGCGCCATCGTCGCCAGTTCCAGCGAGCGGTCGGTCGTAAACACGCGACCGCGATAGTCGTCCGGGATCACTCGCATCATCATCGTCTCCTGCACGCCGAACTCCGCGCCGAGCACGAGGCGGCTGGCGGCAATCCAGATCGACATCGTCAGCAGCGAGGGCATCCAACCGCCCACCGCGAACAAGATGCCGTGCGCGAGCAGCGACCAGCCGATGAAGCGTCCGGCGCGCTGCTCGTCGTTGATCCAGGCGCTGACGCGCCGCGACAACAGCATGCCGAGGAAGACGCCCGCGCCGGCAGCCGTGAACAGCATCGCCACGTTCCAGTCGCCGCGGTCGCCCGTGCTGTTGAAGACGTGGCCGCCAATCCTGTCAAAGACGATCTGGCTCATGCCGCCGCCGGTCGCCCAGCAGATGTTCACCATAATCACCGCCCGCACGAACGACGTTGAGCGAATGTAGCGCAACCCTTCGCGCACATCTGTGAGGAAGTGATTGCGCGCCGCGATGGGCTGCTCGCTGCCGGCGATTGGCTCATTCGCCAAGGCTTCGGCGGAAGTCGCGGCAATCACCTTCGCTTCATTCGGCGCGGCGGCCTTGCGCATAGCCTCTGCCGGGATCGCCACAATGCAGAGGGCAGACGCTACGAACGACAGCGAGTTGACAATGAACGCTGCGTTGTAACCGAACTGCGCGGCAGTCAACCCGCCCAGCGCCGATCCCAGCGTGAACTGCAAGAAGCGCAACGAAAACATCAGCACGTTAGCGGTCAGCAGCTCGCGCCCGCTCGTCAGGTTCGGGATGGCGGCATTCTTCGCCCCTTCAAAGAACATCGTCAGCAACGACATAATGGCGCTGCCGATAATCACCAGCTCCGCCGACCGCAATGCGCCCGCCGCCACATAAAGCAGCGCCACCAGCGCGCGCAGCAGGTCGGTGACGATCAGTATCCGCTTGCGCGAATGGCGGTCAACGAAGACGCCGGCAAACGGCGCGGCCAGCAAGAAAGGCAGCAAGCGCGCCACCAGCAGGCCGGTCGTCGCCCACGTCGAACCCGATATCAGCCGCACCAGTCCGAGTTCGGCGATGAACGAGAACCAAGTGCCCAGTTCGCTGATCACCTGGCCGAGCCAGAGCCGGCGGAAGTTCGGGTTGTTGCTGAGCAGTTGTCTGTAAGTCGTCGATTGCATAACGCCCTCCAAGCTTTCGCGTGAAAGCCGTTGTGACAGCTCGCGGGCACGTCTGAGAACGACTGTCGAGTGAGCGGATGATCAAGACCGCGCCGAAAAACGTCCATAAAAAATCAAAAGCCGCCAACGTCAATTCGAGACGCTGGCGGCGGTCGCGTTTGACGCTTAAGAATCTTTATGGGTCTGTGATCGTGTTCTTCTGCATGTGTGTAAACGGCGCGGCCAGGCGGTCGCTTTGCAGGCGGTCCTTGCAAAGCGCGAGCGCCACCGCGCCCGTAACGCCGACCCATTCAGCCGTGATTTGTGAATACGTGTTTCTCATCAGCTTATCGTCTTTCCTGTCCTCGCCAGGCCGGCCCGGCAGTTGCGGGTTCAATTTTTCGCAACACGCACAGGCGGCAACCGCCGCAAGGATGCCTGAGGATAACCTCTTCACCGTTTTGCTGTCAACGATTTTCTTCGGTTTTTTGAGCATAATGATGAAAAAACTTGATGGAGTGCGCGACCGTTTAGCTCTACCAATCATCGTGGCCTACGCCCACGAGCACTCCAACCGGAGGTGCAAGGAGTTGTCACGGCCTTGTCTCGATCAGCGTGCGTAAGACGCGAAGCTTTCGTATTGAAAATCGCATTTCGGTGGCGTATGATAGCCGCGACCCACAATCATCCCGAATGGTAAGCGCTACCCCGCCCGGGGTGGCCTTCAGGCTCGGACGGCAGGGACACCGTTCGAGCCTCGTACTTTTTTAGGGGCGAAGCCGAGCCGGGCGGTGATCTCGGACAGGTGATTGACTTCGGCCATGAAGCGGCATAGAATTTTCCCGGCCATCTGTGGTCGATCATTTAATCGGCTAGCGCGGCGAACAAGACCTGTCAACGCTTTCGTATACAAGATAGGCACGCGGCGTCGGTCCCAGCTAATGAAACTCTTTGACGAGTCCCATATTCAGTGCCCGCGGTGGACTCGACCAGCTCTTGTGGTACACGACGACCGGGAGAATTCATCATGAAGGTCAAAGGTATCGAGAGCGTTCGACATCCTCTCCCCTTGCTCTTTTCGCGCGGCGAGCGAGAAGCCGGCAACCGGAAGCCAGGAGTCAGAAGGTTTTTAATCCTCGTTTTGCTCGCCCTGTTGGCGCTGGCCCCTGTGGCCGTGGCCCAGACCGCCGCCCCGCAAGATCAAAGCACGCGAGAACAGGCCCACCGCGATGCGCGCAAGGCGCTGCGCAAAGGCGAGTACGAACAGGCTGTCAGTTCATATAAAGACCTCATCGCCTACGATGGGCAGGATATTCACGCGCACCTCGGCGCGGCCTACGCTTATATGAAGCTGATGAGCTACGGGCACTGCTTCGAGCAAGCAAGCGCGGCGTTGAAGGTCGATATGAACAACGCCCGCGCTCATGCGCTGGCCGGCACAGCGCTGCTGCATTCGGGCTTCCTGCAAGCCGCCGTACCGGAACTCAACGAAGCCATCCGCCTCGATGCCAAAGAGGCGCTCGCCTATGGCAGCGGCTCTGAGCTGGACTATTTTGATGGGCGCATCAACGAGGCGCGCGCCAAGGCGCTTTACGCCATTCGCCTCGACCCGAACGAACCGGATTACGTTATGACTTATGCGCGCGCCTCGTCGCGCGCCGAAGATTATAAAGAAGCCGCCGACGCCTACGAACTCTTCCTGCACATCGCGCCGGAAAAGGACCGCGAACGACGCGAGCGCATACAGGGGCTGATCCGTTTCTACCGCCGGTTGGCCGGCATTCAGGTCCATCAAATCAGCGGCCCGCCGCTGTCAGAAGTGATCTTCCGGCTCGGCTCCGACCGCCGGCCTTACATCCAGATCAAAGTCAATGGGCGCGACGCGCTCTTCGTGATCGATACGGGCGCGGGGTTCACAGTCATCGCCGAAGACTCGGCCAAGCGGTTGGGCGTCTCCGAGATCGCGCACGGCGGCAAGTCGCAAGGCATTGGCGGCGACGGCAAATTCTCCATCGTCTATGGCCTGATCAACTCGCTGCAACTGAGTGATGTGAAGGTGAGGATGGTGCCGTGCTTCATTCGCCCATTTCACGGCGTCAATGACCGCCCGCCCGAAGAGCGCGCCGACGGTTACATCGGCTTGTCGATTCTGTCGCGCTTCATCGCGGAACTGGATTATCAAAAGGGCCGCCTGATCTTAGACCGCAACACGAACCGGCCCGTGCCGGTTGCCGATATGCAGAGCGTGACGACGATTCCTTTTCGCATGACGCAGAATGGGTTGATCAGCATCGAGACTGAATTCGACGGCTCGCAAACGGTCAACGCGATACTTGATTCGGGGGCCAGCTCGACAGCGATTTCGATGGCCGCCGTTGATCGCTTGAAGATGCGTGACCGCATCATTCAAGGCCAGTCCACGACCGTGATCGGCGCGGCGGGCATTGCCAACAATGTAGAGTTGCTCTTCCTGCGCAACTGCCGCGTCGCCGACCTGCGACAAAACAACCTGCGTGCCCTTGTGCTCGACTTCGAGGCCATCAACGAAACCAGCGGGTTCGAGCAGAGCGGCATCCTCGGCGGCGACTTCCTGCGCCACTTCCGCGTGACCATAGATTTCCTGCGCACACAGCTACGCTTCCAGCCGCACGCGCAACAGTAGATAGTAGGCAGGAGGCAGGAAGCAGGAGGCAGGAGGCAGTGATTAGTGGCCAGTGGTCAGTGGTTAGTTATTAGTGACCAGTGATCAATTAGTCCCGTAGGGACGCGATGTTTATAGAGCGTGTCTGAGAAGCCCTGAAAGGGCGAGATTCAATAGCCCAGCCCAACGGGCTGGGTACACTCAGCAACCATTCCGCAAGCCCTGAAAGGGCGCACTAGGTGATAGTTTATTGCGCCCTTTCAGGGCTTGGCGGTTAGCCCCGCCGCTCACCCAAGGCGATGCCCTGGGCTGTCGAATCCCGCCCCTTCGGGGCTTTTCAGACACGCTCTATAAACATCGCGCTCCTGACGGAGCTTGCATCTGTGCGACTTCCTGCTTCCTGCTTCCTGCCTACTGCCTACTGATTCCTGTGCTAGAATAAATGTCGGCGATTATGAAGAAGACGCTCTACATCGAAACGTCGGTGGTCGGCGCTTATCTCGACAACGGCGAGCCGTTCCGCCGTGACCTGACGATTCGCTGGTGGGAGCACGAGTTGAAAGATTACGAGCCGCACGTGTCGCCGCTCGTGGTGCGCGAGATTGAGCGTATGGACGAGCCGCGCCGCGCCGCTTATCTCAACTTGATTCGCGCGATGCCGCAGTACGACATCAGCGAAGAGGCGGCCATACTGGCCGAAGGTTATATCGAACGCGGCATCTTTCATCGCAAGTACCTGAGCAATGCCCTGCACGTCGCGCTGGCGTCGGTCAACAAAGCCGACCTGCTGGTGACGTGGGACTTCGGCCATATCGCTAACGTTCACAAACAGGCGCGCATCAACCTGTTCAACACGCTGGCAGGTTTTTTCGTGCCGATGATCGTGACGCCGGAGTTCTTGATTAACGCGGAATTCTGAAAGGAAGAAGTCAGCAGCCAGCAGTCAGGAGTCAGAATAAAAGCAGAGGCGGCAGCCAACTTCCTCTTCCATTCTGACTCCTGACTCCTGACTCCTGACTGCTGATCCGATGTATCGCAAGCCAAGATTTCTCGAAGAACTGCACGCCATCCGCGAAGAGATGTCGCGCGACTGCGACTACGACGTGGACCTGTTCGCCGAGATGGTGCGTTCGGGGCAGCGCCCGCATTACGGGCCGGCGCGCAACATTCGCGGCTTGCGCTCCCGTGCGCCCGCCGCCGACGCGGCCAACAAACCAAACTCCCATTCAGGACAGAGCAATGATTAAAATTCACCGCGCCCTTTCTGTTATGTTCGTCGTCATCGGGCTGGCGCTAACCGCATCCGCCAATGTCGCGGATCAGGAAAAGACCGCCGCCGCCGTCGCCCCGCGCCCGGCAACGACTAACGACACGCCGGCCAAGATGCTCGTGCTCGATGTCACGGGCATCGCCGAGCGCGTCAACGATGTAGTCGTCAACATACGCTCGCTTGCCGAAGGCGGCGAAAGTCTCGGCAGCGGCTTCATCATTGACCCGAAGGGGTTGATCGCCACCAACTTTCACCTCATCAACGCTGCCGAAGGCCGCCGCACGATGACGCCGCGCAGCCAGGACACAGCGCAGATCAAGCTGGTCACGAACGTTACCGTGACACTGCACGACGGGCGGCAATTCCCCGCCTCGATCAAAGGCTATGACGAAGCGACAGACATTGCGATTCTGGAGATTCCGTCTCCTGATAAGCCGCTGCCCGTTGCCGATCTCGGCGACAGCGACGGCTTGAAAGTCGGCGAATGGGTGATCGCCATCGGCAATCCTTTGGGCCTCGATCACACAGTCACGCTCGGCATCGTCAGCGCCAAAGGGCGGACGGGATTCGGCGGCCAGTTCGATGATTTTCTACAGACCGATGCGGCCATCAATCCGGGCAACTCGGGTGGGCCGCTCGTCAACGCGCAGGGTCGCGTCGTCGGCATCAACACGCTGGTGCTGGAACGCACACAAGGCTTGAGCTTCTCGATACCGATCAACACGCTGAAGGCCATCCTGCCGCAACTGATCGAGCGCGGGCGCGTCACGCGCGGCTTTCTCGGCGTCGAAACGCGAGACATCGATAATGACATACGCGGCTTGATGAAGCTGCCCGTGGTGACGCGCGGCGTGCTGGTGACGCGCGCCGAACGCGGCACGCCCGCTGCCCGCGCCGGCCTGCGCAAAGACGATTTGATTACAGCGGTTGATGGCCAGACCATCACTTCTTACGTGCAGTTCAACCGCCTCATTGCCGTCAAAGCGCCGGGCGCGAAGGTCGCTATTCAAATCCTGCGCGACGGGCGCGAGTACACGCTGAACGCCGAGATCGGCGAAGAAACGAAAGCGAAATAGGATTCGGGATACAGGATTCAGGATTCAGGGTCGCGTGCTGTGATAAAAGCTTGGCCTTGAATCCGCAAGAGCGTGACCTCTCGCCGGCAGCTCACCAACTGTATCCTGTATCCTGTATCCTGTATCCTGAATATGGCTCATCCCTCGAAGGAGCAAACCAATCAGGACGACGCGGGCGAGAGTTCGGTGATGACCGAGCTGTTCGCTTCAGTCGGAGTGCAGGTGACGGATGAGCCTTCATACAACTCGCTCATCGAATACGTTGACGCTGCCGGCCAGCGGTCGCGGGCGGTGCGCGGAAAAGCGACGCTGCACGGGCGCTGCTGGAAGCTCGGCGACGGCCTGGAAGTCTGGGCCGTGCTCTTCGAGCAGAGTGATGAATCTTACTTTGCCGATTGCCGCCCGGCCTTCCGCAGCCGCTACCCGCGCGCGATGGTGCCGTGGGAGCTAATCGAGTACGACGAGGACGGCGAGGCGGTCATCGAAGGTACGTTGCACGGTGGCCCCGACGTTATTTTTGAATTGCAGAACCTCACGGAAATCCCGGCCATCGAGTGGCGGGCCTCGCACCTGCACGTCGCCATCGCCGGCCTGGCTTATAGCGCCTATGTCACGAATTACCCCGACGCGGTGGTCGAGCAGTACTGTCTGTACCGCTTCGTGAACGCATCGCAGATTGAAGGGCTGGCCGAGCAGGCTTGCGAGAATGATTACGTGCTCAACGGGCGCGTGCTGGCCTGGCGCAGCTTGCGCAACCCGGCGACCGGCGCAGAGTTGTTTTGGGTTCACGTTGACGTCGGCGCGATTCGGCTGGAAGTGATCGTCAATCAGCGCGCCCTGCGCGGCCAGATGAAGATCGGCGCGGCCTTCAGCGCCAACGTCTGGCTGCAAGGCCACGTGCTACTCGACGCCGAACTGGAAGCGCGCTACGAAGGCGTAGACCCCGACTACCTGATCGGCGATTTCTGGGGCCGCCTGCGCCGCAGCAACTGAGCGTCGGCGAATAGTAATATAAGGCACATTTTCTTTTGAGGCTGGTATGGACGCATTGATGAATGCGATTGAGGTGCGGGTCGTCGGCTCGCTGGTCGAGAAGCAGATGGCGACGCCGGAATATTATCCGCTGACGCTGAACGCGCTGGTCAATGCCTGCAATCAACTGACCGGGCGCGAGCCGGTGGTCTCTTACGACGAACGGACGGTCGCCCGCGCGCTTGAATCGCTGCGCGAAAAGCAACTGGTCTGGCAGGTGGCGACGGCGGGTGGGCGCGTGCCGAAATACGAGCACCGATTGTCTGAAAAATTCAACTTGGCCGAGCAGGAGACCGCCGCGCTGGCCGTGCTGATGCTGCGCGGGCCGCAGACGGTCGGCGAGATCAAAGGCCGCACCGGAAGGATGTACGAGTTCGCCGAACTCAGCGAAGTCGAGATGACGCTTGAATCATTAACCACCGCCGAACCGCCGCTGGTCGTCCGTTTGCCGCGCCAACCGGGCACCAAAGAATCGCGCTACGCTCACCTGCTGGCCGGCGAGGTTCAGGTTGAAGAGTCGGTTGCCGCGCCGCGCGATGACACGGCTGTGCTCGACGTGCGCGCCGAGAACGAACGACTCGCCCGCCTCGAAAGCGAGGTCGCCGACCTGCGTCAGCAACTCACCGATCTGCAACAACAGTTCCTCGATTTCAAGCGCCAGTTCGATTGAAGCGCGACGCTTCTCACTCCATCAACGGTTGTTGAGCATCTCGCGCAAGTGGCGCGTGCGCTCCTCGGTGAGCGTCGTCAGACAACCATCGTAGACCATCGAATACATTGTGCCGCCCTTGTTGAGATAACTTTCAAACTCGCAGTTAGCATCGCGGTATTTGATCCACGCCAACTGCGCCGCTTTGAGCGCGCCGCGTTCGCCTTCGTCATCAACCTTGGCCATCAGTTGTTTGTAAGCCGTATTCAGCGCGGCGTCGGCTTTCTTGTATTCGCGGGCCTGGCAGTCATTCAATTCCATCTGCGTCTGCGCGTTGGCGCACGGGTCTTTCTGCTTCTGCGCGCTGGCCGGGCTGACGGCGAAAGTTAACAGCAGCGATAAAGCCGCCAGCAGCGAAAAAGTAATTTTCTTCATCTACGCACTCTCCTATAAGTTCGATACGAACGCCAGAATCAGCGTAGCCGCCGCCTTGTTCCAACGTCAAGCAGAGCGCCCTCCGCATCGCCGCCAGATCGCTGGTCAACACTCGATTGGCGTCCAGGACTGCGCCCCTTTACAGGTTTGCTAAGATGATTATGAGGGCTGAAGCGCAGTCGCGTTCAGGCTTCGTGAAAGGACGGATGAAGATGATTCAAACGATTAAAGCAGACGAGCGACACTTTTCCGATTTCGGCTGGTTAAAGACCTACTGGCTGTTCTCGTTCGACAATTATTATGATCCGGCTAACGTGCAGTTCGGTTCGCTGCGCGTTTTTAATGACGACGTGGTCGGATCGCAGAGCGGCTTCCCCACGCACTCGCACCGCGAGATGGAGATCGTCACAACGGTGCTCGCGGGCGAAGTCACGCACAAAGACAGCATGGGCAATGACACAGTTATTCGCGCCGGCGAGGTGCAACGAATGTCCGCCGGCACGGGCGTCGCGCATTCGGAATACAACCTCGGCGACGAGCCGCTCCACCTTTATCAGATATGGATACTGCCGGGCGAGCGTCGCTTGCAGCCGAGCTATGACCAGAAACATTTTCCGGCAGAGGCGCGACGCAACCGCTTGCTGCCGGTGGCTTCGGGTCAGGGCCACGATGGCGCGGTGACGATGCACACCGACGCGGCGATTTATCTGGCCGACTTCGACGGCGGGCAGGCTACGGATTACGAATTGACGGATGGGCGAGGCGCGTTCGTCTACGTCACTGACGGCGCGTTGCGGATCAACGACACGACGCTTGCGGCGAAAGAGCAAGCGCGCATCGCGGGCGAGCGCCGCTTGAATCTAACGGCGGACGAGAAGGCGAGTTTCATTCTCATCGACGTGCCGCTGAACAGATAATCGCATTATTGCGAGGCGAACAACACAAAGGCACACGAAGGCGTCAAGCTCTCTTGACCTCCCTTCGTGTGCCTCGTGTTTTTTGTGGTTGATCGTAGGTTCTTAATTCTCAGCGATGACGCGGGCGAACAGGTCGAGCGCGATGTTGCGGCCCGTGACGATGGCCGCGACGCGGCGGCCACGCAAGCGCGCATCGCTCAAAGCCACAATGCTCGCAGCAGCAGAGCCTTCGATCATCAGGTGATCTTCACGCGCCACGCGGGCGACGGCGCGGCGTATCGCGGCTTCATCGACGACGATTAGATCATCAACCAGATCGCGGATGATGGGAAACGTCATCGAGCCGGGTTCGATGTTGCCGGCCAGCCCGTCGGCGATAGTCTCTTCTTCGCTGATCTCGATGATGCGGCCCGCAACGAGCGCCGCTGTCATCGTTGCGCTTGTCGCCGGCTCCACGCCATAGATTTTGATCTGCGGACGAAGCGCCTTTGCGGCAATCGCCACGCCGGCGATGAGTCCGCCGCCGCCGACCGGCACGATGATGGCTTCGAGGTCGGGCGCATCTTCGAGCAGTTCGAGCGCGATGGTTCCCTGCCCCGCGATCACCTCCGCGTCATTGTACGGCGAAACGAAAATCGCGCCGCTGTCGCTCTCCATATGCCGCGCGGCGCGCTCGGCCTCATCGTAAGTTTCGCCACATTCAATTAATGTCACGGCGTAGCGGCGAAGCGCGGCGATCTTAGCCGGTGACGCCGAGCGCGGCACGACGATGCGCGCATCGAGCTTGAGCGCTTCGGCGCAGTACGCGACACCGAGTCCATGATTGCCCGCCGACACTGTCAGCACGCCGCGCGCCCGCTCTTCGTCAGTTAAGCGCGAGAGTTTGGTCATCGCGCCGCGCAGCTTGAACGAGCCGGTCAGTTGCAAACATTCGAGCTTGAGCCACACGTCCGCGTCGAACTCGTCTGACAGCCAGCGCGAGCGTTCAAGCGGCGTGCGGCGCGCGGTCGTCTTGATGCGTTCGGCGGCGCGGCGAATGTCATTGAGGGTCACTTGATTCATCATCGTTTGTTTTTTCGAGCACGGCGGCGAAGAAACCATCCGCGCCGCCGCGATGCGGGAAGGTCCGCACAAAGCTTTCCGAAGTGATGAAGTCAGCGGGCGCATCAGGCGCAACGAGGCGAAACGGAGCGCCGCTTTCGAGAAAGCGATGCACGACCGCTTCGTTCTCTTCGCGCTCCATCGAGCAGGTTGAATAGACCAGTCGCCCGCCCGGCTTC
This sequence comes from Blastocatellia bacterium, assembly GCA_045807725.1. GTDB lineage: Bacteria > Acidobacteriota > Blastocatellia > UBA7656 > UBA7656 > DATENM01. Next base: position 7,477 of record JBJMGV010000007.1, on the reverse strand, counting down.
AAGGTTTCGGTTGCGCGCTGAAGCAAGCGCATCTGCACGCCGGCAAGGCGCGGAATGTCTTCGGGCGCGAGCCGCCACTTGATCTCAGGATTGCGGCGCAACGTGCCTGTGCCCGAACACGGCGCATCGATCAAGACGCGGTCGAACGGCGGCGCGCTTTCAAGCAACGGCAACTCGCGCGTCGCGTCGAGCGCGACCGGCGCGACCGATTCGATACTTAATCGCTTGCACGTAGCGACCAGCGTCGCCAGCCGATGCGGATGAATGTCGCAAGCCATCACCCAGCTACTTGCGCCGGCCAGCAGAGCGATGTGCGACGACTTGGAGCCGGGCGCGGCGCAAAGGTCAAGGACGCGCTCGCCGCTTGCGGGCGCGAGCAGCAACGAGACCAGTTGCGACGCTTCATCCTGAATGTAAATTTCACCACGTTCCGCCGCTTTGGCCAGCGCCGCCATCGCGCCGTCTTCGACCACGAACGCACCGGGCGCGACGTTGGATTTGCGTAAGCGCAAGCCTTCGCCTTCGAGCCGCGCGACGGCTTCATTCGTCGAGGCGCGCAGCGTGTTGATGCGGAAAGCGGCGGGCGGCGGTTGATTGTTCGCTATCGCAAGCTGGCGCGCGTCGGCTTCACCGAATGCCGCGATCCAGCGTTCAAGCAGCCAGCGCGGGTGCGAGACTTCGACGGCCAGTCGTTCAAGCGGATCGCTGAGATGCTGGCCCGCCGCTTCATTGGCTTCGCGCGCGGCACGGCGCAGCACGGCATTGACCATCGGCGCGGCGCTGGTGGCGCGGGCGCGCTTCACCAGATTGACCGATTCATTTACCGCCGCCGACGCCGGGATGCGCGACAGGAAGCGCAGTTGATAGAGGCCCAGCCGCAAGGCAATCAAGACCGCCGCGTCGAGCTTGCGAATCGGTCGCCCGGCGTAGCGTTCGATAAAATAATCTAAAGCACTCTGCCAGCGCAGCACGCCGAGCGCGAGTTCCTGCGCCAGCGCGCGGTCTTCGCGTGACAACTCGGACTGCGGCAGCGCGGCGATAAGCGGCGCGGCGTAAGCGCCCTCGGTGGTGACGCGCCGCAGAATGTCGAAGGCGGCGCGGCGGGCGGGACTAATGGCAGGTCGGCTGGGTGGGCGATTCACCGGATGTAACTCAAATCGCAAAACCGCAGACACCGCGCAGCGGGCGGTCAGAGGCGCGGCGTCGTGATAACGACGAAGGCGTAATGCGTCACGCCGATGGAATGAACTCCTCGTCCTGCTGGCGGCGGCGTTCGCTGGCGAGAAAGTCGTAATAGCCGCAGCGCTTGCTGTCCGGGTATCCGCGACAGACGCCCGGTCGCGCCGTGTAGATCGTGCAGCGCCGTTCGTCGGTGTCGAGGAACTGGCAAACTCGCTTGAAGATGTGGTCCTTCTGATGGCGCAGGACGCGCTCGCCGAAAGCAATCTTGGTGTAACGCCGCTCGGCCTCTTCGTAGGTCAGGCCGAAGTGCCGGGCCAGCCGCGCCACATCGCGCCGCGTCACTTCGATGCGATCATAGCTGCAACAGTAGGCGGGGCACTTCAGACAATTGAAGAGGACGCGCAGCTCGCGGCTATTTTTGCTTGCGCCATTGTTAATAACGCCGGTCGTCATAAATCAAATGCCTTCAAGATGAATGATGATTGCTGATGCGGGCTGTATTCTAGCACGCGCCGACACGGGGCGGAAAAACAAATACGAATCGATGACCCCGCAGATGGCCGAACGTTAGCCATAAACGAGAAGCCACCCGACCGGATGGCTTCTCTTCGAGATTCAAAACCGTGATGGCCGCCTTCAGCCGAGGTCTAGGTTTCATCCCATTCTTCTTCTTCTTCTTCAACCGCCACGTCAAGCTCGATGGGGTCGAGTCCGACAACTTCCAACTGCGTGCCGCAATCATCACATTCGACCCGGTCGCCTTTATCGGTATCTTCGTCCACCTGCACCTCGGCGTCACATTCGGGGCACGTTCCTCTTGGCATCTTTTTTATTCCTCCGTAATCGGCGCGAAACTTCCACGACCGCGCACTGGTTATCGCAACCTGACATATCTAAACCAAAACCGCGCTGATTTGCAAGAACTCTGTTGCCGTCCGTCGTGGCTATTGATCTTGGCCAACAGCTCGCTTCATTTGTCACCCGCCGGACGCGCAGCAAGGCTGTCGAGGTGGCGGCGCGCGGCCTCGGCTTCAACGCTCTGCGGATAGCGGCGGAGCAGATCGCGGTAGGCGCGGCCATCGTAAGCGTAGGCGGATTGCGAAGCGTCAAAGCGGAAGGCGATGCCGAGACGACTGTAGCGGTCAAGGCCAGGGTCATTGAGGTAAAAGGCTTCGGCGTCCGCGCCATTCTTCTGCTCATCGAGCGTCTTCAAACGGCGGCGCGCGTGTTGACTCAACGAAGCGGCAGCGCGCTCGGCCTCTTCGCCAATCGTAAGCAGGGCGCGCGGCGCAAGCGGCGAGCGGCTGAATTGTTCGAGCAAGAGCCGGCAAAGCGCGATGCGGTCGGGGCCGTCCGTGGTCGCTTCGATCACTTGCATCACGCGCCCGTCTTCGCCGGCGCGAGCGGGCAGCGCAATCGCGCCCTGATGAATCCATCCGCGCGTCCGTCGCGTCACGGCGACGCGATAAAACCCCGACGCGTTGTTCTTCGATACGACGTAGACGGCGCGCCCGACGCGCAGGCGTTTGAGCACAGGCGCGTGAAGATCGTCATCCTTGCGCAGCGCCGAGAGGCGTTCATCAATGACGAAAGCTTTGACGAAGTGCGGGCGTGTCGCCGTCGCGGCGCGGTCGGCGGCGGGCGCTTGCGCCTGTGCGAAGACGGGCGCGACGAGGACAAAGAGAGCGGCCAGGCAAAATCCGTTTGCAAGTTTCAATGTGGGGCAATGCATCTTCCGACCTCCTGCGAAATTTCTCTGCCATAAAGAGACGCAGGGCGCGCGACGAAACATGCAAAAAAATTTAGTGAGGAGAAAAAAACAGAAAGGTGGAATCACAGATGAACACAGATGGACACAGATAGAAGAGAGAGCCTGAATGTCATTGCTCCGTCCATCCATGTTCATCCATGTTCATCTGTGGTTGCTGCGCCGCCGCTTTTGCGTGCTGAAACGCTTGAAACCTGCCCTGTCTGTGCTAGACTAGCGCGTGCCAATCAGTTTCGGCCCCCACGCAGTACACAGTCATTCGGGAAGATGTTGATCAATCAAGAATCGCTGAACGCGGTTGGGATTGGAGAATGCAATGGCAGATGAAAAGCCGTTCAATATCACCACCGAAGAGCGCCGCTCACAGGACCGTCGCTTGGGCGAAGACCGCCGCAAGGCCGACCTCGGCCCGCCGCCCGGAACGCCGGAACGCCGCACGGTGCGCGACCGCCGCTTGTTCGACCGCCGCGCACAGGGCAGCACGACCGGGCAACTGCTGATCGAAGTGGGCCGCTTCGCCGCCGAGAATATGACCTTCCGCCAGAAGAGCAACAAAGCCGCCGCCCGCCGTGCCCGCAAGCACCTGTCGCTCATCATGAAGCTGGCCAAACAGCGACGCGCCGAAATCTCTGCTGAAATCAAAGGGCTGTCGCCCGGCGACGCAGACACCGGCGACGATAGCGACGATAGTGATAATGATGAATAGCTCGCGGCCAGCAACGTCGAACGGACTTGATTCGTTTTGAAGAATGCGCCGTGTGAGACTCGCCGAGGCTTCACGCCTTGGCCGAAGCCGATTCGAGTTGGTGGCGCAGATCATAATACTCTTCGAGCAAGCGGTTGAGCGTGACGATGAAAGGAATCTGCATAGCCGCCGCGTCATCGGCGCGACGTTCAAGGTCGGCGGCCTCCGGCGAACCCGGCCCCATGGCTTCGAGTCGTTCCATAATCTCGTGAACGTTTTCGCCGCGCGGGTGGCGGTGATAGCAATAGCTGATCAATGACAACGTTATGCCGTCAATGACCTCTTGCACCTGATCGCGGTCGTCGAGCGAGAACCGATGCATAAGAAAAGATTCATTCGGCGCTTCGGTCGCTCTGGCAAATTCAATCACTCTTTGTTGCAGGTCTGCTGTTGGCCCGGCGCTCATACCTCTCATGAGTAAACGCTCGGCCCGCGCTTGTCAACCATAGCGCGCGAAGAAAAGCGACCGCACGCCGTCCACTGATTCGTGCTTCCCCAATCTCAGAGGCGCGATGTCCCTTCAGACCAGCTCGACTTATGCCCGGCGCGAGACAGGCGCGCGGGCCGGCGAAGCGATGCCGATCACGCGGCGGCAGCCGGTCTTCCGGTCGGCGCTCGCCTTACGCCGTCAACCGTTTTTCTATCTCGCCGTTGCGGTCATCACCGGCATTCTGCTTGACCGCTGGCTCGCCGCGCCGCGCTGGCTCGTCGCGCTGCTTGCCGTGATCACAATCGCTTTCGCAGCTCAATCTATTTATGTAAAGAAAGCTACACGTGCGGCGCTGGCTCTGCTCATTGGCGTGATGCTGATGGGTGCGTGGTTATCGTTACAGGAGCGTAGCGCCGTCGCGCCCACGCGTTTGAAGCTGATGTTTGAAGCGGGCCGCATCACGGCGGACGACCCGGTAGAGTTGACCGGCGTGATGGTCGCGCCGCCTGAGCCTGCGCCCGATGGGTTCTTTCTCGACGTTGAAGGCGAAAGCCTGCGCGCTCAAAACGTGATGATGAATGCGTCAGGAGTAGCGCGGTTGTTCATCAGCCCCGATGATGACGAGGCAAGGGACGCATTCCAACGCCTCGCGCTCGATACCGGCTCACGGTTGCGCGTGCTGGTGCGGCTCGAACGCGCGCGGCGCTACAGCAATCCTGGCTCGCCCGACTTCAACGACTTTCTCGAACGGCGCGGCTACGACTTGAAAGGCACGATCAAGAGCGCGCTGCTCATCGAGCCGCTGGGCCGAGCAAAACATAATCGCGCGATGGCGGCGCTCTATCGCTTGCGGCTTCGCGTGATGCATACGATAGACCAGCGCTTCGATGCCAAGGTCGGCGGCACGTTGAAAGCGATGCTCGCCGGCAATCGCTACTTTCTCGACCCGCAAGTCACCGAACGCCTGCGGGCAAGCGCCACCTTTCACACGCTGGTCATCGCGGGTCTGCACATCGGCATACTGGCGTGGGCGCTGCTCGGCTGGCGCTGGGATTTCTGGCGACGAAAGAGCCGACACACGCTTCGGCGTCACAGCGTCGCGCGAACGATTGCGGCAGTCGTGGTGATGTGGGCTTACGCCGTGATGGTCGGCCTCGCGCCGCCGGTCGTGCGCGCGACGGCGATGCTCACGATAGGCGTCATCGGACCGTTGATCTTTCGCCGCGCCGCTTCGATCAATACGGTTTCGCTCGCGGCGTTCGTGATGATGGCCTTGAAGCCATCTCAGGTTGTTGATCCCGGATTCCAGTTGAGCTTCGCGGCGGTCGCGGGGATTGTCGCGCTGGCCTTGCCGTCGATTGACAGGCTGCGCGGGATTGGTGAGTGGCAGCCGACATCGCGCACGCCACACCCGCCGGCCTGCTCGCCTCTGCTGCGCGTGTTCGCCGAAGCGCTGTTCTGGAACGAGCGCGAGTTTAACCGCGAACATCATCGCTCGCCGATTCGCTTTCGCCTTGAGAAAGCGGTGGCGGCGCGATGGTTGAACCGAATGCGATTGCAACCGCTGCTGCGAGCCGTCGTGTTGTTGTTAATCACTTCGACGGTAATTCAATTGGCAACCCTGCCGCTGATGGCGTTCTATTTCAACCGCGTCTCGCCCATTGGCGTGTTGCTGAATGTGACCGCCGGATTGCTGACAGCGACGATGATGCTCGGAGGTTTCGCGGTGATGGCGATTGCTGCGGTCAGCCCACTGCTGGCTTCGTTCGGCGTCGCGCTGGTCAACACGGCGCATCACCTGCTTGAGCATTCAATCGTGCCGTTTGCGAACTTGCCGTTTGCGACCTTTCGCGTGCCGCACTATGAAGATGGGTATGTGATTATCTACGCGCTCTACTTTGCGCCGCTCATCGGCCTGGCGGCGTTGCTGGATCGTTGGCGACCCGTAGACGAGTTCCATCTGGTTGATCGTCTGCCCGAAGACGACACGGCGACACGGCGACACGGCGACACCAAGACGCGGAGAGAGAGAGACAGGTATACGAACCCTTCCTCTTTCGCCGCGTCTCCGCGTCGCTGTGTCGCCGCGTCGTTTTGCCTGGCCGCGTTGCTGATTGCAATGACGATCATCATCCGACCGCCAACCGTTGCGCCAACCGGCAAGCTGACGATTCACTTCCTCGACGTGGGCCAGGGCGATGCGGCGCTGATCGTCTTTCCGCGCGGCACGACGATGCTGGTTGATGCAGGCGGCGAGATACAAACCAATAAAGCCACCAATGCAACAAAGCCACAAGAAGAGGTGGCAAGCCGGCAAGCAAGTGAGTTGAGGGCGAGCCAGCCGGCAGTTGATGGCAGTGGCGACTTTAATGAAGCGCCGACGAGCGACAATGGCTTTGCGATTGGCGAAGCGGTTGTCTCGCGCTTCCTCTGGGCCGAGCGGCGCACGCGCCTCGATTACATAGTGGCGACGCACGCCGACGCCGACCACATCGCCGGCTTCAGTGAAGTCATCAACAATTTCTCAATCGGTCAGGCGCTCGTCGGCCACCGCCCAACCAGTGACCGCGAGTACGAGCGCTTTGCAGAGCGCATCGCGCAACGCCGCATTCCGCTCGGCTCGCTCGCGGCGGGCGAACGATTCAACATTGAAGGCGTAACCGTCGAAGTGCTCTGGCCGCCACGCGCCGCCGCTTCAATAGTGACATCGAATAATGATGATTCGGTGGTGCTGCGCCTGGTCTATGGCTCGACCGCTATTCTACTGACCGGCGACATTGAAGAGGCGACGGAAGCGGCGCTGGCCGCCTCTGGCGTTGACCTGCGCGCAGACGTGATGAAAGCGCCGCACCACGGCTCGAAGACCTCTTCGACCGATGCGTTTCTGAATCGTGTGCGTCCGCATTGCGCGATCATCTCGGTGGGCGAGCGCAGTCGCTTCGGTCATCCGCATCAAGTCGTGCTTGAGCGATACGTGTCGCGCGATGTCCGTCTATTGCAGACCGGGCGCGATGGCGCGGTGACGGTCGAGAGCGATAGCGCAAGCCTTACGTTCTCGACTTATCGGAATAAATGATGAGGGCCTGTTGCCTTCATCATTCTATGCGAATCAAGAGTAGAAAGGAGCAGATCAGCAGGGAGTTGTAAGATGGTTTTGTGGAAACAAATCTTATTGAACTCTATCTGCTAATCTGCGACTTCTACGATAAACAACCGCTCCTGAATCAGCAACGCTTGAGCAATTTCAAGCCTCTTTTCACCGATCAGGAACTGCTAACCATGTACCTATTCGGCCATCTGCAAGGACTCACCAGCCAACGCCGCATCTATAATTATTTTGCGGCTCATTGGC
>JBJMGV010000006.1:0-112889 GCA_045807725.1 Blastocatellia bacterium | reverse complement strand
GGCGCGCGACAATGATGAAATCAACCGCCGCTTCGCAGAAGTCGAAGAGCACAATCATCACCTGCGCGATCACATCAGTGTGCTCGAACAGTCGCAGCATCGCGACCGCCACGCTGCCGCCGATGTGGCTGAACGCCAGCAGAGCGAGCGCGGTCAGATCGAAGAAGAGAACACCCGGCTTAAAGCGCGCGTCGCCGAGCTTGCCGCAAGCGTCGCCGACTTCAACAAGCTGCGCGACCTGCTCAATCAACAACTCGACGAGCGCAGCCGCGAAGTCGAACAACTCAAATCGGGCCTCGCCTCCGTCACGCAAACGGATGGCGAATACGCCCAACTGCGCGAGCAGCACGCGGCGCTCGAAGCGCGCTACGAACTGTTGTGCAAAGAACATCAGGCGACGGCGGACAGCCTGCTCGATCTCGAACACACGCTGCGCGTCGCCGAAGACGCCCGCGCCCGCCACGAGCAGCAACGCGTGCAGCTCGAAGCCCGCCTCGCCGAACTCGAAGGCGTGCTCGAACCGTTAAGCGCCGACCACGCGCGCACTAGCGAAGACAACCGGCGCTTGCTGGCTGAGCTTGAACAACTGCGCGCTGACGGCTCGCACGCCGATGATGATCTTCGCGCAGAGAGCACGCGGCTGCAATCATTCGCCGATGAGTTGACCAATCAACACGCGCTCGCCGAAGCCCGCGCCGCCGGGCTTGAGATGCGCGTCGAAGCGCTCACCGAACAGCTCGACAGCGAACGCGCCGAATCGCGTGATCGCATCGATGAATTGCAGCAGCAGGTCGCCGCGCTTCACGAGCAGTTGCAAGCAACGACCACGCACAACGAGACGGTCGCCGCGCTTCAGCAGCAACACGCCGCGCTCGAACAACAGCACGCGGAGTTGAGCGATTCGCACGAGCGGCTCGAAGCCCGCGCCACCGAATACGCGCTCGAAGCTGCACAGCTCAGGCCGCGTACCGTCGAGATGGAATCGCAAACCGAACGCCTGCGCGCACGTTCGGCAGAGCTTGAATCAGAGATTGCTCGCCTCAACGCCCGCACTCTCGATCTTGAACAAGAGAACGCCGCGATGGCGCAGGTCAATCAGGAATTGCAAAGCGCCGTCGAGCAGTTCCAGTCGCTCAGCGTGCGGCTCGAAGAGAATGCCACGAAGCTGCGCACTCGCGCCGAAGCCAGCGAGCGCGCCCGCGCCGACCTCGAACAGCGCAGCCGCGTGCTGGTCGAACAGAACCGTCGCTTGCATTCCGAGACTCACGCGCGCTCGCGTTTGCTTGCCAATATGTCGCACGAGCTGCGCACGCCGATGAATGCCATCATCGGCTTCACATCGCTGCTTCTCGATGATCGTTCATCGCAACTTCACGAGCGCCATCGCAGCAACCTTGAACGCGTCGCACGCAACGCACGCAACCTGCTTGAGGTGATTAACAACGTGCTCGACCTGTCGAAGCTCGAAGCCGGACGCATGGAAGTCTACGCTGAGCCGGCAGACGTGCGTGATGTGATCGAACGCGCGATGGCCATCATCGAGCCGCTGAAAGAGAACCGCCCCGTCCATCTCGGCTTCACGGTCGAGGATCACTTGCCGGCGCTCCGCACTGACCGCGCCAAGCTGCAACAGGCGCTCATCAACCTGCTGTCGAACGCGCTCAAGTTCACCGCGTCGGGTGAAGTAACTGTACGGGCCGAGCGCGCCGGCCCCAATCGCATACGCATCAGCGTCAGCGACACAGGGCAGGGCATCAGCGAAACCGACCTGCCGAAGATATTTGAAGAGTTCCGCCAGGTGGGCCGCGCCGCGCACAGCGCCCGCAGCGGCACGGGGTTGGGGCTTGCCATTACGCGCCGGCTGGTTGAGCTGCTCGGCGGCGAGATTGCTGTGACGAGCCGCGTCGGCGAAGGCTCTGTATTCACGATTACATTACCGCTTGAGATCGAAGGGCGCGCATTATCGACGACAGAGAGCGAGCCGCCGATGGCCGATCCCGAACGCACAGCGCTGGTGATCGCCAGCGACCCGGCGTCGCTCTATTTGATAAAGAAGTATCTGGTCGAATCGAGCTACTCGGTGGCGGCGACCGACGACACGGCGCACGGTATTGAGGTAGCGCGGCTGGCCGCGCCTGCGGTCGTAGCGGTTGACCTGGATCAGCTTGAGAACGGACTCGGCGTTCTTGAAACCATCGCCCGCGATAATGCCGAGCGCGCGCAGAAATCACGTGCGCTCGTCGCCGTCGCCACCGACACGAGCCTTGAAGCGGCGGCGCGCGCGGCGGGCGCGACCGTCTTTCTCGCAAAGCCCTTGGAACGCGATTATCTCGTCTCGACCATTGAGCGCGCCGCGCTGCCGAAGGCGGGCCGCGTGCTTGTCGTTGACGATGACGATGACGCGCTGGCGCTGACGCTGGCGATGCTGGAAGCGAGCAACTATGAAGTCGAGTCGGCGCGCGACGGGCGGGCGGCTCTGGAATCTATATCACACGCCCGGCCCGACGCGCTCGTGCTTGACCTGATGCTGCCCGAAATAGATGGCTTCGAGATCGTGCATCGCTTGAGCACCAGCGCCGACTGGCGCGGCATTCCGATCATTCTACTGACAGCGCGCGACCTTTCGCACGAAGAGCGGCGCGCGCTCGACAGCGGCACGACGCGCATCATTCAAAAGGGCAGCTTCACGCGCGACGAGTTGATTGCCGAATTGAGCACGGCCATCAGCAAGCGCGCCGAACACGCCGCGCCGTAGGAATCACTGCGCGCCAATGACCGGCTCGCCTTACTGCGGCTTCGTCTTTTCAGGATCAATCGGGCTGGTCTTACGATCCGACGCTTCAGGATTGCCCTGGCGGCCTTTGTACTGCTTCACCCACTCTTCGATGTTCTCGCGGATGAACTCGCCGAAGTCTTCAATGTCGCGCGCCGACTTGTTCCAAAAATCCTTGAAGGCTTGCTTGTCGGCCCAGACGCCGCGACGCGGATCGCCCCACGCGCCTCTCCAGTCGCCCCAGCCGCTGCCGCCGACTTCGTCTTCGTAATAAGCGGCCAGTTGCCGGCAGGCCATCGCGGCGACGGTCAATGAGCTGTCCGCTGCCAGCGGCTCGAAGACCGCGCCGACGCCGGCGTCCATCTCTTTCAGCCGCGCCAGCACGCGATTGTATTGTTCAACACAAAAGCGAGCGGCGTCGGCGCTGCTGCCCGTCCACTCGGATTGCAACGCCATACGCGCCGTGCGGCGCAAGACGTTGGTCAACTTTTTCACTTCCTGATCTCTTTCCATCGTGTACCTCGCTCTCTGAGACATTCAATCTGTTCGCGCAGCAATTGCTTGCCGCGATGGACGCGCCACTTGACGGTCGAAACCGGCACGCCCAGGAAAGCCGCGATGCGCTTGAGCGGCATCTCGTCGAGAAAACGCAGCCGCAGAGCCAGCGCGTAATCCGCCGGCAAGTTCTCAAGTGCGCGGCTCATCTCGTCGTCTTCGCTGTCGATCACGGGCGTGCCGAGCGCGGCCAGTTTTTCAAGCAGCAACTCATCGAGTTCAACGCGCCCCGTTTGGTGCGCGCGCTGCTGCTTGTTGAAGCGGAAGGCGCGGTGGCGCGTGATGACCGCGAGCCACGCCGCGAAGCGCGTCGGGTCTTCAATCGAAGGCAGCGCTTTGAAGGCCAGCAGCCAGGCGTCCTGCGCCACGTCTTCGGCGTCCTCGCGCCCGACCACCGCCCGCGCCGTGCGAACGACCGCGGCGCGATAACGCGTCGCCAGTTCATCGAAGGCATCGAGGTCGCCCAGGATGGCGGCGACCACCAACACCTCGTCGGGCGGTTCGGCTGCGTGCTTTGCCATACGCGCTCCCGGCCCGTTGCCGCAGCAACGGCCCACATGAGTATAGAGACTCGTACGAGCAAAAAGGTTAGTCGTGTGTGGATTGAATGCGAATCAGGCCATCAGCCGTGATAAGGCAGGGCGGCAAAGGTCGGCAAGAGATTATCGCGCGAAAAGCTTTTCGACCTTGACGCGGTATCCGGGCAGCACGGCAGAGGTCAGCTCATCGTGCTCGGCGAAGGTGTTAGCCAGTGTCAGAGCGCGGCCATCGAAAACGTAAACTTCGATGCGGCGGCTTTCAGGGTAGACGATCCAGTATTCGCGCACGCCGTGCTTACCGTAAAGTTGTCGTTTGACGATGCGATCACGGCGCTCGTTTTCCGCGCCCGGCGAGACAATCTCAATCACCAGATCGGGAGCGCCCATCACGCGCTCGCCGGCGGCAATCTCGCTGCGCCGCTCATTGCTGATGAAGATGACATCAGGGATAACGCCGCTGTATTCGCTGAAGATGACACCCGGTCCGGGGACAACGAGTCCGAGCGGGTTTACAGTGAGAAAAGCATGGAAGTCTGCAACGATGTTAGCAACGAGGATTTGGTGAGTGAGGCTTGGTGCGCGAGACACGTATAGTTCTCCTTCGATGATTTCATAACGATTGCTGTCATCGGGCATCAGGTCGAGGTCGGCTACGGTCAAAAGCGGTTCAATCTGCGTCGTCATCACGTTCTCCGTCGTCAACAAGTGCTTGGTTATTTGCCCTGATTCTATCACATCTCTTTGGCTGGGCCACCGCGAAAATCTCGTCCGCACATAAACCCGTAACCCTAATCATCGTCATTATTCTTGCCTTTGCGCGGGGCGATGGCTTATGCTGCGCGTGTCTCGGTGCAACGCACGCAACCCCCTCAAGAAAGCGAACCCGGCAACGATTTATGAGCGCACCTCCAATCAATGACCGGCGCGAACTGTTCGGCTGGTACATCTATGACTGGGCCAACTCGGCCTTCTACACGACGGTGGTCACTGTCCTGATGGGTCCATACCTGACCGCTATAGCCAAGGCGGCGGCTGACAGCGAAGGCTACGTGCATCCGCTCGGACTGCGCATACTGCCCGGCTCTATCTTCGCCTTCGCGGTCTCGCTATCGGTGCTTTGCCAGACGCTTTTTCTGCCGGTGCTCGGCGCGATTGCCGACCACTCGAATTTGAAGAAGCAGATGATGGGGCTGTTCGCTTACACCGGATCGTTCGCCACGATGGCGCTGTACTTCCTGCAAGGCGATCATTACTTGCTCGGCGGCGGCCTGTTTATCATCGCCAACTTCAGCATCGGCGCATCCATCGTTTTCTACAACGCGTTTCTTAATGACATTGCCAGCCCCGACCGCCGCGACGGCGTGTCGTCCGTAGGCTACGCGTGGGGTTATCTCGGCGGCGGCTTGCTGCTGGCTGTGAACCTCGTGCTCTTATCGAAAGCCGAAGCCTGGGGGATCGACAAAGCACACGCGGCGCGCATCAGCCTGGCATCGGCGGGCGTCTGGTGGGGACTGTTTACGCTCGTGCCGCTCGCATTGCTCAAGCGACGACAAACGATCAAGAGTTTGCCCGCCGGTCAGAGCTACCTCACCGCAGGCTTCAAACAGCTCGGCCACACGTTGCGCGGTATGCGTCATTACCCGCAGACCTTGTTGTTCCTGTTAGCCTACCTGCTCTACAACGATGGCATACAGACGGTCATCGCGCTGGCCTCGCAGTTCGGCGAGCAAGAGCTTAAGCTCGACATCTCGACGCTGACCGGCACGGTGCTCGTCGTGCAATTCGTCGCGCTGTTCGGCGCGTTAATCTTCAACCTGATTGCCAAAGTGACCAACACCAAGCGCGCTATTATGATCAGCCTGGTGATCTGGGTCGGCGTGATCGTTTACGCCTACGCGATGCTGGAGACGGCGCGCGACTTTGTGATTATGGGCGCGGTGCTCGGCCTCGTGCTCGGCGGCAGCCAGGCGCTCAGCCGCTCGCTCTATTCGCTAATGATTCCGAAGGGACAAGAATCTGAATTCTTCAGCATCTATGAGATCAGCGATAAGGGCACGAGCTGGCTTGGCCCTCTGCTGTTCGGCCTCGCTTTCACGCTGACGAAAAGCTATCGGCTGGCGATTCTCTCGGTGGCGACGTTTCTGATCGTCGGCCTCGCGCTGCTCATCTTCGTCAACGTCAGCAAGGGCCTGAGCGAAGCGCGAAGCCGTGAAGGCGAAGCAGAAGCGATGAAGTCACACGAAGCCGTCTCGTGAATTGATGCCAGCCGAACAGCGAAGGGCGCAAGCGGCGGATGATGAGCCGCTTGCGCCCTTCGCTGTTTTGAGTTGTTGAATGTCGTGACGGCGCGGTCTACTTCGACTGCGCGTAATACGGGTTGTGGCCCGACGCGTGATCGGTGGTGTCGAGAATTTCGCGCACCTGCGGCACGTTCTCGCGGATCAGCCGCTCGATGCCCATCTTCAAGGTCATATCCGCCGCGCCGCAGCCCTGACAGCCGCCGCCCATGCGTATGTAGACGCTGTCGTCCTGCACGTCCAGCAACTCGACGAAACCGCCGTGCGAAGCGACGCCGGGATTAATCATCTCGTCGAGCACTTGCTGGACGCGGTTGCGTAGTTCTTCCAGCGGCAGGCGGTCGCCTTCAACAACCTCTGGCGGCGGGTTCAGAAAGGTGCGAATGGCGCTGCCGATGCGCTTGCCGATCTGTCGCCAATCTTCGCTGCCCGATTGCGTGACCGCGACCTTATAGCCATCCAGCTCGACTTTGGTGATGCCGGGGATCTTGAACAATCGCTCGGCCAGGTCATTGCCTTTCGCCTCGTCGGGGCTGGCAAAGGCGGCTGCGCCCGAATGCACGGGCCGGTCTATGGTGAAGTGGCAAACGTGAATGTCGCGCTGATCGACTTCGGCGCGAATCTGGATATCGCTGGCGTATGGTGAACTCATTTTGCTCTGGCTCCTCTAATGTCGTGACAAGTGAACAGTGACAAGTGACAAGACCAATTCCATCGCATTATCACAGTTGCATCAAGCTTCGATTATAGCTGGATGCTCAACGCATAGCCAACGGCCCGACGAGCCAGAGCCGCCTCTGGTCACGGTTCACGTGTCACGCTTCTCAAAGTCCTGCTCGCTTATCAAGGGGACCGAACTGGTCCCGCGTCGGCTCCGCTCAGCAGAACCATGCTTCGGTGAGGCGCGGCGGGCGCAGATGCGTGGGCGCTACCGTTGGCAGTCGCTTAATCAAATCAATGCCGCCGCGCATACGGTGAGCCGCTTCACGGATGCGCGCAAATGTAACCGCCGCGTCTTCGTTGCGCTGCACGGTTTGTTCGACAATGCGCGTGACCTCGCCGTGCAGTTCGTCCATCTGCGGGTCGGGGTGTTGCCATTCGTAAGTGAAGGCCGGTTGATTCAATGGCCCAAGCCACGCGCCTGCCTCTTTGAGCAACAGCGAGCCGGGCGGGATCAGCAAGCGAATGCTGAACTGTACGGGGTCAACGTGATGGATGAGGTCGCGCGACTCGACGAACTGCAACAGCGCAAGGTAATCGTCCATCGTCGTCCACGGCGTGAAGGCAACGAAGGTCGGGCGCAACGCGATGCCGGCATCATTGACGACGCTCAACACCTCTTCAACATCGCGGCGCGTGTGGCCTTTGTCGAGACGCTTGAGCACCGTGTCGCTCAACGACTCGACCGCCGAGACGATGAAGAGACAGCCGGCCTGCGCGAACTCAGGCAACAACGCACGGTGTTTCAACAGGTGCTCGACCTTCGCCGTGAAGTCGAAGGTGAGGTCGGGAAACTCGGCGTGCAGGCGGCCAGCGATGCGTAGCGCGTGCGTCGGGCCATTCAGAAAATCGGGATCGCCGAATGTGATGTGCCGCGCGCCGGCAGCGACTAGCGCGCGGATGTCGGCCATCACTACGTCTTGCGGCACGACGAAAAAGCGACCGCCATAAACCGGCGGGATCGGGCAGTGCGTGCAATGGTGGAGGCAGCCGCGACTCGCTTCGACATAACCGGCGAGCCGCTCTTCGCCCTGCCACGCCAGCCGCGCGTAATGTTCGAGCGGCGCGAGCCGCCCGCGCTCTGGCAAAGGAAAGTCCAACCGCGTGAGCACTGGCGCGGCGACTTGCGATGTCGCACCGTCTCGCGGCTTGATGAACTCGCCGGCGGCGACCGCGCCGACGAGCGCGACCAACTCTTCTTCAACTTCGCCGCCGATGATTGAATCGGCCACGCTGTCGAGCAGGTAATCGGCATTCAACGTCGCATACAGTCCATAAAAACAGATGTGGCAGTCGGGGTTGATGCGGCGTATGCGTTCGGCAATGCGGACGCCGAGCCTGAGCGCCGTGTGCATCGGCACGGAGATGCCGACGAAGCGGGCGCGTCGTGCTTGCGCTTCATCGAAGCCTTGCACGGAAACGTCCAGCGCTTCGGCGGCAAAACCGGCGCGGCGCAGAAATCCCATCGGCACGCTGAGTCCTGCCGGCTGATGGCCAAGCTCATAACACGACACCAGCAGAGTCGGAAAATCGGTCGCGCGTTCTTCGCTCATTATCGCCATTGTAGAGCGCGCGTGCCGGCAGCGCCATTCGATCTACTGCATTGTAAAGTTAAATACAATTACGCCGGTGACGCGGACAGGCGTGCCGTTAAGCAGCGTCGGCTCGAAGCGCCAGCCCCGCGCCGCTTCGATTGCCGCCGCGACCAGCAGCGGATGGCCGCTCACCGCACGCGCCGATTCGACGCGACCATCGAGCGAGATCATCACCTCGACGGAGACCGAGCCGGAAAGGTGAATCTGCCGGGCCAGCGCCGGGTAAGCGGGCGTGCGCCGCTCGATGGCTTTACCCTGCAAGACGGTGGAGGTCAACCGCACGGGTCGGGTCGTATCGACCTGCGGCGCAGGCGGGCGAGTCGGCTCAACCACACGCGGCGGCGGCGCAGCTATTTCGTCTTGCCCGTGACTGCCCGGAACGCCCGGAACGCCTGTGCCCGGCCCAGGCTCAATCCCGCCCGGAACCGTGTCGCCATTGAAATCATTACTGAAAGTCGGCGGCGCGGGCCGAGGCTGCACGGGTGCTCTCACCACGTCATCAAGGTTGGTAACGTGATTCGGATCGTTGCGCGGAGTGACCGGCGGTGGGGTGTTATCACGTTGTCTTGGCGCAGGCGCGGCGGGCGGTGGCGGCGGCCCAATCAGCGCCAGCATCCGTTCGCTGGTGTCGGCCAGTCGCGGGCTTGAGACAACCACGGATAATGCCAGCACGCCGGCGATGACCGTCGCGTAGATGAGGGACGTGCCGCAAAAGAATTTGACGATACGGTTTTGACGCCGCTCGTTTGTCGAGACGACCAGTTTGTTAAACATCGCACACGCTCCTTCAGGCAACACGTCTGCTCACGCCCAGCGCATCAGCGCGGCGGTTGCCGATTCAGATTGACGCTCTGTAATGTGGACTACGGCGGCGCTCTTGGAAGGAAGTGGCCAGCGGCCAGGGGTCAGTTGCTAGTTGATAGTTCCCAAGCTCCGTCAGGAGCGCGATGTTTATAGAAATGGCTGAAGGATGTGACGAAGCCCCGTAGGGGCGCAATGTCCACATCACGCTCCTAACGGAGCTTGAACATTTACTAACCCGATGACTATAAACATTGCGCTCCTGACGGAGCTTGCCCGAACTAACAACTAAACACTCATAACTGACTACTGGCCACTGATTACCCGCTGATGTCTACTTTTTCGACGAACATAATGATGCGCGTCGAGACGGGATGGCCCGAAACGGTGGCCGGCTGGAAGGTGCGGTTGCGCAACGACCACCAGAGTTGTTCAATGACATAAGGGTCTTTCGGCGCGTCGAGCACGTCGATCAATTGCGCCCGCCCGTCTGAATCAACCTCGACCATCGCCGACATTGTTTGATTGCCCGGCTTGGCGTAGGCGATGTGGCTGAAGCTGACCAGGGGGCTATTATCCAGCACGCGCGGCAACTGGTAATAGTGCTCTTCGGCTGATGCGTCCTGATCCTGCGGCAGATTGTTGTAGCTGTGGTATTCGCGGTCCGAGCCGCTGACAACCGGGAAGATCAGCGCCGTCTCGTTGGCTTCGACCACCGGCACGGGAATGGGCCGGAAGCCGGAAAAGACGAAAGCAAACAGCAGCGCCGATACGACCGCGCCGGCGCTGTACGCCACCACGCGCGGGTTGAAACGCAGCAGCCATCGCAGCGCGAGCTGAGCGACGCTCAACTCGTTGCGTGCACGGCTCGCCACTTCGCGCATCACGTAACCGTGCAGCTCGCGCGGCGTTTCAGGTGATGATAATTCCCTCAACAGCAGCGAGGCTTGCTCGACTTCTTCAAAGCGCAGGCGGCAGTCGGCGCAAGTCGCCAGATGCGCCCGACAAGCGAGCGTCTCGACATCCGTGAGCTGGCCGTCCAAGTAAGCAGAAGCCATTGATGTGAACGTCTTGCATTCCATAGTTGCACACGCTTCCAGATGGTGACGGATGAATCAACTGGGACACTCATTCATCATTCGTCGCTCATCATTCATCATTCAGATCAAGTCCTTGACGCGGCGGCGCAGTTCGTCGCGCCCGCGCGCGATGCGTGACTTGACGGTCCCGATGGAGATTTGCAGAGTCTCGGCAATCTCCTCGTAAGAGAGTTCTTCGATCTCGCGCAGCACCAGGGCGACGCGATACTCCTGCTTGATCTCGCCGAGCGCGCTCATAATGCGGCGCTCGCGCTGGTTGGCGATGGCCTGCGCTTCCGGCGACAGCCCCTTGCCGGGCAACGTGCTGCCGAGCGTCGATTCATTTTCGCGGCGCGTGAGGTCGAGCGAGATCGTTTCGTCGCGGTGTCGCCGCCGCCACCAGCGTTGCTGATTCATTGCCTGGTTGATGGCGATGCGGTAGATCCAGGTCTTCAATCCCGATTCGGCGCGAAAGCCGCCCAGCCCTCGATAGACTTTCAGGAAAGTCTCCTGCGCCGCGTCGCGCGCCTCTTCGGCATCGCCCAGCAGCCGAAAGCAGAGCGCGTAGACCGGGCGTTCAAATATTCTCACTAAGTCGTCAAAGGCCGTCAGGTCGCGGGCCCGCAGCCGCGCCACCAAGCCCGTCTCGAAGCCGTGCTCGATAGACCTCGATTCAAGCTCCATTCGCGCCAACGCGGTTTGTTCCAGTGCGGCCATATCTCCGGCTGACATCTTTCGGCGCTCCTCGATGGTTCACACTGAGCGGAGAGGGCCATCGCGCGAATCCGTGAAGCCGAGCGCCGTTGGTAGCTCCAGGCAACTCAGGCGATGGCCCGTCACCTCACTTGTCGCTACCTTAGACACCACCCCGCCGAGAATGTTCCGAAATTTACACGGAATCCAGTTCAGGCTCCCACACAGATGCTTTCAGACCACCGCCGGGATCGCTGCCGAGCTTATAAGTGAATAATGCCGCGGCGCAACGCAATGGCGACTGCCTGCGTGCGGTCAATCGCGCCCAGCTTCTCCATGACATGTTTTATGTGCACCTTCACGGTTTCCTCGGAAATGAATAGCCGCTCGGCGATGTCGCGGTTGCGGTTGCCGGTGGCGACATGCCGCAAGACCTCCGTCTCACGCTCTGTCAGGGCGTCGTCGCCGAAGTTATCGGCGAGCTGAGCCGCGACCTGCGCGGGGATCCGCTTCTCGCCTTTATGGACCTTTCGGATCACCTCGACCAACTCTTTCGGCGGCATGCTCTTGAGCATATAGCCGCGCGCCCCGGCTTCCAGCGAGCGGCGAATGTCTACGTCGCCCTCGAACGTAGTCAGCATGATGATCCGGGCATCGGGAAATTCCGCGCGGATCGCGATCAGCACGTCAATGCCGCTGATGTCGGGGAGCCGGAGGTCCAAGAGTGTAACGTCGGGCCGCTGCTCGCGGAACTGCTGGATGGCCTCGCCGCCAGTTGAAGCTGCCGCCATTAACTCCATATCCGGTTGATTGTTGATGATGGCGGCGATCCCCTCCCGCAGCAGTGGATGATCGTCAACGCTAAGGACGCGGATGCGGGCTTGCTCGTTCATCTGCTCTTTCCCTTTCTGAATTTCATTGGTCCCAGATTAGGCTTCCCCGGATACAGCTTGTTTAGCCATCCCCGCAGGGAGGTCGCAGGCTGACGTTGGAAGGCGACCTTGCTCGGTACGAAGAGTTCGACCTCGGTTCCGCCCTTGGTGTGACTCCGTACGTTGAGCCGCGCGCCGATTCGCTCCGCACGCTCTCGCATAGTTAAATATGTCCGGTATCGGTCACCCGATGGCAGAGCGTGCAGGGCTGGGTGATCGCCGATGCTCCGGACAACAACGCGCAAAGACCTGACCTTGTATTCTACTACAACTTCGATGTTACGGAACCTGGCATCGCGGAAGGCACTGGTCAGGGCCTCGCGCCCGATGCTATAGACCTCGTCGCGAATGAGCGGGTGCAAGGGCCGGGGGCGACCTTCAACGACAACGCGAAAACCAATCCCCTCTGGGGCAGCGATTTCATGTTGGATTCGCGAGAAGGCATGCCCGAGATCGACAGACTCGCTCGCCGAGGACGAGCGGAGGCGTTGCAGAGCGCTACGGCCTTCTTCGAGGACCTGCGTCATAATCTCCAGAACATGCGTCAGCAATGGCTTCGCAGGCAGATCCTCGGGCAGGCGACCGACGGCCACGTCGAGTTGCATCGAAGCGCTAATAACACTCTGCAAGAGCGTGTCGTGGAGTTCCTGTGCGACGCGCGTCCGCTCGGCCAAGCGCTCTTCAAAGCGGAGGTTCAACTGCCACGTCAACCTGTGTAGCCGGTAGCTGTAGAACGCCAACAATGCGGACAAGCAGGCCAGGACACACAGGAGAAAAAACCACCATCGCTGCCAGAATACCGGCTCGCCCCTGACGACGGCGAGGACGACGACCCCGCCGCCGACACCTGGCAGGGCGTCGGCTGAAGACGGCGGCGTGTATCCCGGCTCAACGAGCAGGGCGGCGTACTCTGTCCCCAGGTGTGTCGTGCTCCTCCATCCCGAATCGGGCTGAATCCGCGTGAAGGGCATGTCGGCGAAGGGCTGCACGTACCAGACCCCGCTGCGGGCGAACAAAACGAGCTGCTGATCGGGGCGGGCTCCGACGACGCGCCCCTGGATGACATCGATCTTATCCGGCCCGCCTTCATCCGCCAGAGGTATCCGGGTGAACTCTATATAAGGCTGGCCGTCGCCAGGCGACGCGCGGCAGCCGCAGAGCAACATACAGCAGGCGGTCAGCAAGAGTAGACTTATTCGGGCGAGGCGGCAGGAGGATATGCTGTCAAGTCCTGTGTTCAATCCTGGCCTTCACGAAGAGCGCCGACCTCGGCAGGCCCTTCGATTTTGATTGCAGCACGCGCCCGCGCTCGTTGCAGTCCCGGCGGCTCGGCTTGTCAATGAGAGGGCCGTAGATGCGCCGCGGGGCGTACTCTTCGTGGGCCATTTGCGGCCACGGCTGTCAAAGCAATACGGTAAGACCACAGCAGATGGACATCGCCCGTTCCTTCGAGGTGCCGGGCTTCGACCCCTGCATGTTCCCAGCCGGTCCTGCCGCTTTACTTCTTATGTAGAGTAACGTTTACAACCGGGAACCACATCACCAGAGATGGGCAATCTTCCATACCACTAAAGTGGTAGGATGGACGTTGAGAACCTACTCCGTCCTAGGCCCCTCGCTTGCGGCTTTCTTCCGCCTCCGCCTTGGCCTTCGGCAAGTGCCGACCGGCGAGCGGCCTTCGCCGGCGCTTAACCTCCAGGGGTTCAAAGGCAATATCGGCGGGAATAGACAACTCGACTCCAGTCCCCGCACCGCTACGGCTCCAGACTTTGAAGCGGGCGCCAACCCCTTCAGCCCTCTCCCGCATGCCACGGAGCCCCCAGTGACCGTCGCGCCCCGACCGCAGTATTTGAGGCTCAATCCCGCGTCCATCGTCGCGGACGAGAATTCGCAATTGCGAAGGCGCATACTCCATCACGACTTCAATATGGTTGGCGCGAGAGTGGAGGAATGCGTTGACCAGAGCCTCCCTTACTACCCAGTAGGCTTCCTCGCGGATGACAGAGTGCAGGGAGCGGGGTTCCCCTTCCACCGTCACGCGGTAATCCACCCCGTTTTGAAGGGCGAGTTCGTCAGGCAGCCTGGAGAAAGCCTCTGCCAGATCGCGAGGTGCACTGCGAGAGGTCCGCAAGTCTTTCAGCGCGGCGCGGCCTTCCTCAATGACCTGGCGCATCAGTTCGAGGACTCGACTCACCAGCGGTTTTGCAGGCGAATCGCCTTCCAGCCGATCCGCCGCAACGTCGAGTTGCATGGAGGCGCTCAAGAAACCTTGCAGCAGCTTGTCGTGCAAGTCTTGGGCTATGCGGGTCCGCTCGGCCAGTCGTTCCTCAAAGCGCATGTTCAACTCGTTGGTCAGCCGCCGCAGCCTGAGGCGGTAGAACACGAGCACGGCAGCGGCGGCCAATGCCGCACTGGAGAGGCGGAACCACCACGTCTGCCAAAATGCCGGCACGATCTCAAGCTGAATGGTCGCCTCCACGCCATTCCAGACCCCCTCGCTATTGCTGGCGATGACGCGGAAGCGGTATGAGCCGGGGCTGAGATTCGTGTAGATGGCTTCGCGGGTCGCGAGCGGGGGGCTCCAATCTCGGTCGAAGCCATCCAGCCTGTACCTGAACCTGACGCGTTCCGGGACTGTCAGGCTTAGGCCCGCGTAGCTGAACGTGATCCTCTGGCGAGCGCTTGGTATGTGCAAGGCATCCATCATCTCAACGGCGCTGCCGTCCGCAATGACACCTTCGACGCGGGCGAGCGCAGGAGCGGAGCTTCTCTCCACTCGCCGGGGGTCAACTACCGAAAGCCCGAGGCTAGTGGACAGCCAGACCTGCCCTAGAGAATCCAAGAAGACGGGCCGGTGGCGCTTGATGCCTGTGACGCTACGCAGCCCGTCGGCGAGGCCGAATTCTCGCACGCCCGCTTCGCCGGTAACGCCGCCCAGTAACCTGTCGCGCGCGACCCTCAGGACGTGATTAGAAGTCGAAACCCAGAGCTGCCCGTCTCGGTCTTCCGCAATCCCCAGTATCGCCTCCTGTAACGAATCTGGTGCGTCACGCGGGACCTCTATCTGGCCGGACCGCAGAACGGCGATGCCACTGTCCGTGCCGATCCAGATTGCGCCGTATGAATCCTCTAGAAGACAATTCACGCTTCCGGGCGGCAAGCCATCCAGGCCGCCATAGACTGTCCATCTGTTTTGTGACAGCGAACTCAGGCCGTTCGCAGTCCCGAACCACAGGGTGCCGTCTAAACCTTCAAGAATTGCGGTCACTGTGTTAGCGGTCAGGCCGTTCGCGGCGGTGTAGGTTGTAAACTTTCCATCTTTGAACCTCGTGACGCCGCCGCTGATGAGGCCGGCCCATACCGCTCCGTCGCGGCACTGGTATACGGCATAAATGCTGTTCTGGGGGAGTCCGTCCGCCTCCCTGTACGTCCTCGCCGTGAAGGAGCGGCCATTGTACTTGAGCTGAGTCAGCCCGCCACGCTGCCTGCCAACCCACAGCTCGCCGCCGCCGCCAGCCAACGAGTACACGACATCATCATCCAGCCCATCGTTTCTCACCTGGCCGACCAGTCCGTCCTTCTGCCAATACAACCCTCCGTCAGTAGGAGCAAACCAAGTGCGGCCTTGCTCATCAACGTAGACGGCTCCGCCATACGATGGGTGAGCGCTGGAGATAGAAGGCGTCGTAAAAGCGGAGTCGCGTAGCCGCTCAAGACCTTGCCCCCTGCCCAACCAGAGGTTGCCTTCGCGGTCTTCAAAGACCGCACTGACGGCCTCTCTTGACTCGTAGCTGTCTTCATCCAGGGCGGCGACACCGCTTGCGTTCAGCCGAAGTAAGCCCGTGCCCGTGCCTATCCAGATGTTCGATTCGCGGTCCCTGACCAGAGCGAGCGCCTGCAAGTGGCTGAACGCGTCAGCCGCCGGCACACTAGCAGGCTCTTCGCCCTTCCACTTCACCACCCCATTGTCTGTGCCAACCCATAACCCGCCATCGCCGGCTGCCAGAAGACAGTTCACCTTTCTGCCCGGCAGACCCTTCGTCATAGCAGCAAGCTCGCCTCCGCTCATCAGGAAGAGGCCGGCATCCCTGGTGCCGAGCCAGACCTCGCCGCTGCCGGTTTTCGCCATTGACAGAACCAGCAAATTAGACCACGGAGGGCCCAATAACAGCTTGTCAAATTGTCCGCTTCGGTAAATGAAGACGCCGCTTCCGCGCACGGCAAACATGGCTTCACCGTTTGGCCCTCGGCACATCGCGGTGACGCCGGCGCGCGCACTGTCGATGGCTTGTGTGATGTTTTCAAATGCGCCGTTACGATAACGCAGCAGGTCTTTGCTCTTCGCCTGTATCCACAGATTCCCTTCAGCGTCAGTCATCAAGTTGAGAATGGGGCCGGCAGGGACGACGGTCGAGTTCGTATGCGTAAAAAGGTCAAAGTTGAACCCGTCGAAGCGGACCAAGCCCTTTTCAGTGCCTATCCATAGATACCCGTCAGGGGTCTGACCGATGGCATAAACTGGCCCGCCCGGGAATCCTCGTTCAACGCCCCAACGGTCGCGCACGTAATCAGACATGGCCCGGCTCGGGTCTAGTGCCTGCGCGGGACCGGCGAAACACACCGCTAACAGAGCTGCCCAAAACAACCGCAAGGATATGCGCCACCCGCTGTGCCGATCACGGCAGGTATTCGAATTTTTCGATAACCACTTCGGCATCATTCTGCATAGGGTTGTCGGTCTTGCCGTAGATAAAGAGAGCCATTCGTACCGATTCCGCGCCGGGGGCGGGGACGCCCGACGTGAAGGCATGCTCGCTGATGGCCTCCGCCGCGAGTCCGGCGACGGGGCCGCGAACCGTCTTGCAGACCACCCTTCCGGGCTCCCAGTGGAACGAATGTGTGAGCAGGCCAGGAGGTGCATTAAAACGGAAGACGTTTGCCGGCACGTAAAAAGGCTGCACTTCATATTGCGCGTTCTCGCTCATGGGATCGCCCCAGCGGCTGATCTCAATGTCCATCTCCCGGTTATTTTGATCTCCGCCGGCATAGTCCCAAGTGAACATAGCGAACACCGCCGCGGGCTCCAGGTGCGACGTGTCTCGCACAGTGAAGGAGTAAGTTCCATATCCGAAACTCCGCGCCAAGGTCACTTCAGCGCACGTCCACTTGCCATCGCGCTTCGCTGTGCGAAGGTGTAGCGCTCCGCTGTCGTCCGTCCATGCGTTCGCCGGGTCATACAGATTCATGGTGTCGCCGCGGCTGCTCGGGGCGTTGCGGACTCTCCACTCATAGCCACTGAAGTTTAAGGGAGGAGAGACCGTGGGGCCTGACGTTGCGCCTTGCACAGTGGCGACCGCGACCACGCCGCCGCCCGGCTCTGGCAGCGCGCGCAGCATTGATTTAGGGGAATACTCCGGCTCGACCAGGAGGGCTGCATACTCCAGCCCAAGCCGCGTCGAATTGATCCACGAGGAATCCGCCTGAATCTTCGTGAAAGACAGGTTGGCTGTTGGCTGAATCCACCATGCCCCGGTCTTCGCATACAGAACGATCTGCTGCCCCGGGCGAGCGCCGTTGGCGCGTCCTTGGATAATGTCGAACTTGTCTGTGCGGCTCGCAGCCGCCGGAGGGACCCTGGTGAATTCGATGGAAGGCCCGGACGCTTCCGTCCGCGCGCGGCAGCCGCCGAGCAGCACACAGCAGCCGAGCACCAGAAGCACGCTTCCCCAATGGAGTCTCCCGGAGGCACAGTTCTTAGGTGATGTGTGCTGTGCCTGCGCCACTTGAGACCTCAGCTTTCCTCGCAAGCGCGATCACAGCACTATAGCTGAGGGCATTCGGTGGCGTCCAGGTACAGCAAACGCCGGCCTCCCTCGCCGTTGGGCCTCATTCCCCGCCTTTATGATTGAGGAAAGCGCCCTATCGCCTTGCGTCTCAATTTCTATCCCACAACACAGTTCGGCTATCTCCGGGCCGAATACCGGGCGAGTCTCGGCTACCACGATCAGGGTATATGTGTGTACAACGAATAGTGGTAGCAAAAAACCATTCCTTCTCGTGATGTCTTCTGCCGCCAGAGTGCTTATGGTGTTGATTAGCGAATTTGAAAAAACGCAGGCATGCGCAAGCAAGTCCTGGGGGCGAGCAATAGCCTCGCCAGCAGTGGTCTTACAACACCAACGTTGAAGATTCAAAGGAGGCATTATGTCAACCATGAAAGCTGCCGTAACACCGATGAAAGTGGCGCAGGTTCCGAGGGCCGGGGCCGATTTCGAAATCGTTGAGCGCGAGATTCCCGCCCCCGATGCAGGACAGGTCCGCATCCAGGTGCAGGCATGTGGCGTCTGCCACAGCGACGCGCTGACCAAGGACGGCTCGTGGCCCGGCATTCAATATCCCCGCATTCCGGGGCACGAAGTCGTGGGCATCATTGATGAAGTGGGTGCCGGTGTTTCCGAATGGACAAAGGGGCAGCGGGTCGGCGTCGGCTGGCACGGCGGCCACGACGGCACCTGCCGAGCGTGTCGGCGCGGAGATTTTGGTAATTGCCAAAACATGAAGATACCGGGCATCAGCTATGACGGCGGATACCAGCAATACATGCTGGCTCCCGTCGAAGCGTTGGCGGCAATACCGGAAAGTCTAAGTGACACCGAAGCCGCACCGCTGCTGTGCGCCGGCATCACCACGTTCGACGCGCTGCGGCACAGCGGGGCGTCTCCCGGCGACCTCGTCGCAGTGCAGGGTATCGGCGGCCTGGGTCACCTCGGGATTCAATTCGCCAACAAGTTTGGCTATAAGGTCGCCGCCATCGGACGCGGGCCGGAAAACGCCGCGCTCGCAAAGAAACTCGGGGCGACCGTGTACATAGACAGCCGAGCGACCAACGCCGCAGAGGAGTTGCAAAAGATGGGCGGCGCGCAGGTCATTCTCGCGACGGCCCCAAGCTCGAAAGCGATGTCCGAGTTGATTGACGGTCTGGGCCCGAACGGCAAACTCATGGTCATCGGTGCGGCTTTTGATCCCATCGAGGTCACACCGATACAGCTCATCACCGGGAGTCGAACGATTCAAGGCTGGGCGTCGGGAACACCAACGGATTCCGAGGACACGCTGCGCTTCGCCGAACTAACCGGCGTGCGCCCGATGATTGAAACCTACCCGCTAGAGAGAGCAGCCGAGGCTTACGCGCGCATGCTGAGCGGCGACGCAGAGTTCCGTGTCGTGCTGACGATGTGAACCGGCTCCTGACGATTGAGGTAACGCAGCGACCCGCATCCAGATGTTAAGGAGAATTGCGTATGCGATCTGACATTATCCCAGGGGCTGTCTTCCCCGACTACGAACTGCCCGACCACACCGCAACGCGACGGAAGCTCTCCGAGTTGCAAGGGCCAGACCCGATGGTCCTCGTCCTCAGTCGCGGAGGGTTCTGCCCCAAGGACCGCCGGCAGCATGAAGGGCTGGTTCAACTCCATCGTGAGATTGAGGTCGGTTATTGCCGGCTGGTCACGATCAGCGCCGACAATATCACCGAGACGAATGAATACCGCAGCGGCGTCGATGCCCACTGGCCGTTCCTCTCCGACGCGGGGCGCAAAATCCAAAAAGACCTCGATATCGCCGAATACACGGACCCTCTGCACAATCCCATGATCCCTCACACGCTTGTCCTCGAACCGGGTCTGGTCATCTACAAGATATACATGGGCTACTGGTTCTTCGGGCGGCCCACGGTGGAAGAACTCCGCCAAGATTTGCGCGTCGTTCTCAAGAAATGCCGACCGGACTGGGACATCACAACAGCCGAACTGAAAGCGGCGTGGGAGCAGGACCGCAAGGAACTCTTCTACCCATATGGCAAAACGTTAGTCCAAACGCTCGGCGAACAGGACTAAGAGCGTGTCTGAGAAGCCCTGAAAGGGCGGGATTCGACAGCCCAGGGCATCGCCCTGGGTGAGCGGCGGGGCAAACCACCAAGCCCTGAAAGGGCGCAATAGGTGATCGGTTATTGCGCCCTTTCAGGGCTTGCGGAATTGACGCTGAGTGTACCCGGCGCGTTGCGCCGGGCTATTGAATCGCGCCCCTTCAGGGCTTTTCAGACACGCTCTAAGAACGGAGTTGTCGCAAACGTATGTGAAAGGAGAATCCGTCATGCGCAACACTCTCAAGTACGTAACTCAGTTCGATAAGGACGGCAAGCCTGCCGACGAGGCGGCGCTCAACACCTGCTTTGCCTGCCACGCGAAGATAGAGGCCCGCGATCTGGTCTTCACCCGTTACGCGCCTTGAATGCCGAAGGTGGTTGGCCAGCGTCGTGAGTCTCAGAAAGTTTCACAACACCGAGATGTCAGGCAGGGGAGAGACAGGTAATGCCCGAAGAATTCAACCATAATCGCCGCCGCTTTGTTGTCACTGTGGTCAAGACCATTGCCGCCGCGCAGGTCGGCATGATCGATTCTGCGAAAGCAAAACCCAATGAGCGGAAGCCGGCCCTGCCCGCGATCAAGCCGGGAACGCACACGTCGTTCGGCGCGCTGAAGCAGATCAATGCTGGCCTGCTCAACGTCGGATACGCTGAAGCCGGCCCTGCCAATGGGCCTGCGGTGATTCTTCTGCACGGGTGGCCTTATGACATTCACAGCTATGTTGAGGTCGCGCCACTACTGGCAGCGAAGGGCTACCGGGTCATCATCCCCTACCTGCGTGGCTCTGGCACTACACGCTTTCTATCCGATGAGACTTTTCGCAATGGCCAACAGTCGGCAGTCGCTCTCGACATCATCAATTTGATGGACGCGCTCAAGATTGGGAAGGCCATCATCGGCGGTTTTGATTGGGGCGCGCGGACGGCCAACATCATCGCGGCGCTCTGGCCCGAACGCTCGAAGGCGCTCGTCTCCGTGAGCGGTTATCTGATCGGCAACTCCGAAGCCAACAAGATGCCGTTGCCGCCGAAGTCCGAACTGGAATGGTGGTATCAATTCTATTTCGCGACGGAACGTGGCCGCGCCGGCTACGAAAAGTACCGGCACGATTTTAATAAGCTCATCTGGCAACTCGCTTCGCCGCGATGGCGCTTCGACGAGGCGGCGTTCGAGCGCACGGCGGCGTCGTTCGACAACCCGGATCACGTGAGCATTGTGATTCACAACTACCGCTGGCGGCTCGGCCTGGCCGCAGGCGAGTCGAAGTATGACGCGCTTGAGAAGCGGCTCGCCGGAGGCCCGGTCATCACCGTACCCACCATCACCCTTGAAGGCGACGCCAATGGCGCGCCGCACCCGGACGCCAGTTCCTACGTCAAGAAATTCTCAGGCAAGTACGCACATCGAATCATCAGGGGCGGCGTCGGGCACAACCTGCCGCAGGAAGCGCCGCGCGCGTTTGCTGAAGCTGTCATCGAAGTTGATGGTTACTGATTCTTTCAGCAGGGAAAAAATATCATGATTGAATTTAAAAAAGTATTGCAGACCACTAAAGCCCGCGCCACAGGTGCCCTCGGCCTGTTCTCGCAACTGCTCGTCGTGCTCTTTGCGGCAACGGTGTCTCTGGCATCGTCCGCTGCCGTGCTCGCACAGCAATCGGCCCAGAGCAGTGCGCCGCCTCAGAAGATTGCCGTGGTGGGGACAGTCGAAGACGGCGCGATCCGGCCCTTTCACATCAACGTCCCGCAAGAAGCGCTCGACGACCTCCGCCGGCGCATCGCTGCCACGCGGTGGCCCGACAAGGAAACTATCGCCGATCAGTCACAGGGCGTGCAGTTGGCCAGGCTACAGGAACTGGTTCGGTACTGGGGCAGCGGCTACGACTGGCGTAAGGCGGAAGCGAGGCTGAATGCCTTGCCGCAGTTTGTGACCACCATAGACGGAGTTGACATTCACTTCATCCACGTTCGCTCTCGTCACAAGAATGCGCTCCCGGTGATCATCACGCACGGCTGGCCGGGGTCTGTCATCGAGCAACTCAAGGTCATCGGTCCGCTCACGGATCCGACCGCGCATGGAGGCAACGCCGAGGACGCTTTTGACGTTGTCATCCCATCCTTGCCGGGTTACGGCTTCTCCGGCAAGCCGACCGGCACCGGCTGGGACCCCGACCACATCGCGCGAGCCTGGGCGGAGTTGATGAGGCGTCTCGGGTACACCCGCTACGTCGCCCAAGGCGGCGACTGGGGCACCCCCATCTCCAGTGCGATGGCGCGCCAAGCGCCCGTGGGATTGCTCGGCATCCACATCAATCTGCCGGCGACCGTACCGCCGGAGGTGGGTGCGGCGCTGGCTGCTGGAGGACCCGCGCCGGCGGGACTCTCCGAAAAGGAACGCGCCGTGTTCGACGCGCTCGATGCCTACCGCAGAAAGAACAGCTCGGCCTACTTCACGATGATGACGGCGCGCCCGCAGACGGTCGGCTACGGCGCGACGGACTCACCGGCTGGCCTCGCGGCGTGGATCCTCGTGCATCCAGGCTTCGCGCGGTGGGCCTACGGCGCTGACCCCGAAGAGTCGCCGACGAAAGATGACGTACTCGACAACATCACGCTGTACTGGCTGACAAACAGCGCGACCTCGTCAGCGCGGTTGTACTGGGAGAACGGCGGACGGAGCGTTACAAGTGCGGCTGCGCAAAAGACCGGCGAGATTTCGCTGCCGGTGGCCATTACCGTCTTTCCGGAGGACGTGTACCGCGCCCCTGAGACATGGGCCAGGCGCGCCTATCGCAACTTGATCTACTTCCACGAGGTCGGCAAGGGCGGACACTTCGCCGCGTGGGAGCAGCCGGAACTCTTCGCCGAAGAACTCCGAGCGGCATTTAGGTTATTGCGTTAGTTGGAGAAAGTAGGAGGCGCAATCAAGTGCGCGCCGCCTTCCCGCTTCCTATACGGCAACTTCGCTTTGAGTTTGCTCGGAGACAGATCAAATGGCCGAAGAGGCTAATCATCAGCGCCGCCGCTTTCTGAGGCTCACAATTGCCAATGGATCACCAGTACCTCTATATGGGGATGTCACAAGCCCCTTGAAAGTGGTAGCGAAAAACCATTCGATTTCGTGATGTGTTGCTTGCTCCGAAAGTTCATACTCTGAAGCCTCAGAAGAGATAAACGAGCCGACGGTTAGTAGATGAAGAGGACACTAAAAATAGCAAGGAGTGTTCTTCAACAACGGCTAGGAGTTCAGATCGACGCCGACGCCTCGACGGGCGGACGTGGTGTTCACCCCGGCCAGAACGATCCACGCGGTTAAGAACGTCGGCAGCGGCAACGCGGCGGGGCTCGCCACGTATGCCGTCGAAAAGGTGAAGCCGCTTTTCACGCTGCTCAAGTAATCGTCCAGTGAAGCGGCCTAGCTCTCCAAAGGAGGTGTTGAAATGAAGCGTCAGTACATCGCATTAATGGTGATCGCCTCGGCATCACTCTTCGCCGTCGGCATCGCGCCCGCGGCGCAGGACCGTTTCACCCTGAAAACGTTAAACGGGATTGCGTTTTCGGAATTCAAAGGTTACGAGGCGTGGCAGATGATCGCCTCTAGCCAGCCCGACGACGCCAGCGGATGTGGTTCGTCGCCGGAGCCCGGGTGCATCAAGTCGATCCTGGGAAACCCCTTGATGATCAAGGCGTACAGCCAGGGCATCCCGGTCAACGGCGAATCCGTTCCCGACGGCGCGGCGATGGCCAAGATCGAATGGCAGAAGCGCCGTGACCCGGCGTTGCCTTATGGCGCGACCGTGCCTGGAGCGCTAATGGAGGTGTCGTTCATGTTGAAGGACTCGAAGCGATTCCAGGATACGAACGGATGGGGGTACGCCACGTTCAGGTACGACGCGGCGTCCGACACATGGAAGGCGTTCGGCGACAGCCCCACGTTCGCAAAGACTTGTCACGGTTGCCATACGGTTGTGAAAACGCGCGACTTCGTCTTCACGAAATATCCGAAACGGTGAGCGCGTCGGAGACGGGCCAGAGTAAACGTGACATACATCAAGCATCTCACTGCACTTCTAGCGATGAATCCGTATGACGATTCTGTTTCGGAGGGAGGCAAGTATGGATCGCCTGAAGACTGTTGCAGTTTCTGAATGCGGCAAGAAGTGCTCTTCAACAAAAACTCGAAACTCAGAGGAGGAGTTATGGTAACGAAAATAGTTGCAAAAGCCGAACCGGTCGACATGAAGCTCGAAGTCGTGATGATCGGCGTTTCCGACATCGACCGCGCGAAGGCGTTTTACGAGAATCTCGGCTGGCGGTTCGACGGCGACATCACAGCGGGCGACGACTTCCGCATCGTGCAGATGACGCCGCACAACTCAGGGACCTCGATCATCTTCGGCAAGGGAATCAGGACGGCCACGCCCGGCCTGGCCGACAGCCTAGTCCTCGCCGTCGACGACATCGACGCCGCCCGCGCCGACCTCATCGCCCGTGGCGTCGAGGTGAGCGAGGTCTTCCACTACGCCGGCGGCCCTTTTAGCAAAACCCCGCGCATCAGCGGGCGCGACCCGGAAGGTCGTACATACTTCTCGTTCGCCTCGTTTGAAGACCCGGACGGGAACGGCTGGCTGCTCCAGGAGATCACGACGCGGCTCCCCGGACGCGAGTGGAAATGACGAGGGCACGAGCTATGGACATCGCGACCCTTGCAGAGCTCCTCCGCGAGACGGCGCAGCACCACGACCATTTCGAGAAGACGCACGCCGAGCACCACTGGTGGGACTGGTACGCGCCCTACCTGAGCGCACGTCAGAACGGCAGCAGTCCGGCGGCGGCAGTAGCAGCAGCCGACCACTACATGGAAGAGGCCCTTCATGTTCTTCCCCGATGAGGCCGTTCGAGTGGCCGCAGAGGGCGGCCACTCGAACGGCCTCTGGATGAGTGACTGTCTACTACAGCGACCGCCGGAGGAAACCATTGCCATCGGAACCATAGAAGAAGGAGAAGCGGAAACGATTCTACAATGGCCTCTCCGCCAGAATTTATAGAAGCGAAATAGGAATCAAATGGAAGGAGCGATTTAACAAGAACAGGGAGAAGCTTGTTACATTTCTTGATTATAATGGCGTCCCCTGGAATAACAACAACGCCGAGCACGCAGTTAAAGCGTTTGTAAGGCTGCGCAGAGTCATCGGAGGAAGCCGCACAGAAAAGGGCATCCGTGACTACCTCATGATCTTCGCATGGGCTTCGAGGATTTGCGTCGCCTGTTCCGGCCTTGGTGCGAGAGACCAGTCGTCGTGATCAAAAGTGCCGCCCAGAATAATTCCGTCTCGGCGCGGGAACATGTACCCGCCCCCTAGATAGCAGTAATCAATCTCGGGCTGTGGTAACAGCACTTCCAACTGGCCACGCACCGGACCGAGGTTCTCATCGCCAAACAGCGCACGGGCGCCTAAGCCGGTACAGTTGAAGATGACCGGCTCAGGCAGATGCATAATCTCTTCGCGATTGCGGAATTCCTTAACCACCAACTTGCCACCGGCGATATAGAAATCGCGCAACAGCGCGTTGAGATAAACCGGCGGCTCGATGAGCATCGTGCTGTACTGGCGGACATAAGGAAAACCGAAGTAATGCTCTGGGTCTCGGTGGACCTCCTGCTGCGGGTAGAGATCATTGCCGCCGGTCAATTCGCGAGCGAGTGACGCTTCGTTGCGGTAGAGTTCAAAAGTATCTATCCAGCGTACGCCGTACTCTGGGCCGACGAGCAGTTGAAAGGCGCGGTTGGAGAGTCGGCACGCAAGGCGAAACTGTTCGGTAAACTTCGTTGACGCAGCTTGGGGATCGTAGACTGATGTAGGCGACCAGAATCCCCCAGCGATGTTTGAAGTCGTCTCGGGGGGCAGGTCTTTCGCATAGATGGTCACTGTTCCCGGACCATCCTGAAAACGACGTTGCAGAAGACGCGCGGTTGAGAGGCCGTTGACGCCGGACCCGAGAACGGCAAAGTGTCGATGAGTCGCCGAGCGGCGACTGCGTTGGGCGCGAGTGACTCGCGCAGATAGAAAGTCCCGCGCGAAATCCAGAGCCAGCGACGCCGTTCCCCAAGAAAGGGTGATGCCTGCGCCGCCGTGGCCGTAATTATGAATCAGGAGTTTCCCGCCGAGGCGCTCTGCGTCAACGACAAAGCCTTCGGCGCGATAAGGTCGCAGGCCGACGACCTCACGGATGATTCGGTCACGCTCCACTCTGACAGGTGCAAAATGGCGTTCAGTATTGAAGCCGGCAGCAAATGGGTTTGACCG
Organism: Blastocatellia bacterium; assembly: GCA_045807725.1. Taxonomy (GTDB): domain Bacteria; phylum Acidobacteriota; class Blastocatellia; order UBA7656; family UBA7656; genus DATENM01. The sequence goes on along the minus strand of JBJMGV010000006.1, from coordinate 86,670 downwards.
TGCCACCGTTAGAAAGGCAGTGGTCGCCAGTGTGCTGCGAAGGAAGTTACGCCGATTTATCTTGTTCATCGTCCTTCTTGGGATAGCCTTTTCCCTTCCGTGTCCGGGCTTGGCTCATGCTCCCCTATCACCTCGATTGCATGCTTATTTTTAGCCATGAGGGAGGGTGTGCGGAGGTTTGTGTAAATGGCCATAGCTCAGTAGAGTGATTACCCACTCGAAAGAATCGCTATGACTATCAATGACGCCTTGCTCGATCATCTCCTGAAAGACAACCAGAAGCCCGAAGACATTCTCGGCGAGAACGGCCTCCTGAAGCAACTCACCAAAGCCATCCTCGAACGCGCTATGCAGGCCGAGTTCACCCATCACCTCGGCTACGACAGGCATGACCCGAAGGGGGCGAAGCCCACAAGCAAGCCCAGAAATATTCAATCCTCAATTCGATAGGCGCTTTTCGAGGCGGCGGATGATGGCGGCCATCGGAACGCTGACGCCTTCACGCCCCTTTCACTTTCGTGAGAGGGAAAGCGCGCGCGCTTTCCACAAAACTTCTCAGAGCGAATAACCGCTATAAAAAACTCATTTATAAGTTATATCGAAATCCGCGTCCACCATTGTCCAATGTCCAAACCCGACTGGGACTTGGGGAATTCCCTTCGTGAAGATACAATACGATCAATGTTAATTCCTAAGTGGACAGAATTAGTCTTCGATGAGGGGAAATTGTGATCTACCCATCCAAGCTTCGCGTCGTCGTTATCAAGCCTTCCAAATACAACCCTAGCGGTTTAGTCGAGAGATTCTGGAAAGGCTTCATGACCAACAGCACCATCTACTACATTGCTAGTCTCACGCCCCGTGAGGTGGCCGGTGTACCCGTTGAAGTGCATACCATTGACGAGTACGTTGAACCGAATCTCCGCTACCTAGAGTTGTTGCGGAAACCAGACGGCGGTGACGTAGAAAATCTGGTCGCGCTGGTCGGCGTACAGAGCCACCAGTTTCATCGGGCTTTAGATTTAGCCGCCTACGCTGTCGAGCATGGTTCCCACGCCATCATCGGCGGGCCACATGCCATGACGTGTGACACGGCCATGCTCCAGGGCAGGGGCGTAAGCTTCGCTCTGTCGGAGGCCGAGTTGGTGCTGCCAACGATTTTAAATGATGCTTTGCACGGCCAGTTGCAACCCGTCTACGGCACAGAGCAGCGCTGGCAGCAAGAGCTAGAGGCACCCATCGTCAATCCGCCGGACAAGAAAGCTTTGCGCCGATACCTCGACAAGTCGTGTGGATGTTACCCGGTGCGCGGCTGTCCCTATGCCTGCAAGTTTTGTTCGGTGATTAAAATTGCCGGACAGGTTGTGCGGAGCCAGCCCATCTGGATCACCATCGAGAGCTTAAAGCGGGCGAAAGCTGCGGGCGTGCGAAATATTGTTTTTACCCCGGACAATTTCAACAAGTACGCCGAGGCCCCGGAGCTGTTGCAGGCGATGATTGATGAGGAGATCAATCTGCCGTTCTTTGCTCAGTGTGATACACAGGTGTTCAAACAAGCTGCGCTGATCGAACTCATGGCTCGCGCGGGATGTGCGCACATCTTTTTGGGAGCCGAGAGTTTTGATCGCCGAACGCTCCTGAAGATGCACAAGGCCCATAACCATCCGGAGGATTATGCAGGCCTCGTCCGCCTGTGCCACGCGAACGGCATTCAAGTTCACTTTTCCAACATGATCGGCTTTGAGGACGATACCGAGGATAGTATCTTGGAGCATCAGCGAGTGCTTCTGGACCTCGCTCCGGACGTGGCGTGGTATTACATCTTGTGTCCCATTCCCGGAACGGAACAATATGATGAGTTCTTGGCGGCAGGTCTCATCACCGAGATGAACCTGGACCGCTTTGACGCCAGCCGGCTAAATTGGACACATCCAAATCTAAGCAAAAAGCGCCTGCATCGATTGCTGTTTGATTGCTACAAGCAATTCTACAGTGTCTCGGAAACCTACCGGCGAATAAAGAAGCTCAACCGTGAATGGAAAGGCGGCTGGGAAAGAGCGGTAGGGGCATACCGCGACAGTTTCTTTGTCCGCTTAGCGGTCGGCCAGGGCCTGCATCCCATGGATGGAGGGATCTACCGGTTCCGCCTCGATACCGCCAGGGACTATCAGCACTTGCGCCGAAAGTATTACGATATCGATCTCGCGCCATTGCCGAAGAGCCTCAAGCTTTCGGCTCAAGACGAAGAGTTTAACCGGCGCAAAAAATTGGTTCTCCCGGTTATGGATGTTATGTGAGTACCTTTGATGCATTCCTCAAGCGAGATCGTGTGGTAGTGGCCTTTTACGGTTTCAAGTAAGGGTGTTTCAAATCGTCGGAGCGTTCTGCATATTGGTCGCCATGTTTGCCCTCTGGGCATGGATAACGGGGTAGCGTGCTCACTCTTGCCCGTCAACGGTTTGTCACTGTCCTTGATCTCGTCAGCTTGATTCCTGGGGTTAATGACTATGAAAACCACGATCTCGGTTGACATCCTCTTTTCCGCTAGTCCCTGGCCCCTGCCTTTCATATTCCGTGAAGCTCCAGGCGGAATTCGTCGTTGAGTAGCGACAGGCGCGGCTCGCGCCGCGTGAAGGCGAAGTGCGCGCGGCGCAGCGCCGGGATGCCGCGCCGCGCACGCTCGATGCCATAGGCTTCGCTGGTGAAGACGTGATGCAGTCGCGGATTCGGGCGCAGCGTCGCGCCATACTCGACAGACTTTTTCGTCGTTCCATTCGTGCGGCAGGCGTTGATGAACTCCATGCGGTCGTCGTAGATCAGCACGCGCGAAGCCGGCGCGATCATCGCATAATCCCGATGCACCAGCAGATTCGCCAAGGCTTCGATCACCGCGTCGCGCAGGTAGTTGGCGCGGGCTGCCACCGGCGCGGCGTTGCTCGAAGCGCCGGCCTGAGTCGAACGCGGCGGACGCGTGTCCCACAGGTCAACGTAGCGGCGGATGAACTGCGCGGCGCGATCAAATAATGACGTGATGTTGCCGACGAACTCGACCTGTTCGACCAGCGGCGCACTGGCGTTCGTGCCCGAATAGCGCGCCAGCAGCAGGCGGCTCTGCGGCAACGCCCGCTCGACCGCAAGGCTTCGACCAAACAGCAGGAAGCCGGCCATCGTCGTCGCGACGCCCGCCGCGTAATCCGCCGCCAGCCGCAGGTCGCGCATCACCGACGCCGTCGGATAGCCGGCAGGCTCGCGGAAGGTCTCGCCTTCGAGGTCGCGCACGTAGCTCCACACCAGCGCTTCGTCTACGTCATCAATCGATGCGCCGATCATCGGCATATCTTCAAGTGAAGCGACGCGCGAGCGCGCAAACAACGCGGCAATCTCCGCTCCGTCAGCTTCGCGCTTGGTCGAGCCGATGCGCAGATAGTAGCGATGATCGAAGGTCTGGTAAGGCGCGCGGCGGTCGTCCACTTGCAGCACGACGATGCGCGTGCCGTTATCGAAAGCGACTTTGTCGAGGCGCGGCAGGATGGCCGGCTTGATCTGATTGCGGCAGATGTCGATCAACTCGTCTTCGACCTGTTCGGGGTTGTCGAGTCCTTCAACGCGGCGCTGGTCGTTGACGCCGAACAGAATCGCGCCGCCGCCGGCATTCGCCATAGCGACGATCTCCGCCGCGATCTTATCGGCATTGACCAGGCGGATTTTGAACTCGATGTGCGTGTCTTCGCCACCGCGAACCAGATTGAGCAAGTCTGTGCGGTCGAGTGTGCGTGTATAGCGGCCCGTGAGTTTTTGCTCGAACAGTGACCGCTCGGTGTCTGGAATTCGCCGCTGTGGGCGAAATTTTTTGCCCCGTGCCATGATCGGCCCTCTACCGTCAAAGATCATAGCACACAGCCGGCGACACGGCGACGCGGCGAAGAGAGACACGGCGACGCGGTGACACGGCGACGCGGAGAAATGTTGAACGCTTCGTCGGTGTGTCTTTCCCTCGCCGTGTCGCCGCGTCATTTCCTCTCGCTGTGTCAGCGCGTCGCCTCGCGCCAGAGTTGCGGGTAATCGGTGAAGCCGCCGTCTATGCCATAACCGAGATAACGCTGAATGTCGCTGATGATGTTGTCGCGCACGGTCGCGCCGTTGGCTTGCTTCTCGTCGAGCGGGCGGCGCGCGACCGGCAGCGTTTGACCGCGAAACGTATAAGGATGAATGACCAGCCCGGCTTTATGCAGCATCGCCACGTCCGCAGCGTCTTTGAGCATCGCCTTGCTCGGCCCTGCGCCCTGCGCGTAACCGGCCATCTCTTGCGCCAGCCGAATGGTGATCGTTGATGAATCGTCTTTGCGCCCGGCGTCTTCCATCGGCAGCAACTGCACGCGCGGGTAGCGCGGCGCGATCTGCTGCATTCTCAGCAACGCTTCTTTGAAGAACGACTGGATGAAGACGCGTTCGGGCGCGCCTTCGTAGCCCTTCGCCTTGAGCAACTCGGCAAGCTTCGCGGCCCCGTCAAAGCCCAGCCGCTTGTAAAATGGATAGTGCTTCAACTCGATGTAGAGGCCGGCACGCGCGCCGACGAACTCCATCGTTTCAACAAGTGTCGGCACACGTTGACCGACGAACTGCGGGCGCGCGGCAAACGCGTTGACGCGGTTGAACCACGCGCCGGCATCGAGTCGCTTGATCTCGGCGAGTGTAAAGTCAACCACAAAGTAACCGCGATGCGGCTTGCCCGTCTCTTCCGGGTCGCGCACAGTGGCGCGGTCGGGGAAGAGTTCGGCGACGTTGGTCGTGCGTGACATCTCAGGATCGTGCATACAGACGAGCACGCCGTCTTTGGTAATCTGCAAATCCTGCTCGACGAAATCCGCGCCCTGCTCGATGGCGATGCGATAAGCGGCGAGCGTGTGTTCCGGCGCATATCCGGAAGCGCCGCGATGCGCGATGAGCAGCGGCTTGCGCTTTTGATTATCGTCACGGCTCATCGTCGTCGCCGGAACCAGAAGCAGGAGCACGAGCGCCAGCATTAGCCATCGCGCACACAATAGCGAAGGCGCGATGCTGTGATGCGGAGATGAACAGGGCATGCGGTTTCCTTTCGCTGCGGGTGATGATGTCGATGATGCACGGGCAAGATAGAACAGAACGGCCCGCCGATTCAACCGCGCATCGAGCGACCGGCAGCCGTGTTATAATAACCGCCTCCGTTTTGTCTGAAGCACAGGAGCCGTATGATGCAAGCGCGCCGCGTCATCCTTAATAACCATAAGCGCAAGCAGAGCTGCGCGCTGGTCGTCGGGTTCCCTGAAGCCGAGCAGCAAGCTTACCTCAAAGGCTTGATCTGACACAGAGAGGAGATGAGGTGATGAACGGATCAAAATGTTTGCCGGCTTTGCTGCTTGCCATCGTGATGGCGGCTTGCAGCGCGCCGGCCAACCGCAACAGCGGCAATGCCAACAACGCGGCGACGGCTAACGCGCCGATATCGACAAACGACAGCGCCGCCGCGATGGAAGGGCTGGTGAAAGCGGTCAGCGCGCAGATGAATGCCAGGTCGTTTCGCGCGCGGGTCGATTCGACGACCGGCAATGTCGAAGCGGGCCGCGATATCGAATACGTTGCGCCCGACCGCTTTCGCATAAAGAGCCAGGACGACGAATACATCATCATCGGCAACACGATCTGGACGCGGCAAAAGGACGGCCCCTGGCAGAAACAGACTGTTGATACCGCTCAACTGCTCGCCTCGGTGCGCGACCCGCAGATGGTTGACCAGATTCGCAAGAACGCCGAAATCCGGTTTACCGGCCCGGACACGCTCGACGGCAAGCCGATGACGGTTTACGAATACACCCTGCGCAAGGGGCTGCGCCCCGATATGACCAACAACAGCAAGGTGTGGATTTCTAGCGCCGACAACTTGCCGCGCCGCATGCAAAACGAAGTCGGAATCGGGAACCAAATCTCGAAATCGACGATCACCTACTTTGATTACAACACCGACATCAAGATCGAGCCGCCAAAGTGAGCGGGCAGCGGCAACGCCAAAGCAATTTGATAAAATCGCTTCAGTCATTTTGCGTCAACGGCACTCGCTCGTTCGCGCACGACCCGACCCGTCGAATCAATTGACTCTTCCCGCCTCAACCTTAAGTGTCACTGCGTGCAAAGACTAGCGGCCCGCATCGATGAATCGCTCAACCCCTTCACGGCCACCACTGATAACGTGCGCGAGTGGCACGGCGATTGATCTGTTGAAGGTGTCCAACAACAACTTATAAACGATTCGATCTTCACTCGACTTGGACGTGGGCGTAGCTTTGCCCGGCGTAGGGAGAACTCTATGGAAATGACACACCCCGTAAAGAAGGCGTCGCCAGTCTCGACTCTGATCCTGCTCGTCATCGGCGTAGATGCGCTGGTCATTGTCGCCGCGTGCGCGCTCGACCGCGTCAGTCAGGCGAACCCGTCGTGGCTATTGATTCCGGCGGCGATTGCGCTGACTACGGTTGTCTTGCGGAGCCGGCAACGGCTGGGCGATTCGGTGGCGCTGGCGCTGAATGATCTTGTCGCTGTCAGCGCGGCAGTGATGATTGCACCGGCGGTGGCTGTGCTGGCCGTGGCAACGAACCACCTGCTGTTCTGCCGGAGCAAGAGAGAAGCGACGGATCGTGTGCTCTTCCGCATCGCCGGCAGCGTCGTCGCTATGAATGCGGCGACTCACGCAACGGCGGCGGCGTTCGCCTCATTCGGACAAGCGCAGAATGAGATGACCGCGACGGCGATGTTGGCGGCGAGTCTCTTTTGCGCCGTCTTTTACTTCAGCCTCGCCACTGCGCTTTCAGCCCTATACCAGGCTTTTTCGACAGACGATTCGCTCGTCACCGCGCTCAAGGACTCGGTGTTGTGGAGCGCCGGTCAGTTGCTGTTCACGCGGCCCGCGTTACTGTCGGTCTACTTGATGAGACAGTGGAATTACGATAACAGCCGGCAACCTCACAAATCGAGAATCGGCGAGACGCTGGTGTCGCGCGGGCTGATTACGCCGGCCCACCTGCAATCCGCGCTTGAGAGGCAGCGCGGCAGCGCCGACCGCGCGAAACGGCTCGGCGAAATCCTCGTCGAGATGGGAGTGATTGAAGAACGTCAGGTGCTCAACGCGCTCACAGGACGAGCGGCGTTCGCTTCGGCGGCCTGCTGACCTGACAACATTGATGCGACCGGCGCAACGTGGGAATGCGCCGGCATCGAATGGCTCAGGTTTCGTGAGCCAGATGGAAACGGCGATCCATTAATTGTGGGTCGCCGTTTCTCTTTTTCATCGTCACCGCCCGCGCGCCGCAAAGCCCGTCGCTGCTTGATGCGCCCGCAAACGAGTTGCTAAGATGGTCAGTCGCTCGCTATGACATAAAGAGGACTATGGCAGCGGGCGTTGTGGTTTGAAAGGGAGCCGTATGTCGGATTTCATCAAAGTGGCCAATGCGTCAGAACTCGCGCCGGGCCAGGGAATGGTTGTCGAAGTCGAAGACCGCGCCATCGCGTTGTTCAACTGCAACGGCGAAGTCTTCGCGCTCGACAACATCTGCCCGCATCGCGGCGGCCCGCTCGGCGAAGGCTACGTTGATTGCTCTAACCTGACGGTGCAGTGCCCGTGGCATGGCTGGACGTTCGGCCTCGCCTCAGGCGTTTCGCCGGTCAACGCGCTGGCCAAAGTCGAGAAGTTCGACGTTCAGGTCGAAGGCGGCGAGATCAAGGTTTCGCTGGAGTAGAGCGGCGGGCCGGTGAGCCGGCCAGTCATCGCTCAAGGAGGCTTTCATTACATTGAGCGCAAACGAAACGTTTGACGTGGTCATCATCGGATCGGGGCCGGGCGGTTATGTCGCCGCCGTGCGCGCCGGCCAGTTGGGACTGCGCGCGGCAATCATCGAAAAGGATAAGAACCTCGGCGGCACCTGTTTGCTGCGCGGCTGCATCCCGACCAAAGCCCTGCTGCACACCGCCGACGTTTACGACGAATTCAAACACGCCAAAAGCATCGGCGTCACGGTCGGCAATGTCACGCTCGACTTCGAGCAGGCGCAGAAGAACAAGGGCAAGATCGTGCTGAAAGGCTCGAAGGGCGTCGAGTTCCTGATGAAGAAGAATAAGGTTCAGGTCATCAAGGGAACAGCGCACATTGATAAACCCGGCCAGATTACCGTCACCAGTGCAGACGGCGCGACGCAGACAATCAATACGAAGAACACGATCATCGCTACGGGGTCAGTGCCGCGCTCGCTGCCCAACCTGCCGATTGACGGCACACACATTATCACCAGCGACGAGCTGCTTGAGTTGAAAGAAGTGCCGAAGTCGTTCGTCGTTTTAGGCGCGGGCGCGGTCGGCGTCGAGTTCGCTTCGATGTTCGCGCGCTTCGGCTCCGACACGACGATCATCGAACTGCTGCCGCGACTGCTGCCCATCGAAGACGAAGAGATCAGCGCCGAGCTTGCGAAGGCATTCAAGAAGCAGGGCATCAAAGTTTTCACCGGCACGAACTTTCAATCGGCGACGGTCGAAAACAATCAGGTGCGTTTGACGGCCAGGCGCGGCGACGAGACGCACGAGTTCACCGCCGACAAGCTGCTGGTTGCCATCGGACGGCGCGCGTATACCGATGGGCTTGGTTTAGAAAACACGCGCGTCGAATTGGAGCGCGGCTACATCAAGGTGGATGCGTATATGCGCACGGCGGAGCCGAACGTTTACGCCATCGGCGATGTGATTCCGACGCCGTGGCTGGCGCACGTCGCGTCGGCTGAAGGCATCCTCGCCGTCGAGACGATTGCAGGCCGTGACGCGCGCCCGCTCAATTACGACCACGTGCCGAACTGCACCTATTGCAGCCCCGAAGTCGCCAGCATCGGATTGACGGAAGCGAAAGCGCGCGAGCGCGGCTATGACGTGCAGGTCGGCAAGTTCTCGATTCCTGTGCTGGCGAAGGCGCAGATTGTCGGCGCGAGCGAAGGATTGGTGAAAGTCGTCAGCGATAAAAAGTATGACGAAGTGCTCGGCCTGCACATCATCGGGCCGAGTGCGACCGAGATGATCGTCGAAGGCGGCGCGGCCTTGCAGATGGAAGCGACCGTCGCCGAAATGATTCATATGATTCACGCGCACCCGACCGTCTCCGAGAGCATCCACGAAGCCTTTGAAGACGCGCACGGCATGGTCATCCACGGCGCATAATGACGAAAGATCAGCAACTCGATCTGCTCTACTTCATGCGACTGACGCGGTCGCTCGAAGAGCGGCTCGACAATCTGCTCAAGCAGGGCAAGATCGTCGGCGGGCTGTTTCGCAGTCTCGGCCAGGAAGCGACGGCGGTCGGCTCGGCCTACGCGCTCGATAAAAGCTTCGGCGATATGCTGTCGCCGCTGACGCGCGATCTCGGCGCGATTCTGGTGAGGGGTGCACTGCCGCGTGAAGTCTTATCGTCGTACCTGTGGCGGCGCACGTCGCTCAGTCACGGACGCGACCAGAACATTCACATCACCGATATGCAGCGCGGCTTCATTGGCACAGTCAGCCCGCTTGGCACGCTCGTGTCGGTGATGAACGGCGTCGTGCTCGCCGCGCGCATGCAGAAGAAGCAGACGGTCGGTATGGTCTACATCGGCGACGGCGGCACGAGCACCGGCGCGTTTCACGAAGCGGCCAACTTCGCCGCCGTGCAGAACCTGCCGCTGGTGATTATCGGCGAGCACAACGGCTTCGCTTATTCGACGCCATCGAGCAAGCAGATGCGCGTGCTGAACATCGCCGACCGCGCCAAAGCCTATGGAATGCCGACTGAGATCGTTGACGGCAACGATGTGATGGCCGTCTATGGCGCATCGCGGCGCGCCGTCGAACGTGCGCGCTCAGGCGGCGGGCCGACGCTCGTCGAAGCGAAGACCTTTCGCCTGCGTGGCCACGCGGCGCACGACAACCAGTCTTACGTAGCCAAAGAGTTGCTCGAACAGTGGCAGCGGCGCGACCCGATTGACAACTTCGAGAAGCAGTTGTTGAAAGATAAAGTAGCGACTGCCGAAGAGATCGAATTGGTTAATCGGCGCGTTAATGCGCTGTTGGACGAAGACCTCGCGTGGGCAGAGAGCCAGCCGCCGCCCGCACCCGAAGAGGCGCTCGGCAGCGTCTATGCCGACGACGTTGAGTCGCGCGTCATTGGCGCGGGAAAGTAATGTTAGCCACACGAGCGCAAGGTGAGAGGAGAATCGTTATGCCGAAATATGTGATCGAGCGCGAAATTCCCAATGCCGGCAAGCTGTCGGCTGAAGAACTCCGGGCCATCTCGCAGCAATCCTGCGGCGTGTTGCAACAACTGGGGCCAAGCATTCAGTGGGTTCACAGCTATGTGACCGACGACAAGGTCTATTGCGTCTACGTCGCGCCGAACGAAGAGATGATCCGCGAGCACGCGACGCGCGGCGGCTTTCCGGCCAACCGCATCTCGCAGGTCAGGCAGGTGATTGATCCGACCACCGCGGAAGGCTAACGCCGCGTTTGCCGTTGTCCGCCAAAGAAGGAGTGAGCGTGAAGGTGAAAGTGATTAGCGCGGTCGCCGTGATGATGTTGTGCGCGATGACAGCGGCGGCGCAACAGAACGAAGTGAGCCTGACCATCGGCGCGATGCGTCCGGGCAAAGTTACACTCGCGCCGAGCGCCGGCATCACCAACGCCAGCGCCGGCACCAGCTTCGCTTTGCAGGCCGGTTACTCGACACGTTTTCTGACGGTCGGCCTGGCGTCGCTCTATTTCGATTTCCCGCTGGCCGTAACGCCGAAGACGACGCTCGACACGTCGAACGCGCTGTCGGTGCGCAGCTACTCGTCGCTGTTCTTCACGCCGGGCGTCAAGCTCAAAGCGTTGCCGCTCGGCAAGGTGTCGCCGTACGCGGTCGCGGGCATCGGCCTGGCGCGGCTCAACCCGGGTGATTCAAACGGCACGAATAATCTCGGCGCGCAGATCGTCGGCGCGTACAGCCTCGGCGGCGGCGTTGACGTGAAGGCCGCGCCGTTCATCAGCCTGCGCGGCGAGGTGCGTGATTACACGATCAGCAAGCTCGGCTTCGACATTGACCTGTTGAAGAAACGCCAGCACAACATCTTCGTCACGGCTGGCATCGTCCTGCGATTTTGAATTTGAAGCGGAGCCGCAGACTACTTAATTATGGCAGCGATCACATTACTTGAAGCGATCAGACAAGGACTCTGGGAAGAGATGGAGCGCGACGAGCGCGTCTTCATTCTCGGCGAAGACATCGGCGTTTACGGCGGCGCGTTCAAGATGACCGAGGGCTTTCTCGCCAGGTTCGGCGAGGAGCGCGTCATTGATACGCCCATCTCTGAGAGCGCGATTGTCGGCGCGGCTTGCGGCGCAGCGATGATGGGGATGCGCCCGGTGGCCGAGATGCAGTTCATCGATTTTATCTCGGTCGCCTTCGATATGATTACCAACTACGCGGCGAAGAGCCGCTACCGCCAGGACATTGGATTGCCGATGGTCGTGCGCGGGCCGTGCGGCGGCGGCGTGCACGGCGGGCCATTCCATTCGCAGAACGTCGAGTCGTTCTTCCTCAACACGCCGGGCCTCAAGATGGTCGAGCCTTCGACGCCATATGATGCGAAGGGCTTGATTAAAGCCGCCATCCGCGACGAAGACCCGGTGCTGTTCTTCGAGCACAAGCTGCTGTACCGCAATCCGAAGATCAAGCAAGAGGTTCCTGCCGACGATTACATCGTCCCTATCGGTAAGGCTGCCGTGCGCAGAGCGGGCAATGACCTGACGATCATCACCTATGGCGCGATGGTCTACACCGCGATGGATGCGGCGGCGCGGCTCGAAGAGGAAGGCATTGACGCAGAGGTCATTGACCTGCGGACGCTGTTGCCGATTGACCGCGAGGCGATTCTGGAATCGGTGAAGAAGACGAGCAAGGTCATCATCCTGCACGAAGCGACGCGCACCGGCGGCATGGCCGGCGAGTTGACGGCCATCATCAACGAAGGCGCGTTTGAATATCTGGACGGGCCTGTAATGCGGGTTACATCAATTGACACGCCGGTTCCATACGCGCCGCCACTCGAAGAATTCTTCCTGCCGCAAGTCGATGACGTGCTCAAGGCGGCGCGCTCGCTGGCAGCTTATTAAATGATGTGTGATGAGTTGAAAGTGATGAGTAGTGAGCCTGCGCGGCGTTGAACACGGTCTGCTGCTCATCACTCATTACTCGTCACTCATCACTGAGAAAGAGAGAGCTATGGCTGAAGAGGTGAAGATGCCGCAGATGGGCGAGTCCATCGCGGAAGGTACGATTGTTCGCTGGCTCAAGCAAGTCGGTGACGCGGTCAAACGCGACGAGCCGCTGTTCGAGATTTCGACCGATAAGGTTGACGCAGAGATTCCCGCGCCGGCTTCGGGCGTGCTGTCCGAGATCAAGGTGAAAGAAGGCGAGACCGTCGCCGTCAACACCGTCGTCGCGGTTATCAACGGCGCGGGCGCAGGAGCCGCTGCGCCTAAGCAAGAAGCCGCGCCCGCTCCGCCTGAGCAAGCCGCGCCTGCGCAACCTGCGTCACCTGTGCAGACTGCGCCGCCGCCTTCAGATTCCGCGCCGCACTTTGCTTCAACGGCTGACACGCAAGCGGAGGCCGCTGCCGCGCCGCGCGCTGGCGACCAGCAAGGCACTGCGCCGAGCGATACGCAATTGCCCGCCGCCGCGCCATCATCGATTGAAGAGTTGCGCCGCACGCGCTCGTCGCCGGTCGTTCGCAAGATTGCCGAAGAGAAGGGCGTCGATCTTTCGCAGGTGCAAGGCACGGGCATCAGCGGGCGCGTGACCAAGAATGATATTTTGAGTTACGTCGAAAATCGCGCCGCCGCTCCAACTTCATCAACGGCGGCTCCGCAAGCGCAAACGGCGCAGACTGCGCCGCAAGCGACCAGCGCGCCCGCTCGCGCGCCGCAAGCGCTCAGCGTGCCGGCCTCTGCGCCGACCGAAGTTGGCCCGCCGCCGTTCAGCGACGACGACCGCGTGCAGATCGAGCCGATGACGATTATGCGCCGCAAGATCGCCGAGCGAATGATCGAAAGCCACCGCGTCTCTGCACACGTCTACTCGGTCATCGAAGTGGACTACACCGAGACGGCGCGATTGCGCGACCGGCTCAAGGGCGAATACCTTGAACGCGACGGCGTCAAGCTGACGTTCCTGCCGTTCATCATCAAAGCGGTGATCGAAGGCATCAAGAAGTGGCCCATCATCAACTCGTCTGTGTGGGGCGATCAGGTCGTCTACAAGCAAGACATCAATGTCGGCGTCGCGGTGGCGCTCGACTGGGGATTGATCGTGCCGGTCATTCGCAACGCTGACGACAAGTCGCTGCTTGGCTTGGCGCGTTCGGTCAACGACCTCGGCGACCGCGCCCGCAACAAGAAGCTCAAGCCCGATGAAGTGCAGGGCGGCACGTTCACGATCACCAATCCCGGCGTCTTCGGCGGCTTGATGGGCTTGCCGATCATTAACCAGCCGCAGGTGGCCATACTCGGCGTCGGCGGCATCAAGAAACGGCCCGTCGTCATCAATGACGCGATAGCCATTCGCCAGACCGGATTGCTGACGATGAGCTACGACCACCGCATCATTGACGGCGCAGTGGCCGAACAGTTCCTCGCCATCGTGCGCGACGTGATCGAAGCGGCGGACTACAAGTCGTAAGGCAGTGGTCAGTGGCCAGTGGTCAGTGGTCAGCAAGAAGGCCGGAGCATTCAGCAGTCAAGCGCATCGTCGAGGTATCAAGACCCTGACTAAAGTAGACGAACAACCTACTGGCCACTGGCCACTGACCACTGGCCCCCGCGTGTGCGAAGCGCGCTGGCTGGGACGGACGGCCTACGGCGATGGGTTGGGTTTGCAGGAGCGCGCTGTCGAACGGTTGCGCGAAGGCGAAGGCCGCGAGCAGTTGTTGTTGCTCGAACACCCGCACGTCTTCACGCTTGGGCGCGGCGCGGACGCGGCGAATATCCTTGCCGATGAAAAGCAGCTCGCCGCGCACGGTATCGAAGTCTACGAGACAGGGCGCGGCGGCGACGTGACCTACCACGGGCCGGGCCAACTGGTCGGCTATCCCATCATCAATCTCAAGCCTGACCGTTGCGACGTTCACGCTTACGTGCGCGACATCGAAGAAGTGTTGATTCGCGCCATCAGCGATTATGGCGTCAAGGGCGAGCGCATCAAGGGATTGACCGGCGTCTGGGTGGGCGATGAAAAAGTTGCGGCGATTGGCGTTCGCATCGCGCGCTGGATCACCAGTCACGGTTTCGCGCTCAACGTCAACACCGATCTAAGCTACTTTCGGATGATTGTGCCGTGCGGCATCACAGACCGTGGCGTGACTTCGCTTGCTCGCCTTGTGGGCCGCGCGCTCGATCTGCGCGAAGTCGCCGCTGTCGTCACACATCACTTCAGCGAGGTGTTCGACCGCGAGGTCATTCAATTCGATGTCAATTCGATGAAGGATGAGAGGCGCTGAAGGATGGCAGAAGCGAAACGCCGCCTGCTCGTGTCTGCGTTGATGATGTCGGCTTAAGCGTTCAAGTCTCGGTTGCAAAAGATCACGCGATAAGTATCTACCACTTCGTAAGCCGCCCGCTCGTACAAGCGACGCGCCGTCAGATTATTCTCCTGAGCCAGCAGGCAGACGGCGGCTGAAGTTTGCAGCAGCCGTGCGCTCACCTGATTGACGAACCGCAGGCCATAGCCCTTGCCGCGCTCCTGCGGGTCTACCCAGAGACTTTCAAAGTAGGCGATCTCGCGCGTCGCGGTGAGAACTTCGAGCTTGAGGATGAGCTTGCCGTCTTCTATCCACAGCCATGTGCTGCCGTGCTCGATGCGACGCGCGCAACGCGACACGAATCCTTCGGCGTCCAGTTGCAGGCCGTCAATGCCGGTCTCTTCGATGCCGCAGCGAGCGTGAGCGCGCGCGACGAACTCTAAATCCTTCATCGTCGCCTGTCGCACGCCCGCAAGCGGGTTGCAAGCAAGGGCGGGGCTGCCGTGTTTGTAGAGCAAGTAACGATCTATCGTCGTGCATTTGTACAGAGCGTCGGCGTAATACTCGATGAAGCGGTTAATCTGTTGCTCGCGGGCGAGGATCAGGAAGGGATTGACGACCGTCTTGGCGAGGTCGGCGAAGACCGCTATGGCCTCTTCGCTGCGGGCGTCAATGACCGTGTTATAGCCCATCAGCGCGACGCCTTCGAGCTGGCCTTCCGTTCCGCGATAGGCGTAAAAATCGCCCCGGTTGTAAGGGCTGACCAGGCCGTTATCGCTGATCATTCCGAGCAGCCCGAACGTCTGCAAGGGCCGCTCGGCAAGAAAGCGCCGCACTTCGGTTTCATCCGTGGCGCGGAGTCGTTGCGCGGCGCGCGGCTGCTTCAACAGGCAAGTGCTCGCGGCTGTGGAATGGGTTTCGGTTGAGCTATGCACGCTTTCTCCTCTCGGTGGCTTCGATTGATGCAGACGTGAATGTGAAGCGGCCCCTGCACGCATTCGTGGCGTGCAGGGGCCAGGCCGTTAGTCTGTCTATCTCATACATGACGTGTTGTCGCCGTCAACGAGAACAGAGAGCGATTGATAAGTCTGGTTGGCCAGCAGATGCCCGTCGCCCTGGACTGTGCCATTAGCGAGCAAGTGGCCTTCGGGCAACAGCGTGCCGTTACCGAGCAACAGCATCGTGTTGAGAAAGCTCGTGCCATTGCCAAGCGAGTAGCCGTTGCTGGTCAGGATCGTGTCGCCGACCAGCACGCCGTTTGTCACCTGCGTTGAGTTGGCCAGCAGGTGGCCATTCGCCAGCAGGATGGCGTTGGCCAACAAGTGACCCTGTCCAAAGATGAGTTGATATCTGGTGATGAGGTCTGTGCCGGTGATGTAACTGTAATCACCGATGATGCCTTGCGCCCAGGTGAAGGTCGAGCCGGCAATCGTCGTCTGCGGCACGGGCGGCGTCGCCGTGGTCAGCAGCGGAGAGCCGAGTGTCGTCGTCGCCGTCAGGTCCGTGCGAACGAGCTTGGCCAGCCGCACCGCGCCTTCGATGTTCAGCTCGCCCGCGCCCTGCTCCAGCAGGTTGTAACCGGCGAGCGGCTGCGCCGTGTACATCAAGATGGCTTTGACCATCATCGGCGTCAGCTTGGGATTGACTTGGAGCAGCAGCGCCGCCGCGCCGGCCACCTGCGGGGCCGCCATTGACGTGCCGCTCAGGTACATCACCCGCTTATGGTCATCGGAGTAGACGTTGGTTTCGAGTTGCGGATAGTTGTCGATGAGAAAATTCTCTTTCGCTTCGGCCTGAATCACCTTGTTGCCGGGCGCGACCAGATCAGGCTTGACCAGATTATCGTAATGCTCGACGCCATCGGCGTCCGTCCAGTAGCCGCGCGTCGGCCCGCGCGAGCTGTAGCTCGCCACGCTGTCGTCGCCACGTGAATCCGTGCCCAGACTGTTTGAGCAGCCGACCGTGATGGCCGAAGGCTCGATGCCGGGCGAGTGAATGCGCCCGTAGACCGGCTGGCCGCTGTCGTCTTTGCCGTCGTTGCCCGCCGCCGCGACGACGACGATGCCGGCATCAACCAGTCGGCGCACGGCGATGCAGATGGGATCGTTGACGTAAGAAGTCACCGCCGGCGTGCCGAGGCTCATGTTGACGACGCCAATCTTATACCTCACCGAGTTGGCCAGCACCCAATTGAGCGCCGCCAGGACGCCGCTCACCGTGCCAACGCCATTGGAATCAAGGACGCGCAGGTTAATGACATCCGCGCCGGGCGCAATGCCGGTATAGACATTGTTAGAAAAATTACCGACACCCGTCGCCAGCCCGGCCACGTGGGTTCCGTGTCCGTAAGGGTCCTTCTCCGTGCCGTCTTGGCCGGTGAAGTCAACGCTGACTTTGAGGCCGTGGCCATCGGCGATGGCTTTGTGTTCTTTGTCTATGCCCGAATCGATGATGGCAATGCCGATGCCCGTGCCGTCCAGCTTGTAGGTCTTGCCGTCGGGCCTAGTCTGGTTGCGCACGGCCTCTGCGCCGGTCGTCGTCGTCAGGTGGCCGAGCGCCTTGACTTCTTGATTGGCCGACACGAACTGAACGTCGTCGCTTTCGGCCAGTTCATTCAACACCGCCTTCGGCAGCTCCACGTCCATCATTTGAAGGTCATTCATCTTGCGATGCACGCGGATGCCGTGGCGCTTGAGCAACTGTTTGAGGTTCTCGCTCTGCGGGTTTCTGACCTGTAGGATTGTCCGAACCGGCGCGTCATCATCGGCCCGCGTTGCGGCGACCTCCAGGTCAGGCGAAAGTTTTCTCGATTTGATCGCGTCGTTAGCGGGACGCCGCGATGGCTCGCGCCGGGCTGGCGTAACGGCTCGCTGGTCTTGATCGGCGTGCGAAACCTGTAAGCCGGTCAGCAACATTGGCACGACTAGAGCCAGAGCGAGAAGCAGTGAGGTAGAACTTGCGGGGTAGTTCTTTTTCATAATTTTTTCTTCAGTCGTTAGTCATCAGTCTCAGACCCTCGTCCCGCATTCGGCAAGCGCCGGGCCAGAAGCGTCATCACATAACGCTTCCAGAAATAACATAGACTTACATAACCTGGAGTGGATGTGGGCAGGCGGCTGTCCACCATTCTGACTTAGATACGCCCATCAAGTTGACCGAATCTGATTGATCGTAGAAGACGGCTAAGCTATGCCCGGCTCGGCACAGCTTAGCCGCGACGTGGATGAGGATAAGCCATATGAACTGGCCTTGAGCGGGCGCTCAGGCGCGGAATTTGGAAAAGGCTTTTTCGATTGCCTTCGATCTCAATCGCCATCTACTTGCCGTTCAAATATCGCCGCGCTCCATCAAGCGATTAGAAGGCAGGCTCGGATCAAGCACCTTGTCGGCTTCTTCGACGCCGGCAACCGGCAGCTTGTCTGTGTCGAGCAGGCCGAGTTGCGCCAGCACAGACGCCTGATCCCAGTAGATGTGCTCGTGCGCGAGCTTGCCTTCGCGGAAGTGAACGATGACGACCAGCGGCACGCGCACGTGTTTGCCTGTCGGCGCGAGGCCCGGCAACATCCAGTCCATCTTAATCGTGTGAGTGAACTCAAAGACCATCTCGTCAACCAGCCGGTCGCTGCCGACAGTCCGCGACACCGGCGTCATGTGCGTGTCGGGCGGCATCTGTGGAATGAAACGCTCGGCATAAAACGTTCGCAACTGCTCGTGCCCGACGCCGCCGGTCAACACCGGCACGTGGTTGACATAAGCGTCGGCGACCATCGTCGCCAGCGTATCTTCGGTGTGCTTGGTCGAGAACTCGTGCTTGACGTGCTCGTCCCATAAATCGGAAAACGACGGGGCCGCCGCCGCGCCGATCAGGTGGCGCACGAAGGATTCGAGCGAACGCAGGTTGGCCAGCTCCGCCGCGTCGGGATTGTAATGCGCGCCGCCGACGCGCGCGAAGGCGTGGTCTTCCTGCGGATAATCGTAGAGCGTCACCAGCGGGTGCGAATCGAGCGCCGCGTGAATCCTGGCCTGCGCTTCGGGCGGGCAAAACTGATCCTTGCCGGCGATGTGCAGCATCAGCGGGCCGCGCAGGTTGTTTGCTTCATCGAGTGCGTTTTCGATGCCGACGCCGTAATAGCCTACCGCGCAGTCCGGGTCATAACGAACGGCAAGCAGGTACGACAGCTTGCCGCCGAGACAGAAGCCGACCGCGCCCACTTTGCCTGTGCAGGCCGGGTGCTTGCGCAACGCATTCATCGTCGCCGCTGCGTCGTCTACGGCTTTGGCTTCGTCCAGTCCTTTATAAAGCTCAAAGGCGCGCGCCCATTCGGCGTCGGTTTGATCGGTCAACTCAATGCCCGGCTGCTGCCGCCAGAAGAGATCGGGGCAGAGCACGACGAAGCCCATCGCGGCGTAGCGGTTGGCGATGTCGCGCATCACATCGTTGACGCCGAAGATTTCCTGAATCAGCACGATGCCCGGCCCTTTGCCGCTCGCAGGCCGTGCGAGATAGGCCGCGAATTCGCCGCCGTCGAATGCTTGAATCGTGATCATGAATTTCTCCGTTAATTTAGATACTCAATCAACCGCAGAGGACGCAGAGGGTCGCAAAGGCCCATAAGAAAATCCTCTGCGTTCCTTTGCGTCCTCTGCGGTTGAAAATCTTTTGCGAAACCGAGTCGTTACTCTATCAAAGTCAAATCAGCGCGGCGAGTCGCCGCCGCCGGTTTTCTGCGCAAGGCTTCGTGCGTATAATGAAAAGCCTGTCGGCTCGCGCATCAGCCGGCGGGTAGAAAGAGCCTATGGGGATAAAGCATCTAGCGCGTCTGTTGATCATCTTGTTGCCGCTCGTCAGCCTGGCTCTGCCAGCGCGGCTGGCACAGAGCGCCCAGAACCCCGACACCTTCGCGCAGACCGTACAACCATTCTTAGAAGCGAACTGCACGACCTGTCACAACGCCGACCTGCGATCAGGCGGGCTGAACCTCGACGCCTTCAAAGCGGCGGCTTCGATCACGCAAGAGCGCGAGCGCTGGGAAAAGGTCTTGCACAAGCTGCGCACGGGCGAGATGCCGCCCAAAGGCATGCCGCGCCCCGATAAGACCGAAGTCGAAAAGGTCTGCGCCTTCATTGAAAGCGAGTTCTCTCGCGCCGACCATCTCGCCGCGCCCGATCCGGGCCGCGTCACCGCCCGCCGCCTGAATCGTAATGAATATAACAATACGGTGCGCGACCTGCTGGGCGTTGACCTGCGACCGGCGGATGACTTCCCGCAAGATGATTCGGGCTATGGCTTCGACAACATCGGCGATGTGCTGTCGCTGTCGCCTGTGTTGATGGAGAAGTACCTAGCCGCTGCCGAACGCGTGGCGCGCGCCGCCGTCTACGGGCCTGAACTATTGAAGCCGACGCTGGCGCGTTATCGCGGGCAACGCGTTGTCCCGCGCCCGACACCGCTGTTTGATTACGACCTCACCGGCCTCGGCCTGCCGAACGCGGTTCACGCGACGCATCGTTTCCCTGTGGAGGGCGAATACATCGTCCGCGCTTTTCTGGATGGAGCGCGGCCTGCCGGGTCCGAACCGTTGCAGCTCTGCTTGTGGGTTGATGGTCAACAGGCCAAAGTCATCACGTTTGACGCCGACCGCGTCGCTTCGTTCGCCGCAGATCGACAAGAGTTCAACGGCATGGCGCAGGACTTTCGCGTTCGCCTCAACGCCGGCGACCACTGGCTGGCCGTCTCGATCCTGAAGCTGTATGAAGGGCTGCCGCCGGATTATCAAGGCCCGGCTCCGTCGAAGCGGCCCAAGCCGCCGCCGCCTGAGTTCAGGCCGCCGCCGAACGCGCCGCCCGCTCGCGTCGAAGAACTCCGCAAAGAGTTTGAAGCGCGCCGCGCCGAACACGTGCCGGCCAACGCCGCGCGCGTCAGCGCCGTCGAGGTCGGCGGCCCTTACAATCAGGCGAAAGGGCCACAGCCTGCGAGCCTGAAATTGATCTATGCGTGCGGCCATCTCGACGGCCATCATCAAGCCGGTTGCGCGCACAAGATCGTCGCCGACCTTGCGCATCGCGCTTACCGCCGCCCGGTCACGACGCCGGAAGTCCATCAGCTTGCGAGCTTGATTAGTCTGGCGCGACGGCAAGGCGACTCGTTTGAAGAAGGTGTCGTGCTGGCCATCCAGGCAATGTTAGTTTCGCCACATTTCCTGTTTCGCATCGAGCGCGGCGTGCCGGCTTCGGGTCAACTGGCAAACGCCGACGCGCGGCGCTTGAGCGATCATGAACTGGCTTCGCGGCTCTCCTACTTTTTGTGGAGCAGCATGCCCGATGACGAGTTGTTGCGTTGTGCCGATCAAGGCAAGCTCAGCCAGCCCGCCGTGCTCGCTGCGCAAGTTCAACGTATGTTGAAAGACAACAAGTCGCGCGCGCTGGTCGAGAACTTCGGCGGCCAGTGGCTTGAGCTACGCAAGCTGGAATCGGTGAAGCCCGACCGTGGGCGCTTCCCGGAGTTTGATGATTACTTGCGTATGTCGATGCGGCGCGAGACCGAGTTGTTCTTTGAGAATCTGGTGCGGCAGGATTTGAGCGTGCTGGATTTCGTTGATGGCAATTACTCGTTCGTCAACGAGCGGCTGGCGCGCTTCTATAAAATCCCCAACGTCAGCGGGCCGGAATTTCGCAAGGTGGATTTGACCGGCAGTGTGCGCGGCGGCATCTTGACACAGGCGAGCGTGCTGACGGTTTCGTCTTACGCGACGCGCACGTCGCCGGTGCTGCGCGGCAAATGGATACTGGAAAACTTGCTGAATGCGCCGCCGCCACCGCCGCCGCCCGACGTGCCGAACCTCGACGAAGCGAAGATCGGCCAGGCGGCTTCGATGCGTGTGCAGTTGGAAGAGCATCGCAAGAATCCGACCTGCGCGTCGTGTCACGCGCGAATGGACCCGCTCGGATTCGGGCTTGAGAATTTTGATGCGGTCGGCGCGTGGCGCACACAGGACGGCAAGTTTCCCATCGACGCTTCAGGGACGTTGCCCGACGGGCGTTCATTCAAAGGGCCGCAGGAACTACGCGCGATACTCAGAGCCGACCGCGACGCGTTTGCGGCGGCGCTGACGGAAAAGCTACTCACTTACGCATTGGGGCGCGGCCTTGAACGCTACGACCGTCCTGCGGTAAAGAATATCAGCGAGCGATTGGCCGCCGAGGATTATCGTTTCTCGGCGCTCGTGATGGAGATCGTCGAGAGCCTGCCGTTTCAAATGCGGCGAAGAGATTGAGTTATGATCATTACAAAAAAGCATCTGCCGAGGCGAACGTTCTTGAAAGGTATGGGCACGATGATCGCGCTGCCGATGCTCGACGCGATGGTTCCGGCGCTGGCCGCGACCGATCAGGTGAAGGCAGCCGCCGCGCCCGTCCGCCTCGCCTTTGTGTATGTGCCCAACGGCATCGTGATGAAAGACTGGACGCCGCAAGGCGTGGGCCGCGAGTTTGAGTTCACGCGCATCCTGAAGCCGCTCGAACGGTTCCGCGAAGACCTGCTCGTGTTGTCGGGCCTGGACGATCACAACGGCAACGCGCTCGGCGATGGCCCGGGCGATCACGCGCGGGCAGGCGCTTCGATACTGACCGGCATTCATTGCAAGAAGACGGCGGGCGCTGACATACAAAACGGCATTTCAGCCGACCAGCTCGCCGCGCAAGCCATCGGCGCGAAGACGAAGTTCCCGTCGCTCGAACTCGGCTGCGAGGATTCGCGCACCGTAGGCAATTGCGATTCAGGTTACAGTTGCGCTTACACCAACAGCATCTCGTGGCGCACGGCGACGACGCCGATGCCGCCCGAAGTCAACCCGCGCAACGCCTTCGAGCGCTTGTTCGGCACGGCGGATTACAGCCTCGATCCGCAGACCCGCGCCCGCCGCGCCGAGTACCGCAAGAGCATTCTCGATATGGTTCGCGCCGACACCGAAAAGCTCAACTCGCGCCTCGGCCCCGCCGACCGCCGCAAGGTTGATGAGTACCTTTACGCCGTCCGCGAGATCGAGAAGCGCATCGAGAGCGTCGAGAAAAACGACCGTGAGGTCAGGCCGTCAATGGAGAAGCCCGCCGGCATCCCGATCACCTTCGCCGAATACGCCAGGCTGATGTTCGACCTGCAAGCGGTCGCTTTTCAGGCCGACCTGACGCGCGTATCGACGTTGATGATGGGCCGCGAAGGCAGTATGCGCGTCTATCCCGAAATCGAAGTGCCCGACCCGCATCACCCGCTCACGCATCATCGCAACAACGCCGAGTGGATCGAGAAGGTCGCCAGGATCAACTGCCTGCACGCCGAAGTTTTCGCCTATTTTCTTGAAAAGCTGAAGACGACGAAGGAGGCGGGCGGCACGCTGCTCGATCATTCGATGATCGTCTACGCCAGCGGACTGAGCGACGGTAACCGCCACAGCCACGAAGACCTGCCGGTGCTCGTCGCGGGTCGCGGCGATGGCCGATTGAAGCCGGGCCGTCATATCGTCTACCGGCGCGGCACGCCGATGACCAATCTCTACGTGACATTGCTCGACCACCTGGGCGTGCAGCCCGACCGCGTCGGCGACAGCACGGGCAAGCTCGACCAACTGACCGATTGAAAAGGCCGCTGATGAAACAATCTTCTCTACGACTCACACTGGTTCTTTTAGTTTTCGTACTCTTAGCTACTTTCGGCCACGCGCAGCAAGAGTATCCGCAAGGGCCGGACTCTAAGCCGCAGCCCGATGTGCCGAAGGGCGAAGTGCTCAAGTTCAGCTTCGACCATTCAAAGATATTTCCGGGCACGGTGCGCGAGTATTGGGTATACGTGCCGGCGCAGTACACGCCCGATAAACCTGCTTGCCTTTACGTCAATCAAGACGGCATACAGTGGCAAGCGCCAGTCGTGTTTGACAACCTGATCGCCAAAAAAGAGATGCCGGTTACAATTGGCGTCTTCGTGATGCACGGGCGAGTCGCGGCTACGGATGCCAACGCGGCGCTCGACCGCTTCAACCGCAGCTACGAATATGATGGGCTGGGCGACAGCTACGCGCGCTTCCTGCTTGAAGAGTTATTGCCCGAAGTCGAGACGAAGAAGACAACGGATGGGCGAGCGATTCGGCTTTCGCACAACGCGAATGATCGCGCCATCGGCGGCTCGTCGAGCGGCGCAATCTGCGCCTTCACCGCCGCGTGGGAGCGGCCCGACGCCTTCAGCCGCGTCTTCAGTTCTATCGGCACGTATGTTGGATTGCGCGGCGGCGACCGTTACGTGACGCTCATCCGCAAGACCGAGCCGAAGCCTTTGCGCATCTTTCTGCAAGACGGCTCGAACGACTTGAACATCTACGCCGGCGATTGGTGGATGGCGAATCAGACGATGGAGCGCGCGCTCACGTTCGCCGGCTACGAAGTGCAGCACGTCTGGGGCGAAGGCGCGCACAACGGCAATCACGGCACGGCCATCTTTCCCGACGTGATGCGCTGGCTGTGGCGAGATTGGCCGCAGCCTGTGAAGGCCGGCCAGTCGAAGAACGCCACGCTCGACGCGCTCTTGATTGCGGGCGAAGGCTGGCAGCAGGTAGGTGAACAATATCAATCAGCCTATGGTCTGACCACCAATGCAAAAGGTGAAGTCTTCTTCAACGATCTGCCACAGATGAAGACTTACAAAGCTGGCCTCGATGGCAAAGTGAACCCTTCTGTTACCATCTCGAAGAACATCAACGGACAGGCATTCGGCCCCGATGGACGGCTCTATGTAGTCGCCGGTGCGAGCGGAGGCATCTTCGCTTATGACAGCGCCGGTAAGCCCTCAGTCGTGGCTGACGGCTTGCGCTGCAATAACATCGTCATTGCCGGCAATGGTTACATCTACGTGACGAATCCCGGTCGGCGCGAAGGCGAGCCAAACACGATATGGCTCATCAAGCCGAATGGCGAGAAGAAGATCGTGGACACCAGTTTGAACTACGGCAATGCCATCACCTTGTCACCCGACCAGACGTTGCTATACGTTGACGACCCACGTTCGCATTGGGTCTATAGCTATCAGATTCAGGCGGACGGCACGCTGCAATTCAAGCAGCGTTATTACTGGCTGCACGTGTCTGACACTGCCGACGACAGCGGCGCTCAGGGCATGTGTGTTGACCGCGACGGACGGCTCTACGTTGCCACGCGAATGGGCATACAGGTCTGCGATCAGGCGGGCCGCGTCAACGCCATCCTGCCGACGCCGAACGGCAATGTGTCGAATCTTACATTTGGCGGCGAGAACTTCGATACGCTGTACGCCACCTGCGGCGACAAGGTTTATAAACGTAAGCTGAAAGTCAAAGGCGCGCCCGCCTGGGCCGCGCCGCTCAAGCCCGCCGCGCCGAGACTGTGAAGAAAAAACAGACCACAGATGACCACAGATGAACACAGATAAGAGAAAGCATGTGCCTCTTCTCCATCCGTGTTCATCTGTGGTCATCTGTGGTTCCATATCCCCACCGACTGAGGTATGATTTCTGCCGATTCGGTTTCATCACTCGCAGCCAATTCGGAAAGGAATCCTATGCTCGGTCGTGGACTTCAGACCGCTATTGAACCGTGTGCCGGCTTACACGCTCGCCGCGCGGCGACCGCGATGCTAACGGCGCTCGCCGCTTTCTTTTGCGCCTCCTGTTCAAGATCATCCGCCGGCAAAACCATCGAAACCGTCAACGCGGCGCGGCCCGTCGCCGTGCAATCGCTCACCGTCGCGTCGAAGGCCGTACGCCGCAACATCGAATCGGTCGGCTCGCTATTCGCCTACGAAGAAGTCACGGTGAGCTCGGAAGTCGAAGGCCGCGTCGAGCGCGTGCTGGTTGACGTAGGTGACCGCGTCGCTTCAGGTCAGGCGATTGTCAAAGTTGCGCCCGCCGAGCTTGAACTGACTCTCGAACAACAGCGCGCCGCGCTTCGTCAGGCGCGGGCGCGGCTGGGGATCAACGACGACAACGACGACTTGCAAGACGTGCGCGCCGCCGCCGAAGTTAAGCGCGCCGCTGCTGATCTTGCCGACGCCGAGCAGAAATACCGCCGCGCCAAGTCGCTTTATGAGCAGGGCGTGTTGCCGCGCCAGAATTTTGACGAAGCCGAATCGCGTTACAACGTCGCCCGCGCCGCTTACGACCTGGCCATGCAATCGGTCGAAAACATGCGCGCACAACTCGCCGGGTCGCGCGCTTCGACGCGGCTCGCGCAGAAGAAGCTAAACGATTCGACGATCCGCGCGCCGTTCGCCGGGCAGGTCAAAGAGCGCGCCGTCACGCAGGGCCAGTATCTCAAAGTGCAAACGCCGGTGATGGTCATCGTCAACATCGATCCGCTGCGCGTGCGCTTGAAAGTCCCCGAAAAGATGGCCGCGTGGGTTCACGAAGGGCAAGAGGTAACGGTCACGGTCGAGGCCTACGCCGACCGCGCCTTCAAAGGCAAAGTCACGCGCATCAATCCTTCGGTGGATCAACAGACGCGCGCCTTCGAGGTCGAAGCGTTGATCGAGAATCACGACAACACGCTCAAGCCCGGCTTCTTCGCCAAGGCCGTCATTCAATCGAACAACGTCACGAGCGCACTCTTCGTGCCGCAGGACGCGCTGCTTTACGTCTACGGCGTCTATAAAGTCTTCGTCATCGAAGACCACCGGCTGAAAGAGAAAGACGTGAAGCTCGGCGAGCGCACAGGCGATGAAGTCGAGATCACCGACGGCCTGCGCGAAGGCGAGCGCGTCGCCCTGCCCGCCAAAGGGCAAGAGCTGCGCGACGGCGCGGCGGTCGAAGTCGTCCAGTAAAGAAACTATCCACGAAGGACACAAAGGACACTAAGATTAAGAAGAGATTCCTTCGTGCTCCTTCGTGTCCTTCGTGGATGACTCTGTGGAGTTGGTCTAATGTCACTTGCTGAATTATGCGTCAAGCGCCCTGTCTTCGCCGTGATGTTGATTACATTTCTGGTTGTGCTCGGCGTCTTCTCGTTCCGCGACCTCGGCGTTGACCTCTTCCCCAAAGCCGACCCGGCAACCGTCACCATCAACATGCGTCTGCCCGGCGCGACCAGCGAAGAAGTGACCACGCAAGTCATCCTGCCGCTCGAAGAAGCGGTCAGCACGATCAGCGGTCTGGATGAACTCAGCTCGACGGCGACTGAAGGCAGCGCCCGCATCACTTGCAAGTTCGTCCTCGAACGCGAGATCGAAAGCGCCGCGCAGGACGTGCGCGAGAAGGTGGCCGGCGCGCTTCGCCAACTGCCGCCCAACATCCTGCCGCCCATCATTCAAAAGGCCGATCCCGATGCCGACCCTGTCATCTCGTTGGTCGTCGCCGGCGACAAGAGCCTGCGCGAGACCAGCGAGATTGCCGACAAACAGATCAAGCGCGTGCTCGAAACCGTTGACGGCGTCGGCGAAGTAAGTCTCACCGGGACGCGGGTGCGACAGATACGGCTCTTTCTCGATGCCGAAAAACTGAACGCTCA
Organism: Blastocatellia bacterium; assembly: GCA_045807725.1. Classification (GTDB taxonomy): domain Bacteria; phylum Acidobacteriota; class Blastocatellia; order UBA7656; family UBA7656; genus DATENM01. The sequence goes on along the minus strand of JBJMGV010000006.1, from coordinate 59,560 downwards.
CAACCTGACGATCAATCAGGTGCAGCGCGCTGTGCAGAACGAGAATATCGAGATTCCCGGCGGGCGCATCATTCGCGGCGAATCCGAGATGGGCATACGCACGCTCGGACGCATCGACGCGATCAGCCAGTTCGGCGACATCATCGTCGCCAACGTCAACGGCGCGCCGATTCGCATCAACGATGTGGGCCGCGTCGAAGACAGCTTTGCTGAGCCGACCACCTGGAACATGATCGAAGGCAAACAGGCGGTCACGCTCGACGTGCGCCGCCAGTCGGGAACCAACACGGTCAAGATTATCGGCGCGGTGAAGAAGAAGCTGGCCGACATTCAAAAGTCGCTGCCGCCGGGCGTCACCATCCGCGTCATCCGCGACCAGTCCGACTTCATCAACGCGTCGGTCGCCTCGCTCGAAGAACATCTGCTGTTCGGCTCGTTGCTCGCCAGTCTCGTCGTGTTGTTTTTCATCCGCAGCTTTCGTTCAGTGTTGATTGCGGCGGTGGCGATTCCGACTTCGATCATCGCCACGTTTACGCTGCTGAAAGCGATGGACTTCACGCTGAACAATATGACGCTGCTGGCGCTGACGCTGGCGGTCGGCATCGTCATTGACGACGCCATCGTCGTGCTCGAAAACATCGTGCGCTACATCGAAGAGAAGCAGTTCGAGCCGAAAGAAGCGGCCATCGTTGCGACCAAAGAGATCACGCTGGCCGTGATTGCGACGACGATCTCGCTGGTCATCATCTTTGTGCCGATTGCGTTTATGAACGGCTACGCGCGCCGTTATGTGAACCAGTTCGGCTGGACGATGGCCTTTTCGATTATGGTCTCGATGCTGGTCTCGTTTACGCTGACGCCGATGCTCAGTTCGCGTATGTTGCGCCGCGCCCGGCGCAAGCGCGATGCGGTCAAAGACGAAGCAGCCGTAGACAGCGCGGCTGAATCTGTAACGGATGTCACAAACGAAACACACGGTCACACCTCGAAAGATTCACGCTTCTTCGCGTGGGTAGATCGCGTCTATGGGCGAATGCTCCAGTGGTCGCTCGATCATCGCGTCGTTGTCATCACGATTGCGCTGGCGGTCTTCGCGCTGACCTTCCCGCTCAACGCGATGGTCGGGCGCGACTGGATTCCGCCCGACGATCAGAGCGAGTTGACCGTTTCGATGAACTGGCCCGAAGGCACGTCGATTGAAGGCACGTCGAAGCTGGCCGTCGAGATCAGCAACCGCATCAAGCAGGAGATTTCTGAAGTCGAGTTCGTCAACCCCTTCATCCACGAAGGGCTGTCGAGCCACAACCACATCTACGTGCGGCTGGTTGACGTGTCGGCGCGCAAAGCGACGAACCTCGATGTCGCGGCGAAGATTCGCAAGATATGCGCCGAATACCGCAACCTGCGCAGCAAGGTTATCATTCCGTCGGCGCTCGGCGGTGGTGAAACTTACTTTCCGATTCGCGCGCTGATACTCGGCCCAGACTTTCAGAAGGCCGCCGACCTGTCGAAGCAGGTGGCCGACAAGATGCGACAGGTTCCGGGCCTGCTCGACGTTGAGCCGACCTTGAGCCTCAACAACCCTGAGCTTCAAGTGAAGATTGATCGCCAGCGCGCCAGTGATCTCGGCGTGCGCGCTGCCGACGTAGCGACCGCCGTGCGATTGATGATTTCGGGCGAAGATCAAATCTCGGTCTACAAAGAGGGCGACGAGCAGTACGACGTGACGATGCAGCTATTGCCTGAACAGCAGCGCGACCGCGAGGTGCTGGCGCGTCTGATGATTCCTTCGGTGAAGGTAGGCCAGGTGCGGCTCGACAACATCGCCACGATAGAGCAGGGCCTTGGGCCGTCGCGCATCGAGCGATTCAACCGCCAGTTTCAGGTGACAGTGAATGCCAACAACGCGCCCGACTTTCCGCTCGATCAGGCGGCGCGCACGACTTCTGACATCATCAAAAGCGTCGGCATGCCGGCAGGCTTCTCGTACCGTTTCCTCGGCTCGGTGAAAGTGCTGGACGAGACGACGACGAACTTGATTATCGCTTTCCTGTTGGCTTCGATCTTCATGTATATGGTGCTGGCCGCTCAGTTCGAGAGCTTCCTGCACCCGTTCACGATTATGTTGAGCCTGCCGCTGTCGATCCCGTTCGCGCTCGCGTCGCTGTGGCTGACCGGGCGCACGTTGAATCTGTGGAGCGCGCTCGGCGTGCTGTTGCTGCTGGGCATCGTGAAGAAGAACGGCATCCTTCAAGTGGATTACACGAACAAGCTGCGCTCGGAAGGCGTCGAGCTGCGTGAAGCGATATTGCGGGCCAATCACGTGCGCCTGCGGCCCATCTTGATGACGACGCTTTCGATTGTCGCGGGCTTGATTCCGACAGCGATAGGCATCGGCGCAGGCTCGGCGCAACGCTCGGCCATCGCCGTGACGATCATCGGCGGGCAGAGCTTGTGCTTGCTGCTGACGTTGCTGGTGACGCCGGTGGCCTATTCGATCTTCGGCGAGATGGAAGAACGCAAGGTCTTTCGCAGCGCTCGCGCCCGCCTGTCACGCGCCAAGGTCGCCGCCACGCGCTTCTTCACGTTCATGGTTCGCTGAGTTTTTGGTTGATCGTTCAAGGGCGGCAAGACATGGTAAGCTTTGAAATGTCGATGAGGTAGTGTATGGCCGAAGAATCGAAGTCAATTGAAGAACTGGTTAAACAGCTTCCTCCCGCTTCTCAACAGGAAGTCCGAGACTTTGTCGAGTTTTTGTTGGAGAAGCGGGGCAGGAAATCTGCCGGCACGCTACGCCAAGATTGGGCTGGTGTCTTGAGAGATCATAAAGAGCAATACACATCCTTGCAGCTTCAGAAAAAAGCGTTGGAGTGGAGAGACGATTAATGTATCTGGTGGACACCAACGTATGGCTTGAGCGGTTGCTCCATCAAGCAGGTCTGACGAGGTAGGCCAGTTTCTTGGGCAAGTTCCATCCAATCAATTATTCATCACCGATTTCGCCTTTCACTCTATCGGCGTGATATTGACCCGGCTGAACCAGACTGAGGTATTGCGTCGATTTGTGCAAGACCTTTTTATAGAGCGTGTCTGAAAAGCCAAAGAAAGCCCTGAAGGGGCGCGATTCGACAGCCCAGGGCATCGCCCTGGGAGAGAGACGGGGCAAACCGCCAAGCCCTGAAAGGGCGCAATAACCGATCACCTATTGCGCCCTTTCAGGGCTTGTGGAATGGTCGCTGAGTGTACCCAGCCCGTTGGGCTGGGCTATTGAATCGCGCCCCTTCAGGGCTTCTCAGACATGCTCTATAGACGGTGCGGTTGCCCTTGTTCATCTCCAGCTTCAAGAGACACAACGGATCATTGAAGCCATAAGCAATTTCAGGCTCGACTTTGATGATGCTTATCAATATGTAGCTGCCGAGCGGGAAAATTTGATCATAGTCAGTTTTGATAGAGACTTTGATCGAACCGAGCGAGGCCGAAGAACTCCCCTTGAAGCACTCAGCCGCAACTAATCTGAAATCTCCAGCCTGTGGCGCGAAAGCCGAAATAGCGGCTACCTGCCGAGGTCGCGGCTGTCGGGCAATGCGAAGATCACCACCGTCGAAGCGCCCGGCGCAGCTTTCCAGAATGCCGAGGCGCTGCCTGACATCGCTGCGACGTATTGCTTGCCATTCACGGCGTAGCTAATCAAGCCGCCGTTCATCGGCCCACCGACGTTGAAGCGGTAGAGCACCTTTCCCGTCCGCGCATCGAGCGCCAGCAGATCGCCGGTCATCTCTCCGGCAAAGACCAACCCGGTCGAAGTCGTCGTCACCGCTGCCAGCATCGGCTTTGAAGATCGATATTGCCACGCCACTTTGCCGGTCGAAGCGTCTATCGCCGTCAGCCAGCCGTGCGCCGTCTCAACGGGGTCTTCGACGTAGCTGCCGCCCATGTAGGTTTGCCCGGCCACGTGCCGCACGTCCTCGCCCTTCTTGAACGTGCCGCACCAATCCACCGCCGGGAGGTAGAGCATATTGGTCTGCGGATTAAATGCCGGCCCATTCCATTGCATACCGCCGAGGACGCCGGGGCAGGCGTGCGTGCCTTCGACGGTGAGCGGCGTCTCGGTATTCTGGCGCGTCGTCACGGCGGTTGCGTACAGGCGCTCGTGTGTGTCGCGGTCGAGCACGTGCAAGAGTCCGTCTTTGCCGCCAGTGGCGACGAGGTTTCGCGTCTTGCCATCGACCTTCGTCGTAAAGAGCGGGCTGGCCTGCGTGGCGTCCCAATCGTGCGTGTCGTGCGGCACGAGCTGATAATGCCATTGCCGCTTGCCCGTGTGCACGTCGAGCACGACCATTGAGCTGGTGTAGAGGTTTGCGCCCGGTCGAACGTCGTCGAAAAAATCTGGCGCGGGATTGGCTACAGGGATATAGAGCAATCCCTTTTCAGCATCAAGCGACATCGGCGCCCAGACCGCGCCGCCGCCGTGCAGCCTGGCGTCCGGCTTGCCCCAGGTCTCCGAGCCGGGTTCACCGTCATCTGGAATCGTGTTGAAGCGCCAGACCGGATCGCCGCTGTCGAGCTTGAACGCGCCGACCCAGCCTTTGACGCCCTGCTCGCTGATGCCGAGGCCGAGGATGACGAGGTTCTCGAATATTAGCGGCGCGCCATTGAACGAGCCTTCGTTCTTTTCCACCGCGACGATCTTCTTCTCCCACAGCAGCCGCCCGCTCTCCATATCCAAGGCGTAGAGGTAGCCGTCCGTAGAGGCCCTGACGACGCGCCCGTCTTTGATAGCCGCGCCGCGATTCGGCGGGAAGATTTCGATGGACTTGGGATTGCGGTCGTACCGCCAGCGCAGCTTGCCGTTCGTTGCGTTGATCGCAATCGTTGATCGCGTCGTTGTAATGTACATCACTCCGCGATAGACGAGCGGGTTGTTGTGAAAAGCGCGCGTGTCGCCGACTTGATAGATGCCTGTGGGTCGCAGCCGGGCGACGTTCTGCGGGTTGATCTCCTTGAGGTCTACGTAACGCAGGCCGGCGTAGTCGTGATTCGAGTGCAGCCAGTCATTCATATTCGACTGCGCCGCGCTCAGCTCTTGCTGCGTGGGTGAAGCGGTGGACGGTGTCGAGCTGGCGCTGGCGTCCGTCGCTTGCGGCTTGCTTTCGGGCGCGGGCCGCATCATCTGCTCTTTGCCCATCGATTGCGGAGCGATGGCGATGCGCTTCAACGTCTCGGAGTTGGCCATCAGATCGTTTGATCCTGCCGCATAGCCGTTGGCTTTGAGCACGTAAGCGATGATGTCGATGTACTGCTGCGGTGTCAGCGTGTTGCCCGCGCCGTATGGCATCTGCGTCCGCGTGATGAAGTACAACTCATCGACGTTATGATTGCTCCGAGACCACTTGCCCATGAACCGGCTGCCCGCGAGCGCCGCCGCCGATCCGCCTTCGAGTTGCGGGCCGTGACACGAGGCGCACTTCTTATCATAGAGCGCCTGTCCGCGCTGAGCCTGCGCGGTGGTGTAGACGCCGTCTTGCGGCGCGGCGGCCAGCAAGACCCTCGGCGCGAGCGACACGCCGGTCAACAACAGCCAGAGCGAAAAGGCGAAAACCAGACGCGGTTTCGGTTGCGACATCAATGCGCCAATCTTCATAAGCGTGCCTCTCCTCCGCAGGTGGGTGATTGTTGTAGAGCCGTTCTGAAGGAAGCTTGAGAAGAAGGAGTCAAGGGCCATCCTTCAGCAGCGACATTATACAGAGTTTTGTCTGAAACGGAAGATGCGATGGCCGAATGCGGCGCTTGCCGTCATTCATCAAAGGGCTTGCGGGCCGGTGTGGCAGGCGCGGTATAATGCGCCCACGAACACTGGGTCGAGGTCTCAATAAGCAGACGAGGATGACCGACATGAAACGCCTACTTTGTTCGATGGCTTTTTTGGGCTTCGCGTTTATGCCGTGTGCAACTCGCGTTGTCGCGCAGCCGCCGCCGCCGTCCGAAACCAAGGTGTTGCGCGAGCGGGTTGATTCGCAGAACTGGCGGCTCGAAAACATCCGCAAGATCGATGACACGAACGGCGGCGACAATACGCGGCGGTTCGGCTCGCCGGTCGGACCCGACGGCCAGTTCTACAACCGCAAGCTGACCGAGGAGCAGAAGAAGTTGCTCGCGCCGGCGGCTGAAGACGAGGCCGCGTACCACGACTTTCTGCGGCAGGATCACACGGGGCTGATCCGCCTGCTGCCGCGCGGCAAGTACGAGTTCAATATCACAGTCTCTGCCGACCATCCCGAACTCATCCTGCCCATACGCGGCGGCGGCGCGTTCTACTCGTTCATCGAAAAGAAGCACGCCTTCGGCCCCTGGTCGGAGATCAGCTTGCAGGAAGGCCGGCTCGTCGTCGGCTTCCAGCCGCAATCGCTCGCCTTGATGACGCGGCTCGGCGACGTGCCGCTCGAATCGTTGAGCGCGACGACGCCTAGCGTCGCTTACCTCGCGCAGTTTGTGCCGCCGACCGCGCGAATAGTGGCGCGCGAACAGAACGTTCGCAACTTTCAAGGATTCGTCGCTGCCGACCGCTTCTACAATTCCATCCTGCCAGCGATGGTCAATCAGACTTACGTGCTGCGCTCGGTGATCTATAAAAAGGAAGGCCATATGCGGGCGATGTATGGCGGCGGCTCGGTCTACGTCCCGCACCCTTACGAATACAGCGGCGCAGACGAGTTGATCGTCTTTCGCATTCTTAGCGCCGGCGATGATGGCAGCCTCACTCTGCTCTGGAAACGCTTGCAGAAGTTCTCCGCGCCCAAGCTCGAAGAGCGGCGCGGCGACACGGCGAAGGAGCAACGCGCCCAGAGATGAGACGCGGAGACACGGCGACACGACGACGCGGCGACAACGAACGGCAATCCGCAAAAACGCGGTGAATGATTCGTCGCGCCAGCCTTCTCTCCATCACCTCATCGCCCCTTCGCCGTGTCGCTCTTTCCCCGCGTCGCCGCGTCGCTATTTGCCGCGTCGTCGCTTTCCAGGTAACGCACCGGCCCCGCCCCTCGTACTGACCTCTATGATCACCTCACCGTGCGCGCAGCGATGCGCCGTAAACCGATTTGCTGCGCGCTCTGTCGAGCCGTTATCATGCTCAACTGACTTGCCCATCATTTTGTCATTAAAGGAGCGCTCGGAATAATCAGCAATGTTGTTTCTTCGATCAGTCAGGTTGAAAAGGCAAATCCTAACAACGCTCGCGGCCCTGCTGGCGCTGGCTATGTCATTATTCAATGTCGCGTGCAAGAGCGGCTATCCGGTGTCGGCTAAGAACGCCACGGCGGCCAACGAGCCGCGTTCCGTCCACACCGCGCAAGTTAGCGAGATTCCTATGGAGCACGCCGTCACCGTGTCGGGCACACTGGCGGCGCAGGACCAGGCCACCGTCAGCGCCAAAGTGCCCGGTCGCGTGCAGACGATTCAGGTTGATCTCGGCAGCGTCGTGCGTAAAGGGCAGGTGATCGCGCAGCTCGAACAACAGGATTACAACCTGCGCTTGCAGCAAGCCGATGCCGCGTTGGCGCAGGCGCGGGCGCGCGTGGGATTGTCACCCGACAGCAAAGACGAGCAGGTTGATCCTGAGAAAACCGCCACCGTGCGGCAGGCGCGGGCGCTGCTCGATGACGCGCGCCTCAAGCTTGACCGCGCCAAGTCGCTTCTCGAAAAAGGCGTCATCGCGCAGGCCCAGCTCGACGCTGCCGATGCCGATTACAAAGTCGCTTTGAGCCGTTATCAAGACGGCATCGAAGAGATACGCAACCGCCAGGCGCTGGTCTTGCAACGCCGCTCGGAGCTTGAAATCGCGCGTCAGCAACTCGCTGACTCGACCATCACCGCGCCGTTCGATGGCGTCGTGCAAGAGAAGCGCACGAGCATCGGCGAATACCTCGCTGCGGGCACGGCCATCGTCAACGTCGTTCGCATAGACCCGTTGCGATTGCGCGCTGAAGTTCCCGAACGCCAGGCCCACAACATCACGCCAGGGCTTCAGGTGCGCGTCACTGTCGAAGGCGACAGCAACGTCTACAACGGCGTCATCGCGCGCATCAGCCCCAGCATCAGCGAACAGAATCGCATCCTTATCGTCGAGGCCGAGGTGCGCAACAACGGGCGGCTGCGTCCCGGCTCGTTCGCGCGCGCAGACATTGTTGCCGATGCGAAGAGTCTCAGCCCCGCCGTGCCTGCCAACGCCATTGTCAGCTTCGCCGGCATTGATAAAGTCATCACGATTCAGGACGGCAAGGCGCTGGAGAAGCCTGTCACCCTCGGTCGCCACGCGGGCGAATGGGTCGAAGTGCTCTCAGGCGTTAAGACCGGCGACACCGTCATCATCAATCCCGGCAACCTTCAGTCGGGTCAACCCGTCATTGTGGCAGCAGAGTAGGATACAGGATACAGGATTCAGGATTCAGTTCGGATGTCGAATGCGGAAAGCCACCGCTGAATCAGATGACTTGCGACTGGCGCAGCCCTGAATCCTGAATCCTGAATCCTGTATCCTGGAATTATTATGCAGAAGCTTGCTGAAGTTTGTATCAAGCGGCCCGTGTTCGCGGCCATGATCGTGCTGGCGCTGGTTGTGGTCGGCACGGCCAGTTATTTTCGATTGGGTGTTGACCGCTTTCCGTCGGTTGATCTGCCGACCGTTAGCGTGCGCACGACCTTGCCGGGCGCATCGCCCGAAGAGGTCGAGAGCGAGGTGTCGCAGAAGATCGAAGAGGTCGTCAACACCGTCGAAGGCATTCAGGAATTGCGCTCGGTGTCGGGGCAGGGCACGTCGTTCATCATCGTCACCTTCAGCCTGAGCCGTGACATCGACGTGGCGGCGCAGGACGTGCGCGACCGCGTGGCGACGGTGCTGCGTGACTTGCCGCGCGACGTTGATCCGCCGGTCGTCTCGAAGTTCAACAACGACTCGTCGCCGGTCCTGACAGTCGCTCTGTCAGCCGACCGCCCGCTGCGCGAGCTGACCGAGCTTGCCGACAAGATCGTCAAGATTCAGCTCGAACGCTCGACGGGCGTGGGCGAAGTAGATGTGGTCGGGGGCCTGGGCCGCGCTATCAACGTATGGGTTGACCCCGACCGTCTGGCCGCTTATCAAATTCCCATCAACACCATCCGCAATGCCATCGTCGCGCAGAATGCCGATGCGCCCGGCGGCAACGTCACCGCCGGCTCGCGCGAACAAAGCTTGCGCACCATGGGCCGCGTCGTCGATCCGAAGAGCTTCAGTGAGCTTGTCGTCACCAACATCAAAGGCGTGCCGGTGCGTGTGCGCGACATCGGCTGGGCCGAAGATGGAACGAAAGAGCAACGGTCGTTGGCGCGCTTGAATGGCGTGCCGACGGTGACGCTCGAAGTTCGCCGCCAGTCGGGCGCAAACACCATCGAAGTCATCGAAGGCATCAAGGCGGCGCTCGCTCGCATCGCTCCGCAGATGCCGGCGGACGTGAAGCTCGAAGTCATCCGCGACCAGTCGCGTTACATCTACGCGGCGCTGCACGAGATCAACCTGCACTTGATCCTCGGTAGCATCTTAGCCTGCCTGGTCGTGCTCTTCTTTATGCGGAGCTGGCGCTCGACGCTGATCGCGGGCATTGCGATTCCGGCATCGGTGATTTCGTCATTCGGTATGATGCGCGCGTTGAACTTCACGCTGAACAGTGTGACGATGCTGGCGCTGGTCTTGATGGTCGGCATCGTCATCGACGACGCCATCGTCGTTTTGGAAAACATCTTTCGCTTTGTTGAAGAGAAGAAGCTGCGCCCCTTTGAAGCGGCACGCGCCGCGACCGCCGAGATCGGCCTCGCGGTTATGGCGACGACCTTCAGCCTCGTCGTCATCTTCGTGCCGGTGTCGTTTATGTCGAGCATATCGGGCCGCTTCCTCTACCAGTTCGGCATCACGGCGGCGGTGGCGATTCTGGTCAGCCTGCTCGTCTCGTTTACGCTGACGCCGATGATGAGCGCGCGGCTGCTGAAGACCGAAGACGCTGCTTCGCACGGCCACGACGCGGCGAAATCGCGCAGCGGATTTTACGGCTTCATCGACCGCTTCTATATGGCCGCGCTCAAATTTGTGATGCGCTATCGCATCGCCGTCGGCGTGCTGGCCTTGCTGGTCATCTTCTCGTCAGTGCCGCTGTACGGCGTGGTCAGACAGGATTACTTGCCGAGCGAGGTTGACGAATCGGAATTCGATGTCAACGTGACGGGGCGCGAAGGCTCCAGCCTCGAAGCGATGACGCAGGCGATGCTCGCCGTCGAAGCCGACCTGCGTTCGACGCCCGGCGTTGAACTGGTGCTCGTGAATGCGGGCGGCGGCTTTCTCGGCGGCGTGAATCAAGGCGGCGCGTACGTGCGTACCGTGCCGATTGAAGATCGCAGTCCTTCGTTCAGCCGATTGTGGCACGGCCTGATTCACGGGCGACCGCTCGAAGCGTTTCAGAATAACTACTCGCAGCGCGACGTGATGCAGGAGATACGCAGCCGGCTGCGCAAATACAAAGACCTGCGTTGCAGCGTGCGCAACGCGCCGTCGTTCAACATCGGCGGCGGCAACTTCGACATCGACTTCAACCTGCGCGGCCCCGATCTGGAAACACTGGCCAAGTACGCCGAGGCGTTGCGCCAGAAAGCGCCGGAGCTTGGCGTCATTGACGCCGACACGACATTGAAGCTCGACAAGCCTGAGCTGCGCATCGATATTGATCGAGTGCGCGCGGCTGACCTCGGCGTCTCGACCGACGACATTGCGTCGGCGATGCGGCTGATGGTCGGCGGCGATCAGCGCGTCTCGCGTTTTCATGACCCGGCGGTCAACGATGATTACGATGTGCAGCTTCGATTGACGGAAGGCACGCGCAACGACACGGGCGCGATCTCGCGGTTGTACATCGGGCGGCGCGATGGCGGACTGGTGCGGCTCGACAATCTGGTGAAGCTGACGCCGGCAAACACCGCTTCGCGCATTGATCGTTTAGACCGGCAGCGCCAGGTGAGCTTGCGCGGCGCGGTCGCGCCCGGTTTCGCGCTGGCCGACCGCATCGAGGCGCTGCGCAGAGAAGTCGCCGGTATGAATCTGCCCGCCGCCTACACGACGAGCGTGTCGGGTCGCGGGCGTGAGCTGGAGCGCACGTTCAACGAATTCATCTGGGCCTTCCTGCTCTCGATCATCTTTATGTACATGATTCTGGCGTCGCAGTTCGAGAGCGTCGTCCACCCGCTGACGATTCTCTTGAGCCTGCCGCTATCGATCCCGTTCGCGCTGGTATCGCTGTGGGCGACGAACAACACGCTGAACCTGTATTCGGCGCTCGGCATACTGGTGCTGTTCGGCGTCGTCAAGAAGAATGCCATCTTGCAGATCGATCATATGAACAATCTGCGGCGCAGCGGTATGGAAAGGCTGCCGGCGATTCTGCAAGCGAACCGCGACCGCTTGCGCCCGATCTTGATGACGACGCTGGCGCTGGTCGCCGGCATGATGCCGCTGGCCTTAGGTCAGGGGCCGGGTTCCGACGAGCGCCGCGCCATCGCCGTCGTCGTCATCGGCGGACAAACGTTATCTTTGTTACTGACGCTCATCGTCACGCCTGTAGCCTATTCGCTCTTCGACGATATCAGCGCGACGCACGCCTGGCGCAGCTTTGCGGCGCGCGTCTACGCTCTCACGCATCCGTTCAGAAGGCGTGTACAATCCGCCGTCACGCGCCGCGCCGCCACAAATGCGAACGACCTCGAACCGGCCAGCGATGAATTGAAAGCCCGCGCCGGCAGCGGCGATTGATTAGAGGTTAGGGGCTAGAGACTAGAGGCTAGCGGGGAAGGCAGTGATTGCTTCCGTTCTTCTCTAGCCCCTAGTCTTTGGTCTTTGAATCGGTCAGAATAGAACTTGATGTTGTTGAGCAGAGGCAACGTATGGCGAAACCGAAACTGATCGGCCCGCGACCTGACTGGTTGAAAGTGCGACTGCGCGCCGACGAGTCGTTCGACCGCGTGCATCAGTTGATCAGCGATCTGAGCTTGCACACGGTCTGCCAGGAGGCGCGCTGCCCGAACATCTATGAGTGCTGGGGCGAAGGCACGGCGACCTTTATGATCCTCGGCGACATCTGCACGCGGCACTGCGGCTTTTGCGCCGTCGCCAAAGGCAAGCCGCGCCCGATTGACCCCGATGAACCGCGCCACGTCGGCGAAGCCGTTCATCGCTTGGGCGTGCGCCACGCCGTTGTCACCAGCGTCAACCGCGACGAACTGACGGATGGCGGCGCACTTCATTTCGCGCAGACGATTCAATGGATTCGCCGGCTCAACCCGGCCACGCGCATTGAGGTGTTGATCCCCGATTTTTGCGGCAATGAAGCGGCTCTGCATACGGTACTGGCAGCGCGGCCCAACGTGCTCAATCACAATACGGAGACCGTCCCACGACTCTACAAGCGCGTGCGACCTGACGCGCGTTACGAGCAGTCGCTTGAACTGCTGCGCCGCGCTCACGCGCGCAAAGGCGAGTGGCCGATGCTGACCAAGTCGGGATTGATGGTCGGCCTGGGCGAGACGATGGATGAGTTGCTTGATGTATTCCGCGACCTCGCGGCGACCGGCTGCGACATCCTGACGGTCGGCCAGTACCTTGCGCCGACGCCGAAGTATATCCCGATTGAAAAGTATTACTCGCCCGAAGAGTTCGCTTACCTGCGCGACGAAGCGCTGGCGATGGGCTTTCGTTACGTCGAGTCGGGGCCGCTGGTGCGCAGTTCTTATCACGCGGGCCGCCACACCGATGGGACCGCAACCGCCAGCGATTATGGCAACGACCCGATCTTCAGCGATGCGATGCCGGTTGAGATATCTTCGTCGCCGCTCGTGCAGTTGAAAGGCCGCGCGGAAGCCGGCGATTAGTTTCACTCATCGCAAATGATTATGCAGCAAAACAAAAGGCCGGACGCGCGAGCGCCGGCCTTCGTTGTTGAATAAGGTTGTTGAAATAGCGGGCGATTACTTCTTGCCGCGTGCGGCTGCCTTTGAAGCCTTCAACGGGTTCTTCGTGCCGTCAGATCTGCGCATGGCATCGAGTGCCTTCTGGTGGGCGGCGCAATCGTGCTCGGCGGCGCGCGCCTTCCAGTAATCCGTCGCATCAATTCCTTGTGACAGGAAAGCGACAATCGTGAATGACTCGGCGCACTTCGGGCAGGTCAAACGAACCCCGCGAGCTGATCCTCTTCGTACGGACATGGGCCTGGACTCCTTTCTTCGTGAATGCCTTCAGGCAATATGACAGCGATCATGATACGAATCGCGCGCCTGAAACAAAATCATAGCTTAACAGAATAGTCGCCAATTTTTCAATCGTTAGGTCAGCCGCATGGCTACTGCCAGCGGCGGCGGCGCGGGAAGGGCGCGGCGTCGGACTGCGGCATCGCGCCCGGCTCGCGGGTGAGCTGTATCTGTGCGATGTTGAGGCCGGCGTTGAGGACTTGCGTTTTTGTCCCTAACATCGCGCCGCGCGGCCCAAAGACGACGACGCGCACCTGATGCCCAGGCGTCAGCCCACACGCGCGGTAGCGCCCCTTCGGCCCCGTGCGTCCATTGTACATCGATGGAGATGCCGTGCCTTGTTCTTCGACGAGCACACGCAAGCCCGCGACCATTGGCTCGCCTGTCGTGCCAGAGACCCAGACCACGACGCAGGTCGTTCCGGGTGCGGCGGGCGGCTCGGCCTCCGCTTGTTGAGGCGGCTCAGGCGTTGCCGGTGTTACCGCTGCGGTCGTCGGCGCGGGCGTTGTTGATTCGTTCTTGTTCGCCTTTTGTTGTTCTTCTTTCTGCTTGTGCTCGTCAGCCGCTTTCTTTTCCGTCGCCGCGCGCTCGGCGTCGGCCTGCGATGGGTTGGCGCTCGGAGTCTTTGCCGCATCCGCGCCGGGGCTGGCCGTCGGCGCGTCGGTCGTGGCAGGCGTTAGCGCCGGCTGGCTGGTCGCGGCCTCTGTCGATACGTGATCGCGGGCCGGACGACGAAAGACCACGAACGCGCCTGCTGCCAGTGCGATCAATAAGACAGCCGTCGCCGCGTAAGCGATGCGCTTGCCTTTCGGCGACGCTTCGAGACGGGCTACAACCGGCGCGGCGATTGCGGTCGGCAGCGCCTTTGACGATTCGCTTGTCACCGATGGCGAGGCAAGCTGCGTCGCCACCAGATCAGCCGTTGTTGAAGGCGACGCGGCCAGGTTCGTCGGCGAAGCCGGTGCGGCAAATGATTTTGTCACGGCCTCAGATGAATTGTTGACGGCATCACTCCCGGCAAGGATGGTCTCGGCGCTCGCCATTTGTTCTGTGTCGAAGTCAATAGCGACGGTCGCTTCAGCCGGCGAGAGAGCGGCGGTCGCTCGCGCTGCTAACGCGACCTGTAAATCGGTCTGGTGATCGGGTTCGAGGGCGACGCTGATTTTGTAATCTACATAACCCATTTTCGATACCCTGACCGTGTGCAGTCCGGGCGCGAGCGATTCGATCACCGCCTTGCCGCGAATGGCGTCCGACCTGCCGCGCAGTGTGTCGTCCACATAAACGTCCGCGCCGCCCGGCGTGGTCGTCAGCGCCAGCCGCGCCGCGCCCGTCGCCGCCGGCAGACTGCCCGCCACCTGTGTGCCGACGTTACTGCCCATCGCGCGCTTGAGGTCGGCCAGCATCTCCTCCGCTGTCGCGTAGCGGTCATCGGCCCGCTTGGCCGTCGCACGCTGGATGATGCGGTCGAGCGCCTCAGGAACGCCTCGCTCGACAAGCGATGGCAGCGGCGCAGTTTCGTGCAGGCTGCGCATCTCTGACCAGTAGACAACCGGATCGGTCGCCGTCGAATGAAATGGCGGGCGGCCCGTCAGCATCTCGAAAAGAATAATGCCGATGGCGTAAACGTCTATGCGCGGGTCATCGCTGGTGTTGCCCCACATCCGTTCGGGCGACATATAAGGCGGCGTGCCGAAGCCTTCGCCGGCCAGCGTCAGGCTCTCGCCGCCGACTAAACGCGCAATGCCAAAGTCGAGCACCTTGACGCGCAACGTGCCGTCTTGATCGATTAAGATAATGTTATCCGGCTTGAGGTCGCGGTGGATGATGCCGTTGCGATGGGCGTAGCTAACGGCTTCGAGCACCTGCGCGAGAATGCCTGCGGCGAGGTCTATCGACATTGAGCCGTTCGTGCGCAACTCGTCGGACAGCACGCGCCCGGCGATGAATTCCATCACGAGGTAATAGCAGCCGTTGTCTTCGCCGAAGGTGAACAGGCGAGGCAGGTTGACATGATCGAGTCGCGCCATAGCGACGGCTTCCTGAAAAAACCGCTGCTTGATGACGCTGTTGCGCGTGTGCTTCTTATGCAGCTCTTTGATGGCGACGATGCGACCGGGCTGCGTCGTGTCTTCGGCCTTGAAGACCGAGCCGAAGCCGCCGCCGCCGATGTAGTCAGTGATGAGATAGTTGCCGATTTGTCTGCCGCTCATGATGTACTCCGAGTCAATATCTTCACACGGCGTTTATTCCGTTTAATCAAATCGTGGGTCGGGTGCTGGAGAGCCGTTGTGCCGCCGTCCGATTCTCACACAACCGTCGACCTCCGTCAACAATCCGCCATTGGCTTAAGACGCGCGGCGCACGCAAAAAGACGACGCGGCGACATAGCATCGGGGCATAGCCGCGCGCCGCGCATCTGTGGTATTGTTCGTGTGCCGGTCGCGGACCGCGCCGTTTTGAGCGACGGTCACTGCGAATGCAGGAAGTTCTTAATCATTTAATTCATCTGGCTCAACGCCCTGTGTCCTTCACAACCACAGTCCAAAGGACGCAGGAAAGGAGGGATATGAAAAGTTCCGCGCAACTGGAACGCCGCCGGTTCGAGCGCGCTCCCATCACTGCGCAAGTCGAATACGAGCTGACCAACAGCAGCAGCGGCCCATCGCGCGTGCGCCGCAACATGGCTAACATCAGCCTCGGCGGTATGTTCATCACCACGGATGAGCCAATTCGTGCCGGCACACGTATGGTCGTGCGTTTCGAGTTGCCCAACCGCCACCGCGTCATCGCCGTGTCGCGCGTCTGCTACACGCGCAAAGGCCTCGGCCTCGGCGTCGAGTTCCTCAACCTCGACGACGAAGACCGCGAAGAGATCGAGGCTTACATCGCCACGCTGAAGACCAAAGAAGAGATGCGCGCGTGAACGTTTTTGACGCGAACCGTCCCCCGTTCGTGTTATCAATTCGCTGAAATAAATAAACTCTTGTATTGCCCCTACCCCTGTGTGATAATCGCAGGCGTTTAGACATAAGCCCCACTTTGAAAACGCCCCAACTCAACAGGCAATGATCTTGTAATGTGGCTTTGACCATATTACGCATCGCCCGTGACGGTCGCCTGATGGCTGCCGATCAGGGATCATAAATCCGCAGGTAGGTTATGCAAGCTGAAACGCTGACCCGAATCTGTCCGCTCTGCCGCCGCTCTGCCGATGATGAGAATGGCGCGCCGGGGACGCGGTTGTGTGGCGAATGCCGCGCGATGCTCGATCCCATTCTGCCGCGCGCCGGATTCGTGCAGCCCGATTACGCCGTGGCGCTAGGCGGCGTGGCGACGCTCGCATCGACAAGCGCTCAGCCGCTCGCGCACGCAACGGACCTTGATGAATCGGCATTCTCGCCGGCTGCCGGCACAGACGAAGACTTCGAGTTGTTGAGCGAAGATGAAGAGGTCGCCGCGCCTTTTAACGCGCAGCCGATGGACAATGCGTCTGCCGAAGCCACACAAACGGCTTTCACTCAGCCCTTCAAGCCAACAGTGTCCGAAGCCTTCATCACGCCCGACCAGTACGAAGAGCCGGAAGTCTTCATCGCGCCCGATCAGTACGAAGACGACGTTGAATCGCCGCCCGCTGCCGCGTCATTCAGTCCACCTGTCGCGCCGACCTATGCGGAGCAGGTAAGCAATGTGGCTGAAACCACAATTGATGAAAGCGCGTCGTCAGTCGCCGCTGCGCAGACTGCCGAACTGTCCGTTGAAGAAGCCGCCGCGCCCGCCGATCCGTGGGACGACCCGCTGCCGGCCTGGGAATACTCGCACAGCGAATGGCCGTTGCTGGTCAAAGATGAACCGACGGCGGTTGCGTCGAGACTGAAATGGCCGATTGCCGCTGCGCTCGTCATCCTCGCCATTGCCGCCGCGACTTATTTCTTCTTCTTCAAGCCGCGCGGTGAAGCGCCGGTCACGCAGCAAGCGCTGACCGTGCCCGTCGGGCAGTCGCCACCGACTGCGCCGCCCGTTGCCAGCCCGACGCCTGAGGCGAGCGCCACGCCAGCCACGATTGAAGAAACAAAAGCGGCCATGCCCACTCCCACGAATCCGGCGGCGGAAGGTCAGTGGAAGCACGCGCTGCAAGCTATGGCTTCGCCGAACGAGAGCGAGGCGAACGCCTTTGCCGAGCGTTTGAAGACCGCCGCTATCCCGGCTTACGTGGTGCGCGCAGAGGTCAGCGGCCACGTCTGGTATCGCGTGCGCGTCGGCAGATTCACGACCATCGAAGAGGCGCAGCACTACGGGGCCGAAGCGCGCAACCGCGCTCGCGCCGCCGGCGTCGCTCTAAAAGATTTGCAAGTGACCGCTTACGACAAGCCCTGAACGAAGGCCAAAGCAGAAGGCCGAACTGTGGATTGCGAGGATGCAGGAGATAGATCCACAAAACCTGAGAAACGCCAAGCTGGTTGATCGTTATTCGCGCTACATTCAGTCGCCGATCCTGCGGCTGAAGTTCTTGCAGAGCGCGATGAGGATCAAGCCGCCCGATTCTATTGTCAACCGGCTGCCGGTTGTCGGCACGCTTCCGCACCGTGCCTTATTGATCATTGAATTATCCAAAGTATTGCCGATTACAAAACCCGCGCCGCTCGCCTTACGGGTGACGGCGCTGCTCTATCGGCTGCGCTACGCGGTCTATGCGGCGTGTCTGGTAATCGTGCTGGCCTTCGGCCTGGGACTCGGTTACGCGGTGATGAACGTCGCCAGCCGCCTCTTCGTCTCAACCGAAGCGAAAGGCGCGGCGACCGACACCCCCGATGGCGCGAGCGCCAATGCGAATCCAGCGGCGGGTGAAGCCGTCACACACATCGGCTCAGAGGCCGGGCTTACGCTCGACAAAGTGTGGCTCGCCGAGCAGGGCAGCGGCTACGAGTTCTATAGCAACGGCGCGCGCGTGCTGACGGAGTACGAGACGGCGGGCGAGAAGCGCGACTTCTATCGCTTCGCAGTTGACGCGGTGGCGCGCGGCGAGGATGAAGGCGAGCGACTGACGCGACCGCTCGGCATCGTCTATCACATCTCGGAAGGCGACCAGTTGCCGTTCGACAACGAGTACAACGCATCGCTGCAAACGCACTCGAAGGCGCTGCTCGACTACGCGCGCGGGCACAGGCTCTACAACTATGTGATTGATCGCTTCGGGCGCGTCTACCGCATCGTGCGTGACGAAGAGGCGGCCAATCACGCGGGCAACTCGGCGTGGAGCGACGGGCGCGACCTTTACGTGAATTTAAATGCCAGCTTCATCGGCGTCTGCTTTGAAGGCCAGTCACGGCGCGGCAAAGCGGTTGGCGCGGACGGCATTAACGAGACGCAGATTTATGCTGCGCGCCAACTCACCGCCGTGTTGCGCTCGAAGTACCAGATCAGTGATGCCAACTGCGTCACGCACGGCCTCGTGAGCGTCAACCCATCGAATAAGCTGATGGGCTATCACACGGACTGGGTGGCGGGCTTTCCGTTCACGGCCATCGGCCTGACGGACAAGTACCAGACCGAGATCGCGGCGATTTCGCGGCTCGGCTTCAACTACGATTCGGCCTACTTGAGCGCGGCGGGCGGCAAGCGCTGGCCGGGCCTCGACAAAGCCGACGCAGCCTTGCGCGACGCGGCGCAACAGAGCGGCGCGAACGTCGAAGAGAAGCGCCGCGCGCTACAGGAAGTTTACGAGCGCCTGTACGCCAGGCAGCGCGCATTGGAAAAAGAAATGCCGAGTGCTGAGTGACGTATGAATAAGACTCAACTCATTCGAGAAGCGGCGCGGCGCAGCGGGCTATCGCAACAAAGGGCATCGCGCGCCGTCGAAGCGATGCTCGGCGTCATCAAGCGCGAGCTGGGTGACGAGAATCAGATCGCTATTCGCGGGCTGGGCCGCTTGCACCTGACGCCCAAGCGCGCAGGCTTCGTGCCCGCCGCGACCGAAGGCGCATCCCCCACGCCCATCCCCGCAGGCCGTGCCGTGCGCCTCAAAGCGACGCGCAAAGCCGTTCATAGTTTAAATACAGAGCGGCCCCTCAAGCTCGATCCGTTTGAATCATTACCTGGAGGAACGATTGCTATGTCACAAGAAACCGAAAACACGAACACCGCCAACGAGGGCACGGCTCTGGGACTCGATGTTGGCACTAGCCGGCTGGTGCTGGCCAGCGGCTCGACTTCGCACGTCAAGGCGAAGGCCGAGTTGAACGCGTTCATCACTGTGCCTTACTCGAAATTCACTGAGAGCATCCTCAAGCAGAACAAGGTGAGCTATCAACCCAACGGCGGCTCGACGCTGCAAATTTTCGGCAACGAAGCGGCGCGGTTCGCCAACGTCTTCAACACCGAAGTGCGCCGCCCGATGATGGAAGGCACGCTCAACCCGACTGAAGAGTATTCGCTGCCCGTGATGCAGGCGATCATTCAACAACTGGTGAAGAAGACCAGGCACGGCGAGACCCTGCGCTTCAGCGTGCCGGGCGCGCTGCGCGGCGGCGGCTCGCCCGACCTCGTCTATCACGAAGCGATGCTGCGCGACATGCTCAATCAGATGGGCTACAGCGCCAAGGGCGTCAATGAGGGATTGGCGGTGGTCTTCTCCGAGCTTGAGAAAGAGAACTTCAGCGGCATCGGTATTAGCTGCGGCGGAGGCATGTGCAATGTCGCGCTGGCCTTTATGTCGATCCCTGTGATGACCTTCAGCCTCGCCAAAGCCGGCGACTATATTGACCGCAGCGTCGGCCAGGTGACCGGCGAGATGGCCACGCGCGTTCGCACCATCAAGGAAGAGAGCCTCGACCTGTCGAGCGCGCCGCACAACAAGTACGAAAACGCCTTGCACGTCTATTACGACGACGTGATCCTGTCGCTGGTTGAATCCTTGCGCGCGGCATTGGCCGAGACCAAGAACATGCCGCGCATAGACCGTGCTATCCCGATTGTTTTGAGCGGCGGCACGGCCCGCCCGAAAGGCTTCATTGACAAGTTCCGCCAGGCCATCGAGCGCGACGGCTTCCCGCTCGAAATCAGCGAGATTCGCATGGCCAACGACCCGCTGACGGCGACCGCGCGCGGCTGCCTGATCGCGGCGATGTACGACGCATAGTTCGGCACGGCGGCAGAGCGACGCGGCGACGCGGCGACACGGCGACGCGGGGAGGGAAGAACAGCGATACGAACCGTTCTTCTTTCGCCGCGTCGCCGCGTCGCCGTGTCACCGCGTCTTTCTGTTACTGCGAAGGCGCTCCGGCGGCTTGATTGAAGTGTGTGGGCACAGGGTGGTAAAATGGACCTTCTATCCTGGCGAACTGCTTCAATGAAAAAACGGGGAGTCGTATGAAAGTATGTCCAGTCTGCAATGAAACCTTCGCGGATGATATGAAATTCTGCGACCTCGACGGCACACGCCTGGCGCGTCAGTCCGAGGCCACCGGCGCGCCCGCGCATCACCGCACTTGGTCGCTGCTCGGCATCGGCTTGCTGGTCGGCGCGCTGGTCTTGTCCGCTGCGTCCGTCTTTATGATTCCGCGCTTGCGCGTTGCCCCGAGCGCAAGCTCGTCAACGTCGCCGCCTTCAACGAGCAAGCCGACGGACTCAAGCAATCCGTCAGGCGCTGGCGATAATGCGTCGGCTGCCGGCGCGAGCGATCAGCCGGAGATCGTCGTCGCCGAGACGCCGCCCGCCGACCTCACCGCGAAGAGGAAGGACCGGGCGAAGCCGACGAACGAGAATGAAGCATCGCCGGCGCTCAACCCGAAGGCCGCTGCACAGACCGACGACGATTCGGCCAAGCCCGCAACCTCGCCCGCTGAACCTACGCCCGCGCCGAAAAGAGCCGAGCCTGCGCCCGCGCCGAAGGCCGTTAGCGATACGCGCGAGCCTGCGCCCGCGCCCAGGCCGGCGGTCGCGTCCGACCCGAAGCGCGACCCGAAACACCAGAAGGATTCGGCCCGCGACGCCGACCGCAAGAATGACGACAAGGACAAGAAGAAGAGCGGCGGCTTCTTCAAAGTCTTCAAGAAAATCTTCGGCAAGGATTGATGCCCGCGCCGTCCACCGGCGTGACGGGTTGGTGGCTGACCACTGCATCTCAATACGACGAAGAGGCGAGCGTCGCGCTCGCCTCTTCGTTTATTCGGCATTGGTGAGTCCCGGTTAGTTTGCTGCGCTTTCCGTAGGCGCGCAGCAAACAGACCAGCGACGTTGTGCTGGTCAGCAATTTTAAATAGCGGCGAGTCGTTCGCGCAGGCTCGTGACAACCTCGCCTATCGACACGTCTTCGGACTGTCGCGTGGCGCGCGTCATCAACTCGACCTTGCCCTCTTTGATCTTCTTGCCGACCGTGATGCGATAAGGCACGCCGATCAAGTCGGCGTCGTTGAACTTGACGCCGGCGCGCTCGTCGCGGTCGTCAAGCAACACGTCAACGCCCGCCGCCTGCAACTCATCGTAAAGTTTCTCGGCGGCTTCGAGCAGCGCCGCATCGCGGACATTGACCGGCGTAATGACGACCGCAAACGGCGCGATAGACGCCGGCCAGATGATGCCTGCCTGATCGTTGAACAACTCGACCGCCGCCACCATTACGCGCTCGACGCCGATGCCGTAGCTGCCCATCACAATCGGCGCTTCTTTGGCGTCCGCCGTCAACACGTTCGCGCCCATGCTTTCGCTGTACTTCGTGCCGAGCTTGAAGATGTGACCGATCTCGACCGCCTTAAAAACATCGAGCACGCCTTCGCAATTCGGGCAGCCTTCGCCGGTCTGCACCGTGCGCAAGCTGACCCACTTGTCTACGTTGATGTCGCGGTCAATAGCGACGCCGCGCAGGTGGTGATCGTCTTTGTTCGCGCCGGTCGTCATATTGCGCCGCCCGCGCAACGTCTCGTCGGCCAGAATACGGGTCACGCGCGAATGTGTGGCGCGCATTACATTCACTGCGCCGAGGCTGCCGGCGGATGCGCCGAGCGCGTCACGAATCTCTTCCGGGTGTGCCGGCCTGACGTTGAGCGCGCCGGTCGCATCCTGCAACTTGGTCTCGTTCAACTCGTGGTCGCCGCGCATCAAGATGAGCGCGAGCTGATCGTCGAGCACGTAGACCAGCGTCTTGATCTGCCGGTCGGCTGCCGCGCCGCCGGGGAACGTCGTTAAGTCATCAATCGTGCGCACGCCCGGCGTCGGGAACTCTTCAGGCTGGTCGAGTCCTTCGCCGTCTTCAACGGCGGCGAGCCTTGAAGTCGCCTTCTCGACGTTGGCCGCGTAGCCGCATTGCTCGCAGACAACAATGCGGTCTTCGCCGGCTTCGGTGCGAACCATAAACTCGGTAGACTGGCTGCCGCCCATCGCGCCGGAGCTGGCTTCGACGGGCGAGAACTTCAAGCCGCAGCGTGTGAAGATGCGGCAGTAGGCGTCGTGCTGATTCTGAAAGGCACGGTCTAGACCGGCGCGATCCACGTCGAACGAATAGGCGTCTTTCATCGTGAACTCACGGACGCGCAGCAATCCCGACTTGGGCCGCGCTTCGTCGCGGAACTTGGTCTGAATCTGATACCAGACCTGCGGCAACTGGCGATACGAATTGATCGTGTGGCGGGCGATGGCCGTGAAGATTTCTTCGTGCGTCATGCCGAGACACATCTCGGTGTTCTTGCGGTCGCGCAGGCGGAACATATTGTCGCCCATGACCTGCCAGCGGCCCGACTCTTTCCAGACTTCTGCCGGGTGCAGCGCGGGCAGTAGAAATTCCTGCGCGCCGATGCGGTTCATCTCTTCGCGGACGATGTTGATGATTTTCAGGCGCACGCGCTGGCCGAGCGGCAGTAAGCTGTAAACGCCGGCGGTGAGCTGGCGGACGTAGCCTGCGCGCACGAGCAGGCGGTGGCTGACAACTTCGGCATCCGCCGGGTCTTCACGCAGGGTCGGGACAAACAGGTTAGACCATCGCATTCGCGGGACTCCTTTGATGAACAGTTGATGAACAGTTTTGCGCGTCCTCTCAGATGGCTTTTGGGCGCGCAATCGAAACACCAACGCTAACAAGCTGGTCACACCGGCGTCAAGCAAGCGGCCCGCTGGAAAACGCGTTGAGTTTCATATCGCAAGCTCATACAATGGCTTCAACCAGCAATGGCTGGCCAGACTCAGACCCGCAAATGGAGGTCACGATGAGCGCAGACAACTTCGACACGAAACCGACGATTGAAACTGTCCTTGAGCGCATCAACGCTCTGGCGGAAAAGATGGATGCTCAATCAACGAGCATCAAGGACGACATTGCCGAGTTAAGAACACGACTCGATGAAGAGTTGGGCAAAGTTCACGCACGGCTCGACACAGAATTAGGCAAACTCAACGAGCGGCTCGACGAGTACGACACTCGTTTTGACCGCCTGGAGAGCGTTACCTTTAAGACGCGCTCTGAGTTTGTCGATATGCGCGCGGATTTCAAAGAGTGGCGCAAACAACTGAAAGACGTGCTGCCGCCGGTGGCTTAAAACAAACACTGATCTGATCCGGCTAGAAACTACATTAATCTTCCCCAACTGATTTTCGGCTGACCATCTTCCCCGCAGTGATAAAAGAAAACTGACGCGCTACGGGCGCGCCTTAGTCTATCTGCGCCTTGCTCATAAGCGCCGCGCTTGCCATCCGGCGAGCGGCTTTGCTACATTCCATAGCTGGGGATACCAAAACCAGCAACGACATCTTGTGCTTCACCGATTCCGTCAGGTGAGAGCTGTTCATTAACCATAGCGCCCGGCGGCGCATAGATTCGAGGTGTATATTATGCTTGCTGGTGAAATCCAAGAAGCCCTGACCTTTGACGATGTCACGCTCATCCCTGCACGCAGTGATGTTCTGCCGACCGAAGCCGATACGACTACGCGCTTCTCGCGCAACATCTCCGTCAACATTCCCATCTCGTCATCGGCGATGGACACCGTCACCGAGTCGCATCTGGCCATCGCCATCGCCCAGCAGGGCGGCATCGGCGTCGTTCACAAGAACCTTTCCATCGAAGCGCAACGCGACGAAGTCGATAAAGTGAAGCGCAGCGAATCAGGAATGATCGTTGATCCGGTGACGATGACGCCCGACCGCCGCATCAGCGAAGCGATGGAGGTGATGGACCGTTATCGCATCTCCGGCGTGCCGATTGTCGAGGCCAACGGCCATCTGGTCGGCATCCTCACCAACCGCGACCTGCGCTTTGAAACCCGGCTCGAACTGCCGATCAGCGAAGTGATGACGAAAGAGAACCTCATCACCGTCCCGGTCGGCACGACGCTCAACGAGGCCAAGATCATCCTGCAACGCCACCGCGTCGAAAAGCTGCTGGTCGTTGACGAGAACTACCGCCTCAAAGGTCTGATCACGGTCAAAGACATTCAGAAAGCCATCAAGTACCCGCTCGCCGCCAAAGACGACCTCGGGCGCCTGCGCGTAGCGGCAGCCATCGGCGCGGGCGGCGATTACCTCGAACGCGCCGAAGAGATGGTCCGCGCCCGCGTCGATGCGCTGGTGATCGACACCGCGCACGGCCACACCGAAGGCGTCATCGCCGCCGTCAAGAAAGTTAAAAGCCGCTTCCCCGAAATGGATGTCGTCGCCGGCAACATCGCCACCGCCGAAGCCGCGAAGGATTTGATCCTTGCCGGCGTCGATGGCATCAAGACTGGCATGGGGCCTGGCTCGATCTGCACCACGCGCGTCGTCAGTGGCGCGGGCGTGCCGCAGATCACCGCTATTATGGAGACGACGCGGGCGGCGCGCGGCTCAGGCGTGCCGGTCATCGCCGACGGCGGCATTAAGTATTCCGGCGATGTCGCCAAAGCGATTGCTGCCGGCGCGGATTCCGTAATGATCGGCTCGCTGTTTGCCGGCACCGACGAAAGCCCCGGCGAGATCATTCTTTATCAAGGCCGCTCGTTCAAAACCTATCGCGGCATGGGATCGCTCGGCGCGATGAAGGCGGGCAGCAAGGACCGTTACGGCCAGGCCAGCGAAACGCAATCGAAGCTCGTGCCCGAAGGCATCGAAGGGCGCGTGCCGCACAAAGGGCCGCTCGCGTCGCTCGTGCATCAACTGGTCGGCGGCCTGCGTTCGGGTATGGGCTATTGCGGCTGTCGCACCATCGCCGAGATGCAGGAGCGCGCGCGCTTCATGCGCGTGACCTCGGCGGGCCTGCGCGAAAGTCACGTCCACGATGTCATCATCACGAAAGAAGCGCCGAATTATCAACTTGAATAATCAGGAGGCAGGAGGCAGTGGCCAGTGGCCAGTGGTCAGTTGATAGTTGATAGGTGATGGTTGTGAGTTGATAGTTCCCCAAGCTCCGTCAGGAGCGCGATGTTTATAGTTCACGATGCAGTAGATCAAACAAGCTCCGTAGGAGCGCAATGTTTATAGATATAGCTGAAGGATGTGACGAAGCTCCGTTAGGAGCGTGATGTCAACATTGCGCCCCGACGGGGCTTCGTCCTTATCTATCAGCCATAACTATAAACAGGTCGTCCCTACGGGACTCACTGGTCACTGGCAACTCATAACTATCAGCTCACAACTATCAACTCACAACTATCAACTGACCACTGGCCACTGGCCAACTGCCTCCTGCTTCCTGCTTCCTGATTGGTGACTATGGCTTATGATACCAAAACAACCTGGGACGCTTGCGGCGCGGCCTTCGACCGTTACACGTCAACTGAAGATTCCTTCTCTGAAAACATCGAGCGCCCGGTGATCGAAGCTCTGTTTGGCGACCTGATGGGCGCGAGCGCGCTCGACCTGGGCTGCGGGTCGGGTGTGTATGCGACGCGGCTGGCGGCGTGTGGCGCGCGCGTCGTGGGTGTTGATCTATCGGCAGCGATGCTCGATCTTGCGCGAGAGCGTGCGCGGTTGCACGGCGTGGCGCTTGATCTCTTAATCGCCGACATCGCCCGGCCCTTGCCATTCGCGGATGCGCAGTTCGATCTCCTGTTCACCGCGACGGCGTTGCATTATGTCGAAGACCTCGGCGGCGTGATGCGCGAGATGGCGCGTTTGCTGCGACCGCAAGGGCGGCTGATCGCCAGTCTTCTTCACCCGATGAGCACGGCGCGATTTCCACTCCACCGCAGCGAGGACAGTAATGTTGAAAGGTGGGAAGGGCGAGCCGCGTGGCCAGCGCATTATTTCGGCGCGGCCCGCCGCCGCATCGAAACGCCGTGGCTCGGCTTTGGTAATGTGTCGGACGAAGGCCAACGCCTCGACTGTTTTCATCACACCGTCAGCGATTACTTCGCCGCTGCGCAGTCGGCGGGATTGCACATCAAGCAACTGCGCGAACCCGCGCCGCCCGCCGCCTTCGCCGCAAAGAATGCCGCGCGCTACGAAGAAGCCATAAGCCTGCCGCTTTACCTCATCATCGAAGCCGCGTTCAAGTAATCGGCAAGCGCCGCATTATCGCGTGCCCCTCTGCTGGCGCTCGGCAGAAACATCCGCACGCGCCAATTGTCAGCGAATCGCTGCACTGCCGTGTTGCTTGCTGTGCTTGCGAGCGCGCTTTTACAATACTTGCAGGGCCAGACTGACGGCACCTGAGTTGCACTCACACAAACAGGAAGCGACATGCTGCCACAGCGAGCCGTGATTATTTATAACCCGATGTCGGGGCGGGCCGGACGCCGCGCCGAAGACGCTCAGCGAATGACCGAGTTGCTCGCGGCGCGCGGCATTGCCGCCGGAGCTTGCGCCACCGCAGGGCCGGATGATGCGACGCGACTGGCGCGTGAAGCGATTCACGATGGCATTGACCTCATCATCAGCTACGGCGGCGACGGCACGCTCAACGAAGTCATTCAAGGGATGGTCGGCAGCCGCGCCGCTCTTGTCGTCTGGCCCGGCGGCACATCGAACGTCGTTGCGCGTGACCTTGGGATGCCGTTCACTATCGAACGCATCGCCGACGTGATCGCCGCCGGAAAGATGCAACGCATCGCGCTCGGCCTGGCGGTGGGGGCCGGGGATCGGATCATTGAAACGCCCGCAGTTGCCGCCACATCTTTCAATGAGAATGCAGAAGGCCAGATGATCGTGGTAAACCGGCCCCCGGCCCCCGACCCCCGGCCCCTGCGCCGCTACTTCGTGATGATGGCGGGCATCGGCCTCGACGCGTCGATTGCGCGCGGCGTCAATAAGCGATTGAAGCGCCGCGTCGGCGAACTGGCTTATTGGGTGACGGGAGTGAAACACCTGTTCACGTGGCCCGCCGAGCGGTTCACGATCACAGTGGATGGCCGCGCCTTCGATAGCACGTTTGCCATTGTCGGCAAGGGCAAAGGCTACGGCGGAGGGATGCTGCTGACGCCGAATGCTCGGCTCGACGAGCCGCTGTTTGAGATTTACATTTTGCCGCCGCTCGCAAGGAATGTGGCTTACCTGCCGGTGCTGTCAGCCTGCATGCGCGGCAGGCCCGAAGCGAGCGGCGCGACTCTGATTAAAGGGCGGCGCGTTGAAGCCAACTCGTCACGCGCGCCTTGGGTCGAAGCCGACGGCGAAGTGATCGGCCCACTGCCGATGAGCTTTGAAGTCGTGCCCGACGCGTTGACACTGATCGTCCCTTGATGTGCTCGCCGCAAATCAACGGAAAGGATACAGGATACAGGAGCCAGGATTCAGGGAAGAAGGAAGGGCGTGATGCACCACGTTCCTCTCCCACCTGAATCCTGACTCCTGAATCCTGAATCCTGTTGTTAAAGGAGATTCAACGATGCGTGCAGTATCGATTCTACTTTTATCGCTGGTGATGCTTGCGCCGAGCGGGCTGGCGCAGCCTGCGGCTAACGCGACCGTGAAGCCGGCCTCCGGCGCTTCTGCCAACCTCGCCGAGTTCGACCGCATACGGCAGGAAGGCAATGACGCGCTTTATAATATGGATTACGCGGCGGCGCGCGAGCGCTATACGCAGATGACGCGGCTCGCGCCCGATCACCCGGCAGGTTATGTCTATCTTGCGAACAACCTGTGGCTCGAACTGTTGAATCAGAGCCGGCGCTTGACGACCTCGACTTACACCGGCGGCTCGTTCTACGAGCAGGACAAGGACGAGGACAAAGTAGACCCGAAGCGCGACCGCGAGTTCAGCGACCTCATCAAGCAGGCGATTGCGGCGACGCAGGCGCGCTTGCGCAGCAATCCGAAAGACGCCGAGGCGCTCTACTATCAGGCATCGGCCTATGGGCTGCGCGCCGGCTATGACACCACCGTCAAGCGCAGCTTCGTGCGCGCGATGGGTGACGCCAATGATTCAATAACCATTCAGAAGAAGGTGCTCAAGGCCGACCCTGAATACGTAGACGCCTATATGAGCATCGGCCTTTACGAGTATGTGATTGATAGCCTGCCGTTCGGCTGGCGCATGCTGGCGCGCGTCGCCGGCCTGAAGGGATCAAAGAGCAAAGGCATCGAGCACCTTGAGCTGGTCACGCAAAAGGGCAAGTACGCCGCCGACGATGCGCGCGTGCTGTTGATCGGCCTCTACACCAAAGAAGGGAAGCCTGAACGCGCCCTCGACCTTATCAGCCAACTGGCGGCGAAGTACCCGCGCAATTACCTGTTCGGCATCGAGCGCGCGACGATGCTCTGCCGCATGGATCGAACAGAAGAAGGCAGCCGCGTGTACGCTGACCTGCTCAAAGACACGCGCATCGCCGCGCAAGCCACCGACTTGATCGATTATCAGTGGGGCGAGTCGCTGGCTGCGCGCGGCGAACACGCGACGGCGGTCGAACGATTCAACGCGGTGGCGCATTGGCCGAAGTCGGATGAAGGATTGATTTCGATGGCGCACCTGCGCGCCGGCCAGTCGCTCGACGCGCTCGGCAAACGCGACGAAGCCGTCGCCGAGTACCAGACGGTCCTGAAGCGCGGTAACGTTTATGATTCGCACAAACAGGCGACGCAGTACGTCAAGAAGCCTTACGTGCCGCAGAAGGGATAGCCTGTGATTGCATCAATGGTGTCGGGAGGCGTTCGCCGCGATTCCTGCTCTCAAGCAGGCGACAAGTGAGGCGACGCTTTCCCGCCCCGTTTAGACACCGCCGCGCCGCGTTTGTTCCTGATGAACGAGGGACAAACGCGGCGCGGATTTTTGGCGCAATGTGACGGCTTGCGTGATGTTATTAATCAGCGGTAGGGACGGGCACTTGCACAGGGGCGCTCAGTTGCAGCTTGCCCCAGCCGACGCGCAGGGTCACGTCTTTCGGGCTGGCGCGTTGAAAGATCAGGTCAATCGTCAGCTTCTCTTTCAGCTCTGCCGCTTGTTCAACCGTCATCGCCGCCGCGTAAGCAATCGGCGCGCGGTTGATCTCTGAAGCATCAATGTGCGCCGCCCGCGCCTTCGCCGGGTCGATGAAGACCAGGCTCCAGGTCGCGCCGTCCGCCGAACGCTGCAATCCCATATACCACAGGCCCGCCGGCACGGTCGTGCCGCCAATCGTCAATGGCATATCGCTGTCGAGCGTCGTCCAGAAGTTGCTCCCCAGCCGGTAGACTTTGCCTTTGGTCATTGCGTCGAACTTCGCCGCGTCTTCGTAATCTTTCTTCCAGACCGGGCGACCGTAATCGATGGCAAACTGGCCCGCGCCCATATTCTTTTTCGTATTCCAGAAGCCGACGCGCGTCGTGCCGCGCTCCGGTGAGTCGCTGCCAAAGGCGATGATAGGCGGCGCGGGCTTCTTATCCTGCGCCCCTGCGAGGCCAGTCGCGCCGACCATCAACGTGACTGCCAGAAGCGCCAGTGTCGTAACTTTACGCATAATCCATCCTCCGTGTTATTCGTATCTGAGCGCGACCATCGGATCGACTCGCGTCGCCCGTCGCGCTGGCACAAAGCAAGCTCCCAGAGCCACTCCTGTTAAAACCAGGGCGATGGCGGCAAAGGTCAGCGGGTCGGTGGCGCTCGTGCCATAAAGCAGGCTCGTCATCAACCGCGTCAACGCTGCCGCCGCCGCAAGCCCGATGACAATCCCTGCGAATGCGAGCGTCATCCCCTGGCGGACAACCATTCGGAGCACGTCCGCCGCGCTGGCTCCCAGCGCCATTCGCACGCCGATCTCGTGCGTGCGTTGCGTGACAGTATAGCTCATCACGCCGTAAATGCCGACCGAGGCCAGCACCAGCGCGACGCCGGCGAACAGGCCAAGCAGGATGAGGTTGAATCGCTGGCTGCTCAGTGAAGAGGCGATGACTTCGCTCATCGGCTGAATGCTCGTCACCGGCAATTGTCGGTCAATTGCCCAGACCTGCTCTTCGACCATGCGAGCGAGCTGCGCAGGCCCTTGCTGGCTGCGGATGACGACGAACATCCATCGCTTCCACGGCTGATCCTGTTGTTCGTAAAGCGTGAATACGGTCGGCTCGGCGGCTTCGGCCAGCGAGAACTGGCGCACGTCGCGGCTGACGCCGATGATCGTGATCCAGTAATTGCGCGGCCCCCTCGCCCACTGTATGCGCGCGCCGACAGGCTCGCTGTCGGGGAAGTGCTCACGCACGAAGCTCTCGTTGACGACGGCGACCATCGGCGAGTTTTCGTTATCCTGCGCGGCAAAGTCGCGCCCGCCGAGCAGCGGAATCTTCATCGTCGGAAAATAAGTGCGGCTGACGCTGCGGGTTTCGACTTCAGGCTCATCGCCGGGCGTCACGGGCGGGCGGCCTTCGATGACGAAGTTATGCGACAGGCGATAATCCGACAGCGGCAGCTCGCTGATGAAGGCGGCCTGCGCGCCGGGTTGCGCGTTCAAGGCATCAAGCAGGCGCTCGCGAAACTGGCGTTGTTGCGAAATCTCTTTGTAGCGCGCTTCGGGCAGTTCGACGCGCATCGTCATCACGCCTTCGGGCCGGAAGCCGGGATCGACGGCGCGCAGCAGAGTGAAGCTCTTAATCAACAGCCCCGCGCCGGCCAGCAGCACCAGCGCCAGCGCGATCTCGGCGACGACCAGCGCGCCGCGCAATCGCTGACGCGTGAAGCTTGCCGTCGAAGCGCGACCGCCTTCTTTCAATGCCTCGCTGACGTTGGCGCTGGCGGCGCTCCAGGCCGGCACGAATCCGAAGACGACACCGGTTAGTAATGAAAGCAACAGAGTGAAGATCAGCACGCGACCGTCTACGGCGATGGCTGCCAGTCGCGGCAAACTGGCCGGGCGGAGCGCGACCAGCAGGTCTACGCCCCACATCGCCAGCACGACGCCGAGCGCGCCGCCCAGCATTGCCAGCATTGTGCTTTCGACAACCATCTGGCGGACCAGCCGTGAACGCCGAGCGCCGAGCGCGGCGCGGATCACCATCTCGCGCTGACGCGATGCGGCGCGCGCCAGCAGCAGGTTCGCAAAGTTTGTGCAGGCGATCAACAACACGAAAGCGACCGCGCCAAAGAGAATCAGCAGCGGCCAGCGGATGTCGCCGACCAGAAACGTGTGCAGCGGGATCAACAGGCGGTGACGGTCTTTGTTTTCGTCCGGGTACTGTTCGGCGAGCCGCTGGTCTATGGTGGCCATCTCGGCCTGCGCTTCATCGGCGGTGACGCCGGCTTTCAATCGCAGGTAGGTGCGCAGGAAATGGACGCCGCGAAACTGCGCGGCGAGGGGATTAGCGACGCGCACGGCGGCCCACAAATCAGGCTGCTCGCGCGGCATTGAGAAGTCCGCCGCCATCACGCCGATGATCGTATAGCTGTTGCCGCTCAGCGGCAGGCTGCGCCCGATGACGCTTGCGTCGCCGCCGAAGCGCCGCTGCCAGAAGGCGTGACTGAGCACGACGACGCGCGCGCCGCCCGGCACGTCTTCGGCGGGCGAGATGACGCGGCCCAGCAGCGGGCGCGCGCCCAGCACGTCAAAGAGGTCTGCATTACAGAGCGCCGCCTGCACCTGTAGCGGTTCGGCTTCGCCGGTATAATCGAGCGCCTGAACGACTGCGCCGCCGAAGTATTCGATCCTTTGGCTCTGCGCTTTGATGTCGTCGAGATCGGGCAGCGACTGGTTGCCGCGTATCGTCACCAACTGATCGGGCTGCGGGTAAGGCAGCGGACGGATGAGCACAGCGTTGACGACTGAGAAGATCGCCGTGTTCGCGCCAATGCCGAGCGCCAGTGTAAGAACCGCCACAAACGTAAAGCCGGGCCGCTTCGCCAGCAGCCGCGTGCCATAGCGCAGGTCTTGAAGTAGTGTGCTCATCAATCACCTCTCGAATAGTAGGCAGTGTCCAGTAGTCAGTGGTCAGTAGGCAGTAGTCAGTGGCCACTGGTCAGTGGTCAGTGTCCAGTAGTCAGTGGCCAGTCGAGTCGATAGTTGATGGTTGATAGTTGTGAGTTGATAGTTCCCCAAGCTCCGTTAGGAGCACAATGTTTATAGTTACCGATACAATAGAAGAAGCAAGCTCCGTCAGGAGCGTGATGTGGACATTGCGCCCCTACGGGGCTTCGTCTCTTTCAACAACAATAACTATAAACATCGCGTCCCTACGGGACTCATTGGTCACTGACCACTATCAACTATCAACTAGCAACTAGCCACTGACCACTGGCCACTAGCGACTCATTACTGGCCAGAGGCCACTGACCACTGACCACTGGCTACTGCTACTGGTAGCGCAGCGCGATCATCGGGTCTACTTTGGTGGCGCGGCGGGCCGGGATGTAGCAGGCCAGCCAGGCTACTACGACAAGCAACAGGGCGATCAGCGCGAAGGTCGTCGGGTCGGTCGCGCTGACGCCGTACAGGAAACTCGCCAGCAAACGCGTCGCCGCCAGCGCGCCGCCGAGGCCGAGCGCAACGCCGATAAGGACTAAGGCCATGCCTTGCCGCAAGACCAGCGAGAGCACGTTGCCGGTCCGCGCCCCCAGCGCCATACGTATGCCGATCTCGCGCGTGCGGCGCGTCACGGTGTAAGCCATCACGCCATAGATGCCGAGCGCCGCCAACCCCAGCGCCAACCCGCCGAAGGCCGTCAACAGCGTCGCCGCCATGCGCGCGGTGTAGAGCGACTGGCTCTTCTGCTCGGCCAGCGTGCGGACGTTAAATACCGGCAGGTTGGCGTCGAGCGCCTGCACTTCGTTGCGTACCATGCTGATCAGCGCGCTGGCGTCGCCCGCCGTGCGAACGTGCAGCGTCATATGTGGCGAATATGACTGCTGCAACGGCTGATAGAAAGCCGGCTCGGTCACTTCGGTCACGTCGTGATACTTGCTGTTGCGGACGATGCCGATAATCTCCATCGGCTGTTCCTTACTCCGGGGGCTGTGCCCCAGGTCGATGTGTTTGCCCAGAGGATTACTGCCGGGCCAGTATTTCTGCGCCATCGCTTCGTTGATGATGGCGACTCGCGGCGCAGCGTCAGTATCCTGCGGGCCGAAGTCGCGGCCCGCGACTAACTGCACGCCCATCGTCTTGAAATAATTGTCGCCGACGATGTTGAAGGGGATGATCATCCTTTCGTCTGGCTCCGGCTGGTAGCCTTCGAGGTTATCAAGGACGAGAATCATACCGCCTCTGCCGAGCGGCACGACGCTGGCCAGGCTGAGCGATTCGACCGCCGGCAGCGTCGCCACGCGCTCGGTGAGCTGCGAATAGAAGGCGCGGCCACGCGCTTCATCATAATTGCCCATGCCCAGATCGACAGACATCATGAAGACCTTCGTCGTATCAAACCCCGTGTCGATGGCGTTGAGATTGCGCAAGCTTTTCAGGCAAAGGCCGGCGCTGATGAGCACGATGAGCGACAGGGCAACCTGCGCGACAACAAGAATATTCTTGAGGCCGACGCGCCGCCTGCCGCCGCCGTCTGTGCCCGCATCATTCTTCAACATCGACACCAAGTCAGGCTTGGAAGCGTTCAGGGCTGGAGCCAATCCGAATAGCAGGGAAGTGATCAAGGACAACAGCAGCGTGAAGCCGAGCACGCGCAGATCGAGCCGGGCATCGAGCGCCAGATTGCCGTCGTCGCTGGGCGGCGTGTAAGCGGTCAACAAGTCGATCAGCCACAGCGCCAGCATCAGGCCGCTTGCGCCGCCGGCCAGCGCGAGCAACAGACTCTCAGTGAGTAGCTGCCGGATCAATCGCCAGCGGCTCGCGCCGACTGCCAATCGGACGGCGATCTCTTTTTGTCGCGCGGCGGCCCGCCCGAGCAGCAGGTTGGCAACGTTGGCGCAG
The DNA here is from genome assembly GCA_045807725.1 of Blastocatellia bacterium. GTDB lineage: Bacteria > Acidobacteriota > Blastocatellia > UBA7656 > UBA7656 > DATENM01. The sequence goes on along the minus strand of JBJMGV010000006.1, from coordinate 25,028 downwards.
GCGATCAGCAGCACCAATCCCACGACGCCCATCAGCAGCTTGAGCGGGAATGAAAGGTCGCTCAACATCTGCGTATCGCCCTGGCGGCCATCTTTGACGACCGGGTGCGATTGGGCTAAAGCGCCTTTGCGCTCGGTCCCGGCGTCCGCCTGCTCGGCGAGCGCGGTCATCGCGGCCTGGGCCTGCTCGCGCGACACACCGGGCTTCAGTCGCCCCATCACGTTCAGCCACCAGAAGCCGCGCGACGTGAGCGCATTCTTATCCCACGCTGGCTGAGCTTGAGCCAGCATCATCGTCGGCAGGTAGAGTTCCGGCACATAGCCGCGCACCGTGCCGCTGAATTCGGCGGGCGTCACGCCGATGATGGTGAACGGGTAGCCGTTCAGGCTGATCGTCTGGCCGATGACTTTGGGATCAGCGCCGAAGCGCCGCTGCCAGCAGCCATAGCTGATGACGGCGACCGGATGCGTGCCGGGCGTCTGATCCTCTTCGGGCGAGAAGGCGCGGCCAATCGCCAGGTCAACACCGAGCACCGAAAAATAATTGCCCGTCACGACCATGCCATCGACGCGCTCGCTTTGCCCGTTGGTATTCAGGCTCAGGGCCTGTTGCGAATAACCGAGCAAGCCGCTGAAGACATCGTTGCGGTCGCGGTATTCCCCGTAAATAGGATAGGCAAAGCCCGTGCTGAAGCCGCGCGCATTTTCCATCGACAGCAAAGTCAACTGTTCGGGATGCGACACCGGCAAGGGGCGCACGAGCACTTTATCGACGACACTGAAGATGGCGGTGTTCGCGCCGATGCCGAGCGTCAGCGCCAGCACGGCAATGAGTGTAAAACCGGGCTTCTTGAGCAGCATTCGCGCGCCGTAGCGCAGGTCTTGAAGTAGTGTGTTCATCTCTCACCTCTGAAATGGTAGGCAGGAGGCAGGAGGCAGGAAGCAGTCGGTCACGTAGGTCTAAGCTCCGTCAGGAGCGCGATGTTTATAGTTCACGATGCAATAGATGATGCAAGCTCCGTCAGGAGCGTGATGTTGACATCGCGCCCCTACGGGGCTTCGTCACATCCTTCAACCATTACTATAAACATCGCGCTCCTGACGGAGCTTGAAGATTCAATCAACTGTGTACCTATAAACATCGCGCTCCTGACGGAGCTTGGGCAACTATCAACTATCAACCATCAACTAGCCACTATCAACTGACCACTGGCCACTGGCCACTGATCACTGCCTACTGTTTCCTGCTTCCTGCCTCCTGCTTACTCGTATCGCAGCGCTGTCAGCGGGTCGATGCTGGCGGCTTTGCGCGCCGGTAGATAGCCGCCGATGAATGTCGCCGCGCTCAACAGCAGGCCGGCGGCGATAAAGACGAGCGGGTCGCTCGCCTTGACGCCGAACAACATCGACTCGGCCAGCCGCCCTAATCCATAAGCGGCGGGCAGGCCGACGATCAAGCTGATGAGCGCCAGCACGACGACTTCACGCAGAATCAGCCACGAGACTTTGCCGCGCGTCGCGCCCAGCGCCATACGTATGCCGATCTCGCGCGTGCGGCGCGTCACCGTGTAAGCCATCACCCCGTACAAACCGACGACGGCCAGCAATGCCGCCAGCAGCGCGAAACTCAGCGACAGCATCGTCAGGAAGCGATCCTGAAACAGCGATTCATCGATCTGCTGTTGCACGGTCTTCAGATCGAATATCGGCAGGTCGGCGTCGAGCCTTTGCACTTCAGCGCGCAACGTCTGTGCGATTGCGCCGGTGTCTTGCCGTGTGCGGACGTAAAACGTGTAGCTGCCGAAAGGCTTGCGTTGAGCGTAGGGCAGATAGACGAACGGCTTCTCCGGCTCGCGGACAGAGGCGGCCTTACTATTTTTGACGACGCCGACGATTTGAATGTCGAGCTTGACCGTCTTGCCGCCGCCGAAGCCGAAGTGCGAACCGACCGGCTCGCGGCCAGCGAAGTAGCGCTGCGCAAACGTTTCGTTGACGACCGCCACTTGCGGGGTGTTGGGGCCGTCGGCGTGCGTGAACTCGCGCCCCTTAATCAACGGGATGCCCATCGTCGAGAAGTAATTCGCGCCAACCGTGTTTCGGTTGACGTGCATCTCGTCGTCATCCTGCGACTGGTAGCCTTCGGCTGTGATGTTCGAGCCGGCGCTGCTGTCGGTGAACGGAGGAATCTCTGTCGCGCTGACCGACTCGACGCCCGGCAGCGCCGCGAGCCGTTGATGAAGCTCATCGAAGAAAGCAATGGTTCGCTGCGGCGAATAACCGTTCAACTGCGGCTCGATGGAAAACTCGATCAGTTGATCGGGGCGCAAGCCGAGGTCGAGCTTATTCAGGTTATTCAAGCTGCGCGCGAACAATCCGGCCCCGACCAGCAACACGGTCGTCAGCACGACCTGCGACACGACCAGCCCTTTGCGGAATCGCACCTGCGCGCGGCTGCCCGACACGCTCGAACCCTGTTCGCGCAACGTGGCTTCGAGGTTGAGCCGCGTCGCACGCAACGCCGGCGCGAGTCCGAAGACGAGGCCCGTCAGCAGCGATAACGCAAAGGTGAAGATGAGCAGGCGCGAGTCGAGTTGCGGCGACAGTCCCGCCGCTCCGAAGCCTTGCGGCATGGCCGCGATGAGGCCGCTGATTGTCCAGGCGGCGACCAGTAAGCCGACGCCGCCGCCGATTACAGAGAGCATCAGGCTCTCGACGAGGAACTGGCGCAGCAGGCGGAAGCGGCCCGCGCCCACGGCCATACGAATAGCGATTTCGCGCTGGCGGGCCGCGCCGCGCGCCATCAGCAGGTTGGCGACGTTGGCGCAGGCGATCAGCAAGACCAGCCCGACCATGCCCATCAACACCAGCAACGGCGCTTTGGCGTCGCGCTGGAGTATGGGCCTGCCGCGTGAGCCTTCGTCCAGCAGCAAGGGCTTGCCGAGGAAACGCTGCTGCTGCTCAGGCGACAGGTTGCCTTGCCGTGGCAACTCTTCTTCGAGTATCTGCTGATAGACAGCGGCGACGGCGGCTTCGCCTTGCTGACGCGAAAGGCCGGGTTTCATTCTGCCGATCATCGCCAGCCAGTAATCTTTGTGATCGTCCAGCGCGTCCCAGCCCGGCGTCATCTGCGCCTTCATCATTATCGGAATGAATACGTCGGGCAACTGCCCCACCTGCACGCCATTGAAGCCGGCGCGGGCGACGCCTACGACCGTCATCGGTGTGCCGTTGACCGTGACCGTCTTGTTCAGCACGTCGGGACTCGCGCCGAAGCGCCGCGACCAGTAGCCGTGACTCAATACGACGATGGGACTCGCGCCGGGCGCGCGGTCATCGTCATCCGTAAAGACGCGGCCCAGCGCCGGGCGCACGCCGAGCACGTCGAAATAATTGCCCGACACCAGTTCGCCGTTGGCGCGTTCGGTCTGCCCTTCGCTCGCGACGCTGAGCGGCACGACGTAGCGCGCCAGCAGCCCCGAGAAGACGTTATTCTTATCGCGCAGTTCTTTGTAGAGCGGGTAAGAGAACGAGGCCGCGCCATCGCCATCGCTCCAGGTGTGGCCGGACTTAGGGCCGGGCGAACGCAGTACGGTCAACTCGTCGGGCTTCTCAACCGGCAGCCGTCGCAGCAATATCTGATCGGTCAGTGAAAATATCGCCGTGTTCGCGCCCAGCCCTAATGCCAGCGTCATCACAGCGACCGCCGTGAAGCCTGGATTCTTCATCAACGTCCGAAAGCCATATCGTATGTCTTGCCACAGTGTGTCCATCAATCCTCCGGTCAGTGGTCAGTGGCCAGTGGTCAGTTATTATTTATCAGTGGCCAGTGAGTCCCGTAGGGACGCGATGTTTATAGTTCACGATGCAATAGTTGATGCAAGCTCCGTCAGGAGCGCAATGGCAACATTGCGCCCCTACGGGGCTTCGTCCTTTCTATCAGCCTTACCTATAAACATCGCGCTCCTGACGGAGCTTGCAGATTAAACCGCCCGCGTAACTATAAACATTGCGCTCCTAACGGAGCTTGGGGAACTATCAACTTTCAACTAGCAACTATCAACTGGCCACTGGCCACTGCTATTCATAGCGCAGCGCCACCATCGGGTCTACTTTGGTTGCGCGTCGCGCTGGCACGAAACAGGCTGCCAGAGCCACTCCGGCCAGCAGCAGCGAGATGAACGCAAAGGTCAGCGGGTCGGTGGCGCTGACGCCGAACAGAAAACTCGACATCAATCGCGTCAGCGCGAAGGCGGCTACCAGCCCGATGGCGACGCCGACGCCCGCCAGCATCATGCCTTGACGAACGACCAGGCCGAGCACGTCGTCGCGCCGCGCGCCCAGCGCCATCCGCACGCCGATCTCGTGTGTGCGCTGTGCGACGCTGTAGCTCATCACGCCGTAGATGCCGACCGAAGCCAGCACCAGCGCGACGCCGGCGAACAGCCCCAGCAACAGCATCGTGAAGCGCCGCTGCGCCAGCGAATCGGCCAGCACTTGCTCAAGCGTCCGCACGGCAGTGACCGGCTGATCTTTGTCTATGCTCTGAATGGCGGCTTTCACGGGGCCGGCCATCGCCGCCGGGTCGCCCGCCGTGCGCGCCACCAATCCCACAGCTTGAAAGCTCGTGATGAAGTCGTCGGGTATCTGCACAAACGGCATGTAGAATTGGAATGGCACCTCTTTCTGCGCGTCCAGCCCGAAGTGCTTGACGTGGCCGACGACGCCGACAATTTCAAAAGGAATATCAGGCATCTTGTCGTTGCCGGGAATCGACATCCGCTTGCCAACAGGGTCTTCGCCGGGGAAGAGGTCGCGCGCCATATACTCATCGATGACGGCGATGTGCGGCGTCTTCTGCGTGTCCTGCTCAGTGATGAACCGCCCGCGCAACAGCGGGATGCCCATTGCTTTGACATAGCCGGCGCTGACCGGACTCATCAGCGCCCACTGAATCGATTCGGGCGCGGGGCGCGGCCCATTGCCGACCCAGAATGGCGCTTCACTGTCGTCGCCGACGAAAGGCATATCGCCGGTGATGGCGGCGGCCTCGACGCCCGGCGTCGCATGCAACCGTTCGAGCATGTGATCGAAAAAGTCTCTCAACTTCGTCGCTTCGCTATAGGCGCTGGACGACAGCGGAATCTGCATTGTGATGGCGTTGTGCGGGTCAACACCCGGCGCGACGTTGCGCACGGCGAAGAGGCTGCGGATCAACAGCCCCGCGCCGACAAGCAGCACCAGCGCCAGCGCGACTTCGGCTATGACCAGCGCGCTGCGTACGCCCTGTCGCATCGTGGCTGCCGTGCGTCCGCCTTCTTTTAATGTCTCGTTCAAATTGGGCTTCGACACTTGCAGGGCCGGGATCAGCCCGAAGATGCAGCCGGTCAACGCCGAGATTAGAAATGTGAATAACATCACACGCGCATCCAGCCCAATGTCTTCGGCGCGCGGAATGGTATCGGGGATGGCGGCGATCAACGCATCAGTTCCCCACATCGCCACGAGCAAGCCGAGGCCGCCGCCGATCAACGACAGCAGCGTGCTTTCGGTGAGCAACTGGCGGACGATGCGCCAGCGGCTCGCGCCGAGCGCCGTCCGTATGGCCATCTCTTTCTGTCGCGCGGCGGCTCGCGCCATCAGCAGGTTGGCGACGTTGGCGCAGGCGATCAACAGCACCAGCGCAACCGCGCCGAGCAACAGCAAGAGCACGGGCCGTATGTCTTGCACAAGGTCTTCGTGCATCGAGTTGAGCGCGACGCTCTGGTTGGTGTTCGAGGCCGGGTACTGCTGTTCAAGAGCGGCGGCAATTGAGCGCATCTCGTCGCGCGCTTCGTTGAGCGTTACGCCGGCGCGCAGCCGCGCGATCACGCGCAGGCCGGGATGAAAGTCGCGCACCTTGAAGGCAAGCTCTTCCTGAACGCCAATCGGCATATAGACATCGACCGGCGCGTAAAACTTGAAACTCGCCGGCAGCACGCCGACGATGGTGTAATCTTTGCCGTTGATCGTCAGCGGCTTGTCGAGAATGTTCGTATCGCCGCCGAAGCGCCGCTGCCAGAAGCCGTGACTGAGCAGGACGACCGGCCCCGCGCCGGTGCGGTCGTCTTCGGCGCGCAGGTCGCGCCCCATCGCCGGCTGCACGCCGAGCGTCGAGAGAAAATCCGCAGAGACCAGGCGACCCGTGACGCGCTCAGGCTCCGCCCCTCCTGTGATGTTGAATTGCTGGTGGCGAAAGATGGCCATGCGCTCGAACGTGCGCGACTCGCGCTGCCAGTCGAGGAAGTTCAGATACGAGACTGACATCTGCTCAAACTGCGGCGACTTCTCGTAAATGCGCACGAGCCTTTCCGGCTGCGGGTAAGGCAGCGGACGGATGAGCACGGCGTTGATGACCGAGAAGATGGCCGTGTTCGCGCCGATGCCGAGCGTCAACGCGAGAATAGCAATCACCGTTACCATCCGTCCCTTCACCAGCATCCGCACGGCGTAGCGCAGGTCTTTCATCAATGTTTCCATCACTCACCTCTCAGACAGGATTCAGGATTCAGGGTTGTTCCTTTGCCTGTCGGTCGATGCTTTTCGTCGGCCCTCACTGAATAGCTTCCGAAACTGAATCCTGTATCCTGAATCCTGAATCCTGAATCCTATTCGTATCTCAAAGCTACGATTGGGTCTACGCGGGTGGCGCGGCGGGCCGGCACGAAACAGGCTACCAGAGCCACTCCTGTCAAAACCAGAGGGATCGCGACGAACGTCAACGGGTCGGTTGCGCTCGTGCTGTAGAGCAGGCTGGCCATCAATCGCGTCAACCCGAAGGCCGCGCCCAGGCCGAGCGCAACGCCCGCAAGCGTCAGCTTCATGCCTTGACCGATCACCAGCCGTAATACGTCGCCCGAACTTGCGCCGAGTGCAATGCGCACGCCGATCTCCTGCGCGCGCTGCGTCACTGTGTAAGAGAGCACGCCATAGATTCCTATGCAGGCCAGCAGCGCCGCGAGACTGCCGAACGCCGCCAGCAACAACATACTGGCGCGGCGCGGCGCGACCGAGCGGTTGAGCACCGTCGTCATCGTTTGCAGCTTGGCGACCGCGAGTTCTTTATCGACTTCGGCGACACGGTTGCGCAACGTGCTTGCGGCGCTCGCCGGGTCGGCGGTCGTGCGCACAGTGACGGCCATCGAGCGCCAAGAGTCCTGCGCGTGCGGCACGTAGACCAGGCCGCGCAGCTTGTCGTCGCGCCCGTAGTAGCGTACGTCTTCGACGACGCCGACGATCTCGCGCAGTTGCTTCTCGTCGCGCCACGATTGTATCCGTTTGCCGAGCGGAGAATCGTCGCCGAACATTTGCTGCGCCAAGGTTCGATTGATAATGATGACTTTGGTTGCCTCGGCGGTGTCGTGTTCGTCAAAGTCGCGCCCGGCGATCAAGCGTATGCCGGTGGTCTCGAAGTAGCGCGGGCTGATGACATTCCAATTCGCATCGTAATCACGGCCAGCGGGCGGCTCCGGCTGGCCTTCGATGAGAAACGAACGGCCCAGATAAAAGCCGCCGCCGCCGAGCGGCAAGGCCGAGCTTGCGGCCACGGCTTCGACGCCGGGCGCAGAGCGCAGGTTGTCAATGAGAGTCTTATAGAATGCAGCGATGCGCGCTTCGTCCGTATACCTCGCCCGGTGTGCGTTGAGTTCCATCGTCACCAAGCGGTCAACCTGAAACCCCGGATCAATCTTCTGCACGCGCATAAAGCTGCGAATGGCGAGGCCCGCGCCGATCAGCAACACCAGCGACAGAGCGATCTCTGAAACGACCAGCGCGTTGCGCGCAAAGCGAGTGCGCGTGCCTCCCGTGGCGCTGCGCGACGATTCCTTGAGCGCTTGCTGAAGGTCTGTGCGCGATGATTGCAGCGCCGGAATCACGCCGCAAATCAGTGCGGTGGCGAGCGACGTTGCGATGGCGAACCACAGCACGCCGCTGCTCACACGGACCTGCTCCAGTCGCGGCAGGTCGCCCGGCGCGACCGACTTCAACAGATCAACGCCCCAGACCGCGAGCAGAAAACCGAGGCCGCCGCCGATCACCGCGAGCAGCAAGCTCTCGGTCAGCAGTTGGCGGATCAACTGGCCGCGCCCCGCGCCGAGCGCCAAACGTATAGCCATCTCGCGCTCGCGCGATGCCGCCCGCACCAGTAGCAGGTTCGCTACGTTGACGCAGGCGATCAGCAGCACGCAGCCGACGACCGCCAGCAGCACGAGCAGCGAGTTGCGCAACTGGTCGCCGACGACGTAATCGCGCAGACTGACGATGCGATTGCTCCAACCCCCGCGCGCTTCGGGATACTGATCTTCTAGCCGCGCCGCGATGGCCGCCATCGCGGCGTTGACTTGCGCCGGCGGCACATCAGATTTCAAGCGCGCCAGACCAGACCAGACCAGATTGTCGCGCCGCATTTGATCGGCGTTCGGATTCGGCCCGACCGCGAGCGGCACGATCACGTCGCGGTCTTCGGGCCAGGTCGAGTCTTTCGCCGTGACGCCGATGACCGGCAGAGGCCGACCGCTCAGATAGACCTTCTGATTGATGATGTCCGGGTCGCCGCCGAAGCGCCGCTGCCACAGGTTGTAACTGATCATCGCCACGCGCGCCGGGCCGGGCGGATTGTAATCGTCTTCACGGAAGGTGCGACCGATCACTGCGTCGCTACGCATCACGGCGAAGTAGTCTTCCGACACCGACGCCACCTGCACGCGTTCCGGCTCGCCGTTGCCGCCCCCCAGGTCGGCCACATTCAGCAGGTTGAGCGCGGCGACGTGCTCAAAGATATCCGCATTCTTCCAGTCGATATAATCGGCGTAGCTGATGCTGGCGTTGTCGAAGCCGCGCGACGGATTGAACGAGACGGGGACGACCAGTTGGTCGGCGCTCTTGTAGGGCAGCGGGCGCAGCAAGATGGCATTGACGAAGCTGAAGATCGTTGTGTTCGCGCCGATGCCTAAGGCCAGCGTCAACACCGCGACCACTGTAAATCCGGGACGCTTCACCAGCATCCTCACGCCATACCGCAAATCTTGAATGAACATCCGCGCCGCTCCTCGAATGACAAAGATAAAAATCCCTCCTCCTAAGCCAAGCCGCGTGCCATGCAAGCAGGATTCAGGATTCAGGATTCAGGATTCAGATGGAATCTGCGCGTGAAAACTTCGCGCGAGCAGATCAACTCTTGATTCAATAGAGATTATTCGCAATCAGACAATCCGGTAAGTGCCGCAAAATATCTGCGCAGCGACTACAACTGAATCCTGAATCCTGAATCCTGAATCCTTGTCCCTGTTCGCATATGGGATTGGCCATTCCCACAGGCGGATAGTAAAAAAAAGAAGGCGGCCCGTAGACCGCCTTTAACCGTGAAAGCTAATTGACCCCTTGATTGCGTTGCAATCTGTGCGCCGCAATCGGCGGCCTGTTTGACGTGCCTGTTGGTGGCAGACAACGCCGACGATCTCGCGCTAGATTCGTCATCGTCAAACCGCAGCCAGTGACCGATCACGCTCGCCGTTGCGCCGTGACGGAAAGCCTGTCTCCACGCTGACCTGCTCGACGCACGGCAAGGACTCCAGACTCCAGACGGCTATTCGTATCTGAGAGCCACCATGGGGTCGGTCTTAGCGGCGCGGCGAGCCGGCACGAAACAGGCTGCCAGAGCCACTCCTGCCAGAAAGGCGGCGACGGCGGCAAAGGTCAGCGGGTCAGTCGTGCTGACGCCGAATAACAGGCTGGCGAGGTAACGGGTCAGCAGAAACGAAGCCAGCAACCCGCAGCCGATGCCAATGATGGCCAGCCGCAAGCCTTGCTTCATCACCATCCGCATCACGTCGCCCGACCCCGCGCCGAGCGCCATCCGTATGCCGATCTCGTGCGTCCGCTGCGTCACCGTGTAAGCCATCACGCCATAAATTCCTGAAGCCGACAAGACCAGCGCGATGCAGCCGAAGATGCCGAGCAGGATTAGATTGAAGCGCGGCTGCGTGACCGCGTCGCTTACCAGATTCTCCATCGTCCGCAGGTTCGACACCGGCTGCGCGCGGTCAACCTCTTGCGCCGTCTGTCGCACGGTCGCCGCAAGCGAAGCCGGTTCGAGCGTCGTGCGCAGGACGACCGACATTGTGGCGAAAGGGTCTTGCAGCGCGCAGGTGTAGATTTCCGGCGCGGGCGCTTCTTGCAATTCGAGGCTGCGAATGTTGCCGGCGACGCCGACGATCTCCATCCAGTTCGGCTGTCCGTTGCTGTCCACATTGCCGAAGTTGACGCGCTTGCCGACCGGGTTCTCGCCGGCGAAGTCGCGGTCGGCGGTCGCTTGATTAATCATCACCGCCATCGGAACCGAAGCGTTGTCGTGGCTGTTGAAGCTGCGGCCTTGCAGGACGGGGATGTTCAAGGCGCGGAAATAATCGGGGCTGACGGCGCGATAATTCACCGGCGGCCACTGATCAACCGGCAGCGGCGGTCGGCCTTCGATGCGGAAGGCGACGGTCGGCCCCGGCACGAGCGGCAGCGTGTTGATGATGCCGACCTCCTGCACGCCGGGGATCGCGCGCAAGCGTTCTTCGACCTGCTGATAGTAAGCGGCGTACTGCGCGTCTTCTTTGAAGTTCGTTCCCGAAGGGCTGAGTTGCAGCGTCAAGACCTGCTCGGCGTTGAAGCCCGTGTTGACCGATTGCAACTGGAGGAAGCTGCGCAACAGCAGCCCCGCGCCGACCAGCAGCACGAGCGATAATGTAATCTCGGCCACAACGAACAGGCTGCGTACCGAGGCGCGCGCGCCGGTCGAGCCGCGCGCGTTGTCTTTCAGCGATTCCTGCACGTCTACCCTTGAGACTTGCCACGCCGGCGCGAAGCCGAAGATGATGCCGGTCACAAGCGACACCAGCAGCGTGAAGCCGAGCACCTTGAAGTCGAGGTTGATCTGATCGAGGCGCGGAAAATCTTTCGGCAGCAATCGCGTCAGCAGATCAATGCCCCACAACGACAGCAGCAGACCGAAGCCGCCGCCGAGCAATGCCAGCATCAGGCTCTCGGTGAGCAGTTGCCTGAGAATGCGGAGCCGCGACGCGCCGAGCGCCGTGCGTATCGCAATCTCTTTTTGGCGCGAGGTGGCGCGCACCAGCATCAGGTTGGCGACGTTGGCGCATGCGATTAACAATACAAAGCTGACCGCGCCCAGCAGCAGCCACAACACCGTGCTGGTGTCGCCGACCAGATGCGTGTGCAAGGTGACAACGCGGTCGAAGCGGTTGTTGTTCGTCTCAGGGTACTGCTCGCGCAGCCGCGTCGTGATGCCTTCCATCTCGGCCCTGGCCTGTTCGAGCGTAACGTTCGGCTTGAGCAGCGCCACCGTGCTCAGAAAGCCGAAGCCGCGTGCGCGGTTGATGTCCATCGTTTCGCTGAGCATCGGCACAACGCCCTTGAACGGCGGAACCCACGCGTCGGTCTTGTTGGGATATTGAAAGCCTGCGGGCGCAACGCCGACGACCGTGTAGCTGCGGCCATCAAGCGTGATCGCCTGGCCGACGAGGCCGGCATCGCCGCCGAAGCGCCGTTGCCACAGGCCGTGACTGATGACGACGACAAGCGGGTGGCCGGCTTGCTCATCTTCGGCAATGAAGAGGCGACCGCGTTCGGGTTGCGCGCCGAAGACCTCGAAGAAGTTGGCCGATGTCATCGCCAGATTGATGCGCTCGGCGTCGTCTGCGCCGGCCAGATTCGCCGTGCGCTCAAATATCGCCGCCAGGTGTTCAAAGGCGGTGTTCTGGTTGCGCCAGTCAGCGAAGTTGGCCGGCGTCACCTGTATGCGCTTGCCTTCTTTGCTGATCTCTTCGATGACCGCGATGCGGTCGGCGTCTTTATAAGGCAGCGGGCGGAGCAGCACGGCGTTGACGACCGAAAAGATGGCCGTGTTCGCGCCGATGCCGAGGATCAATGTAATGATGGCTACCAGCGTGAAACCCGGTCGCTTCAGCAGCATTCGCAGGCCATAGCGCGCGTCTTGGATTAGTGTGCTCATCTGTCACCTCTGATTAGTAGTCAGTGGCCAGTGGCCAGTGTTTAGTTGTTCGTTGTTGGTTCGGCCAAGCTCCGTTAGGAGCGCAATGTTTATAGTTACGCAGTTGATTGAATCTTCAAGCTCCGTCAGGAGCGTGATGTCAACATTGCGCCCCTACGGGGCTTCGTCACATCCTTCAGCCATATCTATAAACATCGCGCTCCTGACGGAGCTTGGGAAACGATCAACTATCAACTATCAACTGCTATTCGTATCGAAGCGCCACCAGCGGATCGACCTTTGTCGCGCGGCGGGCCGGCACGTAGCAAGCCAGCAGCGCGACGCCAACCAGCAACAAAGCGATAGCAATAAACGTGAGCGGGTCGGTGGCGCTGGTGCCATAAAGCAGACTCGCCATCAACCGCGTCAGCGCGAAGGCTGCCGCTAAACCGACTGCGACGCCGACAAGCGCCACGCCCATTCCCTGTCGCAAAATCATCGTCAAGATGTCGCGCGTCCGCGCGCCCAGCGCCATACGGATGCCGATCTCTTGCGTGCGCTGGCCGACCGCGTAGCTGACGACGCCGTACAGGCCGACAGCGGTAATCGTCAGCGCCAGCCCTGCGAAGATGCTCATCAACAGCATCAGGAAACGCTTGTCGGCAACGTTGCGCGACAACAGGAATTCTTCGCTGCGCAGTTTCCACATCGGCTGGTCTTTGTCCACTTTCCAGACCGCTTCGCGCACGGCTTGCGCCAGGCTCATCGGCTCGACCGTGGTGCGCGCGGCGACCGTCGCAAAGATGCCGGGGAACTGGCTGTAGCAGTCATAAACCTGCGACGGTTGTTCTTCGTCCAGGTAGTACTGCTTGGCGTCGCCGACGATGCCGACGACCGTGCCGGTGGTGCCGTCGCCGATCAGCTTGATCGATTTGCCGAGCGGGTCTTGCTCCGGCCAGAAGCGACGCGCCATCGTCTGATTGATGAGCAGCACGGTCGGCGTGTTGAGCTGATCGCGGTTGTCGAACAATCGGCCTTTGATGAGCGGGATGCCAATCGTGTCAAAGTAATTCGGCGTCGCCGAGTTCCACATCACCGTTGGCTCTTGTCCTTTCGGCGGCGCGTCGCGGTCCGGCAATGCGATGGGAACCATCTGGCCATTGCCGCTGAAGGGCAGGCCGCGAACCAGCGAGGCCGATTCGACGCCGGGCACTTCGGCGATGCGCTCGATGACCTGACGATGGAACTCCCATTGGGCTTCGGGCTTCGCGTACTTGTTGCGCGGCATACGGTATTCGAGCGTCAGCAGGTTGGCGGGCTTGATGCCGGGATTGACTTGAAGCAGCGTGTAGAAGCTCTTGATGAGCAGCGCGCCGCCGATCAATAGCACGAGCGATAGCGCGACCTGCACGACGACCAGCAGATTGCGCGCGTGCTTCGCGCCTGCGCCTTCGCTGCCCGCGCGCCCGCCTTCTTTGAGCGCCGTGTTCAAATCAATGCGTGATAGTTGCAGTGCCGGCGCAAGGCCAAACAGTATGCCAGTCAGCAAAGATGCGCCGAGCGTGAACAGCAACACGCGGGTATCGAGGTGCACACCTTCCGGCGGCAGCACGCCGGGATTGATCGCCAGCAGTCCGTCGATTCCCCACGTTGCGATGAACAGTCCAAGCCCGCCGCCCAGCAACGCCAGCAACATCGTTTCGGTCAACAACTGCCGCATCATTCGCAAGCGACTCGCGCCGAGCGCCGCGCGCAGGGCGAACTCTTTGAGCCGCGCCGCGCCGCGCGCAAGCGTCAAGTTGGCGAGATTGGCGCAGGCGATCAACAGGATGCAGCCAACCGCCGCGAACAGCACCACAAGGATTGGACGAATGCCGCCGACGACCAGCTCGCTGAGCATTTCGGCTTTCGCGCCGCGCCCGGCGTTGTCGTTCGGGTAAGCCTCGGCCAACTGCGCGGCGATGGTTCTCAACTCGGCCTGCGCTTGTTCGAGCGACGCGTTGGGCTTCAGATGGCCGATGCCGAACATATAACGCGCATCGCGTTTCGGCGTGAAGCCGGGGAAGCGTTGCGCCGTCATCCAGACTTCGGTTTCGCGGTCCAGCGGTTGTTGAAAGGCGCTGGTGATGACGCCGATGACGCTGTAAGGCTCGCCGTTGAGGATGACTTTCTTATCGCTCAGGTTGATGTCGGAGTTCAGATGGCGCTGCCAGAATCCTTCATTGACGACGACGACGCGGTCTGCGCCGGGCTGGTCTTCGCCGCGCGCGAAGGTGCGCCCGATGAGCGGCGAGATGTTGAAGACCTCGAAGAAATTCGCCGCCACAAAGCCGCCGCGCACGCGCTCCGGTTGATCGAGGCCGGTGAGGTTGACGCTCTGCGACTGCATCGCGGTGAAGTCTTCGAGCGTCGTCAGCCGCGCCGCGATGTCTTCGGTTTCAGCGGGCGACAGCACGTCGCGCTGGCCCTGGCTGTCGGAAGCGAAGACCATCACGATCTGGCGCGAGTTGTGATACGGCAGCGCCCTGAGCAGCACGGCGTTGACGACCGAAAAGATGGCCGTGTTCGCGCCGATGCCTAAGGCCAGCGTCAGCACGGCGATAAAAGTAAAGCCCGGCTTCTTAGCCAGCATTCGCGCGCCGTAGCGCAGATCTTGGATTAGCGTACTCATCCATCACCTCCGGTCAATCAGCGGCCAGTGGCCACTATTCGTAGCGCAGCGCCACCATCGGATCAACCTTGGCGGCGCGACGGGCCGGCACGAAGCAGGCCAGCAGCCCGATGGCAGCCAATCCGATGCCGACCACTACGAAGGTCAGCGGGTCGGTCGTGCTGACTTCAAATAGCAGGCTCGCCATCACTTGCGTCAAGAAGAACGCGCCGGTCAATCCAACCGCCAGGCCGATCACGGTCATCTTCAAGCCCTGGCTCAAGACCATCGTCAGCACGTTGCGAGTGGTCGCGCCGAGCGCCACGCGCAAGCCGATCTCTTGCGTGCGTTGCGTCACCGTGTAAGCCATCACGCCATAGATGCCGATGGCCGCAAGCGCGATGGCGATCAGCGAAAACGAGCCGAGCAGCAGCGACAGGAAGCGTGGCTTGACCAGCGATTCGCCGACAATGTCGCCCATCGTCTTCATCCCGTAGATGGGAATGCCGGGGTCCATCTCGGCGATGGCGGAACGGATGCCTGACATCGTCGCGCCGGCGCTGCCGTCCGTGCGCACGACGAAGCTCTTGACGCTGTTGATGCCGAATTCGACCGTCTGGTGTTCGAGGATGTAGAGTTCCGTGCCCGCCGGTTTGTCCGTGCCGAGATTCTTCGTATCTTCGACGATGCCGACGACGGTGAACCAGTTTGGCTTGTCTGCGAACTCCGGGTTGACGCGCTTGCCGATGGCGCTCTGCTCAGGCCAGAAGCGCCGCGCCATCGCTTGATTGATGACGACGACCTTCTGCGCTTTGTCGCCCAGGTCTATCGGCTCGAAGGTGCGCCCTTCGATGGTGCGTATGCCCATCGCCTTGAAGTAATCTTTGCCGATGATATTCCAGAAGTCCACGTTTTGAGCAGGCCCGTCGGGCGATGGCTGATAGCCTTCGATCATCGTGTCGTTGGCATCAATGGGACGAATGGGCGGCAGTTCGCCGGCGATGGCCGCTGCCTGAACACCGGGAATCGCGGCGAGCTTGTTTTCTAACGTCTCGCCGAAGCGTAAGAGGTCGGGAGTCTGATAGCGGCTGCGCGGCAACGCCAGATTGAACGCAACGACGCCGTTCGGGTTGAATCCGAGATCAACCTGACGCAGCTTCCAGAAGGCGCGCACCATCAACCCTGAGCCGATCATCGGCACAACCGCCAGCGCGATTTCGGCGATCACCAGCGTCTTGCGCAGACGCTGGCCGCCGCTGACTGACGTGCCCTTGCCCGATCCGTGCAGCCAGACGTTGAGGTCGCGCTCGCGCATTTGCACTAATGGAGCCATCGCAAAGATCAACACCGAGAGAATGGATATGCCGAGCGTGAAAGCGAGCACCGGCAGGTTGATGCCGATCTCGCTGGTGCGGGGCACACTGTCGGGCGCGGCGGCGATGACCAGGCTGAGTCCGACCTTGCCCAACAAGATGCCTGTGGCCGCGCCGACGACGACGAGGACCAGCCCTTCGGCGAGGAACTGGCGCAGCAACCGGCGGCGGCCCGCGCCCATTGCTAATCGTATGGCGAACTCGCGCCGCCGCCCTTCGGCTCGCGCGAGCAGCAGGTTGGCGACGTTGACGCAGGCGATCAGCAACACGAAAGCGACCGCGCCGAGCAGCATCAGCACGGCGGGCCGCGCCGCGCCGACTACGTCTTCATGCAGCGGAATCATCAAGACCGGATGGTTTTCAGGGTTGACCAGATGACGAGCGCGGTTCTCTTGTTTCCAGCCCGCCTCCAGCGAATCCATCTCGGCGCGCGCCTGGCCGATGTTGACGCCGGGCTTGAGCCTGCCGATAACGTAGAGGAAATGGCCGGCGCGGTTGCCGGGATTAGCCGGGTCGAACTGGAACGACACCCAGACCTGTGCCGGGTCGTTGCTGCCGGCGGGAAAGTTGAACGTGCGCGGCATCACACCGATGACCGTGTAAGGCTGCGCGTTGATCTGAACCTCACGGCCTATGATGTTGGGGTCAGTCCCGAAGGCGCTGCGCCACAATCCATCGGCAATCAGCGCCGCGCGCGGCCCACCTTTGCGGTCTTCTTCTTCGGTGAAGTTGCGACCCAGAGCCGGCTGCACGCCGAGCGCGTCAATCAAGCTGCGCGTGATCGAGGCCGAGGTGACGCGAATCGGCTCGCCGTTGCTGGCGGCGACGTTGACACCGCCCGAAGACCACGCGCCGATGTTCTCCCACGATTGCGCCTCGTTGTGTATGTCCATGAACTCTGGCGCAGACATCCAGAACTTGTGGAAGTCCATCGTCGGGAACTCTGTGTAGACGCGAACCAGACGATCCGGCTCCTGATAAGGCAGCGGGCGAAGCAGCACGGCATTGACGACCGAAAAGATGGCCGTGTTCGCGCCGATGCCTAAAGCCAGCGTGATAATCGCCACCACTGCAAAGCCGGGCTTGTTCAATAGCATCCGCACGCCATAGCGCAGGTCTTGTATGAATGTGTTCATCGTCCCTCCAGATCAGTGGCCAGTGGCCAGCAGGAAAAGTTTTGGTTCTGTACGATTCAAAATCATGATCCAAATGGCGCACTGGTTCTAGCCACTGGCCGCTGCTATTCGTATCTGAGCGCGATCATCGGATCAACGCGGGTGGCGCGGCGTGCGGGCACGAAACAGGCTGCCAGAGCCACTCCGGTCAAAACCAGCGAGATCACGGCGAAGGTTAGCGGGTCGGTGGCGCTGACTCCGTAAAGCAAACTCGCCATCAACCGCGTCGCCGCGAAGGCTCCCGCCAGGCCGAGCGCCACGCCGATGCCGGCCAGAGCCATGCCCTGTCCGATGACGACCTTGAGCACGTCGCGGGTCGGCGAGCCGAGCGCCATTCGTATGCCGATCTCGCGCGTCCGCTCGGTCACGGTGTAGCTCATCACGCCATAGATGCCTATGCCTGCGAGCGTCATCGCTACCACCGCGAACAGTCCCAGCGCGACCATCGCAAAGCGCCGCCGCGCCAGTGACTCGGACACACGCTGATCCATCGTTTTGACATCGTAGATCGGCACGTTCGGGTCCATTGCGCGGGCCTGATCGGTGACGGCGGTAATGATGCTGCGCGGGTCATTCGTCGTCCGCACCACGACGTAGAGGTTGCCCATCGTTTGCTCGTGCGGCGTATAGAAGGCGACGCGTGAGTCTGTGTCGAGCGCGTACTGCCTGACGCTCGCCACCACGCCGACGACCGTGAGCCACGGCGCTTTGGAATTAATGCCGCCGCGCTTGAGGCGCTTGCCGACGGCGTCCGCGCCGGGCCAGTAAGTGCGCGCCATCTTCTCGTCGATGATCGCCACCGGCAGCGAGTCTTTGGTGTCCTGTGTGCCGAAGAAGCGCCCGCTGATGAGCGGGACTTTCATCGTCTCGAAATAGCCGACGCTGGCATATCGCTGGTCGGCCTGTATGGCCTCTTGTCCGCTTGCCGCCGGGTCGTAGCCTTCGATGGTGATGCCGCCCCAGCCGATGCCGCCGCTCAACGGCAGCACCGACCCGCCGCCTACCGATTCAACTCCAGGCAAGCGACCGAGACGCTCCCACAGTTGTTGATAAAAGATGCGACGGCGCGACTCTTCCGCATAAGCCGTGCCAATCGTCGATAAGCGCAGCGAGAGCACGTTCTGCGGCGAGAATCCCGGCTCGACTTGCTGCACGCGCAGAAAACTGCGGATCAACAGGCCCGCGCCGATCAGTAAGATTAACGACAAAGCCATCTCGGCGACGACCAGCAGATTGCGCAGGCGATGATTGCCGCTTGCAACCATACTGCGCCCGCCTTCTTTGAGCGTCTCGTTCAGGTTGATGCGCGAACTGCGCAGCGCCGGAACTAATCCGAACAGCACGCCCGTGAGCAGCGCCGCTGTGAAGGTGAACGCGAGCACGCGGCCATCAATGTGAATGTCATGCAGTCGCGGAATGTTGCCGGGATTGAGCCAGCGCAGCCCGTCAAGGCTCCAGATGGCGATGAGCAATCCGAGCGCGCCGCCCACAACCGCAAGCAGCAGGCTCTCGGTCAACAACTGACGCACGACGCGCCAGCGGCCAGCGCCGAGCGCTGTGCGTATGGCCATCTCGCGCTCGCGCGTCGCGGCACGCGCCAGCATCAAGTTCGCTACGTTGGCACAGGCGATCAGCAACACGCAGCCGACCGCGCCTAACAATACAAGCAGCGCCGGTCGTACATCGCCGACCACCTGATCGAGCAGCGGGCGAACGCTGAAGCTGAAGCGGCGACTCGCCGGATAATAATCCGGGTATTGCTGTTCGAGTCCGCGCACGACCGCGTCCAGTTCGGACTGCGCCTGCTGGATGGAGACGCCCGGCTTGAGCCGCGCCAGCATATTGTAATTTTCATCGCCGTGCTGACTGAAGCTCTCGGCGGTCATCGGCAGCGGCAGCAGCAGATCGGCCTGCTCAACCGAGCCGACCGTCGGCACGACTTCGTAGCCGAGCGAGAAATCCTGAGACATCACGCCGACAACGGTGAAGCTGTCGCCGTTAAGCGTCAGCGCACGGCCTAGCACGTTGGGGTCGCCGCCGAAGCGTTGCTGCCATAAGCCGTAACTGAGAATGACCGTCGTCGCTTTCTCACCGACATCTTCTTCGGGCAGAAAGACGCGCCCCAGCGCCGGCCTCGCGCCGAGGATCGAATAGAGGTTCGACGACGCGCGCACAACGCCGAGCCGCTCTGGCGCTCCTTCACCTGCGAGGATGGCGTTTGTGCCGTGGATGATGGCGATCTCTTCAAACGTGCTGTTATTGGCGACGACGGCGCTGTATTGCCCCGGCGATGGCCAGTCCTGCGCGACGTTCGCGCCCGGCGAATGCGTCCAGATGAGGGCCAGCCGTTCCGAATCACGATACGGCAGCGGGCGCAGCAACAGGCCATTAATGAGACTGAAGATGGCCGTGTTCGCGCCAATCCCTAACGCCAGCGTGATGACCGCCACGATGGTGAAACTCGGCTTCTTGCCCATCATCCGCAGACCATAACGCAGATCTTGTAGCAGTATGCTCATCAGTCACCTCTCATTCGTATCTGAGCGCGATCATCGGATCGACGCGGGTGGCGCGGCGTGCGGGCACGAAACAGGCTGCCAGAGCCACTCCGGCCAAAACCAGCGAGATCACGGCGAAGGTCAGCGGGTCAGTGGCGCTGACTCCGTAAAGCAAGCTCGCCATCAATCGAGTCGCTGCGAAGGCTCCCGCCAGGCCGAGCGCCACGCCTGTGAGCGCCAGCTTCATTCCTTCAATCACCACCAGCCGGAACACGTCGCCTTGACCCGCGCCGAGCGCCATCCGTATGCCGAGTTCGTGCGTCCGCTGCGTCACCGTATATGACATCACGCCGTAGATGCCGACCGAGGCAAGAATCAATGCCAGCAGCGCGAACGCGGCCAGCAGCACGGCGTTGAAGCGTTGCTGCGATACCGAATCGCTCACGTACTCGGTCATCATTCGCAGGCTGGTGATGGGCTGATCCTTGTCCACCTTCCAGACCGCCTCGCGCAGAGCGGGGAAGAGCGTAGCCGCGTCAGTCGCCGAGCGCGCCACGACAACGAGGCGGCCCCAGAGCTTTTGCTGATAAGGGAAATAGAGCTGCGGGCGCGGGTCGGTGTCGAGGCCCGAATGCTTGATATCTTTGACGACGCCGACGATGGTGGCCCACGGCGCGCCGTCGTTGTCAATTCTGAGGCGCTTGCCGAGCGGGTCCTGGCCGTCATAGTAACGACGCGCCAGCCCTTCGCTGATGACGACAACGGGTGGCGCGGTGTCGTTGTCGTGCACGGTGAAGGCGCGGCCCGCGATCAGCGGAATCGCAAGCGTCTTGAAGTACTCATCATCAATAAAGCGGAAGTCGGCAAGCGGCGTCTCGCTCAGCGACTTCGGAGTCGGCGCGCCCTCGAGCCGGAACCCGTCAATCTCTTCGCTGCCCGCGAGCGGCAGCTCCGAAACCGCGCCAGCCGAGACGACGCCGGGGATGGCGCGCACGTTGTCGAGCACTTGCTTGAAGAAGCGGCCCTGCTTATCAACTTCGTTGTAACGCGCCGATGACAGCGACAGGTTCATCGCCGCGACGTTCTGCGGATTGAAGCCGGCATCGGTTCCGGTCAGCCGCGCAAAGCTGCGGATCAACAGGCCCGCGCCAATCAGTAAGATTAATGACAGAGCGACCTCGGCGACGACCAGCAGGCTACGCACCCGATTGCGGCTGCCGGTCGAGCCGCGTGCGCCTTCCTTCAGCGTCTCGTTCAGATTGAAGCGCGAGACTTGAAAGGCCGGCGCAAGGCCGAACAGCACGCCTGTAATCAAGGCTACAGCGAAGGTGAAGATGAGCGCCGCGCCGTCTACGCGAATCTCGTGTTTGCGCGGAATGCTTGCCGGACTCAGCGCCAGCAACAGGTCGATGCCCCAGACGGCGAGCAACACGGCAAGGCCGCCGCCGACGATGGCCAGCAGCACGCTTTCAGTCAACAACTGACGGACGAGGCGTGTGCGGCTCGCGCCCAGCGCCGTGCGCACGGCCATCTCTTTCTGCCTTGATGCCGCGCGGGCCAACAACAGATTGGCGACGTTGGCGCAAGCGATCAACAAGACCAATCCAACCGCGCCGAGCAGGATCAACAGCGCGAGGCGCAGGTTGCCGACCAGTTGTTGTTTGAGCGGCACGACGCGCGCGCCGAAGCCTTTCGACTCTTCATATTGTTGAGCGGCGCGGCTGGTGATGGCGTCGATCTCGGCTTGCGCCTGCGCCTCCGTCACGTTGGGCTTGAGCCGCACGATGACGCTTTTGTTATGGCTATCACGTTTGGCCAGTTGTTTATCGGTGAGGCCGGCGGGCGTCCACAACTCGGTCTGCGCCGGTAGTTGAAAATACGACGGCAGGTCGGCGGCGCGCGGGAATTGGAAGCCCTGCGGCATCACGCCGATGATCGTGTAGTTGCTGCCGTCGAGTTGCATCGTACGGCCACAAATTTCTTTGTCGCCGCCAAAGCGGCTCTGCCACAGCGCGTAGCTGATGACGACGACGCGGTTCGCGCCGGGCTGGTCTTCGGCTTCGGTGTAGGTGCGGCCCAGTATCGGCGACACGCTCATCACCTCAAAGAAGCTGGCCGAGGTAATGACGCCCGCGACGCGCTCAGGCGTGCCCGCGCCGGTGAAGGCGTAGCGCTGTGAATCGAGGATCGAGACGGCCTCGAACGATTCGCCCTGCTTGCGCCAGTCGTCGAAGGCGGCAATCGAAACGGGCAGCAAGTCGAAGCCGATCTGCACCTCCGGGTTGGTCTCCCATATCATCGCCAGCCGGTCGGCATCTTTGTAAGGCAGGCTACGAAAGAGCAGGGCGTTGACAACTGAGAAGATGGCGGTGTTCGCGCCGATGCCTAAAGCCAGCGCGATAATGGCAACCACCGTCACCGTGCGCCCCTTCAACAACACGCGCACGCCGTAGCGGATGTCTTGCAGTAAAGTCTCCATCAATCCCTCCGGTCAGGATTCAGGATTCAGGGAAGAAAGAAGAGCGCATTGCGTTACACTGCTTTCCCACCTGAATCCTGAATCCTGAATCCTGAATCCTATTCGTATCTGAGCGCGACCATCGGGTCTACCTTGAGCGCGCGGCGGGCCGGAATCAGGCAAGCGACCAGCGCGACCACCGTGAGCGACGCGGAAAAGACGGCGAAGGTCACAAGGTCGGTCGCGCTCACGCCGAACAGCAATGAGGCCATCACCTTGGTGAGCAGTAGGGCGATGCCGAGGCCGACGCCGACGCCGATCAGCGTCAGCAACAATCCGTGCCCGACCACAAGCCGCAGCACGTTGCGCGGACTCGCGCCTAAGGCCATGCGTATGCCGATCTCGTGCGTGCGCTGCGTGACCGAATACGACATCACGCCGTAGATGCCGACCGTCGCCAACAGCATTGCCACCGCCGCAAAGATGCCCAGCAGCATCATAGCGAAACGTTGCTGCGCGATGGATGACCTCACTAGCTCCGTGAGCGGCTTGATGCTCGACACCGGCTGGTCTTTGTCGAGGCTCAAGACTTCGCTGCGAATAGCGTTACTCAACTGTGTCGGGTCGCCGGCGGTGCGGACGACCATCGACATCGAGGTGAATGGCTGTTGCGCGAACGGCTCGTAGGTTTCAAGCGGCGTCTTCTGATCTAGGCCATACTGCTTCACGTCGCCGACGACGCCGACGACCTCACGATAAATCTTTTCTCCCCTCGTCACGTGAATGCGTTTGCCGAGAGGGTCTTCATCGGGGAAGAGTTGTCGCGCCATCGTTTCGTTGATGATGATGACGCGCGTCGCGCCCTTGCGGTCATGATCGTCGAACAGTCGGCCTTTGCGCAGCGGAATGCCCATCGCGTTGAAGTAGTCGGGCGTCACCGAATAATAATTCGTGCTCTCGTCTTCGCCAGCCGGCGCGGGCGGGCGGCCTTCGATTTCAAAGCCGAGCACGAAGTCATCGTCGAGCGGCAGCACGACTGCCGCGCCGGCGGCCTCGACGCCGGGCAGCCGCGAAACTTTTTCGAGCAGTTGATTGTAGAAGGCGGTCTGTTGATCCGGCTCGGCGTACTTCTTGCGCGGCAGCGCGATCTTCACCGACAACGCGTTATCGGGATTGAAACCGGGATTGACGTTCTGCAAGCGCAGGAAGCTTTTAATCATCAAGCCTGCGCCGACGAGCAGCACCAGCGCCGTCGCCACTTCAAGGACGACCAGCGTACTGCGAATCAAGTGACGGCGACCGCCTTCGGTCGAGCCGCGCCCGGCGTCTTTCAACGTCTCGTTGAGGTTCGGCTTTGACGCTTGCAAGGCCGGCACGAGTCCGAAAAACAATCCCGTCAGCAGCGTGATGCCGCCTGTGAAGATGAGCACCCATCGATCAAGCGAGGCGTCGTGCACGCGCGGCAGGTTTTCGGGCGCGAGCGACAACAGAAGGTCTTTGCCCCAGACGGCCAGCAGCAACCCGATGACACCGCCGACGATGGCCAGCAACACGCTTTCGGTCATCAACTGGCGAACGATGCGCCAGCGACTCGCGCCCAGTGCCGTGCGTAGGGCGATCTCTTTCTGGCGCGACGCGGCGCGGGCCAACAGCAGGTTGGCAACGTTGGCGCATGCGATTAACAATACAAAGCCGACCGCGCCCAACAAGACATAAAGCGCCAGCTTGATGCTGCGCACCGTGTAACCGAGCATCGGCTCGACCTTGACGCTCCAGCCCGCCAGTTGATCGGGATACTGTTCGGCCAGCCGTGCGGCGATGGTAATCATCTCGGCGCGCGCCTGCTCGACCGTGACGCCGGGCTTGAGCCGCCCCATGGCCGAGACGTAATGCGCGCCGTGCGCCTGGGCCTGCTCGGCGGTGAGGGCCATCGGCGTCCACAACTCGCACGGGCGGTCGTCGAGGCGGAAGCCCTGCGGCATCACGCCAACAACGGTGTAGCTCTGCCCATTGAGCGTGATGGCTTGATCCAAGATATTCGGGTCGCCGCCGAAGCGCCGCTGCCATAGCCCGTGGCTCAGGATCACCACCTTGTTGTGGCCGGGCTGATCTTCTTCGGCGAGGAAGTCGCGGCCCAGGGCGGGCTTCGCGCCGAACATCGCCAGGAAGCCATCGGTGATCGCCATGCCTTGCAGCCGCTCAGGCTCGCCCGTGCCGATAAGGTTAAAGGCCGCGCCCGTCACCGCCGCCATCTGCTCGAAGACCGTGTTCTGTTTCTGCCAGTCGAGGAAGTTGGCGGGCGAGACAGAGAACTCAGGGAACTGCGGCAGCTTGGTCTCGCGCAGGATCATCAGCCGCTCAGGCTCTTTGAAGGGCAGCGGGCGGAGCAACACGGCGTTGACGACTGAGAAGATGGCCGCGTTCGCGCCGATGCCTAAGGCCAGCGCAATCACCGCGACGACTGTGAACGCCGGATTGCGAGTGAGCATACGAATGCCATAGCGAATATCTTTAAGCCAGTTTTCCATCGTGTCACCTCCCGGTGGCAGTTAGTGACGAGCCAGCGGCAAAGGTTGCGGGAAAATTTCAAGCCCTGTCAGGGGCGCGATGTTTATAGTTACGCAGTTGATTGAGTCTGCAAGCTCCGTCAGGAGCGTGATGTCAACATTGCGCCCCTACGGGGCTTCGTCACATCCTTCAGCCATTTCTATAAACATCGCGCTCCTGACGGAGCTTGCAGATTAAACCGCCCGCGTAACTATTGAGCGTGTCTGAGAAGCCCTGAAGGGGCGCGATTCAATAGCCCGGCGCAGCGCGCCGGGTACACACAGCGACCATTCC
>JBJMGV010000005.1:0-3481 GCA_045807725.1 Blastocatellia bacterium | reverse complement strand
CGCTCGCTCATTCGGCGCAGAGATAACGGTCAACGCGGCAACGGAAGACACGGTCAAGACCCTGCGCAAGCTCGGCGGCCTGCACGCGGCGGTGGTGACATCGAGCGCGAAGGCGGCTTATGACGCGGCGTTCTCGGCGATGCGCCCCGCAGGCCGGCTTGTCGTCGTCGGACTGCCCGCCGAGCCGCTAACCTTCCCGGCCATTATGATGCGCGAGATCACCATCACTTCGGCGGCGACGGGCACGCGCGATGATGTGCGCGAAGTCTTGCAACTGGCCGCGACGGGCGCGGTGCGCTGCTTGATCGAAACCAGACGAATTGACGACATCAACGAGATATTTGAAGCGATGCGCGCCGGCAAGATCGCGGGCCGCATCGTGCTGACGTTCTGATTAAAACTATTGACTCCGATTACTCTCTCTCTTACCATCGCACCACGCAGAGTTCCCAATGCGCTTGCCCCATTTTAGTTGTTGTGTGTAGCCCTGCCCCTGCGGTCTTATACGTCCCCGCTGAACAAGGCGCAGCGCATTCGAGATGAGGAGACGGCCTCACCTCACACGTCCACTCGATTGCTGAATGCCCGCTGCCCGTGTGTCCCGGAGCAAGCGATCATGGCTCGATTCAAATTCCATTTGACCATTTTTTCGCTCTTCATCCTGGCATTGATCTTCACAGGGCAATGGCCTGCTCACTCTGATTCGTCCGCGTCGAAGCCACCGCAAGCCGTCTTTGATGCGAGCTATCGCAGCCGCGCGAGAATGCACAAAGTTATCGTGCAAGCTTCGGACGCGGCGCTGCGCGAGGCGGTCCTCGCCGAAGGCGGCAGCGTCGTCGAAGACTACGGCGGCTTTGCGCTGATGAGCGCGCCCGAACACGCCGCCGAAACCGTGTCAACTGAGTCGCGCAGTGGCTCTGTCGTGCGCGACGATTTGAACGTGCTGTTGCTGCGCGCTCACCCATTCGACACAACGGCGATAGGTGACGAAGACCTTTCACCGTCTTCGCTCGGCCCGCTCGAAGCGTCCGACGAGCAACTCTACCTCGTGCAGATGGTCGGCCCGGTTAAGAAAGAGTGGCTGCGCCAGGTGCAAGACGAAGCCGAGGTCGTCGCCTATATTCCCAACAATGCGTATCTCGTGCGCGCAACGCCCGAAGGTTATGCGCGCTTAAAAACTCTTCAATCCGACGACCGTCGCTTCGTACAATTCGCCGGCCTGTATAAACCCGAATATCGCATCGCGCCGGAGATCGCTCTGAACTCCGACGAGCTTATTACGGTGACGGTGCAGGTCGCCAACGGCAAGCGCATCGCGGGCGAAGTCGAAAAGATAACCGCCGCTTCACACTCAGTCGTCGAGCCGCCGCAGTCTGTGCTCAATTACACCAACCTCCGCCTGCGCGTCAGCGCGAGCCGCGTCGCAGAGATCGCTCGCAAGAGCAACGTCGTTTGGGTCGAACCCTGGACGACGCCTGAACTGCTAGACGAGAAGCAAGGCATGATCGTCGCCGGTCTTTACAGCGGCAATACCTTGAGTCCGCATGGCTACCTCGCGTGGCTGGCGTCAAAGGGCATCACCTCGTCGCCGGACTTTTCGATTGACATCGCCGACACCGGCATTGATAAAGGCAGCCTCGACCCCGCCGAGATTCACAAAGACTTTCTCGGCGCGGGCGGCGCGTCACGAGTCGTCTACGCGCGCTTCGTCACAGGCATGGGCTTTGAAGGCGCGGTCAACGACACGCTCGGACACGGGACGATTAATGCCTCGATAGCCGCCGGCTACAACGATCAGAGTAATCTGCCTTACATCGATCAGGACGGCTACAGCCTCGGCCTCGGCATTCACCCGTTTGCCAAGATCGGTGTCTCTAAAATCTTCGGCCCGGATTATCTAAGCCCGTCGCTGACGCAGTTGGGGGATCAGATGTATGGCAACGGCGCGCGCGTCTCGAATAACAGTTGGGGGTCGTACAACAACAGCTATTCCGTAGACAGTCAGACCTATGACCGTATGGTGCGCGATGCTCGCGCCGGCGACGCCGGCAACCAGGAGTTGACGATCATCTTCTCGTCAGGCAACAAGGGGACGGGCGGTCACCTGACTTCGCCGGGCAATGCCAAGAATACGATTGTGGTCGGCGCGAGCGAAAACCTGCGGCCCGGCCTTGATGGCTGCCAGATTGATTCGACGGGCGGCGACAACATCAACGACATTATCGACTTCTCATCGAGCGGCCCGACCACCGATGGTCGCTTCAAGCCGGAGATCATCGCGCCGGGCACACACATCCAGGGCGCGCGCTCGCAGGACAGAGGCTTTACTGCCGGCGGCGTCTGCGGCCCCGGCAACTATCCGCCTGAGCAAGTCACCTACACGTGGTCATCGGGCACAAGCCACGCCGCGCCCGCCGTCTCTGGCGCGGCGGCGCTGTTGCGCCAGTTCTTCCAACAGTCGGTCGGCCACCCGCCCAGCCCGGCAATGGTCAAAGCCTACCTGACCAACGCCGCGACTTATATGACCGGGAGTCGCGCCAACGACACGCTGCCGAGTCAGAACCAGGGCTTCGGTCTGTTGAACCTTGGGCGCGTGCTCGATCAAGCGCCGCGCCTGATGGTCGATCAGGATCAAGTCCTCGGCAGCACCGGACAGGTTTACACGCTGAAAGGCAGAGTCGTTGATCCGTCAAAGCCTTTGCGCATCACGCTGGCGTGGACAGACGCGCCCGGCTCGCCCGCCGCTAACCCGGTTGTCAACAACCTCGACTTGCAGGTAGACGCCGGCGGCAAGACGTATCTCGGCAATCACTTCAGCGGCGCGTTCTCGACCGAAGGCGGCAGCGCCGACACGTTGAACAACCTCGAAGCCGTCTACGCGCCGGTCGGCACGTCGGGCGAATTTGAAGTGCGCGTCGTCGCCGCCAACATCGCCGGCGACGGTGTGCCCGGCAACAGCGACAGCACGGATCAAGACTTCGCTCTTGTGGTCTATAACGCGACCGCGTCGGATGGCAGCGGCGGTGGCGGCGGTGGCGGCGGCCCGATTGATTCGCCGCCGACCGTCAACATCAAGTATCCCATCGGCGGCGAGCGCATCACGGTCGGCAGCTTCCTGCGCGTGCTCTGGGACGCATCGGATGACAAAGGCATTCAGAGCCAGCGGGTCGAGTTTTCGGCTGATGGTTTAACTTACAATTTGATCGGCGCAGTTGACGGCAGCACGCGGCAGTTCGATTGGCGCGTGCCGGCGATCCCGACGCCGGTCGCGCGCATTCGCGTCATCGCGCAAGACGGCGTCAACCTGCCGGTGTCGTCGCTCAGCCCGGCCCCGTTCGAGATCATCAACGGCCCGCCCGACAACATTCCGCCGACCGTGCTAGTGACCGCGCCCAACCAGAGGACGACCATCGGCGGCGGTCAGAAGCTGACCATACAGTGGCTCTTATAGTTCTTATTAGGGTTGTTTATGGTAATATTG
>JBJMGV010000004.1:0-36309 GCA_045807725.1 Blastocatellia bacterium | reverse complement strand
GCAGAGGATTGATCCGTTCTCTGCGTTCCTCTGCGCCCTCTGCGGTCAATGAACATCACGCCCCAAAGTTAAGCCGCTAGAATTTCGATTCGCTCGCTGCGTGCTATAATTGCCGTGAGCCATATGAAGTTCACGATCCTGGAGCCAATGTCTACGGGCGACGTGATAGACCGCACGGTGCGACTCTATCGCCGCAACTTCACGCCGCTGATCGCCATCGTCGCCGTGCCGACGCTGATCGGCTATGCCGTGTCGCTGATGTTCTGGTACGGCTACTCGAATGTAGTGATGAATACAGCAAGGCAGGGTGGAATGCAGGGCGAGGCCATCATTATGATGCTGCTCGGCATGGCCGGCTATCCGGTGTGGGGGTTCATCCTGTTGCTGACCGTCTGCGGGCTGGCCCGTGTAGTTGGCGACAACCTGATGCTGGGCGAGCCGATCACGTTCCGCCGCTGCTTCGCCGCTGTGCGCGGCAAAGTGGGAAGCATTATCGGGCTGGGCTTAATGCTCATCGCGTTGCTCGTGGTGCTTTATGTGGCCGTAGTCATCGTTTTGTTTGTGCTGATCCTGTTGGCCTCGCTAGTGGCGGGGCTGATCGTTGCGATCCATCTGCCGCAGTGGGCTATTATCGTCTTGATGGTGATCGTCGTCCTGCTGACCATTGCCGTGGCGCTGTTCGTGATGTCGTTCGTGCTGGCGCGAGTCATCTTCATGCCGCAGGTCTTGATGATTGAAGGCGAGACGGTCGGCTCGGCGCTGGGTCGCTCGTTCCGGCTCGGCAAGGGCAACTGGCATCGCGTGCTGGCCATCATGCTATTCACCTACTTCATCACAGCATCGCTGCTCGGCGCGTTGAGCATCGTCACGGGCGCGATTCTCTACTTAGCCGGCTTCATCAGCGAAGCGAGCCTGACCAGCCCGCTCGTGAGCGTGCTTTACACCTCGTTCAGCGAAGTGTCACGCATGCTGGCGCTGCCGATCTGGATCGTCTCGTTCACGCTGCTCTATTTCGATAGCCGCGTGCGCAAGGAAGCTTACGACATCGAGTTGCTGGCGCGAGAGGTCGCGCCGGGTTACATCTGGCAAGCGCCGCCTGCCTTCGCCGGTTATTACCCGCCGCGCGAGTACGTGCAGACCAGCCCGCTCGGACTCGGCGGCTATTACCCGCCCGCGCCGCCGCAATCAATGCAGCCACAATCAATGCAGCCGCCGCCTGTCGTACAAGCGCCGCCGGTCGCACAACCAGAGCCAATGCCGACAAGCGAGCCGCAATCATTCACCGATCCGTTACGCACGCGCTTTGAAGACGCGGCTCGCTCGCTGAACGAAGCGCAACCGGCTGGCAATGAGAATGGAACCGGCGGACCGTCCAACAATTCAGCGCCCGCGTGGTGCCACGTCTGCGGCGGCGGGCTAGTGCCGGGCGCGCGGTTCTGCCAGCGTTGCGGCGCGGCGGTGTCGCCGCCTGTCATTTAAGCCGGCGCAGGCCATTGGCTGACGAACGATGATGAAACGAGTCGCGCTGATTCACTTCTTGATTATCGCCGCCGCGCTCGACGTGTCGGCAGAGACGCTGCTCAAGTACGAGAACCGCGTCAAGCGCGCCGCCGAGCAGGTCGCCCGCATCAAGAGTGACGCGGACTATGAAGCATCAGGCATTGAAGACATCAGGCAGCTTGTGCCGCCGCAAGAAGCGGTCGAGCTTGAAGGCAGGCGATTTTCGGTAAACAACAAATGGCTGCATACTGCGCTTGACGGCTACGAAGCTGAAGACGACCCGCAGGTGAAGAAGGCGAAGCTTGCCGAGATCGGCGACCGCCTGACAGCGCTCGACGCGGCCTTGATCCGCGCCGCCGAGAGCACGCTTCAAAATGACAGCGGCCAGGATTCGCGCGCACGGCTCCGCGACATTCTCAACCGCGCCGAATTTCACGAGAAGAAAGAGAGCCGGCTCGCTGCCTTTGTCAGAGAAGTCAGAACCAAAGTGGTCAACTTCCTCGCCGAAATCTGGCGAGCGTTCGGGCGAATGCTTCAGAAAGTCTTCGGCTCTGGCACGGAGGGCAGCATCGTCTCGAAGATATTGATGGTGGTCGTGCTCGGCGCGTTCGTCTACATCGTCGTGCGGCTGGCGATGCAGATCAAGCCGCGCCGCAAGAAGGGCCGCAAGCGCACCGTGCTCGGCGAAGAGATCGAAGCCAACGCCACGCCCGGCGACTTGTTTGAAGCGGCGATGACGGCAGCGCGAGCCGGCGACTTTCGCGCCGCCGTGCGCAAGCTCTACATCTCGCTGCTGTACGAGCTGAGCGAGCGCAACCTGATCGAGATTGAAGAGAGCGCGACCAACCACGACTACCTCACGCGGCTGTCGCGGTACGGCGCGCTGGTTCCGCCCGTGCGCGAGATGACCGACCGCTTCGATGTTTCATGGTACGGCCTGCTGCCGACCTCGCCGGACGAGTTCGCGGCCTATCTCGCGCGTTACAACGAAGCCCGTGAGCGCGCCCAGACGCTCACGCCTGAGGCGGCGAAATAGGCAACTGCCAGTCGTTCTAAACCCTCGCAAAATCAGCGTGTGATTGACTATCGCCGTAGCCGTTTGGTAGACTTAATAGTGCCAAGGGGGTGCCAGGTTTCGACGGGGGACTCCGAGGTGATAGATGCATACCGCGGCCCATGCACCGCGTTAAAAGCGTGGAAAACACAATCGCGAATAGCGAATACGCTCTGGCCGCCTAGTGCGACCACGTCTTTACTGAGATCGCCTGTGTTTCAGATAGAGACGTCACTTTAGCAGGCTGCCCCAATGAACCCGTGCTCAGGGGTTCTGCGGGAAAGACCAAGCTGGGCTAGCCGGCGGCGATGCTTCGTTGCTTCAACGGTCGCAGCAGGCGAAACCAAGATGAAGCGACTACGTATGTAGATTCTATCGCTGACGACCTTCGGACAGGAGTTCGATTCTCCTCACCTCCATTGCTTATTGTGAAGGACAACCATTTGCAACCGACACGGGCGAACGCGGGCCGCGATGATGGCTTGTAGTTCGCCTGTCGTTTTTTGAGGTAAAGAAGACCAACCGATGAATGATCCTCGCGCCGCCGAAGCCACCGCCATCCGACTCGCCGAACTGTCGCACGAGATTGATGAGCTTGAAATGAGCCGCAACGCGCTGCTCAAGCGTGTCGAGACATTGCGCAATGCGCTGCTCATCGCCGGCAACCGCACGACCAGTATGCGCGCCAGCGTTGACTTGCTATGCGAACACATCGCCGGCGTCGTCACGGCTTTGGCCGAGCTGCGCGCGCTCGAAGCCGAGATTCGTGATATGGGGCTTGAGATCACCGTCAACTCGCGCGACGCCGTCAACCTCGTGTTTGAAGCCGACAGCCTACGCGACACACTCGATGAGGCCGAAGACGAGATGGAACAGCTCTCATCCATCCTTACCGAAAGCAAACCGCGCAGCTCGCGCGGCCATTGATAGAGACAGATTGCCGAGAACTGATCGCGCACGATGGATAATTCAGCTAACGACAAACAGCCCTCCCGATTCGACAACACGCAATCGGCCACCGGCGCTCCAGAATCCAAAATCCAAAATCGCCGCGCGACGAAGTCGCATCTCCCGCCAGGAAAATCCAAAATCACGGCTGATTCTCCGATTGGCATATTCGACTCAGGCGTTGGCGGACTGACCGTCTTCCGCGCGCTTGAGCGGCGGCTGCCGAACGAGAGCTTGATCTATCTGGGCGACACGGCGCGCGTACCTTACGGGACGCGCTCGCCGGAAACGGTCAAACGTTACGCGGTCGAAGACGCCGGCTTCATTCGCTCCAAAAACGTCAAGGCCATCGTCATCGCCTGCAACACGGTTTCGGCGACGGCGGCTGACCGTTTGCGCGAAGTCTTCGACGTGCCGGTGATCGGCGTCATTCGACCGGGCGCGCGACGGGCCGTGGCGGCTACGCGCAGCGGCTACGTCGGCGTCATCGCCACCGAAGGCACAATCGCAAGCGGCGCATACGAGCGCGCGATGCTGTCGCTCAATGCCCGGCTCGAAGTCATCTCGCGCGCCTGCCCGCTGTTCGTGCCGCTCGCCGAAGAGGGCTGGATCAACCATTCGGTGACGCGGCAGGTCGCCGAAGAATACCTGGCCGAGATGCGCGTCAGCCGCGTTGACACACTGGTGCTCGGCTGCACGCACTATCCCATCTTGCGGCCATTGATTGATGAAGTGATGGGCGACCACATCACCTTCATTGATTCGGGCGAGGCAGTCGCCGAAGAAGTCGCGGGCTTGCTGGAAGAGGGCAATCTTATGCGCCACCACAGCGAGCCGCGCACGGAGCAGTTTTATGTCACGGACGCGGCGGTTCGCTTTCGCCGCGTCGCCGAGTTATTCTTAGGGCGACCGTTAGAGTCGGTCGAGACTGTGGAATTGGGGACCATCTGATGGCTTATAAGAGGAGGGGAGGCCGCGTGCACGATCAACTCCGCGAGGTGAAGATCACGCCCGGCTTTACGAAGTACGCCGAAGGCAGTGTGTTGATCGAGATGGGCGAGACGCGCGTCATCTGCACGGCTTCAATAGACGAGCGCGTGCCGGTATTCAAGCGCGGACGCAACGAAGGTTGGGTTACGTCGGAGTATTCAATGCTGCCGCGTGCTACCGAAACGCGCACGCAACGCGAGACTGGCAACAAGTCACTGTCGGGCCGCACGCAGGAGATTCAGCGATTGATCGGGCGCTCGCTGCGCGCCGTCTGCCAATTCAACCGAATGGGCGAGCGCACTATCTACGTCGATTGTGACGTGATACAGGCCGATGGCGGCACGCGTACGGCGTCGATCACCGGCGGCTTCGTCGCGCTGGTGCTGGCCTTTCGCAAGCTCTACAACGAAGGCAAGGTCGCTTCGCCGCTGCCGGTGACGGATTTCGTCGCCGCTGTATCGGTCGGTATGATTGGCGGCCAGCCGATGCTCGACCTCGATTACAGCGAAGACTCGCGCGCCGAAGTCGATATGAACATCGTGCGCACAGGCTCCGGCCACTTCATCGAGATACAGGGGACGGCGGAGAGCAAGCCGTTCACCAAAGAGCAGATGGACGCGATGACCGAGCTTGCCACGCACGGCATCGATCACCTCATCGAAATCCAACGCTCAATACTGGGCACACTCCGTTAGAAGGCAGAGGGCGACGCGGAGACGCGGCGAGAGATGAGCGATTCGTTTCTGTGTCCTTCCATCGCCGCGTCGCCTTTGCCTTTTGCCTTGCGGCACAGCCGCCTGTACAATCTCTTCAGGACTTGTTGACGTTTCCAGCGTAACCCCGAAGGTAAGTGGAGGAACGATGAAGGGCAAAGGTCTGATGTTTATGGCCGCACTCATCATTGCTGCGTTTGCTGCCGTCGCGCCAGCGCAAGAAGGCCAGGAATATGTTGATCGCGCCGGCGGCTATAAACTGTCGCTGTTCGGCGACTGGCGCGCGGTCAATTACAATGACGCGGTGGGCCGCGCGAAGACCGAGTTCGTCTTCCGCGACCGCTCGGAAGGATTGCTGAAGATTTCATCGCAACGGCTCGAAGGCTCGCTGGCCAATATGGTGCAGGCCGAAGAGGAGAACCAGCGCAGCTACCGCGCCGGCTTCGAGCGCTCGGCAAGCGAAACGTTCGGTGGCGGCGCGCTCGCCGGAATGCGCCTCTCATTCTACACGACCGAAGGCACGCGCCAACTCGCCCACACCATCTACTTCCTCCAGGACAAGAACACGATTTATATCCTGCGCTTTTCGGGCAAGCGCGGCATCCTCGACCGCAACCGCAACCTCAGCGATCAGGTCGCGCGCAGCTTTGCGCCCTTGGGTCAGTAGGCAGGAGGCCGGAGGCAGTGGCCAGTGGCCAGTGGTCAGTGGTCAGTAATCAGCAGTCCCGTAGGGACGCGATGTTTATAGATATGGCTGAAGGATGTGACGAAGCCCCGTAGGGGCGGGATGTTGACATTGCGCTCCTGACGGAGCTTGCTTCATCTGTGGCATAGGTAACTATAAACATTGCGCTCCTAACGGAGCTTGGGGAACTATCAACTTTCAACTAGCCACTATCAACTGACCACTGACCACTGACCACTGGCCCCCGGCCCCTGCCTCCTGCCTCCTGCCTACTTCCCTTGCGCCTCAGCCGCCCTCGGTCATAAACTCAAAGACCGGGAAAGGGCCTAAGCTGGAGCCATTCTCACCCTTCCCTGCACTGAACTACTTGCTACCGTCATCGAAAGGAGATCAATCCCATGAAGGTTTATGGCACTAAGGAGATACGCAACGTTGGCATTGTAGGTCACGGCCATTCGGGGAAGACGTCGCTGGTGTCGGCGATGCTGTTTGACGCCGGCGCGACGCCCCGCTTTGGCCGTGTTGACGAAGGCAGCGCCGTTACCGATTATGACGAGGACGAGATTGCCCGCAAGACTTCAATTCACAGCGCGCTGGCTTACATCGAGTGGAACGGCACAAAGATCAACCTCCTCGATACGCCGGGCTTTGCCGCGTTCATCCTTGACGCCAAGAGCGCGCTGCGCGCCGCCGATGCCGCGCTGGTCGTCGTTGACGGCGTCAGCGGCGTCGAAGTGCAGACCGAGAAGGGCTGGAGCTTCGCCGAAGAGTTCGACCTGCCGCGCTTGCTGGTCGTCTCCAAGCTCGATAAAGAACGCGCCGATTTTGACGCAGCGATCAATTCGATCACCGAAGCCTTCGGTCGCGCCGCCGTGCCGCTGCAACTTCCTATTGGCTCTGAAAGCCAGTTTCAAGGTGTCATAGACCTCGTTCATATGCGCGCTTATACCTACGAGAACGACGGCAGCGGCAAGCCGAAAGAGGGCGACATCCCGGCTGACCTGCGCGACGCCGCCGCGTCGGCGCGCGAGCGCATCATTGATGTCGTCGCCGAGACTTCCGAAGAGTTGATGGAGAAGTATTTCGCCGAGGGCACGCTGGCCGACGAAGAGTTGATCCCCGGCATCAAGCAGGCCGTCTGCGAGCGCCGCCTTTACCCGATCTTCATCGCCAGCGGCATCGCCAACATCGGCATACAGCCGTTACTGAATGAGATCGTCGAACTTGTTCCCGCGCCCGATGAGTTGGGCAAAGTCAAAGGCCGCCCCAACCCCGACAGCGATGAAGAGATCGAGCGCGAGGTCAGCGACGCCGCATCGTTCTCAGCCCTCGTCTTCAAGACCGTTGCCGACCCGTTCGCCGGTCGCATCAACATCTTCAAAATTTTCTCCGGCTCGGTTAAGTCGGACGCCACCGTCTACAACTGCACGAAGAATACGCAGGAGCGGCTGGGGCCGCTGCACGTGATGCAAGGCAAGGCGCTCGAAAAGATCAGCGAGGCGCACGCCGGCGACATTATCGCCGTCACCAAGCTGCGCGAGACGACGACCGGCGACACGTTCTGCGACAAAGCTAACTCGATTGTTTACGACGCCGTCAAACTGCCGACGCCAGCCATCGCTTTTGCCATCACGCCGAAGTCGCGCAATGACGAAGACAAGTTGTCGCAGGCCATTCACAAGATGCTCGAAGAAGACCTAGCCTTGCACTTCGACCGCGACCCGCAGACTAAAGAGTTCTTGTTGGCCGGCTCTGGTCAAACTCACATCGAAGTCGCGGTCAACAAGTTGAAGAAGCGCTACGGCGTCGAAGTCACCCTCAACCCGCCGAAGGTCGCTTACCTTGAGACCTTCAGAGGCCGCGCGGAGATCGTCGGTCGTCACAAGAAGCAGACCGGCGGGCGCGGCCAGTTCGCCGAAGCGACGGTTGTGTTTGAATCGTTGCCGCGCGGCGGCGGCTTCGAGTTTGTCGATAAGATTTTCGGCGGCTCGATCCCGCAGCAGTGGCGGCCCGCGGTCGAGAAAGGCGTTAAGGATGCGGCGGCGCGCGGCGCGATTGCCGGCTACCCGATGGTGGACTTCAAAGTCGAACTGATCGACGGCAAGTTCCACCCGGTGGATTCCGACGACCTGTCATTTCAGATGGCGGGCCGCAAGGCGTTCCGCGCCGCGATTGAAAAGATCAAGCCGGTGCTGCTCGAACCAGTTATGAACGTCGAGATCACCGCGCCGCAGGAGAATTCCGGCGACATTCTCGGCGACATCAATTCGCGTCGCGGTCGCGTGCAGGGCATGGACTCGAAGGGCGCGCAGTCGGTCGTCAAAGCGCAGGTGCCGTTGTCAGAGATGCTGTCGTACCAGTCCACGCTGAACTCGATCACCGGCGCGCGCGGCTCGTTTACGATGGAGCTTGACCATTACGACGAAGTGCCGGCGCAGATCGCCCAGAAGATTGTCCAGAAGGCGGTCGAAGAGGGCCGCGTCCGCGTCACGGAAGAAGATTAAGTTAAGAGTTGAGAGCGCGAGAAGGGGCGGGAAAAAGAACAACGCCCCTTCTCGTTTGCCGCTCTCGCACTTCCCCTTCTTACTCATCTCGAATGTCAATCCTGCTCATCTTTGTTGACGGCGTTGGTATAGGCCAGCGAGGCGCGCAGAATCCGCTCGATGGTCTTGCGTCGGAGTTCTTTTCCATCTTTGATGATGAACAACCCGTGTTGCCGTTTGATGGTCGAATGGCAGTGACCGATGCGCGGCTCGGCGTCGAAGGCTTGCCGCAGAGCGCGACCGGGCAGACGACGATTCTAACCGGCATCAATGCGGCGGCGTTGATTGGCCGCCACCTGCACGGCTATCCGTCACCGCGCTTGAAAGCGGCGCTCGCCGAGCATTCCGTCTATCGTCAATTGATCGAGCGCGGGCGCGCGGTGACTTTTGCGAATGCTTACACGCGCAGCTACGTTGACAACCTGCCGCGTTTTGTTTCGGCGACAACCGTCGCCGCAATGTCGGCGGGCGTTCAACTGCGAATGCTTGAAGATTTGCAGGCGGGCCGCGCCGTCAGCCACGACTTCACCAATCACTTCCTGATCGAGCGCGGCGTTAACGTCGAGCCGACGACGCCCGAAGAGGCCGGCGCGAACCTGGCACGCTTGGCCGCTGAACACGACTTCACGCTGTACGAACATTTCATCACCGACCGCATCGGCCACGAGCGCGACCGCGAGCTGGCTTACCGGCTGGTGCGCGAACACCTCCCGCGCCTGACGCGCTTTGTGCGCGCTGTGCTCGAAGCGTCGGACCTCACACGACAGACCGTGATGATGACGAGCGATCACGGCAACATCGAAGATCACTCGACGCGCGTTCACACAATGAACCCTGTCGCCACGCTCGCCTTCGGCCCGGCAAGCGAGTTCATCGCGTCGCGCGTCCGTTCGCTCACCGACATCACGCCGGCGATTGTTGAGTCAATCGAATCTCGAACGGAGTGAAGTCAACCGCATCGGCACTGACCAGATGATAGCGCGTGCGCCCGCGCAAACCGACCAATCCGGTGCGGATGCCTTCGCCGTGCAGGTGGCCGTACACGCAAACGGCGGCGCGGCTTTCGTCGATCAATTCGGTGAAGCCGCTCGGCTCGTGCCGCTCATTCGTCGGCGGATAATGTAGCGCGACGATCAGGTGATCGTATTCATCGTCTCTGCCCTTCAATGACTGAAGCGCCGCGCGCAAGCGACCGACTTCGCGCTCATAAATCTTCCCGTCCTCTTCTTCAAAGAACGTGCCGCCCGGACACGTCCAGCCGCGTGTGCCGGCGATGGCAACGCGATTGATGATGACGGCACTCGCTTGCAGAAAATCAATCGAAGGATCAACGACGCGGCGCATCTTGGCCAGCGTCTCCCACCAGTAATCGTGATTACCTTTGAGCATCAGCTTGCGTCCGGGCATCGCACCGATGCGTTGCAGGTCGGGCATTGCTTCGCCCAGTCGCATGGCCCAGCTCGTATCGCCGACGATTAACGAGAGGTCATCATCCTGGGCGAGGCGTTGCCACGCAGCGAATATTTTGCGGTCGTGGTCGCGCCAGTGATCGCCAAAGCGATCCATTGTCTTGTCGGTTCCGCCGGCCAGGTGCAGGTCGCCTATCGCAAAGATTCTCATCTTGGGGATGATACAACAGCGGAAGGATTAAAGCGGCAGCCGCAGCCGCGCCACGCAACCGCGCTGGTCGCGGCGGTTCTCAAGCGTTAGCGTGCCGCCGTGTGCTTCGGCAATCTGCCGGCTCAGGACGAGGCCGATGCCGGAGCCGCCCGGCTTGGTGGTGAAGAAAGGCACGAAGAGATTTGAAGTGTTCGACAGCCCCGGCCCTTCATCGGCGACCGCGACTTCGATGAATCCATTCGTCCGCCGCCAGCCGATCTGTACGCCGCCGCCGGTTTCGATAGCCGCATCCGTCGCATTGCGCAGCAGGTTGATCAATAACTGTTCGAGTTGATCGCCATCGGCGTGAATCATCATCTCTGGACCGGGAACGACGTTGACGTGAATGCGCGTGATTAAGCTGGCGACGCGCTCGATCAGCGGACTGATGGTGAGCGGTTGCAGCGTCGGCGACGGCAGGCGCGCGAGCCGCGAATACGCATCCATAAAGCGACTGAGCGAGGCGGCGCGCGACGAGATAACGCTGAGGCCGCGCTGCATATCTTCCTTCCAATCGTCGGGCGGGCGCTCGCGGGCGACGAGGTTTTCAAGACTGCCGGCGATGGATTTAATGGGCGCGAGTGAATTATTCAGTTCGTGGCCGAGCACGCGCACGAGTCGCTGCCACGCTTGCCGCTCTTCTTCACGCAAGGCGCGGCTCAAGTCTGAAAGCACTAGCAACTGATGCGGCACGCCGCGCTCGCGGAAGGTGCTGCGCCGCACTTCGTAACGTCCCGCGCCGCCCGCGAAGCTCATCTGCATCGTACGCACATCGTCGCCGGTCAGGCATTCGGCCAGTCCCAGCTCTGTAGCATTTCTTCCAATCACGCGCTCGCTGGCCATATCGAGCAAGCGTTCGCCGGCGCGGTTCACGAGCCGCAATCGCTGCTCGTGATCGAAGGCGAAGACGGCTACGTCAATCTCGTGCATCACGGTCTTGAGCAGGGCTGTCGCTTCTAACGCGCCGAGCCGCTGTTCGCGCAAGACCTGGCCGAGGTAGTTGACTTCCATCATCGCCTCGCCGAGCGCATCATCGCCCGACGCGCCGCGCGCGCGGATCGAGAAGTCGCCTTCGCGCAACGCGGCTAATAGATTCGACAGGGTTTGCAGCGGGTAGACGACGCGATCTTTGAGGGCGAATGAGAAGCCGAGCCAGAAGCCGCAGATGACGACCGATAGCGTCCACACGACTTTCGCCGTGTAGGGACCAGTCCACAGCATGATCAAGGCGATGAGCACGCCGGGGAGACCTGCGAGCAGCGACATCAACAGCAATCGCCGGTCGAGTCGCGGGCGCATCGTGCGCGGCACAATGACGCTCTTGGTCGGCGCAGCGCCGGAGAATTGTCGTGAAGAGCTTGAGGCCGTGGCTTGTCGTTGCCCAACGACCGATGACGCCCGCGACGTGGAAGCGCCGGGCGATTCGGTTGGCGTTGCGCTGTCGCTGGCAGGTTCCGTCATTGACCAGGCTCGCTCTCTTTCACAGGCCGAAGCGTTGCAAACGGCGATAGAGAGCGCTGCGGCTCAGGCCGAGCTTTTCAGCCGCGCGGCTGACGTTGCCGTCGCACTGCGCCAGCGTTCGCTGAATCAAGAAGGCTTCCACTTCTTCGAGGCTCATATCTTCGAGCCGGCGCGCTGCCTCTTTGCCAGACTGCAAGCCGAGGTCGCGCGCTTCGACGGTCGTCCCCAGAGACATCAGCACGGCGCGCTCGATGGCGTGATCCATCTCGCGCACGTTGCCCGGCCACGCGTATCTGAGCAACGCCTGCATCGCCGCGTCCGAGAAGCTTTCGATGTTTTTGCGATAACGCTGCGCGTGTTGATTGAGAAAGAACCTGGCCAGCATCGGGATGTCTTCGCGGCGGTCGCGCAGCGGCGGCAGATGGAGTTCGACCGTGTTCAAGCGAAAGAGCAAGTCCTGACGGAAACGGCCCTGCGTCACCTCTTCATCGAGGTTGGCGTTGGTCGCCGAGACGATGCGGACGTTGGCGTGGCGCGTCTTGGATGAGCCGACGCGCTCGAACTCGCCAGTCTCCAAAACGCGCAGCAACTTCGGCTGGTGCTTATGCGGCAGGTTGGCGATCTCATCAAGAAACAACGTGCCGCCTTCGGCCAACTCGAAGCGGCCTACGCGGTCATTCTTAGCATCGGTGAACGCGCCTTTGATGTGGCCGAACAGTTCGCTCTCGAAGACGCCTTCGGCAATGCCGCCGAGGTTGACTGTCACCAGCGGCTTACCGGCGCGCGGCGAGACGGCGTGCAGCAGTTGTGCGATCAGCCCTTTGCCTGTGCCGTTTTCGCCGGTGATGAGCACGTTGGCGTCCGCCGGGC
Organism: Blastocatellia bacterium; assembly: GCA_045807725.1. GTDB lineage: Bacteria > Acidobacteriota > Blastocatellia > UBA7656 > UBA7656 > DATENM01. Next base: position 23,886 of record JBJMGV010000004.1, on the reverse strand, counting down.
CGACGCGCTGAATGATGTCGAGCACGGGCTGCATCACGGCGGATTGCGCGATCATCTTCGGCTTGCGGTCATTGCGCAGCATCTGGTTCTCGGCTTCGAGCCGCACGCCTTTGCGCAACGCCTGGCCAAGCTCGACCTGCGTCTTGACGATGCTCAGCAGCCGCGCGTTATCCCAAGGCTTCTGCACGAAGTCACGCGCGCCGCGTCGCATCGCTTCGACGGCGACATCAACGCTGCCCCACGCGGTCATCACGATAACCGGCAACGTGCTGTCGAGCTTCTGTATGCGCGACAGCATATCCAAGCCTTCCTGGCCTGAGGTGGTGTCGCGCGCGTAGTTCAAATCCATCAGCACAGCATCATAATCGCGTTCTTCGATTGCGCCGATGATTTGTGCCGGCGCATTAGCGGTTTCGATCTTGAAGCCTTCGCCTTTGAGCAATAATCGCAGCGCTTCGAGCACGTCGGGCTGATCGTCGGCGATGAGTATGCGCGGCGTCGGTGAATCCTGAGTCTTCATAATAGCGGTTCAATCAATTGAGCCAACCTGTTGCCGCTTCGTCTTCTTTTAGCGGCCTTCAGGCTGCTTCCCCGCAGGGCAATTAGGCCAGCCGTTTACGGCTGGTTAAAGCCACCGAATCAAATCTCTGAAGGGCGCTTTAGCGTCCTTCTCGCCCCGGCTTTAGCCACGCCTTCGAGGGCTAAAGCCGATTGAGGCAAGCCCGTTGAAACGGGCTATGGCGTATCTTCGCCGCATCCTTAACCAGCGCTAAAGCGCTGGCCTATCTGCCCTGCGGGAAAGCCCGCTGAAGCGGGCTATCGGATTTACTCCTTTTGAGAATGAGAAAAGTGCTTCTATGAACATTGAGAATCGAAAGATATTATACCCGCATCCGCGACAAAGCGGCACCCCGCGCCGCGTTAGCGCGGGGTGCCGCCCATAGTCAACGTCAGGCTTGACTGGTTCGATTGCGGGAGAGTCGTTCGCCTCGGCAGGCGAAAGGCCAGCCCGGCTCACGCCACTTCAAAGCCGCTTTCTTTCAACTCGTGCTCGGCCTTCGGCTCGTGCTCTTCGTCAACGACGCGACCGTCGAAGAGGTGTATCTGGCGGTCGGAATGCTTGGCGTAGCGCGGGTCGTGCGTCACCATACAGATGGTCGCACCTTGCTGGTGCAGCTCGCGCATCAAGTCCATCACCGCCTCGCCGTTGGTCGAATCGAGGTTTCCGGTCGGCTCGTCCGCAAGCAGGATGAGCGGGTCGCCTGCGACTGCGCGCGCCACCGCGACGCGCTGCTGCTGACCGCCCGATAGCTGGCTCGGCAGGTGCTTGGCTCGGTGTGCCATACCGACGCGCTCAAGCGCGTCCATCACCCGCTTCTTGCGCTCGCCGGCCTTCAGCCCGCGATACGTCAGCGGCAGCTCGACATTTTCATAAACGTTGAGGTCGCCGATCAGGTTAAAACTTTGGAAGATGAAGCCGACTTCGCGGTTGCGTATGCGGGCGCGCTCTGACAGCGGCAGGTCAGAGACCGGGCGGCTATTAAGCTGATAGATGCCATCCGACGGCGAATCGAGCAGGCCGAGTATGGACAACAGCGTCGATTTGCCGCAGCCCGACGGCCCGGCTATCGAGATGTAGTCGCCCTTCTTGATCTCCATATGGATGCCCGCTAGCGCGTGCGTTTCGACTTCGTCGGTGAGAAAGACCTTGGTGACGCCTTCCAGACGAATCAGCGGCGAGTCAGATGAAGCCATAACGTTTCGTTCCTCCTAAGGGTATTTCGGATGCTGCACTGTAACGCAAGCCACTCGCCTTGCGCAACCCTAATGTGCGAGCGCAACTGAGGCGCAGGCCGGCAGCCCGCGCCCGCCAGCGGCGTTAATTCAGACGGATTTCGGGATTGTTATCCCACTGCGACGTGTCGGAAAGGATGACGACATCGCCTTCCTTCAAGCCTTCAAGAATTTCGATGGCGCTGACCGAACTGCGGCCCAATCGCACCGTCACGCGGCTGGCCGACCTGCCATCCGGCGTGACTTTGAATAATCCGATGGTCGCGTTGTCCTGGCCGTGAACGGGACGGTTGACGTAAAGCACGTTCTCCAGCTTCTCAAGCTCAATCGTGCCGTCAACGCTCATATCCGAACGCGCGCCCTTCGGCAGCTCGCCTTCGAGCGTCACGTCTACGCCGATGGTACCGTTCTGCGCCGACGCGTCGATGCGCGAAACCTTGCCCGGAATGACGCCGTTGCGCGTGTCAACCTGGACGGGCTGACCGATGGCAATGTCGCGCGTCTGCGTTTCGGCGATGCGCAGCTCAGCCTTCAGGCGGCTTGGATTAGCGACGCGCGCGATGTTCTGGCCGACCGTGACCTGCTGGCCGACTTCGACCTGTAAGAGTTGCAGCACGCCGTCAATGCCGGCGCGCACCTTGAGCGAATCAACTTGTTTGCGCTTGAGGTCAACGCCTTCCTTGATCTGGCGCACGCGCTCGTCTTCAGCGGCGATGCGGGCCTTCACCTCTTCCCCGATGGCCCTCAAGCGCTCCTCTTCGATCTTGACGCGGTTCTCAAGGTCGGAGGCGGCGATCTCCGAGAGCTTCACTTCGAGGTCGCTCTTCAAGCCCTTCTTGCCGAGGTCGGCGTTGACCTCGTATTGCATCTTGGCCTTCTTATAATCCGAGCGCACCTGGAAGAGGGTTGCCTGCTGATCGGTGACCTGCCGGCCAACCTGCGCCTTGACGGTCGCGAGGTTGGCTTCAGCGCCGCGATACTGTGACTGGGCGTCGGCGAGCGCCTGCTCAAGCTCAGGGTTCGTCAGTTCGACCAGCACGGTGCCGGCGCTGACCGTCGCGCCCTGTTGCAGGAAGCGCTTCTCGACGCGGCCCGCGTTCTGCGCAGGCACGTAGCGAATCTCTTCAGGCACGAGCGTCCCCAGGCCGCGCACTTGTCGTACGAACGTGCCGCGCGTCACCGTGCCTTTGTAAAGCGTGTTCGGGTCAACCGACGGGGCCGCCGGTTTGAGGCGCGAGACGGCGAACGTCACTGTGCCGATGACGGCGATCAACACCGCGCCGTACAGCACCTTCTTGATCTGCTTTTTCTTCTTTGCCCCCTGGCGTGGAACGTCCATACAATCCTCCGTCATCCCTTAGGGAAGTTTCGTGCCAGTAACGCGGCGGCGGCTAACTGCTTGTGGGTTTCATCTTAGCACGAAACCGCCAATAAATGGGCAGGTTATCGGTTGTCGCTTCCGGGAATGAACTGCCCGGAAATGAACACCGGCTTCTGCCCTTGAACTATCAATCGTTGACGATCCAGCCGTCACGCAAATGAACGATGCGGTTGCCATACGAGGCGTTGAATTCCGAGTGCGTCACCAGAATGATAGTCGTGCCCTGATCGTTGAGCCGCTTGAATAATTCCATGATCTCTTTGCCCTGCTCGGAGTGCAGGTTGCCGGTCGGCTCGTCGGCCAGAATCAGGCGCGGGTTGTGGACGATGGCGCGAGCGATGCCGACCAGTTGCTGCTGGCCGCCCGACAACTGTGTCGGGTAGAGATTGCGCTTGCCGACAATCTGAAAACGGTCGAGCGCGTCGCAGACAATGGATTCGCGCTCGCTCTTCTTGATGTCGCGGTAAGAGAGCGGAATCTCCAGGTTCTCGTAGACCGTCATATGATCGAGCAGGTGATAATTCTGAAAGACGAAGCCGACGTTGCGATTGCGCAAGGTCATGCGCTTGTTCTTATCGAGCTTATGCACGGGCTGGTCATCGAAGAAGAATTCGCCTGTCCACGAGCTGTCGTGCATTCCGAGGATATGCAGCAACGTCGATTTGCCCGCGCCCGACGGCCCCATAATCGAGATGAATTCGCCCGGCTTGATGTCGAAGGTGATGCGGCGCAGCACGAAAGTCTTGCCGATGCCGGACTCATAAAATTTTTCAATATTGTGCAGACTAATCATTGCGTCACTCCTGTTCTGCTGGAATCAATAGAGCGTTATGATTGCCACAAATCATAGCACCAAACTGAGAGGCAACCCAAACGAAAACCGCTCTACTCCGGCAGCCCTATAGCCAAGCCGCGTGCCACAGCCCGCACCGGCAAAAAAGCGCTATTATCAAGCCATTTTGCGCATCTCGCCGCGCGCCGCTGCCTGACCGATTGCGTTTATGGGAATCGCTTGTTCGCTGGTGAACACCAGAAAGGCAGTGATGAGTGATGAGTGATGAGTGATGAGCGATGAGTGTGAATAATGCTGTCGCGCCGGGTCTAACAGCTCGTTCTTTTACTCATTACTCACCACTTCTTTTGCTCACGCTTTAAAGCAGTCCAGATACTTCACGCCCGCGCCGGTGTTGAACAAGACGACGCGCTCGTCACGACGAATATCGCCGCGCTCGATCAACGTCTTCAGGGCCGGCAAGCAGGCCGCGCCTTCGGGAGCCGCGAAGATGCCTTCCGCCGCGCCGATCTCCGAGACTGCCGCGAGCAGCTCGGCATCCGTGACCGCGACCGCTGTGCCGCCGCTCTTGCGCAGGATGTCGAGCATAATGAAATCGCCTATCGCCTTTGGCACGCGCAGGCCCGCTGCACAAGTGTGCGCGTCGGGAATGTCAACGCCGGCGGTCGCGCCCGCCTCGAAGGCGCGGACAATCGGCGCGCAGCCTTCAGCCTGCACCGTCACCATACGCGGGCGGCGGCTATCAATCCAACCCATTCGCTCCATCTCGTCAAACGCCTTCCACATTCCAATCAAGCCGGTGCCGCCGCCGGTGGGATAGAGAATCACGTCGGGCAGTTCCCAGTTCAATTGCTCGGCCAACTCGTAGCCCATCGTCTTCTTGCCTTCGACGCGGTAAGGCTCTTTGAGAGTCGAAACATCGAACCAGCCTTCCACGGCTTTGCGCTCGCCGACGATGCGCCCGCAATCGGTAATCAGCCCGTCAATCAAGGTGACGTGCGCGCCGGTCTGCCGGCATTCGATGATGTTGGCCGTTGGCGTGTCGCTCGGCATAAAAATGTAGGCTTCGAGTCCCGCCTTCGCCGCGTAAGCCGCGAGCGCGCCCGCCGCATTGCCCGCCGACGGCACGGCGAGTTTGGTCGCGCCCAACTCTTTCGCCATCGAGATGGCCACAGCCATGCCGCGCGCCTTGAACGACTGCGTCGGGTTGAGCGACTCGTCTTTGATGTAGAGGCGCGACATTTGCAGCCGCTCACCCAATCGCTCGGCGTGAATGAGCGGCGTGAAGCCTTCGCCGAGCGTCAGGCGATTGCGCTCATCTGTGACCGGCAAGACTTCGCGGTAACGCCACAGCGACGGCTCGCGCCCGGCCAGATTGTCTTTGCGCAGAGTCGTTGCCGCGCGCTCCAGATCGTAAGCGACCATCAATGGCTTGCCGCAGTCGCAGAGGTTGACCAGTTGCCTCCAGTCGCGCTCGTTACCGCAGGCCGAGCAATAAAGATGTGTAACGTTCATGAATGACTCCTTAGATGAAGGCGTAGAGCCGAGCAGTATAGAAGCTTGCGGCAACGGGCCGCAACTTGAGAAGACCGTTTGCGGGTGCTACATTCGATCCGGGAAATTCATCAAAGGGAGAAACGCATGGCAAATCGCAAAGCAATAATGGAAACCAGCAAGGGCGCGATCACCATCGAGCTTTACGAAGACAAAGCGCCGATCACCGCCGGCAACTTCATCGATCTGGTTGAGCGCGGCTTTTATGACGGCCTGACCTTTCACCGCTACGAGCCGGGCTTCGTCATTCAAGGCGGCGACCCGGTCGGCAATGGCACGGGCGGTTTCAAAGACCCGCAGACGGGCCGCGAGCGGCGCATCCAGCTCGAAGTCTCGCGCGAGTTGCCGCACGGCCAGGCCGGCGCGTTGGCGATGGCGCGGTCGGCGAATCCCGATAGCGCGTCGAGCCAGTTCTACATCACGCTGGGGCCGGCGGCGTTTCTCGATATGAACTACGCCGTCTTCGGTCGCGTCACCGACGGGATGGATGCGGTGAATCAACTGCGCGCCGGCGACCGCATCACGCGCGTGACGCTCAGCGAATAAACCATCCGGCGTCTGCGGTGTTTCTATGGCAAGGCTGGCCCGTGGATGAAGATCACCGCCACCGTCATCACCTTCAACGAAGAGGCCAACATCGCCCGCGCTCTTGAATCATTGGCGTGGGCCGACGAGATCATCGTCGTTGATTCCGAGAGCCGCGACCGCACGGTCGAGATCGCGCGCCGCTACACCGAGCGCGTCATCGTGCGAGCGTGGCCGGGCTATTCGGCGCAGAAGAACTTTGCCGCCGCCGAGGCCAGCCACGATTGGATATTCAGCCTAGACGCCGACGAGCAAGTCTCCGACGAGTTGCGGCGCGAGATTGAATCGTTGCGGCAAGCGGCAGAGCCAGGCGTAGCCGCTTACGAGATGCCGCGCCTGGCGTTTTACCTGGGCCGCTGGATTCGTCATTCGGGCTGGTATCCCGATTGGAAATTGCGATTGTATGACCGCCGCCGCGCGCGCTGGATTGGCGATTACGTTCACGAAGGCGTTGAAGTAGACGGCCCCTTAGCGCGACTGCAAGGCGACCTGCTGCATTTCACCGTCGAGAGCGCATCCGCGCATCACCAGCGTATTGATCGCTACACAACGCTTGCCGCCGCCGCCGCTCGCGCGCAAGGCAAGCGCGCTTCCATCCTTTCCATCATCCTCTCGCCGCCGCTGACCTTCCTGCGATCTTACCTCTTCAAGCTCGGTTTCCTCGATGGCGCGCAAGGGTATGCCATCGCGCGCTTCGCGGCGCACTATGCCTTCCTGAAAAACTTGAAGCTATGGGAGATGAGTAATGAAGCGCGTAAACTGCGAAAGGGAGCTGGCGGTTAAGCCATCGCGCGTCGCGGCGGGCCGAGAGTAATGTTTATAACATAAGCTCCACTTCGTGCGGGCGATCCATCAAGTGGTCCCAGCCTTGCGCTCGCAGCCATTGCTCAAGCGTGAGCAGAGCGGGCCATCGAGAGCGCAAGGCGTTTACATCAGCCTGAAACTGGCCGGTTCGATTGAAGCCATCTATCCCCTGAGCGATCTCTGAACTCAAACCGCCTGACTGTATTTGAACATACTTCACTGACCGGCCCAGAACGCGGCTGAAGGTATCGGCGGCTTCGAGCATGCTCGGCTCGTCGCCGGCGATCTCGATCTGCCGGCCAAGAAACTCATCACGTTCGGCGAAGATCGTCGCCGCAATCCGTCCGACATCTTCGCAGGCGATCAGTTGCCAGCGCGCTTGCGGTTCCTGTGTGCCCAGCAAGACGCCGGCGCAGAGCATCGTGATAAAGAACGGGTAGCTGAAGCTCTCCATAAAGGCGACAGGGCGGATCACCGTCGCGGGCAATCCGATGGCCGCGATGTGCGCTTCGATGCGCGCCTTCGTTTCAAAGTGCGTGATGCCCGTCTCGCGTTCAGCGCCGCCGACCGACGTGTAGATGAAATGCTCGACGCCTTGTTCCAACGCGAGATCGGCAAGCTGTCGGCCCTGCCTGACTTCGCCTTCCGGGCCGTGCTCGACAAAACTCTGAACGCTGAAGACGCCCTGCGCCTCTTCGAGCGCTCGCCTCACGGAATCGGCATCGTCAAGATCGGCGCGGCACACGTCGATGCCCGACCGCGCCAGCATCTGCGCCTTCGGCTGCAACGGGTCGCGGGTCATCGCGCGCACTTTATAACCGCGCGCCAGCAGGTGACGAGCCGTCGCGCTGCCCTGCTTTCCGGTCGCGCCGGTCACTAGAATGGTCGTGGGCTTGCCGGGCATATCAGGAATCCCTCGCCGAGCGTTCACCTTCTGTCGAAACCATCGTGTTCAGGCGTTGTGAAGTGACAAGCAGAATGCTCGGTGTCCGCTCTGCGTCGTAAAGCCTGAGGTAGAAATAGGCTGTCCCCGCCACTCCCGTCATCAGCGCCGGAATCTCGTTCTTATTCAACGCGCTCGGCCAGGGCCGTTGTGGCTTTTCATACAATTCAATTCCCTGCCAGCCGACCTGCTCGGCAGCAACCCGCAGGTCTTCCCGGTTAAGCAAGGCGCTGGCTTCAAGCAGGATTTCCGCGTTGCCGGCGAGGCCGTGACAAAGCGAGTAATTGGGTTGCCAGTTGTTCGGGAATCGCGCCAGGTCACGCTGCGTGGTGCGCAACGCCGCTTCGGCTTCGTGCAGATAATGCGCTCGTCCGAGCAGACGGTAAGCGCGCAATCGCGTCAGCCCTGCGCCGACCGCGCCGTAGCACCATTGAATCTGGAACGTCCTGCCGTTGTTATGATTCTTTCCGTCCGGGCCGGGCACGAACCGCAGGTCGAGCCAATTCTCGGACTCCTCGCGGAACCAGTGGCGTTCGTAGCGAAAGCCTTCTTCAGCCGCTTCCCTATAGGTCGCGTTAGCGGTGACGCCGTAGAGTTCAAGCAGCGCAAAGGCGACGCCGCTTGCGCCGTGCGCCAGTCCCGTCAAGTCATCAATGTGGTAAGGCGTCAGCGGCCCGAAAGCTTCCCACGACCAGCCGATGTCGCGGCGTTTCGCCTGCTTGAGCAAGTCGTCGCCGAGGCGGCAGGCGAATGCCAGCAGCCACTCTTCCGGGTAACGATCATAGAGGTTGAGAAGGGCCGGGACCGCGCCGGCGATGCCAAGCAGAAAATCGTTCGCCAGTCCTCGTTGTGTGCGCCGGCTCAAGACCTTGAGCAAGCGCAGCCCTTGCTTGATCCATTGATCGTCGCCGAATGCTTCGCCGCATTCGACGAGGGCGAAGGCGATTCCCACCTGTCCGTAATAAAAGCTCATTCGCACAGGCGGCTGAAATTCATCCTTGCGCGCCAGCGCCTCGCGGGCCGCGCCTTCGGCGGTAAGCTTGAGCTGGGGTTCTGCGGTCAGGCGAAACAGCCGGCCTAAGAAGTAAAGGTTGCCGGCAGCGCCGCAATACAGATCAGGGCCGAGGGGTCGTTCGAGGTGTTTATAGCCGCCGGTGATATCAACCGGAGTCAAACCGATCCAGCGGCAACGATTCTCTTGCCACACCGCCGACTGGCAGAGCCGCCGGGCGATTTGTGAAGCGGTTTCGAGAAAGATCGCATCGCCCATTCACTCACCGCGCGCCGGTCATACGCCGAAGAAATTGCCGCTCGTCGTCGTCGTCGTCGTCATATTGCAACAGACCGGAATCGGCGACACCATACTGGAAAGCGTCAGGTAGGTGTTGCTCTTGCAGGCGCAATCGGCCCCGAACTCGGGGCCAAGATTGGCCAGCTCGCCGGGCGTGGTGGCAAAGCGGTCAAAGTAATCTTTGAAGGCTTGAGAACGGCTGCCGCCTTTGACTGCCGCCAACGCCGCCTGCTTTAGCTCGGCAGCAAAGTCTGGATCGTTCACCGCGCGGCTGGCGACTTCTTGAATCTTCAGCGAGAGCGGATTGGCCATTCAATTCTCCACAACGAGAGGACGTGAGTTTCTATCATCAAATCAAAAGCGCCGCGCGCCGGCGAGTCAACAGGCCGTCTACTCGCTGAAGAAATTGCCTGTCGTCGTCGTCGTCGTCGTCGTCGCGCAGCAAGTATACAGCGGCCCTACCAGGCTCGAAAGCGTAAACCACGTGTTGCTGTTGCACGTGCAGCCGCCTTCAGACGGATTGCCCATTGCTGACAGCTCGCCAGGCGTCGAGGCAAAGTATTCAAAGTAACGTTTGAACTCTTCGCTCTGACTGCCGCCCTTAACCGCCTTCAGCGCGGCTTCACGAACCTCTTTTGCGAAGGTCGCGTCGGTCAGAATCCGCGCCGTCACCTCGTGAATCTTCTTTGACAGCGATGAAGCCAAGCTTCCCCCTTCCATCAGTCAACGCCGACGCGCAGGCGGCATCAGGCGAGCGCTGCCGCTGGCGGCGCTTGTTCTCTAATTATGAGCCGCTCGACTCCGGGAATCTTTTCGACGAGCGGCTGCGCTCGGTTTTGCAGGTCTTTCTTTCTGAAGCGGCGTCGGTGCTTTGACGCCTGAATAACAATTGGCTCAGCCGAGACGCGCTTCATCAACCCCGCAGCGGCCTCGCGCGCCGTCGGGCGCGAGCGCGGATCAGGGTCGAGCAGCGCATCAATGATTCGGCGCGTGTCGGCAGACATTCCCTTGCGCAACGCGCCGACCGCAGGCCGCCGCGCCACTTGCGGCTCATTGCCCGCGCCTTGCTCAATCGGCACGAGCGACGTGTAAAGCTGATGCAGCGTCGCGCCGAGCGCATACAGATCTTCAGGTAAATTCGTGCCAGTGACCGGCCCGTGTTTCAGCTCAGGCGGCGTATAACCGCGCGTGCCCCAGATGATCGAAGTCGGCTCGTTGACGCGCACGGCTCCTTCAAAATCGAGAGGCCGAACCTCGCCCGCCGACGAGGTGATAAAGTTGAGCGGCTTGCAATCGCGCCAGACCCAGCCGGCCTCGTGCACGCGAGCCACCAGCTCAGCGATGCGCGCCGCCAGCGCATCAGCCGTGGCAAGCGGCAGCTTGCGGCGCGGGTGCGAGCAAATCTCCATCAGGTTGTCGCCTTCGATGTACTCCAACGCGAGGTAGCGGTGGCCGGCGACATCGAAGCTGGCCAGCACTTCAGGAACCGGCAGGCCGCACGCACTCAACGCTTTTAGCACGCCCTCTTCATAGGCCACAAAGTCGCGGCCATCGCGGCCATCAATCGAGACTTCGCCCAACCGCCGCCCTTCTTTCAGCACACACTTGCGCGCCGGTATCCGGCGTAGATCGATGGCCAGATAGACGCCGCCTTTGCCGCGCTGCGAAAGCGCGTCGTAGGTCAAAAATTGTGTGCAGAGCGGGCTGCTCGGATCGGCTTCTTCAGCGAAGACCTCAAATGGATTCTGAACCCACACCGGCACGGCTGTGCCCGGCTCGCGTTTGTCGGTCCAGAGCTTGCCCGCCGGGTCTCGAATCGCCGTGCTGCGCTGGCCGCCGGCCAGTTCGACCTCGATCATTTGAAAGCCGCCATAGCGATAATGGATGAGGCTGTTGGGACGATACGGCAGATCGTAAGGAACGGGCGGCGCTTGAAACTCTCGCGTCAGTTCGTGCAGGTCGGCAGCCACTTTGAGCGCCAGCGCCGTGGTCTGCGGATAGACAGTGATGAACTTGCCGACCTGGCTGAAGCCGTAGATGATTCCGCTGTTGAGCTTGCCGAGTATGTCAATCGTGCGGGCGGCTTTGAAAAGAATATTACGAGATCGAAGATAAGGAGCGCACGCCTTGAAGACGGCGGCGGCATTCAGAATGGTCGCTGAAATATGCAGCTTCCACCCTTGCGGCGGGTCGTCGGGCCCCATTCGCCGGCTATAGCGCCAGTTCTCGCTCTCGTCGCTGTGGATCGGCAAGAACTCGTCGGCCAGCCGTCGCCACTCTTCTTCAAGATTGCGCAAGCCGGCGGCGGGCTGTTGCATCTGAATTGCGTTCATTTCCTTTCCTGTTCAATCGCTCGTTTTGATCCCGCGCGCAGAATCGCCCGGCGCAAAAGATCGGATGAAATCCAATTGGCCCGAATGCCATTATGTTTTCAGCAGCGGTCATGGCCGATGAAGATTTCGACCCATGCCAACCCGATCTTGGCATGGGTCGAAACATAACGCTGAACCCTATGTCGGCTCAACCTGTCGGCGACAGATTAGCCGGAAGTGGTCGTCGTGACGGTGAATCCGCAGCAGGTCGGCACCGGAGTGACAAGCGTTGATAGCGTGGTGTAGGTCGCGCTATTGCAGGTGCAGCTTGTCGCGCTGGCGGCTCCGAGAGTCGACAATTCACCGGGTGAGGAAGCGAAATAGTCGAAGTATTCGTTCCATTCCTGGCTGCCCGCGCCGGCGCGAATGGCCGCAAGGCCCTTCTGCTGAAGCTCAGACGCAAACTGCGGGTCGCTGAGAACTTTACTGATTACTTCCTGCACTTTTTGCGGAATGTTGCTCGATGACATGGGGTCTCCTTTCTTAGATTCTCAACTATCCATGCGACATGGGTTGGGTAAGGATTGTAAGGTTCAGGCCACCGTTGATTTTTGAGCCGGCTGCAAAAGGCGCGGCTCTACGAGTATGTCTATGAAGCCATCGTTTGCCTCAGTCAGCCGCCCCTGCCGGTTGACTGAAGCGATGCCGCGCTTGAAAAGTTAGCGCGTCAGCCGCCGAAATAATTTCCGCTGGTCGTCGTCGTCGTCGTCGTCGCGCAACAGGTGGGAACCGGCGTGACCAGACTCGACAGCGTCATATAGGTATTGCTGTTGCAGGTGCAGCCGGTCGCGTCATCGACGCCCATGTTGGCCAGTTCTCCCGGCGTCGAAGCGAATCGCTCGAAATAATCCCGCCACTCCTGGCTGCCCGCGCCGCCGGAAACCGCCGCGACGGCGGCCCTCTTTACTTCGGCAGCAAAGAGCGGGTCGGTTAAAATGCGGGCCACGACTTCGTGAACTTTTTCAGCAAGATTGTTTGCCATAATTACATTGTCAGGCTGACGCCGCGTCAATCACGCAGAGGCTCGCCCCGCCCGTCATTCGCCTCAACTCGACCGGCCAGAGACGGCGCGCCGCTCTCCAGCTCAATCCTCTTTCGGTTCTGTAATGATTCGCAAGGTCTTGGCTTTCGACTAATCGAGAAAGACCACGCGATTCTACGATAACAAATACCATGTGTCTGTCTCATTTTAGACATCGCCAGGAGATTATCAGCACACTGATCGTTCGCGGCTCAGGGCTGACGCGACAGGTAACGCGACAACTCTTTTTCACGGATGATGAGGCCGTGCGGCGAGGCCGCAGCAATCAGGCCGAGACGAATGAACTTCCCCATCAGAGCGGTCACGCGGGGCCGCGTCGTGCCGATCATTTCAGACAGCTCCTGGTGCGTGATCTTCTGCGCAATACGGATCGACTGCGGGTCTGACGTTCCCAGCCTGCGCGCCAACTGCAACAGCGTCTCGCCGAGGCGATGTTCGGTGTCAACCGTCACCAGGCGAGTGATGACCTGCTGCTGGTCAGCAATCCGCTGGGTCAGGTATCGAATGAATTTTTCGTGAAGCAGGTTAGTCATCACCAGGCGCAAGAACTCTCGCCACGGCAGCATTCTTAAGACGGTATCTTCCATCGCCGTCGCCGTCTCTTGTCGCGGCGCATCTTCGACCAGGCACAGCTCGCCAAAGATGTCGCCGACCGGGTGGATGGCGAGCAAACACTCTTTGCCTTCGGGCGACAGCGTGACCAGTTTCACCCGGCCCTTTTCGATAAAGTAGATTTTCCCGTCTCGACCGCCACAGGTATAAACATTCTCGTGCTTCGCAATTTTTACGACCGCCAGATCGAGGGCGTCGTGCTGAAAACAGGTTTGCAGGTGGTAGTTCAACGGCTTGCTACTGCCATTCAGGTGGGCCATTTATTCTCTTACCCCTCCAGCAGAAAACCCCATTGAGATCGACTCATCATACAGAAGAGACAGGCAAGCATCCGGCGACCTTCTGTTATTGAAGTGCGAAGCGCACTCAAGCATATTGAATTGATATTACAAAAGTATGCGGACTATAGCCTTCATAACCGATGAAGTCAAGAATCCCGTTGATTGTGGATCGAAACGGCGACTCAAGAATATCTTTCATCCCCTGTCCAACACATCAAGGTAGAGCGCCTCGATGCGGTTGATGATCTGCTCGCGCCCGAAGCGCGCGTAAACATCGCGCTGGCCGGCTGCCGCGAGACGGTCGCGCAGTGGCGCGTCCGACACGAGGTACAACAGCTTCTCGGCCAACTGCTGCCAGTCGCGCGGCGCAAACAACAACCCGCTGACGTTATCCTTCAAGATGTCGGTGATGCCGCCGATGTTCGACGCCAGCACGGCGCGACGCGCCGCCAATGCTTCAATCGTCACCAGCGAGAAGCCTTCGTCCCAGCTCGGCACGACCACCACATCGACCGCCGCCAACAGTTCGGGAATGTGTCGAACGTAACCTAAATAACGAATCCGCTCTGCCGCGCCGAGCGAGGCGGCCAGCCCCATCAGTTCTTTCGTGAACGGCTTGCCGTCGTTCTGTTCTTCGCCGACGATGATGAACTCGATGTCGGGCCGCCGCTGAGAGACGCGGCTGGCAGCGCGCACGAACTCTTCCTGTCCTTTGGCCGGCGTGATCTGGCCGATGCAGGCGACGACGAGCGAGCCGTGCAGGCGGAACAGTCCGCGCGCCACGTCGCGCTCCATCGGCTGAAAGCGCTCCGGGTCGATCCAGTTCGGGATGGTGTGGACGCGCTCCGCCGGCAACTGCACACGCTCGATGATCGACTCGCGCACCGACTCCGAGACGGCGATGATGGCCGCCGTCTCGGCGAGCATCCAGCGATAAAGCGCGTTACGTTTGAGCGGCAGGTAATGGTGGCGCGTGAGCACGAGCCGCGCCCGTCGGCTGCGGCGGCAGGCGAGCGCCGCAACCAGATAATCGCGCCCGACGTGCGCGTGAATCAGGTCGATGCGGTGTTCATCAACGAGGTCGGCGATGGCCTGCGCCGATTGCAGGTCGAGCGAATTGCGCAGCGGCATCTCGTGCCACGAAGCGATGACGCCGGCGAGCGGCTCGCGCAACGGGCTGTTCGGTCTGACGGCGAGGTAGACGGCGTGGCCGCGCGCCGCCAGCGCCCGCACCAGACCCGCAACGTGCACTTCGCCGCCACCCATTTCGCTTGCCGAACAGACCTGCAAAATCTTCATCGCGTCCCTTTGCCTAGCCAACCTTGACAATACTGCGCCGCGCTAATTTAATCCACTTGACTGATTCTGGCAAACGCAACAGCAGTGACATCTGAAAGGCTTGAATGGAATACCTGTCACCGTACGTCGTCGCGGGCTTCGTCTTCGTCTTTGGCCTGCTCATCGGCAGTTTTCTCAACGTCGTCATCTACCGCATCCCGCTCGGCGAATCGATTGTGCTGCCGGCCTCGCACTGCCCGCACTGCGACGCGGCCATCAAGCCTTACGACAACGTGCCGGTGTTCAGCTACGCGCTGCTCGGCGGCAAATGTCGAAACTGTCGCGCCGGCATCTCGCCCATTTATCCGGCGGTCGAGCTGCTGGTCGGCATTCTCTTTCTGCTGGTCTTCATCAAAGACGCTAATCAGTTTCGTCTCTTCGACGATCATTACGTGCAGGTCGGCGCGCGCTTCTGGCTGACGCTCGCAGGCGATCTGGCATTCGTCTCGTTCATCGTGCCGCTGGTCTTCATCGATCTACGTCACATGCTGCTACCTAACGTCATCACCTTCCCCGGCCTCGCCGTGCTCTTTCTGCTGCGCGTTCTTGCGCCTGACCCGTGGCAGATTCGCCGCACGCCGCACTGGTTCGGCTTGACCGAGCACTCCGAGTGGGCGCTCGCTCTGATCGGCGCGTTGCTCGGAATGCTGGCCGGCGGCGGCACACTTTGGCTGATTCGCTGGAGCTATGAAAAGCTGCGTCACGTTGAAGGCATGGGACTCGGCGATGTAAAAATGATGTTGATGGTCGGCGCGTTCCTCGGCTGGCAACTGACTGTGCTGACGATCTTCATCGGCTCGATGATTGGCTCACTGGTCGGCATCGGCGTGATGCTGGCGCGCGGCAGCAATATGCGAATGGAGATTCCCTTCGGCGTCTTTCTCGGCCCGGCGGCCCTCATCGCGCTGTTCGTCGGCAAGCCGCTGATCGATTGGTATCTCGGAATGTATTGAGCGCGACTTGATCGAGAGGACTTTATGAAAAAGAGTTCGACATTACTTTCGCTGCTCTTGATCGCGGCAATGACCGCCTGCCAGCGCGTGCCGACGACGACGAACGCGACGCAAGAAGCGAAGCCCGCCACTACCGTAGCGGCTGCGCCGACCGCCGGCACGTCAGCCGATCAACCCGTTCGTGCGCGTCACGGCATCGTCGCTTCGACCAGCCCTATCGCGTCGCGCGTCGGCGCAGAGATTATGCAGCGCGGCGGCAACGCGATTGATGCGGCGGTAGCCGTCGGCCTTGCGCTGGCGGTGGCGTGGCCGTCGGCGGGCAATCTCGGCGGCGGCGGCTTTATGATGATCCGCCGCGCCAACGGCGAAGCCGAGATCGTTGATTACCGCGAACGCGCGCCGCTCGCGGCCAGCCGCGATATGTATCTCGACAAAGAGGGCAACGTCATCAAAGACGCTTCGACAGTGGGCTATCGAGCCGTGGGCGTGCCGGGCAGCGTCGCCGGCTTCGCGCTCGCCTTAGAGCGTCACGGCAAGCTGAAGTGGGCCGATGTGATCGAGCCGGCGCGGCGGCTTGCGGCGGACGGCTTTGAAGTGACCTATCACGTCGCTCGCAGCCTGCGCGCCAGTAGCGACCTGTTGTCGCGCTTTCCCGAAAGCAATCGCATATTCTTGCGCAACGGCAAGAGCTATGACGAAGGCGAGAAGTTTGTGCAGCCTGAGTTGGCTGCAACGCTGGCTCGATTGAAAGAGAAAGGGCCGCGTGAATTTTACGAAGGCGACACGGCGCGCTTGATCGTCGAAGATATGAAAGCTAATGGCGGCTTAATCACCGCGCAGGATATGAAAGAGTACGAGCCGACGATTCGCAAGCCGCTGCACGGCACGTATCGCGGCTACGACATACTGACGATGCCGCCGCCGTCATCGGGCGGCGTTGCGCTGCTTGAAATGCTCAACATGCTTGAGCGGTACAACATCAGTGAGATGGAGCCGAATTCGTCGGACGCGATTCACCTGATGGTCGAAATCGAGCGCCGCGCCTTTGCCGACCGCGCCGCCTTTTTAGGTGACACGGACTTCGTCAAGGACGTGCCCATCTCCGGCTTGATTGCGAAAGACTACGCGGCCAACCTGGCCAGGACGATCAAGCCCGACCGCGCGACGCCGAGCGGCGAAGTGCGCGAAGGCGACCCGGTCGCTTACGAGTCGCCCGAAACAACACACTTCACGGTGATTGACGAAGAAGGCAACGTGGTGTCGAACACCTACACGCTGAACAACAGCTATGGCTCAGGCGTGACGGCGCGCGGCACAGGCTTCCTGCTCAACAACGAGATGGACGACTTCACGTCGAAGCCGGGCGTGCCCAATGCATATGGTTTGTTACAAAGCGAGAACAACGCCATCGCGCCGCGCAAGCGACCGCTGTCGGCAATGACGCCGACGATTGTCTTGAAAGATGGCAAAGTGCTGTTTGCCCTCGGCAGCCCCGGCGGGCCGACGATCATCAACACGGTCTTTCAAGTCATCGTCAACGTGCTCGACTTTCAAATGAATCTTCAGCAGGCCATTGACGCGCCGCGCTATCATCACCAGTGGATGCCCGACCACATACGCTATGAGCCTTATGGCTTGAACAGCGACACGCGCAAAGCGCTCGAAGCGCGCGGCCACAAATTCGCCGACAAGCCCGGATATATGGGCGACGCCGAAGGCATAATGATCGAAGCGCAAACCGGCGTGCGGCTCGGTGCGTCAGACCCGCGACTGGGCGGCGCGGCGGTAGGATACTGAATTAGTGGTCAGTAGCCAGTGGCAAGTGACCAGTTGATAGTTGTGAGTTGATAGTTGTGAGTTGATAATTTCCCAAGCTCCGTTAGGAGCGCGATGTTTATAGATAACGATGCAATAGAAGAAGCAAGCTCCGTCAGGAGCGCGATGTCAACATCACGCCCCTACGGGGCTTCGTCACATCCTTCAGCAATTACTATAAACATCGCGTCCCTACGGGACTCACTGACTCCTGACTCCTGACTTCTCTCTTCTGACTTCTGACTTCTGACTTCTTCAAGGTTATGACATTAGACGAACAGGTTGCATTCTTAAAAAAGGGAACGGTTGATTGCATCTCGGAAGCCGACCTGCGGCGCAAGCTCGAACGGGCGGAGAAGACCGGCAAGCCGTTGCGCGTGAAAGCGGGGTTCGACCCAACCGCGCCCGACCTACACGTCGGCCACACGGTGCTGATTCGTAAGATGCACCACTTTCAGATGCTCGGCCACCGGGTCATCTTCTTGATCGGTGACTTCACGGGGCTAATCGGCGACCCGACGGGGAGGTCGGCGACGCGACCGGCGCTCACCCCCGAACAGATACTGGCCAACGCCGAGACGTACAAAGAGCAGGTCTTCAAGCTGCTCGACCCTGAGCGTACCGAGCTGCGCTTCAACAACGAGTGGTTCTCGAAATTCAACGCCGCTGATTTTGTCAAACTGGCTGCCAAGGCGACGGTCGCGCAGTTGCTCGAACGCGACGATTTCAGAAAGCGCTTTGAGTCGCAGACGCCCATCGGCGTCCACGAGCTGCTTTACCCGCTGGCGCAAGGCTACGATTCGGTGGCGCTCGAAGCCGACGTTGAACTCGGCGGAACGGATCAAAAAGTCAATCTGCTAATCGCCCGACAGGTGCAGCAGGGCTACGGCATCAAAGACCCGCAGGTGGTGATGACGACGCCGCTGCTCGAAGGCTTGGACGGCGTGCGTAAGATGTCGAAGAGTTATGGCAACTACATCGGCATCACCGAACCGCCGCGCGATATGTTCGGCAAGGTGATGTCTGTGAGCGACGACTTGATGTGGCGGTATTATGAGCTACTCACCGACCTGACGCCCGCCGAGATTGCGATGTTGAGAGAAGCGGCAGCGCGCGGCGAGCGCAACCCGCGCGACATCAAGGCCGAGCTGGGCCGTCACATCGTTGCCGATTTTTATTCGGAAGCCGAAGCGCAGGCGGCTTCCGACGAGTTCGACCGCATGTTCCGCGAGCATCAAACGCCGGAAGAGATTCCCGAAGTCGAATTGCCGGCGGGCGCGGTACGGCTGGTCAAGCTACTCGCTTCACACAACCTCGTCGCGTCCGTATCGGACGCGCAGCGCCAGGTTCAGCAAGGCAGCGTTCGCATTAACGGCGAGCGCGTCGCTGATGTTAAAGCCGAAGTCGGTCAGCAACCGGGCGAGTTGCTGATACAAGTCGGCAAGCGCAAGTTCCTGAAGGTTGTTTTTCGATAGGCATGTTTTCTAGTGCTGTAGGCACGGCATGTTTATAGCTGCCAGCCGTTCAATTGCCGCAAGCTCCGCAGCAGCGCCGTGATGACATTGCGCTCCTACGGAGCTTGCATTCGTTCCCTCGTTTATCTATAAACATTGCGCTCCTACGGAGCTTGCACATTCGCTTGATCACGACAATCCCGCGCTGCTCTGTTGTGGCCCAAATTCTTCGCACTCAGGAGGCTCTATGGCTCAAGAGACCCAGAAGAAGTTTGAACCGTTCGTCCCTGCTTCGGAAGTTATCCCGGAGTTCACAATCAAAGCCATCATCTTGGGCGTGATCTTCGGCATCATCTTCGGCGCGGCGACTGTCTATCTGGCCATCCGCGCCGGTTTGACGGTGTCGGCTTCGATCCCGATTGCCGTGCTGTCCATCGCGGTCTTCAAACGGCTTGGCCGCTCGACCATCCTCGAAAACAACATCGTGCAGACGATTGGCTCGGCGGGCGAATCCGTCGCGTCGGGCGTCGCCTTCACCATCCCGGCGCTGATCTTTCTGGCCGGCGGCGAAGGTTTCTTTAATTACTTTAACATCTTCACGCTGTCGCTGGTCGGCGGCATCCTCGGCGTTCTGTTTATGGTTCCGCTGCGCCGCTCGCTGATCGTCAAAGAGCACGACGTGCTGCCTTACCCCGAAGGCACGGCCTGCGCTGAAGTGCTGGTCGCCGGCGAGCGCGGCGGCTCGATGGCCGGTCGCGTCTTCGCGGGCTTGGGGATCGCGGTTCTTTACAAGACCGCGATGAGCATCCTGGGATTGTGGAAAGAGACGCCGGGTTATGTGATGCCGCGCACGTCACGTTTCCCGAACGCGAGCGTCGGCGCAGCCATCACACCTGAATACCTCGGCGTCGGTTACATCATTGGGCCGCGCATCGCCGGCGTGCTGGTTGCGGGCGGCGTCCTCTCTTATCTCGTATTGATCCCGCTGATCGCCTTCATCGGCGACCGCCTGCCCGAAGTCCTGAAGCCGGGCGGCGGGCTGATTTCACAGATGGGGCCTGACGAAATTCGCCTCGGTTATGTTCGTTACATTGGCGCGGGCGCGGTGGCTGCCGCCGGATTGATCACATTGATTCGCACACTGCCGACCATCGTCGCGGCCTTCCGCGAGAGCTTCAAGAGCCTGAAAGACCTGAAGTCCGGCGTGCAGACGGCGCGAACAGAGCGCGACATCCCGATCACATATGTTGTCGTCGGTTCGCTGATCCTGGTCGTCATCGTCGCCGTGCTGCCGCAACTGCCGGGCAAATTTCCGGGCACTATCTTGATGGGCTTGCTGGTCGTCGTCTTTGGTTTCTTCTTCGTCACGGTCAGCTCGCGCATTGTCGGCATCATCGGCTCGTCATCGAACCCGATTTCAGGGATGACGATTGCGACGTTGATGGCGACCTGTTTGATCTTCGTCAGCCTCGGCTGGACGGGCGATGTTTACCAGTCGCTGGCGGTAATCGTCGGCGGCATCGTCTGCATCGCGGCGGCCAACGCAGGCGCGACCAGTCAGGATTTGAAGACCGGCTATCTGGTCGGCGCAACGCCGATCTATCAACAACTCGGACTGGTCATCGGCGTGGTGGCTTCGACCTTTGTAATCGGACTAACATTACGCGCGATAGACAGCTCGATGCAATTTCAAGGCATCCCTCACGCAATCGGCTCGGCGGATTATCCCGCGCCGCAGGCGACGTTGATGGCGACGATCATCAAAGGCTTGCTCGCGCAAGACCTGCCGTGGGCGCTGGTCTTCGTCGGCATGCTGATCTCGGTCGTCGTCGAATTGTGCGGCATCCGCTCGCTATCGTTTGCGGTCGGCGTCTACCTGCCGCTTTCGACGACCGCGCCCATCTTCATCGGCGGCATGCTTAAAGCGCTGGTGGATCGGGTGCAGGGCGCGAAGGGGGAGTCCGAGTTGAGTCCCGGTATGCTCTACAGCACGGGGCTGGTCGCCGGCGGCTCGCTGACCGGCGTAGTCATTGCGGTGCTCGGCGGCATCGCGGTGACGGCAGCGACAGGCAAGGTTTCTCTCATCCAGTATATTCAGGACGCAGTTCACGTTCACGGCTGGGAGAATCTCGGCGCGCTCGCCGACTTGATCGGCATCGTGATGTTCGGTCTGCTCTGCTTCTTGCTTTACAGAGTCGCGCGGCAGCGAATGGAAGAATGAGCAAACACGACAGCGCGTACGTAAAGCCTGACTGGAAAGCAAGCTCCGTCAGGAGCGCATGTTTATAGAGCGTCTCTGAAAAGCCCTGAAGGGGCGCGATTCAATAGCCCAGGGCATCGCCCTGGGTGAGCGGCGGGGCTAACCGCCAAGCCCTGAAAGGGCGCAATAACCGATCACCTATTGCGCCCTTTCAGGGCTTGCGGAATGGTCGCTGTGTGTACCCAAGGCGATGCCCTGGGCTATTGAATCTCGCCCCTTCAGGGCTTCTCAGACACGCTCTATAAACATTTCGTTCCTAACGGGACTCTTCAGACTCCTATGCTTACGGCGAACGGGCCGCCCGCGTTGTGTTAGAATTTTCTTGTAGCAACGCTGTCGCGTCCGCGTTCGTATAAGCCGTTGATGCAGGAACACGAAGTCAAATCAATCGCCGCCGCGCCGCCCGACAAGCGGCCCGCCTTGATCAGCGTCGCACCATTGGCGCGCGCCATAAACAAGCAAACCAGTCCCGAAGATCATCACGAGCGCATAGGCCTGCGCGGTTACCTGCGAATGCTGCGCATCATCATTGCGTTCGCGCTGTTCGGGCTGCGCGTCTTTCTGAACTCGCGCGACTGGCTGGGCCGCAAGCGCGATAAGACCGCCGAGCACTTGCACGAAGAAGGCGCGATCCTGCGCGAGAAGTTCCTGAGGCTCGGCCCAACCTTCATCAAGACAGGGCAGACGCTGGGGACGCGCGCGGACCTGCTGCCGGTCGAATACATTCAAGAGCTGGCGGCGCTGCAAGATCAGGTGCCGCCCTTCCCCGCCCGGATTGCGCGCGAAATTATTGAGACTGAGCTTGGCGTCAATCTCGATGACATCTTCAACAGCTTTGAAGATCAACCCATCGCCGCTGCATCACTCGGCCAGGTGCATCGCGGGCAGTTACGCACAGGACAGACTGTCGCCATCAAAGTTCAGCGCCCGAACCTCGAAGCGCAGATTGCATTCGATCTGCGCGTGCTGCGGCGCATCGCGCGTGTTGCGGCGCGCTATCCCAATCTCGTGCGCGGCGTAGACTGGCAAGGCACGATTGACGAGTTCAGCGCGCACATCTATGAAGAGATGGATTACAGCGCCGAAGTGCGCAACGCCGAAGTCTTCCGCCGCAACTTCGCCAGGTGGCCGAACGTCTACGTGCCGCGCATCTACGACATCTTTTCGACGCGCCGCGTCATCGTGATGGAGTTCATCGAAGGCTTCAAGGTGACGGACGTTGAAGGGCTGACCGCCGCCGGCCATAATCCGCCTGAGATCGTCAAGCTGCTGGCGCGCACCTACCTCAAGCAACTGCTCGAAGACGGTTTATTTCACGCCGACCCGCACCCCGGCAACCTGCGCGTGATGAGTGACGGGCGGCTGGCTTTCTTCGATTTCGGGATGGTGGGCCGCTTGCCTGTCGAACTGCAATCGCAGCTCATCAATGCCTTCTTCCACATCGTCGAGCGCGACGTGCCGGGGCTGGTCGAAGATATGGTGCGGCTCGGCTTCATCGAGCTGTCGCCGGACGAAGAGACGCGATTCAAGCCCATCATCGAAGGCTTGTTCGACCGCTACCTGAGTTTGAAGCTGCGCGACGTGAATTTCAAAGAACTGCTCTTTGATCTGGCGCATGTCATTTATGAGTTCCCTTTCCGCATCCCGGCGAGCTTCACTTACATTGTCCGCGCCGTGATGACGCTCGAAGGCATCGGCACGCAGGTCGATCCCAACTTTAATTTTTTTGAAGTGGCACGGCCTTATGCCAAGCGATTTATGTTCATGCGCGAAGGCCGTCATCTGCGTTCGATGCTGGTGAATCAACTGATGCGCGGCGAGAATGGCAACATCGAATGGGGCAAGGTCTGGAAGCTGGCGAAGATGGCTTTCAGATATTATGTGAACGGCGAACACAAACTATAAGGAGACGCGATATGCTGCCGATTCAAGGAATCTATGAGATCGCCATCAAAGTGAAAGACCTGGCAAGGGCTGAAGCCTTCTACCGCAACGTGCTCGGCCTCGAAGTCGGCATACGCGACGAGAAGCGCAACTGGGTCTTTCTGCGCGCGGGCGGTCAGGCGGGGATGGTCGTGCTGCAAGAAGATAAACAGGAATGGCCCCTTCAGCATTTCGCCTTCACGGTCGCCGAAGCAGATATGGAGCGATGCGCGGCAGCGTTGCGCGAGCAGGGCGTCGAAATAGATGGGCCGCACTATCACTCGTGGATGCCGGCCCTGTCGCTCTACTTCGCGGACCCCGACGGCAACGACCTGGAGTTGTGCGCGCCCGTGCCGCGTCGTTAGGCAAGGATTATGATTTAGAGTAAGGAAGAGGCGGCGATCGGAATCGAACCGATGGATAAAGGTTTTGCAGTCTAAATGAGGCTATTTTGGGCAATAATATACTTGACGAATCAGCGGATTCAGGGGATGATAGTAACGACTCTAATCCTCTGGAGGAAAATATGCCGCCTCGTGAAGCCACAAAAGTAAATCTGGACGCGCTGATCTTTCGACAGGACATGGAGGGAGGGGAAGCTCAAGGGATTCCAAAAGAGTTTTCTTTCAGGCATGAAGAGTTGATTTATGACAGCGGGATGACTTATTCCGTTCTGCGCAAACCTGATTTC
>JBJMGV010000003.1:0-10616 GCA_045807725.1 Blastocatellia bacterium | reverse complement strand
TATAGTGTTTCCAGTTGCGGAGACGGTAGCGGCGTTTGGTTTTCTTTGTTTTCACAAATCAAGAATACCAGCCCTATCGTCTCCCTGCTTTATGCAACAACGCCCTCATCAGGTTAGAAGCCACAGGTCGTCCATACGATGCTTGCCTTGCGGCTTGACCACTGCCGCCCGCCTGCTCGACAATCACCTGCGTCAAGAAATCTCCGCCACGATTGTAAATTCTTCTTGCAACGACGTTGCATCCGTGATACAGTGGCAAATTGAAAGGAGTCTAGAGCATGGCCAGTTTCAATAAGATCATCATTGTGGGCTACCTGGGCCGCGACCCTGAATTGCGCTACACGCCGCAGGGCACGCCGGTGTGCGATTTTTCGATGGCGACGACTGAGCGGCGCAAGGACAAGACCGGCGAGTTTCAGGATCATACGACATGGTTCCGCGTCAGCTTCTTCGGGCGACAGGCCGAGGTTGCGAGTCAGTATCTCAGCAAAGGCCGCCAGGTTTATGTCGAAGGCATGTTGTCGCAGCGCGAGTACACCGACAAAGAAGGCAACGCCCGCACCTCGCTTGAAGTGCGCGGCTCAGACCTTCAGTTCATCGGCTCGGCTGGTGACGGCGAACAGTCTTCAGCGCCGCGCTCGACGGCTACCAGCGCGCCCGCGCCGCGCCGAGAGGCTCCTTCGCGGCCCGCGCCCGCGCCGGCCCCAGTTGATGAAGACGACATACCTTTCTAAGCCGGTCACTGCTTTATTGATCAAGGCGTGAATGGGATCGAGACGACAGGGCGCTCCAGCAGGGTCGCCCGAACTTCGTTTGCGTAAATGAGGGAGGCCAACCTGACCTCCCTCATTGAGTTCTGACGGCCCACTGATGTGTTCTGATCTCATCGCTCATCGGCGAATTGCACTAGACGACTTTGTAGGTCAGCAACGGCAGCCGGCGCGGTTGACCCTCTAGCTCGTAAACGTTTTCGCCCACGCGTGTCGCGCCCATTCGCTCATAGAAGGCGACGGCGTTCGGGTCCGCTTCAATCTCAATCTCAGTCGCGCCCTGTTGCCGAGCCATCTCAACCGCGTGATTGAATAACTTTCGACCGATGCCACCGCCAATCTGTGAAGGCAACACCCAGAGGTGATCCAACGTCACCTTCACATCGCTTCCCACCAGTGCATAAAAGCCGACGACCTGACCATCCACACTCGCCGCGTAGACTTCGTTGGCGGCAATGAATTCTGGCGTGATGGTCAAGGCATCGCGCCACTGATGAATCCAGGCTTCCGGGTAGTCCCAATGACGCTTGGCTGCAAACGCTATTTCGCTTAGTCGCTGATGCGATGGTGGTACGGCTCTTTCGATTCGGACTTGCATATTAATCGGCGACAGCCGTTTAGTAAAAACGGCGACAGGCTTCGACGTAGTTAATAACCGTCAGGCTGTTGTCAGGATGGAGCCGCTCGACCATCCGCTCGACGACGGCCACCGTTGCTGAATGGAGCGACAGGCTTTGCATCTGCCGGCTGCCGAAATCCACATCGGCAATCTCAAGCCAGCCGCCATCGAACTGGTATTGCGAACGCACCTTGCGCGTTTCTACGGAGAGGACGGTCGGCGTCGCTGAATGAAAAGCCGTGATGATCTCGGCTTCGTTGAAGGCGGCGGCTTCGAGCGTCTGATCGGCAAGCGCCACATCGAGCAGCCGCGCCGCTTCTCTTATCACTGTCGAACTGAGAGGGAAGGGATACGTCCAGCGCGCGGTTTCGTGGTAAAGCTCGATGCTGTCTTCGCGCTTCGCAAGCAGCAGCTTGAATTTCAACACCCACCCTTTGTCGGTCAGCCGCAGCTTGACGTTCTGCTCACTGGTCGGCGAGATCAGGTAGATGTCCGTCGCCGCAATGTCGCGTATGCGGCTGCGAATCGGCATCGCTTCGACCTGAGCCGTGATGTGGCGACTGATCTTACCGAAGCCTCGCCACTCCCAGACCTGTCCCTCTTCCGGCGGTTTCGTCATCGGCTTTCAGTCCGCGCCCTCGGCGCGCATCGCTTCCGCTTCCTGTTCGAGCGGGCCGAACAATTTGTCTTCGATCAACGCCAGTATGCGCTCGGCAGATTCATTCTCTAACGCCATTCGCTTGGCCTCGATCACAATGGCGGCGATCTCTGCGGCGCGGTGGTGGAATCGCGGGTCGGGCTTAATCAAGTCTTCGATGACGCGCAGCTCGCGCTCGCCGCGCGTCGCGTCGCGCGTCAGGTCCATCGCCACTGCGAGTTGTTTGGGAATCGTCTTGTTGTTGATGATGAGGCCGAGCGGACGCAGTTCTTCGATGGCTTGCTCTTTCAGCTTGTTGAGTTGCAGCAGCGAATTCTTAAAGGCCAGCGAACCGCGCAGCGATAATTCGATGATCGGCTTCTGTTCGTCTTCGACTTCAACGGTCGTGTCAATCGCGCTGCGCAGCACATCGAGAATCTCTGCGCGAATCGTCTCAGGGTCTTCGCTGCCGCTGATGCGGTGCTCGATGCGCTTGAAAGGCCGTTGGAAATAATGCTCGCCGGCGCGCAGGAACTCGCTTTTGATTGTCGGCCCGTCGGCTTCAACGTAGAGCGCGCCGCGTTCAACGTCGGCTTCTTCAACGCTGCACGCTTCGAGCGAGCCGGGGTTGAAAGCCCAGTTCTCGATCTCGAAATGCTTGTGCGTGTGGCCGAGCGCCAGATAATCCACCGCGTCACGCATGGTCACGAGCTTCGAGATGGAAACGGCATGTTGAACGGGGCGATTCAACTGGCCTTCGACATCCGAATGCAGCAGCATAATGTTGGTCGCGCCTTCGCGCCGGTGCTGTCGCGCCGCTTCGCCCAACAGCGGCAGCACCGTGCTCACGGTCGAGCCGTACCAGTTCGAGCCGAAGACCCGCGCGCCGCCGATGTCCACATAGCTGCCGGTCGCTTCGTCTTCATTCCACGCCCGCATCTGCGGGCCGCTCTCGCTCCACGTTGGCTCAAGCAGCTTGACGAAGCGCCACTGCGAGAAGCTGCGCAGCCACGAGTGGCGCGAGGTGGATTCGTGCTGATCGTGATTGCCTTCGATGACGACGACCGGAATGCGCGCTTCGTTAAGCCGGCGCAAAACGAACATCGCGTGGTTGGCTGCCTGCGGGTCTACGTTGCGGCGGTCGAAGAAGTCGCCGGCGATGACAACGAAGTCAACGCGCCGACCGATGGCGTGGCGCTCGATAACTTCATACCAGGCGCGAAAGAAGTCGCCGGTGCGATCCGGCAGGTTGTACCGCTTGATGCCGAGATGAATGTCAGCGATGTGAAGAAACCTGATCATGTCGTATCTAGACGATTGCTCTGCCTCAACTGTGGCCGTTAATTGTGCGCGACCGAGCCGATCACGCCAGGGGACTTCGTGAATCGGTCAACCGGGATGAACCGCTACGCACCTTTGATTATACTGAGAGGGCGAGGGCTGCGGCCACTAAATTTGGTGAGGCTTTCCGGCGCGGCCACAATTTGTGGTAAACTGCTTGGCAGAAACCCCCATCAAATCAACCCGGAGTTTATGTGATGTCCGAAGAGAGAACCATCTCGCCCGATGCGACGGGCGACGAAGAGCGGCATTTAGAGTTGAGCCTGCGCCCCAAATTGCTGCGCGAATACATCGGCCAGAACAAGGCCAAGAGCAACCTCGAAATCTTCATCAAGGCGGCGCGTAAACGTGGCGAGGCGCTCGACCACGTTCTGCTGTACGGTGCGCCCGGCATCGGCAAGACGACGCTCGCGCACATCGTCGCTAACGAGATGGGCAGCGACATTAAATCGACCGCCGGGCCGGTGATCGAAAAGGCCGGCGACCTTGCGGCGCTGCTCACGAACTTGCAGGAAGGCGACGTACTCTTCATCGATGAAATCCATCGGTTGAATCCGGCGATTGAAGAAGTGCTCTATCCGGCGATGGAAGATTATCAACTCGACATCATCATCGGGCAGGGGCCATCGGCGCGCTCAATCAAGCTCGACCTGCCGAAGTTCACGCTGGTCGGCGCGACGACGCGCGCGGGGTTGATCACTGCGCCGTTGCGTGGGCGCTTCGGCATCCCGCTGCATCTCGACTACTACCAGATCGAAGACCTCGAAGTGATCGTCAAGCGGTCAGCAGAGATTTTAGGCGTGATGGTCGAAGCGAGCGGCGCGCACGAGATCGCCCGGCGTTCGCGCGGGACGCCGCGCGTCGTCAACCGCTTGTTGCGCCGCGTCCGCGACGTGGCCGAAGTGGTTTACGATGGACGCGTCACGTCAGAGGTCGCTGCCGACGCGCTTGATCGTATGATGGTAGACCACTATGGGCTTGATGCCGTGGATCGCAAGCTGCTGACGACCATCATCGAGAAGTTCGACGGTGGGCCGGTTGGGCTGGGTACGCTCTCTGCGGCGATCAGCGAAGAGAAGGACGCGATTGAAGAAATTTATGAACCGTTCCTGATTCAAAGCGGCTTCCTCAACCGAACGCCGCGCGGACGAATGGCGACGCGGCTGGCTTACGAACATCTCGGCTTCCCTTTTATGACGAGCGCCGCCCGCCTGGAACAGAGCCGCCTCTTTGGCGAGGACGAGCCACCACAATAACCAGCACTCAGCCGTTGATAACAGCAGCGGCCCCGCCTGCGTCTTTCAATCAAGCGCATCATCATATCCTGCGCGGCGATGATTGAAAGCTGCTCTACTTGAGAACGAGTTAATTCACCGCAGAGGGCGCAGAGGAGAACGCAATCCCCTGCACCCTCTGCGGCTAAGGCTTGCGTATTTCTCAGCGTAGCGGTTGCACAAAGGGGGCGAGAAGTTACAGGTTTTTACAAGTTGGAAAACTATTATTGCAACCTTTGTTGTAAACTCGTCACCAACACGATGAACTCGGCAGCCAAAAGCGGTCGGGGTTGGTAGAGAAAAAAACGAACCGGCGGCAGTCTTCGCCGTTTAGTGTGAATAAGCAGCAACGGGTCGGAAAGTACGAGGGCGGTTATGCAGAACGCAACGAAAAGACAGCACACAACTCTGGCGATGGCCTACCTGTTCGCTAGCCTGATCATCACGCCGTTATCGCTCAAGGCGCTGGGCGTGTCATTGAATCTCTCGGCTGGCGTGGCGGCGTGGCGGCACATCGCCGGCACGATTGCCGACAACTATCAGCCAGTCAATGCGGCAGAGTTGCTGGCGCTCAGTTTTGCGACTGAGGATTCAGCAAGCGACGAGACAACGCCGACGGCCAGCCCTTTGCTGGCTTCAACCCAGCCGCTCGATATGCAATTGACGGCAGAGCCGGGCCTGCGCATCGGCGATCAGGTGTGGGATAACGAGCCTGTAGCCGCGCCCGCGCCGGCTTGCCCGCAGTCGGTGAAGCGCGCGCCGCGTATCAATCCTCCGGCCTCGAAAGCGCCCGTTGCCATCGCGCCGGTCGTGCGAGTGAACACGCAATCGCTGGCTCGCACCGAGGTCGAAAAGGCGCTGGTGATTCGCAAAGAAACCTTGCAGGAGATTAAGCAGGCGTTTGCGATCTATCGCTTCAAGATCGAGGAAGCGGAGAAGCTGACGCCGAAAGGGTTTAAGGATTTTAAGGCCACAGTGAAGGTAAAGCCGCCGGCGCTGCCTGTAATCACGGGTTGCGCTCAGCGCAGAGCGTTATCGCCTGAACAGGTGAAACAACTGCGCGCCGCCGCGTGGTCGTTGACGTTCAACACCGCCGCTGATTCCTCGGAAAAAAGCGAGCTGTAAAAAAACTTCTGCGGCTGTCTTATCAGAGACAGCCGCTTCTTTCATCGCGCGATTCTGCGCCGCATCCACCCCGCCTATACTCACGCGCTGAGATTCCTCTCTTCGAGGGTTAGACTTGAGGCGCGTCTCCGCTCATGGTATATTCCGTCTGCCTCCTCTTTGATGCCTCTAAGATCATCACCGCAAGCGAACGTTTGAATCACCTGATCGATGAGTTACCGCAGAAGCCAGAGCCTCGGCTCGCACCTGTGCGGTGATTTATAAGTGCTGCATTACGCTTAATCGGATGGCTTCCTGAGGCGAGAGAGACGTGCTCATGGCCACACACGATATGCGAAAGAAATTACAATGGCTGTTAGTGTCGCGTCTGGTTGTGGCCGGCGCGCTGCTCCTAACAGTCAGCGTGATTGAGAAAGAACCGTCGCCGCGTTCATTCCTTCCCGTGCTGATGGCGGTCACCGGCGTGACGGCATTGATGTCCGGCGTCTACTTTCTGGCGATGCGCACGCGCCTGCCGCATCGCGCGCTGGCCTACCTCGAACTGGCGCTCGATGTCCTGACCGTTACCTGGCTAGTGGCGCGCACGGGCGATGTCGAATCCCCGTTTCTGGCGCTCTATCTCGTCATTCTCTTCGCCGCCTGTGTGCTGCTCGGCAATCACGGTGTCCTGCTGCTAGGCGCGCTGTGCGAGTTGTTCTACATCATCATCAGCGTAGCGACGATGAGCGGGCTGATAGGGCGCGGACCGGGCTGGCCTGATTATCTGACCGCGCAGTTGACGTGGCAGAAGTTCATGTTCTCGCTCAATCTGATGGCCATCTTCGCTGTCGCCGTTTTGTCGAGCCAGTTGGCTGACCGTCTGCGCCGCAACGAAACCGAGATACAGACGACGCGGACAGAGCTGGCGAGCGCGGCGCGCGATCTGGCCGACTATCGACTCTTCAACGACCGCATCATCGAAAGCATCCGCAGCGGCTTGGTGACGACAGACCTCAGCGGCCACATCACCACCTTCAACCGCGCTGCCGAAGAGATCACGCGCTACAAAGCGCCCGACGTGCGCGGCAAACACATCTTTAGCATCTTCGGCGACATCGAGCAGCAGATCGAAGTTGGCCTCGAAAGCCTCCGCGTGCGCACGCGCCCGCCGCGCTTCGAGCTAGGCTGTCGTACTGCCGATGGCCGCGAAATCCATCTCGGCTTTTCGGTCGCACCGCTGGTTGATGAAGGCGATAACGCGCGCGGCTACGTGCTCACCTTTCAAGACCTCACCGACGTGATGGAGCTTGAGCGCGAAGTGCGCCGGCAGGAGCGGCTGGCAGCGCTCGGCAAGATGGCCGCCGGACTTGCGCACGAGATACGCAACCCTTTGGCGTCGATGCGCGGCTCCGTGCAGGTGCTGGCTAGCGAATTGGATTTGGCTGCTGACCAGTCGCAGTTGATGGAGATCGTCCTGCGCGAAAGCGACCGCTTGAACCGCATCGTCTCGGACTTTCTTACTTATGCGCGCCCGCCGAAGATGGAAAAGGCCGTGATCGATCTCGGCAGCCTGCTGGCCGAGACTGCCGCGTTGCTGCGCAATAGCCCTGAGCTTAACGCCGACCATCGCCTCGTCGAAGACTACCCGGCTGAGCCGGTCTATTATGCCGGCGATGCTAACCAGATTCGGCAAATCTTCTGGAACCTGGCGCGCAATGCCATCAAAGCGATGCCGATGGGCGGCGAGTTGCGCATCGCCTTGGAGGCCGATGAGAGCGGTGAGGTCGGCATTACCTTTGCGGATTCAGGGCAGGGAATGAGCCGCGAGCAGAAGGAGCGGTTGTTCGAGCCGTTCAATTCGTCGAGCGGTGGCACAGGACTCGGCATGGCCATCGTTTATCAGTTGGTGAGCGACCACAACGGCAGAATTCAGGTCGAGACCGAAGCTGGAAAAGGCACGAGCCTTTCAATTAAGCTTCCGGCTCAGGGCCGCGTCAGCGGCGAGCGCACGGTGGCGGCGTTGTCATGAGAAATCGCATTTAGTAACATAGGCTACGCGAATAGCCGGGCCGATGGTGACGTTTTTCGGGGCCAAGGTGAGCTTGAGGCTAGTGGGGGTTCAGCATGGAGAAGATATTAGTCGTAGATGACGAGCGCAGCATGCGCGAACTGTTAGAACTCGTGTTGAAGCGCGAAGGCTACGCCGTGCATACGGCGGAAAATGGCAGGCGCGCGCTCGACCTGATCAGGCAAAACGTCTACGACCTGATTATCTCTGACGTGAAGATGCCCGACATTAACGGCATTGACTTGCTGGCCCGCGTGCGCGAAATCTCGCCCGAAACGCTGGTGATTATGATCACTGCATTTGCGACCGTCGATACGGCGTTGCGAGCGATGAAGCTCGGCGCCGAAGATCTGGTCATCAAGGATGCCAGCTTCGATGTTGAAAATTTGAAATTATCGGTCGGCAAAGCGTTAGAGAAGAAGCATCTGAAACAGGAGAACGTCCTGCTCAAGCGCGAGCTGCGGCAGCGCAACTCGCTCGACAACATCATCGGCAAGTCGCCGCAGATGCAGGCGGTCTATCAGATGATCGAGACGGTGGCGGCCACCAACTCAACGATTCTCATCACGGGCGAATCGGGCACGGGCAAGGAGCTTGTCGCGCGAGCCATTCACAGCTTGTCGAATCGCGCCGCCGCGCCGTTCGTTTCGATCAACTGCGGCGCGTTCACCGAGACGCTGCTTGAGTCCGAATTATTCGGCTATATGAAGGGAGCCTTCACCGGCGCGGTGTCGAATCGCAAGGGACTGTTCGAGGCCGCCGAGGGCGGCACCATCTTCCTCGATGAGATTGGCGAGACCACGCCGGCTATGCAGGTCAAGATGCTGCGCGTGCTTCAGGAGCGTTGCATCCGCCGCGTCGGCGGCGTCGAAGAGATTCCGGTGGACGTGCGCGTCGTCGCCGCTACTAACCGCGACCTTGCGCAGATGGTCGAAGACGGCACGTTTCGCAATGACCTCTTCTATCGCATCAGCGTCATTCCCATTGAGCTGCCGCCGCTGCGTGCGCGCCGCGCCGACATCCGCGAACTCGCTCAGCATTTTCTTGAAAAATACAGCGCGCAGGCGGGCCGCCCGGTGATGAATATCAACGAAGACGCGATGCGCTACCTCGAAGCGTATGACTGGCCGGGCAACGTCCGCGAGCTTGAGAACACGATTGAGCGCGCCGTTGCGCTTGAGCAGGGACGCATCGCCGGCCTTGACCGCCGCCGCGAAGACCAGGGGCCGCCGCCCGGCGTTCCCGACCGTCGTATGCGCCCGGAGTGGCTGCCCGAACGCATTCTTAAATTCAAGCCGCGCAATATGGCCGAGCTTGAGTTGCCCGACGACGGCATTGATCTTGAAGCCTACTTGATGCAATTGGAGAAGGATTATATTTTGAAGGCGCTGCAACGCACGGGCGGCAATCAAACGCGAGCCGCCGAAGTGCTCAAGATGAGTGTGCGGTCGCTCCGTCACCTGCTCGACAAGCACAAGATTCGTCAGACGGCGAGCCTAATCCGCGAGTCCGGCCCGCTCGGCGATAGCGTCGCGCACAAAGGATAGACGTGATGGCTTTCGCTCAAATTGACTTAACAGCAAATGGGCGACCCGATGGCGGTCGCCCTTCTGTTATGCGTCATTGAATCTGCAATCGGCTATTTTTTCTGCCAACCCTCGCCCGCTAACTTCCTCGCTTGAATCAATTTTGTAACATTCACGTCTTGATGAGCCGGATGCGTCTCGTTTTGGAAGACAATGGCTGGCACAGGCATTGCTATTTGACGGAAGCAGTTTATCGGTTCGCATATTTCACAGGTAGGGAGCTGACTATGAAGAACGAGCGTGGTTTTTCAATGATAGAACTGCTGATCGTTGTAGCGATCATTACATTGATCGCGGCTATTGCGATGCCGAATTTGAGAAAGGCCCGGCAGTCGGCCAACTCGGCATCGGCGGTGCAGTCATTGCGCACCATCACGACCGCGCAACAACTCTACAGGCAAAAATTCCAGCAATATGGCACATTAGCTGAGCTAGCGCCCGAAGGCACACTCGACAATTCGCTCAGCATCGGCAGCAAGAGTTCCTATCTCTTTGCCATCAACGTGACCAGCGCCGGGGATAAATTCGACTGCGAGGCGACGCCGACAGAGGACCCGACGAACCTGCCTTATTACTTCGTAGACGACACCACGGTCATCCGCCACAACCTCGGCGCGCCGGCGGACGCGAACAGTTCGCCGATCCCCAGATAACCACTCACTTCTGACAAAAAGCGGTAGCGAATCTCTACCACTTTTTGTTATGGCGCGGTGACTGCCCTACCTGCCTGAACCCGTCAAGCGACGATTCCCTTTATAAATATAGAGTTTCAAGCGCGGGGCGAGAATGCCCCGCTTTGGCATAGACATTGCCCTCTTCCAAGCTGCGATCTGTCGTAGATTGGCCGCTAGGGTCTGTAGCCCACGGCAACATCCTGAAGAATACTGAAAGGAGCTTGTTTCTCATGAAGAATGAAAAGGGATTTTCGCTGATCGAGTTGTTGATCGTGGTGGCCATCATCGGCATCATCGCCGCCATCGCCATCCCGAACCTGTTGAAGTCTCGCCAGGCGGCCAACGAAGCGGCGGCCATCAGCGCAGTGCGCACCATCGGCACAGCGCAGGCGACTTACCAGTCCACCAGAGGACTTGGCAAAGATTTCGCGCCCGACCTGCCGGCGCTGAACACGGAAGGCAGCGTCGATAGCGTGCTGGGCAGCGGCGCAAAGAGCGGCTACGCCTTCGCGACAGCCGGCACGGCTTCGACCGCGACGACAC
>JBJMGV010000002.1:0-17913 GCA_045807725.1 Blastocatellia bacterium | reverse complement strand
GCCGCCTGAATTACCACCGGCTCTTTGGAGAGGCTGATATGCAGCCGAAAGCCTTCGTGCTCAATCTCGAACTCGGCGAAGCCCTTATCGCCCACCAGCTCGATAAGCTCTTTGACCTCTTTCAAATCCATCGTTTGCCCTCACCCGTTCAGGTTTAGCGTGGCTTGCTGTGATTTTCCAGAAACCAGACCCTAACACGCCGACTCAATAAGCGAAAGCCTCAACCGCGTGCGGCTGAGGCTTTCAATAATACAACGAAGGCTCAACCAACCGCCCGCCTGCTGGTGCCGCGCGCGTTGGCCGGGCTTATGCCTTCGGTTGATCTTTTTTGAACCGACCGAGCAGGCCGCGCTTCTTCTTGGCTTCGGGCTTAGCCTCTTCCTTGATGGGCGCGACTTCGCTGCCAATCAATTCGATCAAGGCCATTTCAGCGCCATCGCCGCGGCGGGTGCCAAGCTTGAGAATGCGCGTGTAACCGCCGGGGCGCTCGGTGTAGCGCGCGGCGATTTCATCAAACAGCTTGTCAACGGCGGCGACGCCGGCAGTGCGCGGCGCGCGCGGGCGCTTGTAGCCGCCGTCCGGCGTGCGGTTAGCATTGCCGCTGTGAAAGTATGCCGCCGCCTGACGCCGCAAGTGCAGCGCCTGCTCCGGCCCTTCGGCTGTGAGCGCGCGCTTGCCCAGCGTGATGACGCGCTCGGCGAACGGGCGCAACTCTTTGGCCTTCGGCAGCGTCGTGATCAAGCGCTCTTCGACCATCAGCGAAGTGCAGAGGTTGCGCAGCATCGATAACCGATGTTCGGTCTTGCGCCCCAGTTTTCTATGAGCCACTTTATGTCGCATAACAAACCCCAGGAAAGAAAATGATGAATGATGAATGATGAATGATGAACAAGGAACGGTGAATACAGTCGAGCAATTCAGCGTTCATCATTCATCATTCATCGTTTCCCTCTACGCGATGGCTTCGTCAATCAGCCGCCCGTGATCGTCGAAGCGCATGCCGAGGTGCAGCCCCATGGACTGCAAAATCTCCTTGATTTCGTTCAGCGACTTGCGCCCGAAATTCTTGGTCTTCAACATCTCGGCTTCGCTCTTCTGCACCAGTTCGCGGATGGTGCGAATGTCGGCGTTCTTCAGGCAGTTGTACGAGCGCACGCTCAGTTCCAGCTCG
Organism: Blastocatellia bacterium; assembly: GCA_045807725.1. Classification (GTDB taxonomy): domain Bacteria; phylum Acidobacteriota; class Blastocatellia; order UBA7656; family UBA7656; genus DATENM01. Next base: position 16,742 of record JBJMGV010000002.1, on the reverse strand, counting down.
TCTACCGAGCGGTCGAGATTTTCGTTGAATGCGCCGCGCTCGCCGCCTTCGGCATCGCCGTCGGCATGGTCCGGCTCTTCCTCGAAGTTGATGAAGATCTGCATATGATCTTTGATCAACTTGGCGGCCAGGCCGATGGCGTTGGCCGGCTGCACCGAGCCGTTCGTCCAGACTTCAATCGTCAGCTTGTCGTAATCGGTGTCCTGTCCGAGGCGCGCCGAATCTACAGTGTAGTTGACTTTCTTGACCGGCGAATGCACCGAATCGATGGGGATATAGCCGACGGCCAGGTCTTCGTCGTAATTGCGCTCGGCGCTGATATAACCGCGGCCCCGCTTCAAGCGCATCTCAATGGCCAAGCTGCCGCCTTCGGAAACCGTCGCGATGTGGACGTTGGGATCGAGAATTTCGACTTCGCTGTCGGTTTCGATCTCGCCCGAAAGCATCTCGCCCGGCACGGTGCGCTCGACCCGCAACGTCTTCGGCCCTACCCCGTGCATCTTGAACGGGATGCGTTTGAGATTGAGGATAATGTCGGTGGCATCTTCGACGACGCCGGGGATCGAAGAGAACTCATGCAGCACGCCTTCGATCTTGATCGCCGTGATGGCCGCGCCTTCGACCGACGAGAGCAGCGAACGGCGCAGACAGTTGCCGATAGTCGTCCCGAACCCGCGCTCGAACGGCTGCGCGTAGAATTTGCCGTAGCGGCTGGTCGCCGTCTCCGATTCAGAGGCGAGGCGCTTCGGCTTCTGGAATCCAATCATGAATTGGGTTTCGGTGTTGGTCATTGCTTCCCCTCAGACAGGTTATAGGTGTTGAGTGTCATGAGCTGATTGGCGGCGGCTGCCCGCCTGAATCCCAGCTGATGACCCCCAACACCCTGCGTGAACTACTTGGAATAAAGCTCGACGATAAGTTGTTCGTTGATATTCTGGCCAATGTCTTCACGGCGCGGTAAGGCAACGACGCGGCCACGCATATCATCAGCAGAGATAACTTCGAGCCAGCCCGGGCGACCGCGCCCCGATGCCGTCTGGAAGGCGCTCTGAATGTGCCCATTGGCGCGGCTGCCTTCGCGGATGGTGATTTCATCGCCGACCTTGACCTGGAAGCTTGGGATATCCACTTTGCGGCCATTAACGAGGACGTGACCGTGGCTGACTAGCTGCCGCGCTTGCGGGCGCGACATGGAATAGCCGAGACGATAGACGACGTTATCGAGGCGACGCTCAAGCAAAGCGAGCAAGTTCTCGCCCGTGACGCCTTTGGTGCGCACGGCGCGCTCGAAATAGAGCCGGAACTGGCGCTCCAGCATGCCATAAATGCGCTTGACCTTCTGCTTCTCGCGCAATTGCTCGCCGTAGCCGATGAGCTTGGCACGGCGGACGTTGCGACCGTGCTGACCGGGCGGCTGTGTGCCGCGTTTTTCAATCGGACAGCTCGGCTTGTAGCACCGCTCGCCCTTCAAAAACAGCTTCATTCCTTCCCGGCGGCACAAACGGCACACCGGACCACGATATCTAGCCAATGCGTTCTCCCTCCATCTACCGTTCCTCGCGGGAACCGGTAAAAGTTTACAAGCAACTCGATTTTCGATTGGTGGACAATGACCTTACGCCAGTCCCGTCAATCTAAAATCGAACGGCTCTTCTTCCTTTAAGGCGCGCAGGCGGCGTAATGCCGGCACGCACCTGAACATGAAATCAAGCAAGAGCAGGCCGCGCCGGCCCGCTCTTTGAAAAATCTCTGACTAAACGCGACGACGCTTCGGCGGGCGGCAGCCGTTGTGCGGGATCGGCGTGACGTCACGGATGATCGACACATTGATGCCGGCGGACTGGATCGCGCGCACCGCCGATTCGCGGCCTGATCCCGGCCCTTTGACTCTGACCTCGGCGTGCTGCATGCCGACGTCACGCGCCGCCTGCGCGGCACGGCTGGCCGCCTGCTGCGCGGCGAACGGCGTGCCCTTGCGCGAGCCGTGAAAGCCGAGCGCGCCTGCCGACGACTGGCTGATCAGGTTGCCCGACATATCGGTGATCGCCACCAGTGTGTTGTTGAAGCTCGCCTGGATGTGAACGATGCCCTGCGGCACGATGCGCCGCTCTTTGCGCTTGAAGGCTTTCTTCTTGCCGCCTTTTGCTTGTGCTTTTGCCATAATCAGTAATCAGTAATCCGTGGGCAGTGGCCAGTAGCAGCGGGCCGGTTAGCTTAACTAACTGCCCACGGATTACTGGCCCCTGGTCACTATGGTTATTTCTTGCCCGGCGCTTTCTTCTTAGCGACGGTCATGCGGCGCGGGCCTTTGCGCGTGCGCGCGTTGGTGTGGGTGCGCTGACCGCGCACCGGCAGGCCGCGACGGTGGCGCAGGCCGCGGTAGCAGCCGATGTCCATCAATCGCTTGATGTTCATCTGCACTTCTTTGCGCAGGTCGCCTTCGACCATGCCCTGCTGGTCGATGACCGAGCGGATGCGGTTGACCTCTTCTTCGCTCAACTCGCGGATGCGCTTGTCAATGTTGACGCCTGCCGCGCCGAGAATCTGATTCGCGCGCGCGCGCCCGATGCCGTAGATATATGTGAGACCGATTTCGGCTCGCTTGTTTGCCGGAAGGTCTACGCCTGCGATGCGTGCCATTCGTCCTCCGTCCTGATTTATCCTTGCCGCTGCTTATGCTTCGGGTTGGTGCAGATCACCCTGACGACGCCGCGGCGGTGAATGACCTTGCAGTTATCACACATTTTCTTAACAGATGCCCTGACTTTCATGATCGCTTTCCTTCCCGCTTGCGGCGGGCGCTAGGTGAAGAAATATTCACGCACAAGAAACGATTAGTTTACCATCGCCCGCCAGGATTCGCAACCTGCCGCCGCGCCGGCCCGGCTTCATCACAGGCGGTTGCCGTCGCCGTTCAGTTCGGTAAGAATCTGCGGCCCGTCTTCGGTGATTGCTACAGTGTGCTCGTAATGCGCCGAAGGTCTGCCGTCCAGGGTGATCACCGTCCAGCCGTCCGACAGCATCTTCACATCGTGACGACCGAGGTTGACCATCGGCTCGATAGCCAGAACCCAGCCTTCGCGCAGCACCGGCCCGGTTCCGGGCTTGCCGTAATTCGGCACCTGCGGGTCTTCGTGCATCGCCCGACCAATCCCGTGGCCGCAGAAGTTGCGCACCACCGAATAACCGAGCGGCTCGACGTAAGATTGCACGGCGTGGCAGACATCGCCCAAGCGGTTGCCAATGCGGCAGCGCTCGATGGCCTTAAAGAGCGATTCGCGCGTCACCTCCATCAGCTTCTGCACTTCATCACTGATGCGGCCTACCGCCAGCGTCACCGCCGCATCGCCGACGTAGCCGCGAAGGGTCGCGCCGCAATCGATGCCGATGATGTCGCCTTCGCGCAGCTTGCGATTCGAGGGAATGCCGTGAACCACTTCATCATTGATCGACGCGCAGATCGAAGCCGGGTAGCCGTGATAACCTTTGAACGTCGGCACAGCGCCCGCCTCACGAATCAAGCGTTCGGCTTCGGCATCCAGATCGCGCGTCGTGATGCCCGGCTGGACCATTTCCGACAGCCGCCTCAACACACGCCCGACAATCTGCCCGGCAGCGCGCATCTTCTCGATCTCGTTTCTCGATTTTCGGATAACCATAACCAGCGTGACTACGAAGTGAAGAGTGATGCGTGAAGGGTGAGAAGAGACGCATTGTGCGCCGTACACCAACACTCGGCACTCTCGGCTCGCCCCTATTCCTGTTGACTCACTGCGCCGCGTTTCCTCTTTCGCCGTTCGACTCTCCGGCAACGACCGCTGCGATACGGTCAAAGACATTCTCAGGCGTCCCTGTGCCATCGACTCGGTGCAGGCGACCGCTCTCGCCGTAGTAGTCGAGCAGCGGCTTGGTCTTATCGACGTACAACTGCAAGCGCTGTTGAATCGCTTCAACATTATCGTCAGGCCGGGTGAAGAGCGCTTCGCCGTCGAGGTCGCACAGTTCATCCTGTTTAGGCGGCTTGAACTCAACGTGATAGATCGTGTTGCAGCGTTTGCAGATGCGCCGACCCGTCAAGCGGCGCAGCAGCAACTCGTGCGGCACATCGATCTTGATGACGACGATGCAACTGCCGTCCTCGTGCGCAACCTTTTCAAGCAAGCGAGCCTGCGGCAATGTGCGTGGGAAGCCATCGAGTATGCAGCCGGTCGAACAATCCGGTTTGCATATACGACCCTTGACGACTTCGGCCAGAATGTCGTCACTCACCAGTTCGCCCGACGCGAGAACCTCTTTGACGTGTTGACCGAGCGGCGTGCCGGTGGCGGCGATCTCGCGCAATATGTCCCCCGTAGCGACGATTGGCAGACCTAAGCGGTCTGCCAACAGTTTCGCCTGGGTGCCTTTGCCAGCACCCTGCGGCCCCATCAAAACGTAGATGTTCGACATAACTCAATACGAGCGCCGCGCTCGCAATCGCCGCCCGCGCGGGCCGAGGAAGCCGTCGTAGTGACGCATAATCAATTGCGATTCGACCTGATTCATCGTGTCCATCGCTACGCCGATGACGATCAGCAGGCTGGTGCCGCCAAAGTAGAAATTCACGCCGATGCCGGTCGTGATCCACGAGGTTAGCGGGTTGCCGCGCAGCAAGGCGTCGAGCGATTGCCCGATGAAGGGCAGGTACTGCACCGCAAATCCCGACAGGATGAACTGCGGCAGCAACGCCACTACGGCCAGGTAGATTGCGCCGGCGGTCGTCAACCGCGTCAGTATCTCATTCAAATAATCCGACGTGCGCTTGCCGGGGCGTATGCCGGGAATGAACGCGCCATTCTTGCGGAGGTTGTTCGCCACCTCATCCGTGTTGAAAATAATCGACACGTAGAAGAAGGTGAAGAAGATAATCGCCGCCGCATAAACGAGGTAATGCAGCGGGTGGCCCTGTCCGCCAAGCTCGCTCGCAAGCCGTCCGAGCCACGCCTTCCAGCCCGTCGTGCTGTCGGGATCGCCGCCCATAAATCCTAAGATGGTCTGCGGGAAGGCGAGGATCGAAGACGCGAAGATGACGGGGATGACGCCGCCCATATTCACCTTCAGCGGCATATGTGTCTGCTGCTGCGGGATGGATTGGCGACCGACCATGCGCCGGGCGTGGTTGATGGGAATCTTGCGGAAGCCGCGCTCGACGAAGACAATCGCCGCAATCACCAGGATCATCGCCACCACCAGCAACAGCACGCCGATGGCCTGGCCTGTGCCGCCGCCAGTGAGCTTCTCGTATAGCGTCTGTGCCGCCGAAGGCAGGCGCAGCACGATGCCGGCGAAGATGATCAAGCTGATGCCGTTGCCGACGCCGCGCTCGGTGATCTGCTCGCCGAGCCACATAATGAACGTCGTGCCAGTGGCCAGCGTCAACATCGTCATCAGGATGAAGCTCAGGCCGGGGGTATAGACCAGTTGCTCAGCGCCCATAACCTGATTCTGCAACCAGTAGGCGATGCCGAACGACTGCACGGCGCAGAGCACTACCGTCAGGTAGCGCGTGTACTGCGTGATCTTGCGGCGACCCAGGTCGCCTTCTTCCTGCAATGCCTTCAGCCGCGCGCTCACGACCGTCATCAATTGCAAGATGATCGAGGCCGTGATGTACGGCGTAATGCCGAGCGCGAAGATGGAGACGACGCGGAAGTTGCCGCCTGAAAATAGATCCATCACGCCGGCCAGGCTGCGATGCATCACGCCCTGCTCCCACAGCCTCGAAAGCACGACCGGGTCAATGCCGGGCGTGCGCACGTGCGAGCCGATGCGGTAAATGGCCAGCATCGCCAGCGTGAACAAGACACGCTTGCGGAGGTCAGGGATGGTAAAGATGTTGCGGACGCTGTTGACGAAATTCTCGATCATGACTTTGCAATTCCCCTGGGCGATGAGCGGACCGCGCGCGGCGATCTCTGGCTTTCGGATGCCCGTCTATTTTACAAGAAGCCGGGCAGAAACCAGAAATCGAAATAACGATTACGCCTCGAAGCCTGCGCCGACGATGCTGGCCGTGCCGCCAGCGGCCTCAATCTTCTCCCTTGCCGATTTCGTGAAGCGGTGCGCCGTGATGTTCATCTTCTTGCCAACCTCACCGCCGCCCAGGATGACGACGCCATCAAAGCGCGCCAGGTGGCTCTTGCGAATCAAGCCGTGCTCGACCATCAACTCCGGCGTGATCGATTCGCTCTCGTCGAAGTGGTTGACCAGATCGGTGAGCTTCACTTCGATCCACACCTTCTTGAAGATGTTGGTGAAGCCGCGTTTCGGCAGCCGCCGTTGCAGCGGCATCTGGCCGCCTTCAAAGCCGGGACGGCCTGAATAACCGGAACGCGATTTCTGTCCTTTGTGGCCGCGCCCCGCAGTCTTGCCGAGGCCGGAGCCGGGACCGCGCCCGACGCGTTTCTTACCTTTATTTGCGCCCTTCGGCGCGCCGATGTTGTGTATGCCTATTGCCATTGCTTGCACTCCAGGATTCAGGAGGCAGGATTCAGGAGGCAGGATCAGGAGAGCGAATCGCTGCTGGCGTCTCCCTGAATCCTGACTCCCGAATCCTGTATTCTATTCAACAATTCTCAGCAGGTGCGGGACCTTCTTGACCACGCCGCGCATAGACGCCGTGTCCGGTCGTTCGACAATCTGGTTGAGCTTGGTAAGCCCCAGGCTGCGAACGATCTCTTTATGCGCTTTCGGCGTGGCGATGGTCGAGCGATACCACTGAATCTTGATCGTCGCGCCAGTCGCTTCGTTGTTGGCCGTTGCCATATGGACTCCCTTCAAACCGATTCGGAAATCAGGTGTGAAATCCGAGAATGAGACTTAGGCGCTCGCCGCCTCTTCCGCCGCCTGACGGCGCAGCCGCGTCACCGAAGTCGGGTCTTTCAACTCTTTGAGACCTTCAAATGTAGCGCGGACTACGTTGTGCGGGTTCGACGTGCCGATGGATTTCGTCACCACGTCGCGCACGCCGACCAACTGCATAATGGCGCGCACCGCGCCGCCGGCGATGACGCCTTTGCCTTCGGGCGCGGGCTTGAGCAGCACGCGGCCAGAGCCGAAGACGCCCGTCACTTGATGCGGCAGGGTGTTGCCCGACAGCGGCACGCGGATGAGATTCTTCTTCGCCGCTTCGATGCCCTTCTTGATGGCCAGCGGCACTTCACGAGCTTTGCCGGAGCCGAAGCCGACGACGCCATTCTCGTTGCCGACGATGACCAGCGCCGCGAACGACAGGTTCTTGCCGCCCTTGACCACTTTGGTCACGCGGTTGATCGAAATGACCTGATCCTTCAGGTCGAGACCCGATGCGTCAATTCGTTCCATTATTAAAACTCCAGTCCTGCTTCGCGCGCCGCTTCGGCGAGGCTGCGCACGCGCCCGTGATAGAGGTAGCCGCCGCGATCAAAGACGACGCGCGTAATGCCCTTCTCTTTCGCTCGCTCGGCAATCGCTTTGCCGATCTCTTTGGCCGCCGCGATGTTGCCGCCGGTGCGCCCCTTCCAACCCGGTTCAGTGGTCGAGGCCGAAACCAGCGTCACGCCATGCGCATCGTCAATCAGTTGCGCGTAGATATGATTCACGCTGCGAAAGATGGCCAGGCGCGGGCGCTCGCCCGAACCGCTGACCTTCTGGCGGATGCGCTGATGAATCGCCCGCCGGATGTCCTGTCTGCTCTTCTGTGCCATTTCGTTTGTCCTTCTATCGCTGATTGTGCCCGGCTATGGGCATCACTTCAGCGACTTATAGTGATGAGTGATGAGTAATGAGTAGAGCGCCCAGCTCATCACTCATTACTCATTACTTTATTTGCCGGTCTTGCCGGGCTTGAGCTTCAACGCTTCGTTGGCATAGCGCACGCCCTTGCCCTTGTACGGGTCGGGACGGCGCAGGCTGCGCATATCGGCAACAATCTGGCCGACCTGTTGCTTATCGATGCCGGTAACCGTGAGCGTCGTCTGGTACTGCTGGATCGGCTTGTTGATGCGTTCGGCCCGCACATCGATCCCCGGCGGCAGCGGGAACTCGATGGGATGCGAATACCCAAGGTTGAAGATGACGCGGGTCTTCTGCAACTCGACCTTATAGCCGACGCCGACTATATCAAGCTGGCGCGAATAGCCGTCGGTGACGCCGGTGACGGCGTTCTGCACCAGCGCCCGCGCCAGACCGTGCAGGGCGGCGTGATCGTCGCTCTCGCGCTCGGCGATGAGTTGATCGCCGTCAACGCGGAACGTAATACCAGCGGGCACGTTGGTCGTCAGTTGCCCCTTCGGGCCATTCACCTCGATCACGCCATCCGTGATGTTGATCTTGACGTTCTTTGGAATGCTGATCGGCTTCTTGCCTATTCTCGACATGATGATAACTCCGTATTCAGAAGTCAGGATTCAGGATTCAGGATTCAGATTGAAAGCAGAGGCGCTCAGCGCCGGCTTCTTTGTTTATTCTGACTCCTGACTTCTGACTCCTGAATCCTTCTCTTAGTAGACCCGGCAGATCAACTCGCCGCCGACTTTGTCGCGGCGCGCTCTGCGGTCGGTCATCAATCCGCGCGAAGTCGAGATGATGTTGACGCCGATGCCGCCAAGCACGCTCGGCACTGCCGTGCCTTTGATGTAAACGCGGCAGCCGGGCTTCGACACGCGCTCCAGCCGCGAGATCACCTGCTCGCCCTTAGTGCCATAGCGCAGATAGATGCGGATGTTGCGGCGCACGCCTTCGCCGATGACCTTATAGTTGTTGATGAATCCTTCTTCTTTCAAAATGCGCGCGATCTCCAGCTTGATGTTCGAGACCGGCACGTCCACCTTCGGGTGCTTGGCCGCGTAGGCGTTACGCATACGCGTGAGCATATCAGCAATCGGATCTGTCATCACTTCTCCTGAATTCAGTGGTCAGTGGTCAGTGATCAGTGGTCAGTTGAGATGAACTGACTACTGGTCAAAGGCCACTGACAACAAGCTATTACCAGCTCGACTTCGTCACGCCGGGAACGTGGCCTTCGAGCGACAGCGCGCGAAAGCAGATGCGGCAGAGCGCGAACTTGCGCAGGTAGCCGCGACCGCGACCGCAGCGGCGGCAGCGGTTATGAATGCGCGACGAAAAGACGTTCAGATTCATCCCTGCCGCTTTGGCGCGCTTGACTTCCTTCTTACCGGCAGCGCCGTACTGCTCTTTGATCCGCGACTTGGCGTTGGCCATTGCGCGCTTTAGCTCATTCGCTTTATAGACTGATGATGTTCTTGCCATTCTTCGTCCTTTGACTAATGACCACTGACTACTTCATAAACGGCATGCCGAATTGGCGCAACAGAGCGCGCCCTTCTTCGTCCGTGCGTGCCGTCGTCACTATCGAAATGTTCATGCCCCGCGTGCGATCAACTCGGTTAAAGTCGATCTCCGGGAAGATCAATTGATCCTTAATGCCAATCGTGTAGTTGCCGCGACCGTCAAAGGCGCGCGGGCTGATGCCGCGAAAGTCGCGCACGCGCGGCAACACGGCGTTGATGAAGCGATCCAGGAATTCATACATACGCTCGCCGCGCAGCGTCACCGACACGCCGACCGGCATCCCCGTGCGCAGCTTAAACGCCGCGATGGATTTCTTCGCCTTGGTGATGACCGGCTTCTGGCCGGCGATGGTAGCCAGTTCCATCGTCGCCTGATCGAATACCTTCGGGTTGCTCTGCGCCTCGCGGCCCACGCCCATATTCAAAACGACTTTTTCAATCTTCGGCGCGGCCATCGGGTTCGTGTAGTTGAACTCCTTGATTAAGGCCGGCAGAATCTCGCTCGTGTATTTGTCTTTAAGTCTTGCTGCCATTTCGTCCTCGCACCTGATGCGCCGGGGCGCGCCTTCAGTAGCTTATTTCACACGCCGCCGCTCCTTCTCAAGAGCTTCCCCGCGCGGTTATCGGTTACTGTTTTTCAATCGCCGCGCCGCACTTCTTGCAGGCGCGATGGCGCTTGCCATCTTCGAGCACCTGATGGCCGGAGCGCGTCGCCTGACCGCAGTGCGGGCACAGCAACATGACGTTCGAGGCATCAATCGGCGCTTCGCGTTCGAGGATGCCCGACTGCACGCCGCGCCGCGAGTTGGCCTTGGTGTGGCGCTTGACGACGTTGACGCCCTCGACGATCACCTTATGCTTGCGCGGCAGGACTTCGATGATGCGGCCCGTCTTGCCGCTATCTTTGCCGGTGATGACGACGACGCGGTCGTTCTTTCGTACGTTGATTTCTAGGTTCATAACTCCTCAGGATTCAGGATTCAGGATTCAGGATTCAGGTGGAAAGGCCCGCTTGCGTTGCGCCTTTCTTCTCCCCTGAATCCTGAATCCTGAATCCTGACAACTTAAATCACTTCCGGCGCGAGGCTGACGATCTTCATGAATCGCTTCTCGCGCAACTCGCGGGCGATAGGGCCGAAGACGCGCGTGCCGACCGGCTCGTTATCGGGCTTGATAATCACCGCCGCGTTCTGATCAAAGCGAATATAAGTGCCATCCCTGCGGCGCGTCTCTTTGCGCGTGCGGACGATAACGGCGCGCACAACCTGGCCCTTCTTGACCGCGCCATCGGGGGTGGCCTCTTTGACCGCCGCCGTGATAACGTCGCCAAGCCCGGCGCGTGATCCCGTGTGACCGCCGACCGGCAGGATCATCGAGATACGCTTGGCCCCGGAGTTGTCCGCGACCTCAAGGATTGATCTCATCTGAATCATGGTTCATCTCCGATGAGGGGTCAGGGTCAGGGGTCGGGGGCCGGTTAGAAGATCGTGTGCTTCACCGGCCCTGGCCCCTGTCACCCGGCCCCTGCTAGCGTGCTTTCTGAATAATCTCAACGACGCGCCAGCGCTTGCGGGCCGACAGCGGTCGCGTCTCGACGATGCGCACTGTGTCGCCGGCCTTAGCGTCCATCTCGTTATGCGCCATGAACTTGGTGCGGCGGCGGATGTAGCGCCTGTACTTCGGGTGACGCACCAGCCTTTCGACGCGGACCACGACCGTATTGGTCATCTTGTCGCTAGTCACCAGGCCGACTTTCTCCTGGCGGCGGCGTTTTGGCAACGAAGCCGTGGCCTCGACGGCTGCCGCTTCAGTGGTCGTCGTCTCTTCAGTCGGATTGATCTGATTGGTATCTTCCATACTCGTCCTTCAGCGGGCGCTAATCGGCGAACGCCCCGCGACTCTTACTTCCCTGCTTCCAGGCCGCGCTCGCGGATCAAGGTCAGCACACGCGCCAAATCTTTGCGCGACTCGCGCAGATTCTTGACCACATCGGTATTTCCGAGCGACAGCTTGAAGCGTATGCGAAAAATATCTTCCTTCAACTGAGCGACTCTGGCGCGCAGGTCGTCGTCGTTCAAATCGCGTATCTCGTCGGCCTTCATACCAGCCCTCCTGCATCTTGATCTTTGCGCGTGATGAACTTGGTCTTGATGGGCAGCTTCTGCGCCGCCAGTCGCATCGCTTCGGCGGCGGTCTTCTCATCGACGCCTTCCATCTCGAAGAGGATGCGGCCCGGCTTAACGACGGCGACCCAGCCTTCGGGAGCGCCCTTGCCCTTGCCCATACGGGTTTCCGCAGGCTTCTTGGTGATGGGCTTATCCGGGAAGACGCGAATCCAGATTTTGCCGCCGCGCTTGATGAAGCGAGTCATCGCCACGCGCGAGGCTTCGATCTGCTTGCCAGTGATCCACGCCGGCTCCAGCGCCTTCAGCCCGTACTCGCCGAAAGAAATCTCTGCGCCGCGCGTCGCCACACCGCTCATGCGCCCGCGCTGTTGCTTGCGATACTTCATTCGCTTGGGAATTTTATACTCAGCCATAATTTCACCGATTTTGAGTTTTGGATTTTAGATTTGGATTAGAGGATCACGCACCGTTCCGCAATCCAAAGTCTAAAATCGTTAAACTTTTCTCGCCTGCGGCCCGCGACGCGCGGTCAGCTCATCGCCGCGATAGATCCACACCTTGATGCCGATGACGCCGAACGTCGTGTTGGCTTCGGCAAATCCGTAATCAATGTCTGCGCGCAGCGTGTGCAACGGCAGGCGGCCTTGCAGATACCATTCGCTGCGAGCGATCTCCGCGCCGTTCAGGCGGCCCGACACGCGCACCTTGATGCCCTGCGCGCCAAAGCGTTGCGCGTTCTCGACCGCGCGTCGCATGGCGCGACGAAAAGCGATGCGCTTCTCAAGCTGCTGCGCGATCTGCTCGGCCTGGAGCTGCGCGTTCAACTCAGGCTTGTGAATCTCCTGTATGTTGACGTAGACCTCGCGGCCCGTGCGCTCTTTAATCTCCTGCTTGAGCTTATCGATCTCCGCGCCCTTGCGCCCGATGATGATGCCGGGGCGCGAGGTGTGGATGATAATCTTCAGCTTGTTGGCGGCGCGCTCGATGTCGATGCCGGAGACGCCAGCGCCGGCGAAGCGCGACTTCAATTCGCGCTTGAGCTTCAAGTCTTCGTGCAGCAGGTCGGCGTATTCGCGCTTAGCGATCCAGTTGGAGTGCCACGAGCGATTGACGCCGAGCCGGAACCCGTACGGATGAACTTTCTGACCCATAATTACTCTTCTTCCTTCTTGGTTTCGACTTCGATGGTGATGTGGCTCTGCCAGCGGCGCTCGCGGTAGGCGCGGCCCATCGGCGCGGGACGGACGCGGCGGCGATACTTGGTCGGCCCCAGGTCAACCGTTGCCATCGAGACCTTCAACTGGTCAACGTCAATCGAAACGTTGAGTTGCTCGGCCTTCACTTCGGCGTTGGCGATGGCCGAGCGCAGCGTCGTCTCAATCGGCGTCACGGCGCGCTTGTTAGTGCCCTTCAGAATCGCCAGCGCCTCGTTGACGTTGCGCCCGCGAATCAGGTCGATGACGAGCCGGGCTTTCTGCGGCGAGCCTTTGATGTACTTGGCGACTGCGCGTGCCTTCATCGCTTACCTGCCTCCCTTCTTAGCCGTCTTGTCACTCTTTTCGGGGTGGCCCTTGAATGCTCGGGTTGGCGAAAACTCGCCGAGCTTGTGACCGACCATGTTCTCTTGAACGTAGACCGGGATGAACTTCTTGCCGTTATGAACGGCGAGCGTGTGGCCCACCATTTCAGGCGTGATCGTCGAGCGGCGCGACCACGTCTTATGGACGCGCTTCTCGTTCGCCTGATTCATTCGCGTGATGACCTTCATCAGGGAGTCGTCAATGAACGGCCCTTTTCTAATTGATCTTGCCATAACTCACTCAGTGGTCAGTGGCCAGTGGTCAGTGCTCAGAAATCAGCAGTCCGAACTGACCACCGATCACTGGCCACTGGCCACTGCCGTTATTTCTTCGCCCGGCGCACGATGAATTTATCGGTGCGCTTGTTGTTGCGAGTCTTATAGCCGCGCGTCGGCTGGCCCCAAGGCGTCACCGGGTGGCGTCCGCCGCTGGTCTTGCCTTCGCCGCCGCCGTGCGGGTGATCCACAGGATTCATCGCCACGCCGCGCACTTTCGGGCGGCGACCGAGCCAGCGCGTGCGGCCCGCTTTGCCGAGGCTGACGTTGCTGTGCTCAATGTTGCCGATCTGGCCGACGGTCGCGTAGCACTCGATGTTGACGCGACGAATCTCGCCCGACGGCAAGCGAAGCTGTGCCCAGTCGCCTTCTTTAGCGACCAACTGCGCCGCGCCGCCAGCGGCCCGCACCATCTGCGCGCCTTTGCCCGGACGCAACTCGACGTTGTGAATCGTCGTGCCGAGCGGGATAAAGCGCAGCGGCAACGCGTTGCCGACGATGATGTCGGCTTCGGGGCCGCTCACCACCGTCTGCCCGACTTTCAAGCCGAGCGGCGCGATGATGTAGCGCTTCTCGCCGTCAGCATAACAGAGCAGCGCGATGTTGGCCGAGCGGTTCGGGTCGTATTCAACGGTGGCGACTTTGGCCGGGATGCCGGTCTTGTCGCGCTTGAAGTCTACGATGCGATACTGGCGCTTGTTGCCGCCGCCGCGACGCCGCATCGTGATGTGGCCATTGTTGTTGCGCCCCGAGATGCGCGTCTTCGGCGCAAGCAATGGCTCGTACGGCGTGTCGGTCGTGATCTCGTCGCGCGTCAGATAAGTCTGGTAGCGCCGCGCCGGTGATGTCGGTGTTAGCTTTTTAATTCCCATCACTTTTCCATTTCCATTTTGGATTAGCAGACTGAAGCCTTGGATGTTACGCCGTTCCTCAATCCAAAATCCAAAATCGCCGGCGCGAAGCGCCAAGCCATGAAAATCCAAAATCGCTAGATTGCGTCTTCGTACATGATCGGGCGTTCGCCGCTTTTGAGCGTGACGTAAGCCTTCTTCCAGTCGGAGCGGCGGCCCACTTCGCGGCGCATCGGCAGACGCTTCTGCTTGCCGCGATAGTTGACGACGCGCACCTCATCGACTTTGACTTTGAAGATCTGTTCGACGGCGCGCTTGATCTCCGGCTTGGTGGCGTGGACGTTGACCTTGAGCGTGAGTAACTGGCGGTCGTTGCCGTCGCGGCCCATCGCCTCCGGCTCGTCTTTCATCGTCAGCGCCTTCTCGGTGATGACCGGCCCTTTGATGATGTCCCAAATCGTTTTCATTACTATTCCTCTTGCGCTTCCTGCGCGTCATCGGCTGCCGTCGGCTCGTCTGCCGCCGACTCGTCTGTACCTACAGGCTGCGCGCCTTCGCTCTGCGCGCTTGAGCCGCCGAGTTGACGGTCAAGCAAGGCCACGGCGTCTCTCGTCATTGCCACCTGCTCGTGCGTCAGCAGGTTGTAGACGTTGATGCCGCCGGGCGACACACAGGTGACGCCTTGCAGGTTGCGCGACGACAGCGCCAGATTGCCGTTTTCGATGGCCTCAACGATCAGCGTCGGGCCTTCGAGTCCGAGCGCCGCGAGCGTTGCCAAGAAGTCTTTCGTCTTGTGCGTTGCCAGCTCGAAGTTATCGACGACGGTAATACCGCCTTCGCGCAGTCGCTCGGAAAGCACCGAGCGAATCGCGCCGCGCCGCATCTTCTTCGGAAGCTTGTATGACCAGTCGCGCGGCTGCGGTCCGTGGGCGTTGCCGCCGCCCTTCCACAACGGCGAGCGCAGGCTGGCGATGCGAGCGCGGCCCGTGCCCTTCTGCTTCCAGAGCTTCCTGCCCGACCCGCTTGTGTCGCCGCGAGTCTTGGTGGCGCTGGTGCCGGCGCGCTGGTTGGCCATGTAGGACTTGACCGCTTCGTAGATGAGCGACTTGTTGAGCGGCGCGCCAAACACATCTTCAGACAGCGTCAACTCGCCCACTTCTTCATTCTTCAGATTCTTAACCTTCACAACAGGCATGATTATGCTCCGCCAGGATTCAGGAGTCGGGATTCAGGATTCAGGTGAGAAAGGAGAGCGGTATGTCGCGTCCTCCGTTCAGCCCTGAATCCTGAATCCTGCATCCTGCATCCTGCTCTATCGCGCTTTCTTAATCAGCACGTACGCGCCATTCGGGCCGGGAACTGCGCCGTGAATCATCAGCAGATTGTTATCCGCATCAACGGCAACGACGCGCAGGTTCTTGAGCGTCTTGCGCTCGTTGCCCATGTGGCCGGCCATCTTCGTGCCTTTGAAGACACGCGACGGATAGGCCGAAGCGCCGATGCCGCCGGGCGCGCGGTGGAACATCGAGCCGTGCGTCGCCCGCCCGCCGCCGAAGCCGTGACGCTTCATGAAACCGGCGAAGCCGCGCCCCTTCGAGCGCCCGATGATCTCGACCAGATCGTTCTGGTTGAAGATATCGACGAGCACTTTATCGCCGACGTTGGTGCCGTCCTCGCTCGCCTGCACGCGCACTTCGCGCAGCACGCGAGTCGGCGGCACGCCGGCACGCTTGAAGTGCCCTTCGGTCGGCTTGTTCACCTTGCGCGGCGCTTTCTCTTCGACCAGACCAAGCTGCACCGCGTCGTAGCCATCCGTGTTGACGGTCTTCTTCTGCACGACGATGCAGGGGCCGGCCTTAATCACCGTCACCGGCGTGACCGTGCCATCGTCCCCGAAGATCTGCGTCATTCCGAGCTTTTTGCCAATAATTCCGTTGACCATGTTTCTAGTCCTGAGTGATGAGTGGTGAGTGATAAGTGATGAGTGAGAAACGCCGCGCGTTCATCTTTAACTCATCGCTCATCACTCATTACTCATTACTTTTATTTGTGGTCCTTGCCGAAGGCTTTGATTTCGACATCCACACCCGCCGGCAGGTCGAGCTTCATCAGCGCGTCAACTGTCTGCGGCGTCGGATCGAGAATGTCCATCAGCCGCTTGTGCGTGCGAATCTCGAACTGCTCGCGCGACTTCTTATCGACGTGCGGGCTGCGCAGCACGGTGTACTTGTTCTTCACCGTCGGCAGCGGAATCGGCCCCGCGACACGCGCGCCCGTGCGCTTGGCAGTATCAACGATCTCAGCCGTTGACTGGTCAAGCACGCGATAATCGTAAGCCTTCAAGCGGATGCGAATCTTTTCGTTCAGCATAATTCTCTTTCGCTTCTATCGATGTCCGCGCTTCTGGTTGCCGTCAGCGCAGACATTCACGTTGCCTTCCATTAGCGACTGGCCGTGATTACTCCAGGATTTCAGAGACGGAGCCGGCACCGACCGTGCGACCGCCCTCTCGTATCGCAAACCGCAGCCCCTTCTCCATCGCAATCGGCACGATCAACTCGATCTCCAACTGCGAGTTGTC
>JBJMGV010000001.1:0-60181 GCA_045807725.1 Blastocatellia bacterium | reverse complement strand
AATTAGAAGCTGCGGCTTTGAGACCTGACAGCAGGAGCGGTTTCATCTTGTTTTAGTTATAAGAAAAGGTGCAAGAGCCGTGCCCTTACACCTTTTGAAATCCGCTCTAGAACTTTGAGGTTACCGTTAAGTACAGACGAAGAATAACCGCAGACGGCTCGCCTGTCATTAAACCAGAGTACCAGATTTGCCTATATCTTTAGTTATAGTCCGGCCCGGCGGGAAACGACGCGGAGAAAAATGAGCGGTTCGCCTGCGGTTTCTCCTTCGCCGTGTCGCCGCGTCGCCTAATCCAGGTGGATGATGCCGCGTTGCAGGGCGAAGGTGGCCGCGTGCGTGCGGTCACTGACGCCGAGCTTACTGAGGATGTTGTTGACGTGAATCTTGACCGTGCCTTCTGAGATCGACAGGTCCGAGGCGATGATCTTGTTGCTTTTGCCCTGCACGATCAGCTTCAGGACTTCAAGCTCGCGCGCCGTTAGCTCGGTGCGGTTCATACGCTCGGCCAGGCGGTTGGCGACCTCTGCCGGGATGCGGCGCTGGCCGGCGTAAATGGCGCGTATGGTCTCGACCAACTCGTCGCGCAGCATGTCTTTGAGCAGGTAGGCGCGCGCGCCGGCTTGCAGGGCGCGGTAGATGTCTTCGTCACCGTCATAAGTCGTCAGCACGATGAAGCGCGCATCCGGGTAGTCTTTGCGGATAGCGACGATGGCGTCGATGCCATTCATCTCCGGCATCCGTACGTCCATCAAGACAACATCGGGCCGGTGCTCGCGGTACACTTCGATGGCCTGCTTACCCGTCGTCGCTTCGGCGATCACCGACATATCCGGCTGCGTGTTGACGACCGCCGCCAATCCCATACGCACGACGAAATGGTCGTCGGCGATCATAATGCGGAGAGGTTTGTCTTTGCTCATAGCCACCGCCAGCCGAGCATTGTAACCATTGCCGCCCGGCTTTGAAAGCCGGGCCAACTCCCTGGCGCTTGCCTCGGCGCGGCAATTGCGATATTAAAGAAGCACGCTGCCGATTCATTTCAGTGGTGGTTGCATCCCTCCCTGATAATCGGGCGCTTCGAGGTTTCCAAATAAGACCATGAAATTATCACTTCACCGCTTCGCATTCGTTGCGTTCGTTGCGATACTATTCGCTCTTTCAGTGAACGCGCAAACGACCACTCAACCAATCAAGCTATGGCCGCAGGCCGCGCCCGGCGCTATCGGCGACGAGCCGGCGGATGTGCCGACGCTTACGCCTTACCTGCCGCCGCGCGCTCGCGCGACGGGCGCGGCGGTCGTCATCTGTCCGGGCGGCGGCTACCAGATGCTTGCCGATCACGAAGGCCGCCCCGTCGCCGAATGGCTCAACTCAATCGGCGTCACGGCGTTCGTGCTGAAGTACCGCATCGCGCCGCGCTATCATCACCCGTCGCCGATGCTCGACGCGCAACGCGCGCTGCGAACTGTGCGGGCACGCGCCGCCGAGTGGGGGATCGACCCGCGCCGCATCGGCATATTGGGGTTTTCGGCGGGCGGCCACCTCGCCTCGACCGCTGCCACGCACTTCGATGCGGGCAAGGCTGACTCAGCCGACGCAATCGAGCGCGTCAGTTCGCGGCCCGATCTCGTCATTCTGATCTACCCGGTCATCACGATGCGCGAACAGACGCACGGCGGCTCGAAGCGCAACCTGATCGGCGAGCATCCCGATCCGCAGCTTATCGCATTAATGTCGAACGAAGAACAGGTGACGAAAGAGACGCCGCCGGCTTTCTTGATTCACACGGTCAACGACGAAGCGGTGCCGGTCGAAAACAGCTTGCTGTTTGCGGCGGCGCTGCGCCGGGCCGGCGTGCCGTACGAGATGCACCTGTACGAGCGCGGCCCGCACGGCTTCGGGCTGGCCCCGAACGACCCCGTGCTATCGAGCTGGCCGGAGCGTTGCGCCGACTGGCTGCGTCTGCATAGCTTTGCCGCGCCTCGCCCATCGAGCAAGTAAGGCAGGGTCGGTTGGCTTTGACTGCGAAGCGAGCGTAGCGTATCTTAACGGCAACCTACGCTGGAGTTCATACGAATCTGAAGGGAGATGGATTATGAAACATTGGCTCGTCGCCATTGCTGTCATGCTCATTACTGTGTCATCGCTGGCGCAGGACAAAGATAAACCTAAAGATCAAGGCTCGCGTTTCGTCTATGCCGACTTCGAGCAGCTCAAAGACGGACTGCCGGTGAGCACGCGCGGCGGCACGGTGCTGTTGATGGGCTATCAGCAGAGTCCCGCCAACGCGGTCACATTCACCAACTCCGACAAGCCTTGGCCGCAGACGCCGATGGTCGCCAAGGGGGCGCAGAACTCGTCGCAGTTCGTCGCCTTCGACTTTATGATCCCCGCGCCGAACCAGTACGCCGGCGTCTCACTTGAGATTCGCGGATTGCCCGACAAGGACGGCAAACAGGTCGGCGAAGACTTGAGCGCCTACGGCTTTATCACCGTGCAGGTCTTCGCGCAGGGGATCACGACGATGAAGGCCGAGCTGATCAGCAAAGACAACGGCGTGAATATCGCCGACGGCGAGCAGTTCGGATTCCCGTTCCACCTCACTCCCGGCTTCAACACCTATAAGCTGAAGCTCAAAGATTTCCACCAGGATAAGTGGGTCGAGAACCGCAAGAGCTTGACCGATGTGCTGAAGCACCTGACCGCCGTCCACTTCGTCGCGCAAGAGATTCCGTCGAAGGGGCGCGTCGTGATCGATAACGTCGCCTTCGAGAAGTGATGGCGGCGGCGGCAATCACGCCTATCCTTCAACCGACCTTGAGGAGCGTAAGTTTTGTTACAACTCATCAACTCACCCAAAACGTATGACGTGATCGTCGTCGGGTCGGGCGCGTCGGGCGGTATGGCGGCCTGGAACCTGACGCGGCAAGGCGTCAACGTGCTGGTGCTCGACGCCGGCCAGAAGTTCGACCGCGACAGCTTCTGGTCACACGTCACGCCGTACGAGTGGCGCGAGCGCGTCCGCAAGGGCGAGACGCCGCCTGAATTTTATTTAAGCCTGAAAGAACAGCCGGTCATTACGCCTGCGGAGCAGCCGTTCGAGCTGACGCGCGTGTGGGGACTCGGCGGCAAGACGAATGTCTGGGGCCGCGTCAGCCTGCGTTATTCCGACATTGACTTCAAAGCCGCCGAGCGCGACGGCTGGGAGATTCCCTGGCCCATCGCTTACAAAGACATCGCGCCTTACTACGACAAGGTGGATCAGTTGATCGGCGTCTGCGGCGGCGATGATGATTCGGACGTGCTGCCCGGCAGCCGCTATCATATGCCGCCGCCGCGTCCGCGTTGTGGCGAAGTCTTATTGAAGAAGGCCGCTGCGCGCATCGGCATCCCTATGGTCAGCGGGCGTCGCGCCGTGCTCACACAGAATCACAATGGCTTTGCGAAGTGTCATTACTGCGGCAACTGCGGGCGCGGCTGTGACACGTCGAGCTTCTTTAATGCCGGCGACTATCTAATCGCGCCGGCCTTGAAAACCGGCAAGCTCGAAGTGCGCGGCAACGCCGTGGCGGCGCGCATACTGGTTGACCAGGAAGGCCGCGCCAGCGGCGTTCAATACTTCGACCGCCGCACGAAACAAGAGCATCAGGTGCGCGGTCGCGTCGTCGTGCTCGGCGCATCGGCAATTGATTCGACGCGCATCCTGCTCAACTCGAAATCCGCCATCTACCCTAACGGTATCGGCAACACGTCGGGCGTCATCGGCAAGTACCTCTGCGAGCAGGTGCGCAGCGAAGCCTATGGATTTTTGCCGGAACTCTTCGGCAGAGAGACGACCAACGATGACGGCATCGGCGGCGAGCACATCTACCTGCCGCGTTTCAATCATCGCGGGCGCAAGCGCGATTACCTGCGCGGCTTCGGCATACAGTTCTGGGGCATCGGTTGCCAGCCGGGCGTCGGCTCTTACGCGTCAACCGTCGCCGGCTTCGGCTCGTCGTTTAAGAAAGAAGTGAAGCGGCGCTACCCGGGATGGATCGCGCTGCACCCGTTCGGCGAAGTGCTGCCGCGCGCCGACAACTACGTCACGACCGAAGGCACGCCGACCGATCAGTATGGCGTGCCGCTGCCGAAGATTGTTTACTCGACGGGCGAGAACGAGCGGCGTATGGTCGCAGAGATGTACGACACGATGGAAGCGATTCTGCGCGAAGCGAAGGCCGAAGTGTTCAAGCTCGACCGCAACTACACGGGCACGAACGGCTCGGCCATTCACGAGCACGGCACGTGTCGTATGGGCGACGACCCGAAGCGTTCGGCGCTGAACAAGTACAACCAGATGCACGCGGTCAAAAACCTGTTCGTCGTTGATGGCAGCGCCTTCCCGACGGCGACCGAAAAGAACCCGACACTGACCATCCTCGCCCTCTCGTATCGCGCCACCGATTACCTGGCCGATGAGATGAAGAAAGGAAACCTTTGAGTGATAAGAGAGAAAACGGGTGGTCAGAAGTCATGAGTCAGAAGCCAGAATGGAAGAAGAAAATCGGCGATTGCCTCCACTTTCATTCTGACTTCTGACTCGTGACTTCCTTCCTCTCGTCACTTGTCACTGTTTACTAATGAAAGCCGTTGCGCGCCGCTGCGCAACGGCATCTGCTTGCCGCGCCATTCGATTCTTCCCTTCACGCCGTGCGGCAGGGTCACGGCAACGATCAAACGTTCGCCCGAACGGTTGAACATTGCGTTGATGTTGCCCTGCGGATGCGGCATCTTCACCGACACACGATTCAACGCGCCGAGGTGTGGACGAATGACGACTTCGCTGAAGCCGGGCGCGGCTGGTTCGATGCCGGCGACGGTGGCAAGCAGGTCAATGTTCGGGTGCGCGCTCCAGGCGTGACAGTCCGAGCGCGGCGGCTCCGGCGTCTCGGCCCACGTCGTCAGTCCAAGCTTCAGCATCTCGCGCCACGGGCCGAGCTGATTCAAATACTCGTCGCCTAATCCCGCCTTCGTCATCGCGCGGAAGAGGTAATAGCGGAAGTAGTACGAGCACTGCGTCAACGTCGAATCGCTCAACACCGTCTTCATCACTGCCTGCTGGTCGCTCGCCGGTATCACGTCCCACAGCACGGCAAGAATATTCGCGTGCTGACTGAACGTCTTTTTCGCCGGCGTGTCGCTGACGAGCCGGCGCGATTCGTCCCAGCACGTCGCGCGCACCGTGTTCAAAATACGGCTCGCCAGTTCGAGATAATGAACAGCGCGCTCGCTAATGCCGAAGGCTTGTTCAAGGTCTGCGGCTTCACGCAACGCGGCGATGAATTGCAGGCTGAGGATGGCCGACTGCCCATCGGCTTCCTGCGGCGGCACACCGTCCTTGAAGCCATTCGTCCAGTCAACGAAGTTCCAGAACTCCGGCCTGGCCAGCAACCCTGAGGGCGCAAGGCGCGTCTCGAACCAGTCCAACACGCCGCGCGCGCCAATCAGGTATGGCGTCAGAAATTCCTGCTCGCCGCGATGCATCCACAGGTCGTGCAGCATACCGATCCAGAGCAGCGAAAAGGTCGGGATGTATTGCGGCAGTTGCGAAGGGTAGCGGCTCTGCGTCAAGCCTTCGGGCGTGCGCGATTCATTCATCAGCTCGATGGCGTTCTTCACCAGGCGCGCGTCGCCTGTGACGTACAACGACAAGAGCGCCTGTATGCGCGTGTCGCCGACGTACTGAAGCTGCTCGTAGTATGGGCAATCCATATAGGTTTCGTGGGCGCACAACTGCGCCGTTCGCCAGCCGACATTCCATATCTCTTTCAGCGTCGGGTCGTCGCTGTCAAAGCTGGCGCGCACGACAAACGGATAGGCCGTGAAGACGCCGCGCAGGTCTTCAATCGTGAGCGGCTCGCCGCGCGTTTCAACATCAAGCTGCACGTAGCGGAACGTGCGCCACCACAGCGGACGAAACAATCGCTGCTTACCACCATCCGTGACGAAGCGGTCGCTGATGCCGTGCATCGTTTTGCCGTCGATGTCGTTGCGGTTTCCCTTCTCTCGGCCTTTCCACAATGCTTCGGCGTAAGTAATTGTGATAACAGAATCGCGCCCGCCGCTGGTGATGAGTTCAGGGTAAGCCGTCGTCAAATAGCTTTGATCGAGCAGCAGCGTCGCCCGCGAGTTGGCCGGGACGGCGAGCGGCGCGCGGCCTTGCAGAAATTCATTGCTCGCTGTGATGCCCGCAGCGCGAGCGACGCGCATTAGCCGCTCAGTCTTTTCGGCCATCATCGGAATTGAGCGCGGAACCAGGAACCAGCGCGAAGGGCTGTCTTGAAGACCGCGCGGCGCGGCGTCGGCTACATAAGCGGCCAGCTTCCAATTGGCATCGTTGAAATCCAGCGTCTCCCAGCCCCACGGGTAGCGCGCGGCGCGGTGAGTCTCGCCCGGCCCGGCGACGTAATAGCCGCCCGCCGTCGAAAAATCTATATGCTGAAGCTCGACCGCATCGCTTTGATAAGCCTTCCAGCTTGCGTCCGTGTTGGCGACGGCTTCGGCGGCGCTGTTGCCTTGCAACAGAAAAGCCGTCTCGTTGCCGAGCTGCGCCATTGGCGCGAGCGCAGCGAAATTCCATACGACCGCCGCGATCACGTTGCGCCCGGCGCGCAGTTGTGGCGCGATGTCTACGGTGTCAAAGCGCCAGTGATTGAGGTCGCCGCGCGCCGGTCCTTCGGCGACGCGATGGCCGTTGACGAAGAGTTGATACCGCTGATCGCCGCTAACGTGAACGATGAACTGCGACGGCGCGGCGTCGAGCGTGAAGGCTTTGCGAAAGTGAAAGACACCGGCCTCGCGGCGCGACGCATCGGGCGCGGCGATCCACTGCGCTTTCCATTTGCGCGCGAGCAGGTCGGGGTTGATCGTCTGACCTGTGGCCGGGTAATGCAACGTCGAGATGAGCAATAAGATGGCGAAGCAGGCGCGAAGTGATGATGGCATTTTCAACGTTCAAGTTCCTTTCCCGTGATGGCTATGCGTGATTGAGCAAGGCTGTGTCAACTCTCGTGTAGACGACTGGCGGCACGACTTGATAACGTCATGCCTGCGGCATTATAAGCATTGCCGCAACCCTGAACAAACTAACGCAACCGCACCACCGGAGAAAGATCATGAAGCGAATTCATCTAACGACCGCCGCGCTCATCGCGCTGCTCGCCCTCATACCGATAGCCGCGCGGCAGCAGGCGGCGCAGTCGGAAGCCGGCCTGCTCACGCTCGACACGATGTTCACTTACTCGCCGCAGTCTCCGGGCGAGATGCAGTGGCAAGCCGACGGCAGCGGCTACGTTATGCTTGAGCCGTCAGCGACGGTGAAAGACCAATCAGACCTTGTGCGCTATGACGCGGCGTCGGGCCAGCGGACTATCCTTATCGCCGCCGACAAGCTCATCCCGAAGGGTGCGACCGCGCCGCTTGCCATCGAGCAGTTCGACTTCAGCCCCGACGGGCAGCAATTACTGATCTTCACCAACACGGCGCGCGTCTGGCGCAGCAACACGCGCGGCGATTACTGGGTGTTTGATCTGAAGAGCGCGCGGCTCACGAAACTCGGCGGCGCGGCCAGGCCTTCGACGCTGATGTTCGCCAAGTTCTCGCCCGATGGCGCGCGTGTCGGTTACGTGCGCGAGAACAACATCTATGTCGAGAACCTCGCCGACAGTCGCATCACGCAACTGACAAGTGACGGCTCGCGCACGCTCGTCAACGGCACGTTCGATTGGGTCTACGAAGAAGAGTTGTTCTGCCGCGACGGCTGGCGCTGGTCGCCCGATGGCCGTCAAATCGCTTACTGGCAGCTCAACTCGGAGGGCGTCAAAGAGATGTCGCTGATCAACAACACGGCGGCGCTCTATCCGATCACCACGTCGTTTCCTTACCCGAAAGCCGGCGAGATGAATTCAGCGGCGCGCGTCGGTGTAATTAACGCTACGGGCGGCGCGGCGCGCTGGTTCGACGTGCCCGGCGACCCGCGCAACCATTACCTGCCGCGAATGGAGTGGGCCGCGAGTTCCGATGAAGTCATCATTCAACAACTCAACCGGCTGCAAAACACCAATGTCGTGATGCTCGGCGACAGTCGCACGGGAAAAGTGCGAGAGGTGATGACCGAAAAAGACGACACGTGGGTGGACGTGGCGTGGGGCGAGATTGATTGGGACAGGACGGGGCTGGCGCGCGGCGATGTCGAATGGCTCGACGGCGGCAAGCGTTTCCTGTGGGCGAGCGAGCGCGACGGCTGGCGGCACGTCTACTCAGTCTCGCGCGATGGCCACGATATCAAGTGCATCACGCCCGGCGGCTTTGACGTGATCGGCGTCGAGCAGGTGGACACATTGGGCGGCTGGCTTTACTTCACGGCCTCGCCTGAGAATGCGACGCAGCGTTATCTCTATCGCACGCGGCTTAACGGCGAAGGCAAGATGGAACGGCTGACGCCTGCAAACGAGCCGGGTAGTCATCATTACACAATCTCGCCGCGCGGCGATTTTGCAATTCACACCTATTCGACGTTCACGCGCGTGCCGTTGTTCGAGATCGTTCGCCTGCCGCAACACGCCAGCGTGCGGACGTTGATCGATAATCACGAGCTGCAAGAGCGGCTGGCGAAACTCAAACCGTGCCCGACCGAATTCTTCCGCGTAGACATCGGCGAAGGCGTGCAGCTTGACGGCTGGATGATTAAGCCGCCCGACTTTGACGCGAGCAAACGTTACCCTGTGCTCTTTCACGTCTACGGCGAGCCGTGGGGTCAAACGGTGCTCGACCAGTGGGGCGGCAATCGTATGTGGCACACGATGCTGGCGCAGCAGGGCTACGTCATCGTAAGCGTAGACAATCGCGGCACGCCCGCGCCGCGCGGTCGCGCCTGGCGCAAGGCGATCTATCGCAAGATCGGCATATTGAATTCGCAGGATCAAGCCAACGCCGTGCGCGCCATCATCAAGTGGCCGTTCGTTGATGCGCGCCGCATTGCCATCTGGGGCTGGAGCGGCGGCGGCTCGTCAACGCTCAACGCGATCTTCCGCTACCCCGATGTTTATCAAGTCGGTATGGCGGTCGCGCCCGTGCCCGATATTCGCTACTACGACACGATCTACCAGGAACGTTATTGCGGACTGCCGCAAGATCACCCTGACGAGTACAAGCAGAGTTCGCCCATCACGTTTGCCGGCCAGTTGCAGGGCCAGTTGCTCGTCGTTCACGGCACAGGCGACGACAACGTTCACTATCAAGGCACAGAGGCGCTGATTAATGCGCTGGTCGCTGCGAATAAACAGTTCACGATGATGGCTTATCCGAATCGCTCGCACGGCATCTATGAAGGGCCGGGCACGACGCGCCACCTGTTCGGATTGCTGACCCGCTACCTCAACGAGAAGCTGCCGGCGGGGCCGCGCGCTGAATGATAGCGATTGCGAGACGAGAGATTATGACTTTGATCCAACGGGTGATGTTTGCCAGCCTCGTCGCTTACTCCGCGCCCGGCGCGAAAGACAATCTCGAATAACGAGTGTCGAGTAGCCGGAGATTACGCCATCACTTCTTCAAGCGCGCGGCGCGGCGTGTGCGCCTTCTCCGCTTCGGCATAGCCGAGCCGGAACGGTTGCTGCACAGTCAAATGGCCTGAGGAGAGCAGGGCAATCAGTTGCTCGCGGGCCTGCGGCACGGCGACGAGCTGACTGATCGGTTGCAGCCGTATGCCGAGCGCCGTCGCCGTCAAGTAGATGCGCTCGAACGCTTGCCCGGCTCTGACCTGTGAGCCACGATCATTCTCTTCTGAGCAGATCAGGCCGAACGTCGGCGCGTTCATCAACACGTCTTCATCGGACTTAGCCGCGAAGCCGCCGAGGTCGAGGTACGCCGAAGCGAGTTGCGACAGCTTGGCCAACAGCCACGGCGTGCCGAACGCGCCTTCGCCGATCCAGTAATCCAGCTCGTCACGAAAAGCCAAGTCGGCGAACTGCGCGGCGTCGGCGCGATTCACCAGCCGATCAATCTGCCGCCGGATTTCTCTGTCGCCGGTCAGGTCAAGCGTTAAGTCAGGCTCAACAACAGCGGCCTTCAATCGGTCGAGATCAGCGGCGGGAATCTGCCGGCTCTCATAACGCTTGTGATTGGTGTGGCGGACGCCGATGGCCTCGAAGAGTTCCGGCGGGCGGAACGACACGGGCGAGCCGCCGGTTATGAACTCGACCGCCGCGACCAGTTGCAGGTTCGACGACTCAGGGAAGTAGGTGACGTGGTGGCCATAGCCGAAATGTTCGGCGGCGATCAACAGATTTTCGAGCGCGCAGCCGAGGCTCGTATACAGCTCGCGCTGGTCGGCATCGGCGACGCGCAGCCAGCGGTCTTTGTTGACGAACAGCACGATCTCGTCGCGGCCAATGGCAAACTTCCAAGGCTGCGTGTTGTGACTCGACGGCGCGAGCACGGCGTAACGCAACAGGAAAGCGAGGCGCTGCGCTTCGTCCCTGCCACTTGGAAAATTGTGCTCGGTGATCTGCCAGGCGTTGATCTGAAAGTCGTACTTTCGCATCGGCGTCTCTCCTTGTGGGCTGTACCAAGCCCATAAGGCAAGCGACATTCCCAATCAACGCACGCCGTTTCCAGCGAATAAGGCGAGGCCGCAGAGGCTTCGCGGCTTAACCGATGGGTGCTTTCACTCAGAGCCGTGCGAAAGATTACACAGGCGGGCGGCGGAGATTGAAAGAGTAGCCGAGGCCGCGAAGCGGCACAAAGAAGGTAGCCAGTGGAAGAAGGTAGCCAGAGGTGAAATCTCTGGAAGAAAGTAGCCAGAGGTGAAATCTCTGGAAGAAAGTAGCCAGAGGTGAAATCTCTGGAAGAAAGTAGCCAGAGGTGAAATCTCTGGAACCGGCGGCATCCATATTCCCACGTTGAAGACGCGGCAGAAGATTCTGGCGCTCCTTCAGAGCGCGGTTACTTGGTGCGCTGCATTCCAGAGGTTTCACCTCTGGCTACCTTCTCGCCGCGCCTTCGGCGCAGGTTCATTTGCAGAACGCGCCCGCCACATTCAACCGGAGAGCTTCGCCTTGACCAGATCGCTCAGCGCCTTGCCGTCAACCGTCTTGCCTTCGAGTCGCGGGCGCACGGCTTTCATCACTGCGCCCATCTCTTTCATCGAGCTTGCGCCAAGTTCGGCGATGGTCTCGTCAACGGCGCGGGCCATCTCTTCTTCAGTGGCCGCTGCGGGCAGGTAGGTCTGAATGAGCAGCGCCTCGCGCTCTTCCTTTTCGGCCAGATCGTTGCGGCCAGCGGCGTGGTACTGCTCCGCCGCGTCGCGCCGCTGCTTGAGCAACGTATTGAGCACGCGCCCGGCTTCCGCATCATCGACGCCGCCGGTCAGCTCGGTCTCGCGCAGCGTGAGCGCCGTCTTCATCATCCGCAGCGCGCTCAACCGCTCGGCCTCCTTCGCTTTCATCGCCGCGATGATGTCCTGATTGATCTGTTCTACGATTGCCATAACGAACCCTCGCCGGTTGTGTAGGTGACTCGATGGCTAACGGGCCGCACTAACGTTTGCGCCCGTTGCCGTCGCGTTGCTTGTCGTCGCTCTCGTGCTCCAGTTTATAAAAGTCGAGCATCACGTCGGCGCGGCCTTTCATATCGCGCTCCAGCCGATTGAGCGCGACGCGCACCACGTCGCGGTGATGCACGCGGCGGCGGCTGGGGATGTTCGATATTTGTAGCCAGAGCTTGTGCACCAGCGCAACGTCTTCGTCGGTCAGCGGCGGCGCGTGCGCGCCCAGTTCGACGGTATTCTCGTCGCCGCTCGGCTCGATGATCTTGAACAGAACGCGGCGGCGCGGCTTCTGGCCGAGCTTTTCCCACGAGCGGCCCAGCTCGCGCGCCTGCTCCTGCATGCTCAGCTTGGATGAAGTACCGGCGACAATCTCCGCCGAATCCAACTGAAAAGCGGTCTGCACCACCGCGTCATAAACGTTATTGGCCGGCACGATCAACAGGTCAACCGGCTTGCCATGCTTTTCGGCCAGCGCCACCACGCGCGTGAAGAGTTTCTGTTCGTAGTCGTCAAACAGCGTCTCATCCGCCGGCGCGCCGCTCGTATCGCCCGACACCAATCGCGTCGTCATTACCACGATGTCACGCTCTTCGGTGTTGGTCTGCGTCAGCACGTTTTCGAGGTGCGCCAGCGTGTTGTAATCGCGCGCGGCGACCAGCACGTTGCCCGGTCGCACGCCGATGGCCTCTTCGGTCACAACATCGCTGTGCTGCAACTGGAAGCGGTCGAGCTTCGCAAGCGTCAGATCGAGCTTGCGCTGGTTGATGCGCTCAGAGATCGTGAAGGTGATGAAGAACGCCAGCGTAAAGGCGATGCCCGACATGGTCGCCACCTTCTTGGTCATCAGGTTCGTCAACGCGATTGAGACCAGCACCAGCGCGATGACGATCAACCCCATCGGGATTTCGATCTTGCCGAGCTTCAGATTGAGCGGCACTTTCCACTCGCGCCCTTTCGGGTGCGTGAAGCGCAGGACGAGGGTGGCGACGGCGTTGAATGAAAAACTCCAGATGACGCCGAAGGCGTAGGCTTCGCCGAGCACGAACACGTCGCCGCGCGAGCCGATGATGGTGAGGATTTGCAGCGCCGCGATGATCGTGACGATGCGATAGGTCGTGCCGTATTTCTTGTGTGGAGCGCGGAACCAATCGGTCAACACACCGTCTTCCGAGATGCGGTTCAACACGCCGTTCGAGCCGATGATCGCCGTGTTGACCGCGCCCGACAACATCAAAAAGCCGACCATCACGACGAAGGCTTGAAAGATCAGCTTCAAATAAGTCGGGCCGACGAAGCTCATCGCCAGTCCTGAAATCAGGTTGTCGAGGAATTGCGGGCGCACGTCGTCGGGGATGATCGAGACGGCGAAGAAGCTGACCAGCGACGTGAACAGCATCGAGTAGATGAAGATGACCAGCGCCGCGCGCTTGAGGTTCTGAAGCTTCGGGTGTTCAAGCTCGCGGTTGACCTGCGCCAGCGTCTCCTGCCCGCTCATCGCCAGCACCGAATGGCCGAAGGCGACGAGGATGCCGAACAACCCGATCAATGTCGGCGCGCTGTCGGCGATGCGGAAGCGGTCGCCAGAGGCGACGAACCAGCGCAGTCCTTCAAGCCAGCCGAGCGCGTGTTCGGGCGTGCGCTCAAAGCTGAGATTATCCGCCGTCGGCAGCGGCACGCTCTGGCCGCCGCGTTCGAGCAGCGTGATGACGCTCCAGCCGATCATCACGATGACCATCACGGTCGTGATGTACATAATGCGCAGGGCGTCGTCCGACGATTCGTGAATGCCTTTGATGTTGCGCCACCAGAAGTAGACCGTCACCAGCACGGCCAGGAAGGCGGCCAGCAGGTTCTTCTCAGGGTCGCTCGGCGTCCAGGGATGGCCGAAGTAGGTGAACGTTTGCGCGATCAGCCCGACGACGTACTGGCCGGCGGCGACGCCCGATATGGGGCCGGTCAGCACGAAGTCGAACAACAGCGCCGAGACGCTGAGCTTGGCCATCAGCCCGCCCATCGCTTCTTTAACGACGCGGTAGACGCCGCCGCGCGTGAACATCGAACTGGATTCGATGTAGAGGGCCGACACCGCCGCGCTCAATAACATCACGCCGAGGATGAGCCAGGGCGCGGACTTGCCGACCGCTTTTTCGGTAATGCCGCCGACGTAGAAGGCCGACGAGCCGAGATCGTTCAGGACAATGGCCGCTGCTCGCCAGAATGAGATGAACGACAGCATCACGGTCGTGGCGACGACGACGCGGACGCGCGGGTTGGGTGGTCGTTGAGCGCTCATAATTCAAGTATGGGCTGAAATCGGCAAGCTCTCAATGCAAGTAGGTAGCATACCCCCGCTCGCCTGCTTGTCAAGCCGGCCCTGAGAGCGGCGTATGACGAACGTTGAAGGATGAACTGACGGCGGATGAAGGTTGCCCGCCGGCTTGATTGACTCTCGCGCCGCCGGTAGGATGAATGGCGCAACGTGTCGGTTGACGCGGCGCTCGGCACTTACGCAGGAGAGCGATGAATCCCATCTGGACACAGTTCGTCTACAACGCCGCTCGCCGCGTGATGCGCGTCTGCACGCACTGCGGCAGGGCCGGCGAGTACGCGCAAAAGCGGCCCGGCCAATTCTATAAATGCAAACACTGCGGCCACCGTTTTCAGGAGAAGAAGAAGCGATGACGGTCAAGCGACAAAGCGGTTGTCGCCGCGTCGCAACAATCGAACTCTGCATTCAAGCCCATGCTCGTTGAAAAGATCACCAGCCGACAGAACCCGTTGGTCAAACGCTTTCGCCGCGTGCGCGCTGGCAGCGAACGCCATCACATCTTTCTCGAAGGCGTGCGTTTGATCGAAGACGCGCTGGCCGCCGGCGTGCGCTTTGAAACCGTCGCCTTCACGTCGTCAGCCGAAACCAGCGAGCGCGGGCTGCGACTGCTCGACGAGCTACAAAAGATTCCCTGTCGCGGCGCGCACGTGCCGCCGCAGGTGATGCAAGCCATCGCCGACACCGAATCGCCACAAGGCATCGCCGCCATCGTCAGCCGCCCCTTTTATGAACTGGCCGACTTGTTCGCCGAACGCCCGACGCTGCTCGTCGTCGCCGACGGGCTGCAAGACCCTGGCAACCTCGGCACGATCATCCGCACGGCTGAAGCCGCGAACGCAAACGGCCTGGTGACAACGCCCGACACGGTTGATCCCTTCAATCAAAAAGCGCTGCGTGCTTCGATGGGTTCAGCCTTGCGCCTGCCGATAGTCACCGACGCGAGCCGCGCTGACATTGTGAATTGGTGCCGCACGCACGGTGTCGCGCTCATCGGCACGCGCACCTCGCCGCTGCGCAAGCCGGTGATGATCGAAGACGCGGCGCGCGCCGAAAAGACTCACGCTTACACGGACGCCGACCTCACGGTTCCGCTCGCGTTTCTGCTGGGCCACGAGGCGACCGGCCTTGCGGAAGCGACCGCTGCTGACGCAGACCAGTTCGTCTACATCCCGATGAGTCCGCAGATCGAATCGCTGAACGTCTCGGCGGCGGCGGCCATCCTGCTATATGAAGCCACGCGCCAGCGCCAATTCATCAACCTGAAATAGAGGGGCTAGAGGCTAGAGGCTAGGGACTAGCAGGAGAAAGGCGCTGATTGCTTCCGCTTGCCGCTAGCCCCTGGCCCCTCTGCCGTTCATCTGTGGTTTCTTTTTCCTTCGCCCGCCGATTATAATTTCCACGTCGAGTTCCTCGATCAATAAAATGGCGCACACATCAACGACTATTTCAAGCTACCTCGAAAGCGAAATTGCGCGCGGTGCATTTCCCGGCGCGCAATATGCCGTGGGCGAAGCGGGCGACATCCGCTTTGAAGCCGCCCTCGGCGATGCGGTTGTCGAACCCGAACAGATCACCGCGACGCTCGACACGATTTACGATCTCGCCTCGCTGACCAAGCCGCTCGTCACATCGCTGCTGGCCGTTATGCTCTATGAGCGCGGCGTCTGGGATATCCACGCACCCGTCGCCGAATACATCAGCGAAATGCGGCAGAGCAAACGCCAGTTGACGCTCACGGACCTGCTCACGCACACGTCGGGATTGCCGAACTGGCGACCGCTCTATCTCGAAGTCAACGAGCCGGCAGAAGCGCCGGCCTACATCGCCCGCCTCGTTGATGAGAACCAGGACGCAGAGATGCTGCCGGTGGTCTACAGCGACCTAAATTACATTTTGCTCGGCGCGGCGCTTGAGCGCGTGACGGGGCTGCGCCTCGACCGACTGGCCACACGCGAGATCATCGAGCCATTAAGGCTGAAGCGCACGATGTTCAATCCGCCGCCGGAGCTGAAGCGCGAAATCGCCGCGACCGAGCACGGCCAGTCCTTCGAGCATGCCAACGCCGATTGCGACGCGGAGACGCGTCCCCGTGTCCTCGCGCCTCATCAATGGCGCGAGGGCGTCATCTGGGGCGAAGTTCACGATGGTAATGCACATTACCTCGGCGGCATTGCCGGCCACGCGGGCCTATTCTCGACGGCGCGCGAAGTCTTTCAGATGGCCAATCAATTCCTGCGCGGCAGCCGCCTAGTGAGCGAAGCGGGACTTGGCCTATTCACCAGGAATTTGACACCGGAGCGCGAGACGGCGCGTTCAATTGGATGGGTCTTGGCGGCGACGAGCGATTGCTCGGCGGGCGCGGCTTTGCCGGCCACGGCCTTCGGCCACAACGGCTTCACCGGCACGAGCGTCTGGATGGACGAGCCATCGCGGCGCGTCTTCGTGCTGCTGACGAATCGCGTCCACCCGCGCATAGGGCCGATTGATATGAAGTGCGTGCGCCAGATGTTCAACACGCTGGCGATGAAGGAACTGGGTTAGTGGCCACTAATCACTGGTCAGTGGCCAGTGGTCAACGGTCAGTGATTAGTGATTAGTGGCCAGTGGTCAATGGTCAGTGGTCAGTGATTAGTGGTCAGTGATTAGTGGCTAGTAGCCAGTGGTCAGATAGTCCCGTAGGGACGACCTGTTTATAGTTATTGTTGTTGAAAGAGACGAAGCCCCGTAGAGGCGTGATAGACATTACGCTCCTGACGGAGCTTGATCATTTAATGCATCGGTAACTATAAACATCGCGCTCCTGACGGAGCTTGGGGAATTATCAACTATCAACTGGCCACTGGTATCAACTATCAACTGACTACTGACTGCTGACCACTGACCAATGGTCACTGACCATTGGCCACTGACAACTACTCAATGCTTGAGACGCTGAACAGCTACATCGAAGAGCAGCCGTCGCGCGGCGCGGCAGATCGCGTCCGCGCGTGGCTGCGCAACGAACGCGTCTTTGCGCGGCTGCTGGTTGTCTCTGTCGTACTGCACATTATCTTCTACGCCGGCATCATTCTTTTAAACTCCTGGGAGATGCAGCGCATTAAGCCGATGCGACAACAGGGCACGGGGCTTGACCTCATCACAGAGATTGCGCCGCCTTCATCATCATCACGACTGCGAACGCCGACCGCCGCGTTAGAACGCGCCGATGTGCGCCGCTTTGAATTTGACCCGCAGACCGGTAACGACACGGACTTGATCGCGCGCTCGCCGAATCCTTCGACGCAGCGCGGCAGCAAAGGCGCGCAGCCTTCGGCCAGCGACGTTGAAGCGCAAATCAATCGCAAGCACGGCGGCGGTCAGGAGAATCGGCCCGGCCCCGCGTCCGTGCAGCCGCCGGTCGTCGCTTCAGTGCCGGGCGCGAATGCTTATCCGCCGCCTTCCGCCGCGTCAACGGCTGTGCCTTCGACGGCAACACCCGCGCCGCCCGCGCCAAGACCCGCGCCGACCCCTTCAACGGAACCGGCGGCGGGCACGCAGCGCGGAACCGGCAGCGAATCGACTTCGTTCGGCACACAGCGCATCAGCGCGCAATACAGAGCTTTCGTTCGCTCGAAAGTCAGCCGCGTCAACGAAGCCTACCTGCCGCGCGACTTCGTCAACACGACGTTGAGCGGCGAAGTCTCCGCCGACTTCGAGTTGGTCATTGATCGCAACGGGCGCATCGTGCGGCTGACGTTGTTGCGACCATCGGGTTTCAAGGCACTTGACGCAACGGCCAGACAGGCTATAGTTAGTGCCAGCCCCTTCGAGGGATACCCCCAAACCGCAGGCGATACCATCACGCTCAAAGTGACGGTCTATTACTATCCTTCGCGGTGATGTATGCGAACAGCGAAACGATCCGTGCGGCGGCAGCGCAATCGCGCTCTGTCTGTTATTGTCCTGTCCGTCTGTTTACTGCTCAACGGCCATCTTCCCGCCGCCTTCGCGCAGCAATCGATGAATGATGATCGTCGCGCCGATCAAAGTAATGATGCGGCCAGTCAGACTGTTTCGCGTCCGCGCCGCATCGATCCCGACCGCCAGTATGATGACGACGGCCCGCTCATTCGCGTCGCGCTAGTGACGGATGTAACCGACGTTACTATCAATTCGTCGTCGGGTTTCATCGTGCTGCGCAACGGCACACGGCGCGACGCCGAGAGGATCGCCCGCCGTCCGCTTCGCTTCGAGATTCGTCAGCAGCTCTTGCGACAGACTGCCGCGCCGCGCGACACCGAAGCGCCGGCCCGCGACATAGCCGAACCCACACACGGCCAGTACCGCGTCGAAGTCGGCACGGTCGGCGATATGCGACAGGCTCGCAAAGTGACGGACGAACTCAAGCGGCGCTTTGCCGAGCCGACCAGCGCGGTGTATGACAAACAGCAGGACGCTTATCACGTCGTCATCGGCAGGCTCGATGATCGCGCTGAAGCGATGGCGCTGATCGAGCGATTGCGCCGCGAAGGCTACGTCGCCGCGCGCATCGCGCCCGATTACCAGAACGATGAAGCGACCGACGCGAATAAGGCTTCTGTGAAGAAGACTACACAGAGCCAACCGTCGCGCCACACGCCGGAGCCGGCTTACCAGCGGGTTTCGCAACTGGTCGCCGTCGAAGGCGATCACGTGCTGGCGGCGAGCGACGACCGCTTGATCATCACCGCTGCCAACACCGCCGAGCCGCCGCCGCCGCAACCAACCGAAGAGCGCGTTGAGCCGCGCAAAGAGAGCGACGCGCGCGATAGCGATTACCTCGAACGGCAACGGCGCGACGCCGAAGCGTTGTGGGGCACACGTTCCAAACCGAATCGCACAGACGCCCCGAGCGTCGCGGTGAACCCGGCGCTCGGCGGCACATCATCCACACGTTCAGCTTCATACCTGCGCGTCGGCGGCAGAGAATATCGCGGCGAGATGCAACTCATCCTCAACGCGCGCGGGCGCATCAATGTCGTCAACGCGCTGCCGATGGAGCAATACCTGCGCGGCGTCGTGCCGATGGAGTTGTCGCCCGGCGCGTACCCGGCAGTCGAAGCGCTGAAGGCACAGGCGGTGGCGGCGCGCACCTACGCGCTGGCGCATCGCAGCCAGTCGCGCGAAGCCGATTTCGATCTGCGCGACGATACGCGCTCGCAGGTCTACGGCGGCTTGACGGCTGAACGCGACTTAACCAATCGCGCCGTCGAAGATACGCGCGGCGTCGTCGCGCTCTACACGAATGACGAAGGCCGGCTGGTTCCAATCGATGCGCTCTACACGGCCAACTGCGGCGGGCGCACAGAGAATAACGAAGTGATCTTCGGCGGCAAGCCGCTCTCGTATCTGCGCTCGGTCGTCTGTCAGCCCGACCGCCAGACGATGGCCGGTCACGACATCGTTTCGAGTCGCACGGCAGAGTCATTAGTTGATTCCGAAGGCCGGCAGCTTGCGCGCGATCTTGCGCTGCTCGAAGTGCTCGGCTTTTTGCTGCCGCGCAAGGCGACGAATAATTATCTGCGCGGCGCACCTGATGACGGCGAGATGCGCAACTGGATCGCGCGTGTCAGTGAGACGGTCGGGCGCAATGCGCCGCGAATGAGCAAGGACGCGACGCGGCTCGGCGGCTTCGCATTGCTGCTGGCATCGGCGCTGTATGGCGAAGGTCGCGCGAGTCTGTTGCTCACGCCCGCCGATGTGGATTACCTGCTCGCCGGGCTTGCCGTGAAAGAAGCGACGCCCGACGTGCGCGCCAACCTGGCGATGTTGCTGCGCGACCGCATACTGCAATGGCCTGCCGGCGCAGACAGCCGCGCCCCGATTACGCGAGCGACAGTGCTTGAAACGCTCTCGCGCTCCATCCTTCTAAAATCGCGCGCCACTCAAACGGGCAACCTGTCTTCGCCTGTCGCTAACATTAAAGTTGAAACAACCCGTGCCGCCGAGCAGGGTCGCCTCTTGCTCGCGCCGCGACCGGCTACGAAGACGACGGCAGCCGAAGTCGCTTCAACAAAGACCACGAGCGACACACAAACAACCGCGAAGGCCGCGAAGCCAAAGGCAGGCGCGGATTCAAACAAGGCGAAAGCGAAAACAATCGCCAGCACAAGACCGCACCTGAAAGTGACGATGCAGCCTCGATCAAAAGCGCAGCCCGACACCGTGGCGCAAACCACCGGCGAG
The DNA here is from genome assembly GCA_045807725.1 of Blastocatellia bacterium. Classification (GTDB taxonomy): domain Bacteria; phylum Acidobacteriota; class Blastocatellia; order UBA7656; family UBA7656; genus DATENM01. The sequence continues at coordinate 40,058 of JBJMGV010000001.1, read as the reverse complement.
CGTCCATCCGCACACGCCGGACAGGAGATGACGACGAAAGAAGTGATCGCTTATTCAAACGCGGCCAGCTTTGACCGCGAGAATTCGATGAGCCGCGCCGCCACACGCGACACACTCGACGGACTTGAAGTCGAGCCGGGCGCGTGGCTCTTCCGCAGCTTTGGCGACGCAGGCTACCCGGTTGATCGGTTGACGCTCGTGGGCGGCGAGCGCGTGGTCTATCACGTCAATTCGGCGGGCGATGTGGATTTCATCGAAGCGGTGCCTTCCGAGCGCGGCGCGTCGAGCGACCGCTTCTCCAGCGTCGCGCAGTGGCAGGAGCGCGTCAGCGCCGAAGAGATGCAGCGGCGGCTCTCGCGCACGGGCGTCAACGTCGGCGCAATTGAAAGCATTACGCCTACGGCCTTCACCGATTCCAACCGCGTCATCGAGATCGAAGTCGAGGGTTACGACGGCACGGCGCGTTTGCGCGGGCCGCAGTTGCGCAGCGTGCTCGGTTTGAAAGAGAACCTCTTCGTAGTTGACCGCGAGCTTGATGCGCGAGGCCGCGTGACAGGCTTTCTCTTCACGGGGCGCGGCTGGGGTCACGGCGTCGGCATGTGCCAGGTCGGCGCGTATGGGTTGGCGCGCGACGGCTACTCTTATACGCAGATCCTTCAGAAGTACTACACCGGCATCAAAATTCAGAAGATTTATTGAAGGATACAGGATACAGGATACAGGATACAGGGACTGGTTCGTTAACGCACATAAACCAAGCAATCCAGCATAACGTTACTGCAACCTGCGTCTGAACTGAATCCTGAATCCTGTATCCTGAATCCTAACTGGAAGCGCCTTCGCGGATCAGGGCGCGGCCAATCACCATACGCTGAATCTGGTTCGTGCCTTCGTAGATCTGCGTGATCTTGGCATCGCGCATGAATTTCTCTACCGGATAATCGCGGCAGTAACCGTAACCGCCGAATAACTGCACGGCGTCGGTCGTGACCTTCATAGCCGTGTCGGTGGCGAAGACTTTCGACATCGCTGAAATCTTCGAGACATCCTTGACGCCGGCATCAACGGCGCGCGCCGCCGCGTAGACCAGATGCCGCGCCGCTTCGACCTGCGTCGCCATATCGGCGAGCATGAACTGTATGCCCTGGAACGACGCGATGGACTGGCCGAACTGCTGCCGCTGTTTGGTGTATTCCAACGCCAGATCGAGCGCGCCCTGCGCGATGCCCAAGCCTTGGGCGGCGACGAACGGGCGCGCGACATCGAGCGTCATCATCGCGTGCTTGAAGCCGCGCCCTTCCGCGCCGCCCAACAGGTTCGCTGCCGGTACGCGCACGTTGCGGAGATGCGTCTCATTGACCGGCACGCAACGAATTCCCATCAAGTCTTCGCGCTTGCCGAGTTCAAACCCTGGCGATTCGCGCTCGACGATGAAGCCGGTGACGCCACGCGTGCCGCGCTCCGGGTTGGTCGTCGCAAAGACCGTATAGATGCCGGCGACTGCGCCGTTGGTCGTCCATTTCTTATCGCCGGTGATGAGGTAATCGTCACCGTCACGCTCGGCGCGCGTGTTCAGGCTGCCAGCGTCCGAGCCGGCGTTCTTCTCAGACAAACAGAAGGCGATCAGCTTGCGGCCCGCGGCGATGTCGGGCAGGTACTTTTGCTTCTGTTCTTCCGTGCCGCCTAAAACAATCGGCAGCGACCCCAGCGCGTTGACCACATAAGCGCAGCCGATAGCGCCGCAGCGGCGCGAAATCTCTTCGACGACGATGCAGAGGTTGAGCAGGCCGGAACTGCCGCCGCCGTAATCTTTCGGTATCCACATGCCCATCAGGCGTGTCTCTTGCAACGCCTTGATGACTTCCCACGGGTATTCGCCTGTGCGGTCAAGTTCGGCAGCGACCGGCTTGACATATTTCTCGGCGATCTCGCGCGCGAGGTCACGATAATGCAGGTTCTCTTTGCTGAGTAATTCGTCCACCGTTTGATCCTCCTTTGATGATGGTCGCAGGCATGCGGCGAAGGCGGATTGTATAAGGCCGTCGCACGGCGAGTCAATCAAACGCGCTTCAGTAAGGCAACACCACTCGCTCGATCTCTTGCGCGCTCGCATCGAAGCTGACGATTGAACGAGGCGGCGCGTTCAACTGCATCTCGCCGCCCGCGAGCTTGAGCTTCTTCTTCGCGCCTCGGTCGCTGTCGTTCAACAACGTGATAACGACGCGCCCATCGTCCGTCCGCACTATCCAGTAACTCGGTTTGCCGCCGTGGTACTCGATCACTTCGCCGTTCCAGGCCAGCCGCGAATACAAACTATAAACGCGACCCGCCGGGGTCAGGTGCCAGCCGCGACTGAGCGCGTCGCCCTTCAACCGCTCGTCGCGCATCCCGCTCACCGTCGCCCGCCCTTTGCGATTGGCCCAGTAGAGCACCGCGTGATAAGGCACAGCGTGAACGTACATCGCTTCGATTTCGGGGCGGCTCATCACGTCGGCGAGCTTGCGCGCGAACTCCATCGCGTACTCGTTGGTCAGGTGCGAATTGTCGGCGAGGCTCAAGCGAATGTTGAACTCAGTGACCAGATAACGCATGCGCGGCGCAAACGGACGGACGATTTGATTGAAAGCGTCCACGCTCTTTGCGCGCACGCCGCGCGAGTAAAGATGCAACACGCCGTAGATGTCAGTGCGGTTCTTCAGGTCAATCCGTTGCGACAACGCCCGCATCATTCGCGTGTTCCACACCGTGTCCGTGAGTTTAGTCGGTGTGTTGTTATCATTACCAACCGTCAGCGGCAGGGCGAAGCGCACGCCGAGCGGCGTCAATCGCTCGATCACCTCGGCGGCGCGGGCCGCATACTCTTCCGGCTGCCACGGGCGATAACTCAGCCAGGGTTCGTTTGATAATTCGACCGCGACGAGCTTCGCCTGCAAACCGTGATGCAAGAATTTCTGCACGGCATCGAGCGCGGCCTGCGGGCCTTCTTCAACGTTGAGGCCGAAGACGGTCGTGAAGTTATGATCGGCAATAAAATTGGCGTAATCGTCGAGCGCGAACCACGGATAATGATTCGTCAACTTGTTTTCGGCTTTGACCTGCTCGGTCGCCTGCGCGCCGCTCGCGCTGTAATAACCATTCGAGCCGAATCGCAAGCTGCGCAAGCCAGCACGGGCGAAGGCGGCGGCCATCTCGTCGCCTTCCGGTTTGTTCTGCCACGCATCAATCAGCGGCGAGAAGTCGTTGGCGAACAGAAGGTCCGCGCCAAGCGTCGGCGCGCGATGAGTTGTAGATGGTGCGGTGTCGCGGCCTTGATTGTTCTGGGTTGATGCCGCCGGCAAAGCGCGCGGCAATGACAACATCAACGCGGCGCTACAGACGAAGACGGCGAGCCATTGTATTCTTGTTTCTCTCATAGGTAGAATGACCATTCCAGCACAAGCCTGACCCAATCGCAGAATCGCATCAACTAATCGGCAATGACGACTGCTTCATCGACATCCTCTCCGAAATCATCCCGTATGACGCGCTCGACCGGCGGGCGCGTTGTTCTCATCGTCTTGCTCGCGCTGGTCGCGGCGCTTGCGGCGGGCCTGCTCTTTTCGGCGAAGCTCCGTCATCAAGCGCGCCGCGTGATGACCAAAACCGAAATGACTATCGCCGGATGGCGCGGCCACCCGGCGCAGCTCGTATCGCTGGCGGGTCGTGTCGCCGTAGCCGGCGCGCAGATTCAGGCGCTCGACTCGCGCTCAGGCTGGGCGGCGCTCGCCGATAAGGACGGGCGCTTCACCTTGCTCGACGTGATGTGGTACAGGGGCGCGAGCTACGATCTGGTGATGTCAACCGATGGCGAGACCGGGAGAATGATCTCGCTGACGCCGTCGCCGCCGCCGGAAGATAACCTTATCCATCTCGGCGATCTCTCGTTTGATGAAGGCAAGGCGGTCGTGTTGCGCGACCTGCCCGGTCTCTCCGGCCTGTCGGTCACGGATTATGATTCGGCCAACGGCGCGTTCTACCGTGACCTCTACGCGCAGCTCACCGCCGGCAAGCAGACGGACGAAGCGATTGTCGGCGCGGTGAATGATTATGTCGCCACCAAACTTAATTATGACGAGACGCAATGGGAACTCGGCTCGCCGCGCCGCGTCCTCGAAACCGGCTCGCAGTATTGCGGCCACCTCAGCGCGGCGATGGCTGCGCTGCTCGCCAACAGTCCTTACCCATTGCGGCAGATCAACCTGACGGATGGCCGCACGCCGCCCGGCACACACGTAGTTGTCGAAGTCTTCTACGGCGGCGCGTGGCATCTGTACGATCCGACATACGGGACCGTCTATCGCAGCCGCGACGGCGCGGTGATGAGCTACGAACAACTGCGGCTTGATCCATCCGCGATTAAAGAAGAGTTGTTCACGCGGCTGACGCCCAAACAGCGGCGCGCGACGGTTGCGCTGCTGCTCGGCATCTTTTCGACAGGCGAGCATCGCTTCTACATCTACAAAGAGCGGCCTTAGATTATGAATGATCGAAGAGGCGGTCGCCCGCCTGGGCTTGCTGTGGAAGTTGTGAAAATCTGGTGCGTGGGGTTTTGATTGAATACTTCAGAATGCACCACAGAGCTTTGACGCCGTCGCGCCAGCCGATCTTCTTGCCCTCTTCATACGTCCGCCCCGAATACGAGATGCCGACTTCATAGATACGCACGCCCATACGTGCGATCTTGACGGTGACTTCCGGCTCGAAGCCGAAGCGGTTCTGCTCCAGCCGTATCGCTTGAATGACCTCGCGGCGGAAGACCTTGTAGCCGGTTTCCATATCGGTCATGTTCAAGTTAGTAAACATATTCGAGATCAACGTCAGCAGGCGATTGCCGACCGAATGCCAGAAGAACAGCACGCGATGTTCTTTCGTCGTCAGGAAGCGCGAGCCATAGACTACATCGGCTTTGCCATCGAGCAAGGGCTTGAGCAGCACGGGATAATCCGCCGGGTCGTATTCGAGGTCGGCATCCTGCACCAGCACGTAATCGCCTGTGGCTTCCTGAAAGCCGCGCCGCAGCGCCGCGCCTTTGCCGCGATTCTGCGGCTGCAAAAAGACGCGCAGGTTGTCGTGCCGCGCGGCCAGTTGCGCGAGCAACTCGCACGTGCCGTCGGTCGAGCCATCATCGATGACGAGAATCTCTTTCGTCACCTCGACCGCTTGAACACGGGCGATGACTTCGGCGATGGTCGCCGCTTCATTGAAGACAGGGATGACGACGGAAAGCTTCATATGAAAGTCTTGCGCGGCGCACGATTGGCACGCGTAGGCGAGTGTAAGAGCGCGGCGGCAGCAAAGTCAATCACTGACCCGAGGTGGCCGGAATGTGTCGTGGGCAAGTGACACAATATGTCGCAGGCCGTCACGGGGCAGAAGGCCGCAACCGCTTTATCGCTCGACCCGAATCGCCTTTGCGCCTGGCCGCCGCCCGCTTTGCTTTCCCTGAGAAGGTGAGAGGTTAGCGGCTTTTATCGTCTTCGCGCTAGGCCGCGCCGGCGGCTGTGTTGAGCGCTTACGGCTGGCCTTGATCTTGCTTCGCTCTATGGTTTGACAAAGGTGTGTGCTTATGTTTTACTAGCGCCACCGAAGCCGAATTAGCCCCTGATTGATAGAGAAAAATCACGACCTCATGCGTGTTGTAGTAAGCGTTGAGCCGGTTTATTCGATAAGCCCTGAACCGGCGTTGATCACTTTCAGCCCCTGTAGTACCGAACGTTTGACCGTCAAGCAATAAACTGCCTCAGACTGAAGCGCTGCCGCGCTCCGATGCGCGGCAGGTGGAAACGCCGCACGTCCCGCAGTTGACCAGCTTGTGCCATTGCGTCTTCTCAGGAGTTTCGTTAGTGGAGGCAAGTATGACACGCTTTATAAAACCGGCTTGGCTAAGCTTATTCGTCCTGATCTTCGGTCTACTGGCGGCGGCACAGACCGTTTCGGCCAGCACCTTCACGCCCATCTCCGACGATGATCTCATCATCAGCGCACGCGCCATCGTCACCGGCAAAGTCTTAGCCATCGAAAGCAGTTACGACGAGCAACAGGATCGTATTTATACCTACATCACCGTCAAGGTGCAGCAAGTTCTCAAAGGGCAGATCAGCGAGAGCCGCATCGTGCTGAAAGAACTCGGCGGCCAAGTTGGCAATCGCGGCCTGATCGTCTGGGGCAACCCGCAATTCAAGCGCGGCGAAAACGTCCTGCTCTATCTCGATTCGTGGAAGGACGGCAGCCTGCGCACCTACCAGTTATTCCTCGGCAAATTCAACATCGTCAAAGACGAGGCTACCGGCCACGACTACGTCCAGCGCGGCGAGTCGGACGAGCAGACCGCGATGCTGCGTCCGCAAACGGTTGGCGATGACTCAGGCAAAACCTACACGAATCGCATGGAGTTGAACAGCTACTTGCAGATGGTGAGCGAGCGGCTGGCGGTGAATCAAGCGAGGTCCGCGCAGTTCCAGCAGACTTACTACGGCGGCGTGCCGTTGAACGCCCGGCCTGCCGAATATAAGAAGATCGCCGGGCACGGTGACATTCTCCCTGAATGGACGTACATCAGCGGCTCGCACCCGCGCTGGTTCGAGCCGGACAGCGGCCAGCCGGTCGTCTTTCAAGTGAACCCCGATCAAGCGCCCAACCCGCAAATCATGGATGACATCGCGGCGGCGATGAATGCATGGGGTTCGGTTCCCGGCACGTCGCTGCGCATCGCCACCGGCGGCACGACTGGCCTCTGCCGCGAAGGCATCGGCACGAATCTGATTCTGTTTAATGCCTGCGATGGTCGCTGGGCACCATCGTCTGGATGTTCGGGAACGCTGGCGCTCGGCGGCCTCGGCTGGACCGGCAATTCAATCGTCATCGGCGGCATCACCTACCTGCAAGCGACCGCCGGCTTCATCTCGTTCAATCCGTACGCGAGCTGTTATTTCAGCGATCACTGCAACGTGCGCGAGATCACCACGCACGAGTTGGGTCACGCGATGGGCCTCGGCCACAGTCTCGATTCGACGGCGACGATGTACGCCTTCGCGCACTTCGATGGCCGCTGCGCCAGCGTGATGCCTGATGATATGGCCGGCATCACGACCATCTATCCGGGATCGAGCGGCGGCGGCGGCTCGCCGCTGAGCGTGACGACGACTTCGCTGCCCGGCGGCACGGTCGGCACGGCTTACACGGCAACCTTGCAGGCGACGGGCGGCACGCCGCCTTACTCGTGGAGCATCGTGAGCGGCGCATTACCGGCAGGGCTATCATTAAACGCGGCGACCGGCCTAATCACCGGCACGCCGACGACAGCAGCGACCTCCAGCTTCACCGTGCAGGTGCGCGATTCAGCCGCGACGGCGGCGACCGCGAATAAAGCGTTATCTATCGCCGTCACATCGGGCGGCGGCGGCGGCACGTTCAGCTCACAATTCGTTTCGCAGAATGTGCCGACTACGTTGACGCCGGGGCAGACCTTCACGGCCAATGTCGTATGGACGAACAACGGCACAGCCATCTGGGACGGCTCGCTCGGTGGATTGCGATTAATCTCACAAAATCCGGCGAATAACACGACATGGGGCGGCAACACCGTGATGCTGTCAGCTTTCGTCGTCCTGCCCGGCCAGCAGCTCAACGTCACCTTCCAGGCCATCGCGCCGACGACGGCGGGCACTTACAACTTCCAGTGGATCGTCGCCAGCGATGCCGTCTCGCCCTTCGGCCAGCAGTCGACCAACGTCGCCATACAGGTCGGCAGCGGCGGTGGCGGCGGTGGCACGAACAACGCGGCCTTCGTCTCGCAGACAGTGCCGGCGACGATGACCGCAGGCCAGGCGACGCAAGTGTCGCTGACCTTCACCAACACAGGCACGACGACTTGGACGCCGGGCAGCTACGTCCTTTCCTCGATGAACCCGACGGGCAATCAGGTCTGGGGATTGAGTCAGGTGCCACTCACTGCGTCGGTCGCGCCGGGCGCTAATGTGACATTCACGTTCAACGTGACGCCGCCGGCAACCGCCGGCAACTACAACTTCCAATGGGGTATGGCACAGACGGGCGTCGCTACGTTCGGCACGCCGAGCACCAATGTCGTCGTCGCGGTGACGGGCGGCACGACAACCGGCAACAATGCGCAGTTCATGTCGCAATCGGTTCCCGCGACCTGGACGCCGGGCCAGACCTACACCGTTTCCATCTCGATGAAGAACAACGGCTCGACGACGTGGGGAACGTCCACCTACAAGCTCGGCTCGCAGAGTCCGGCCAACAACACCAGTTGGGGGACCAGCCGCGCCACGTTGTCAAAGAATGTACCGCCCGGCTCGCTCGGCACATTCACCTTCACAGTGACCGCGCCGACGGCGAACGGGACTTACAACTTCCAGTGGCAGATGATTCAGGAAGGCGGCAGTTTCTTCGGTGATATGACGCCGAACAAGGCGCTGACGATTGGCGGCGGCGGCGGCACGGACGGCGCGAGCTTCGTTTCGCAGAACGTGCCGGCGACGATGACCGCAGGCCAGTCGGTAGCGGTATCGCTGACCTTCTCCAACAGCGGCACGACGACGTGGTCGCCGGGCACATACACGCTCGGCTCGCGCAGCCCCGACGGCAACACAACATGGGGCTTGAGCCAGGTCGCTTTATCTAATTCAGTCGCGCCGGGTGGAAGCGCCACGTTCAACTTCAACGTCACCGCGCCGGCAACCGCCGCGACCTACACCTTCCAGTGGGGCATGCGACAAGGCATCACCTACTTCGGCACATCTTCGCCGGCAACATCCGTGAGCGTCACGAGCGGCGGCGGTGGCGGCGGCACTAACAACGCAGCCTTCATCTCACAGACGGTGCCGGCAACCTTGACGGTCGGGCAATCAACCAGCGTGACGGTGACGATGAGCAACAACGGCTCGACGACGTGGGCCGCAGGAACCTACAGCCTGCAATCGCAAGCGGGCGGAAGCTGGGGCATCAGCCGCGTCAACGTCGCTGCGCCGGTCGCGCCGGGCAATAATGGGGTCTTCACCTTCACGATCACCGCGCCGGCCATTGCCGGGACTTACAACTTCCAGTGGCAAATGGCGCAAGATAGCGTCGGCGTGTTCGGCAGCCTGACGACGAACGTTGCCGTCGTTGTCTCGGCGGGCGAAACGGTGTTGCCACTATCGATCACGACGACGAGCCTGCCCTACGGCACGCGCGGCGTTCCTTACAGCTTCCAGGTTGTCGCTACAGGCGGGCGTCAGCCTTACACATGGTCGAACACTGGCAGCCTGCCTGCGGGCTTGACGCTCAACAGCAGCACGGGTCTTATCAGCGGCACGCCGACCGCCGGCGGCAGTTACAACATCGTGATCACCGTGCGCGATCCCGATGGGCGTTCGGCAAGTCGAAGCTATAAGACCTTCTTCCAATAACCTCGTCGAGCGAAGCGGGCGGCAGCACATCAACATGATTGCTGCCGCCTGCTCCACTCAAGCCACCCCACCCTTCCCTTCTCAGGCTTACCAAACTCGCAAACAATACTAAGACACCCTGCGACGTAATTGTCCGCTCAGGCAGTCTCTCTGCGATTGTCGCAGCAGGCGGCAGGCTATTTCGTACACTCCGTCACTTCGTTTGTAAGGATAGAGTACGCGATGGTTTCGCGGCTGCCGGCGGGGCTCCAAATAACGCTGGTTTAGCGGCTCATCTGAGCATCACAACCGCCAATGACGATGGCACAGCCATTGCTTTTATTGACTACGTGAATTCGACGCGCAGCCCGACGCGGGCATTGCGGATCGAGCACGAGTACAGACTAGCGAGAGATGGAGGGACACGATGCTTTGGACAATCTTTGTCATTCTTCTGGTGTTGTGGCTGCTCGGCCTGATCGGCCATATCGGCGGCGCTTTGATTCACTTGCTGCTGATCATCGCGGCAGTCGTATTGATCATCAACCTGTTGAGCGGTCGTCGCACAGTCGTCTAGACGGACAGAACAACTTCGACTTTGGGGTGTGCTGATGCGCAGGCTAGGTCATTCGACCAGTCCGCGTATCAGCCTTTTTTTTAGCCTGGCCTCATCTGCTTGAGCGCAGCCTCTTCGCTTCATTCTTTACAAACTCTTAACAACCTCAGGCCGAGATCGCGCAACCGGGCGGCGCAGCGCGGCGTTATTGATACGTGCGGAGCAAGTAGTTGCGCGCGATGATTTGGATTAACATAATGAGTTTGGAGGAGCAGCCATTATGAAGGAGGGAGCCACGATGTATCGCATCTCAGGCAAACAGTTGGTCTTGATTGCTATGACTTCCGCGTTGTTCGCCGTCATCATCCTCGCTTTGGCGCAGCGCGTATTTCAGAGGCCGGACCATTCGCCGGCCACCTTCGGCGCGGGCCTTGAGCCGGTGGCGATAGCCGACCCGACGGTCGCCAGCGACGAGCAGAACAACATCGAGATTTACCAAGCCTACAGCCCCGGCGTCGTCAACATCACCAGCACGGTTTATCAACAGAGCCTCTTCGGCGTCTACCCCTCGGAAGGCAGCGGCTCCGGCTCGATCATTGACGAGAAGGGCTACATCCTGACCAACTACCACGTCGTGCAGGGCGCGACGCAACTCGAAGTGCAAGTCGAAAACGATAAGTACAAAGGGACGCTCGTCGGCACGGACCGCGACAATGATCTGGCGGTCATTAAGATCGAGCCGCCGCGCGGTCATAAGCTGACAGTCATCAAGCTTGGCACTTCGACGGGCTTGAAGGTCGGCCAGAAAGTCCTCGCCATCGGCAACCCGTTCGGCTTGCAGAGGACATTGACGACGGGCATCATCAGCGGCCTCGAACGCCCGTTGAACGATCCGGCCTCGCGCCGCACGATCAACGGCGCGATTCAAACCGATGCCTCGATCAATCCGGGTAATTCGGGCGGGCCGCTGCTGAACGCGAAAGGCGAGCAGATCGGCATCAACACGGCCATCTATAGCCCGAACGGCGGCGGCTCGGTCGGCATAGGCTTCGCCGTGCCGGTTGACGTGGCGAATAAGATCATCCCCGAACTAATCAGCAAAGGCTATGTCTCGCGCCCGTACCTCGGCGTCGGGTCATTCCCGCTGAACGTCCGCATCGCACGCGCCTTCAGCCTGCCGATCAGCGAAGGGCTGATGGTCATCAACGTCGCGCGAAGCAGCGGCGCGGCGGCGGCGGGCTTGCGCAGCGCGGCGATCAGCCAGGATTTCTGGGGCAATACGTCGATTCAACGCCTGGGCGACGTGATTCTCTCCATTGATGGCAAGAAGGTCGCCAGCACCGACGACCTGCAAAACGCTATGCAGGACAAGAAGCCCGGCGACACCGTTCAAGTCGAAGTCCTGCGCGACGGCGATCACACAACCATCCCTGTGCGACTCATCGAACGCCCGCCGCAGGAAAGGTAAGGGAAAGGGTTAAAGGGGAAAGGGCAAAGGGAAAGGAGCCGGGATACTTAGTTGATCACCGGCTCCTTCCCTTTTTCCTTTACCCCTTCTCCCTTCCCCTTTCCCCTTCAAGTCAGCGGTTCGCGTTCTGTTCCTCGCGCATCTCTCTTTGTAATTTACGATACTCAGAAACGGCTGCGTCGTGTTCAGTGGCGGTGCGCGAAAACTTGTGCCGCCCGTCGCGGCTGTTGACGACGAAGTAGAGGTCTTCGGTGTTGTCGGGGTTCAGCACCGCTTCAATCGAGGCGCGGCCCGGCGACGCAATCGGGCCGGGCGGCAGCCCCGTTATCAGGTACGTGTTGTAAGGCGATTGCCGCTGGCGGTGGCGTGGCTGATTCGGATTGCCTTCGTAATCGTCGGCCAGTATCGCCGCATAAATAAACGTCGGGTCACTGCCGAGCGGCATACCGATCTTCAGGCGATTCAAGAAGACTGACGCCATATGCGGACGCTCGTCGGGAATCTTCGCTTCCTTCTCGATGATCGAAGCGAGCGTGACGACTTGATGAACGGTGAGATTCATCTGGTTGGCGCGCGTTCCCCATTCCGGCGTGAAGACATCGTTGAAGCGATTGACCATCGCGCGGACCAACTCTTCCGGCGTCGTCTTCGCGTTGTAGCTGTAGGTGTCGGGGAAGAGATAGCCTTCGAGGTTGCGCGCTTCGGGCGCGGTGCGCTGAATCGGCGACGGGTCGCTCATCAGGCGCAAGAACTCTTCTTTGCTCGCAAGGCCCGTTTTCTCGGCGAGCGTCTCGGCGATGTCGAAGCGATTGTAGCCTTCGGGGATGGTGACGCGCTCAAGAAAGATTTCGCCGCGCCGAATCTTTTCAATCGCCAGCATCGGCGAGATAGGCGAGGCGAATTTATAATCGCCAGCGCGCAACCCGCCGCTTCGCCCCGTCAGTCGCAAGTAGAGCCGCAGCGGTATCGGATGATGCACGATGCCGGCTTCGCTGAGCTTGGCGATAACGGCTGCCGCGCCGGTTCCGGGTTCAATCGTGATGATGCGGTCGGCTGATGCGTGCTCGACGGGCCGGTTGACTTCGCCCCGCATCCACAGCGCGAACGCGCCGGCGGCAAGCGCGAGCAGCACGACCAGCAGTAATAAAAACTTCAACAGTGAAAAGCCGCGCTCGCCGGCGCGGTGAGTGGCGCGGGCAGCAGCAACAGGTGGTGCGATCAACAAGGGCAAGGGTTCAATCATTCGTTTGTGTGGCGCGCTTCACTCGTTCGGAAGCGGCGAGAAAGTCTTCAAGGATCAGCAGCGCGGCAAACTCATCCGAGCGCGCGCGGCGCGCTTCGCGGTTGAGGCCGCGCTCGATCATCATCTGCTCAGCTTCGTAACTGGTCAGCCGCTCGTCCTGCGTGAAGACCTCGACCGTAAGCGCGCCGCGCAGTCGTTCGACGAAGCGCAAGGCGGCAGCCGCCGCATCGCCGATGCTGCCGTCCATCCTGAGCGGCAGCCCGACAACGACAGCTTCAACTTCGAGTTCTTTGGCGAGGGCCTGCAAGCGGGCGATGTCACGTTCGGCGCTCGACTTGCGAATCGTCTCGACCGGGCGCGCACTCAACCCAAGCGCATCGGAGACCGCTGTGCCGATTCGCTTCGAGCCGAGATCTATGGCGAGCACTCGCATGGGTCGAAGTATAAGAAGCCGATTCGCGCAGTGTCAACGAGCGCCCTCGCCGAGCCATTTTCAACTACCGGAATTGCGCGGCTTCTGTTATTGTAAACGCTCGCGTTTTTAGCATAAAGCAGGAGTAAGGCGAAACCAGTCGGTCCGTTATTGCCCCGCTTGTTGTCGTTCAAGATGCGGCGATGGTCGCAAAGGCTGCCGCCGCGAATTGGTCTCTCGCGGTGTCTCATTAAAATCTCGAACCCCATAACCTAACAGGAGCCGCCTCTGTCGAGACGGGTGCGGCGTGAGCAGGTGAATCATGAAACGAAGTTCCTTGTGGGCGTTGATTGTCATCGCCGCTTTTCTGCTGACGGCCAGCGTTGCCGCCCAGTCCGAATTATTCGCCGGTCGCTCGGCGCAATCGCCGCAGAGCCGCAATGTGCCCTGGCCGACGCTTGAGCAACAGCTCGAAGCCGATGACGTTATGCCCGGCAGCGAACTGGAAAAACTGGTTCGCGCCAATCAGAACTTCGATATGCTGCGCCCCGAAGAGGCGCGTGACCGCTTGCCTTATCCGCTGTGGCTGCGCGTCTACTGGCGCAAGCAACATCCCGAAGCAACCTATTCGGCGAGCGACCCATCGGGCGGCTACCCGCGCACGCTCAATGCCATCTACAGCAACTTGAAGGCAACGCTCAACGTCGCGGCTAAGACGGAGGCGGCGCAAAGCGCCAGCACCTTTCAATGGCCATCCTTATCGCAACAACTCATTGACGCGGGGGTCGCGCCGGGCAGCGCGCTCGAAGCGCTCATCCGCGCCAATCAGGACTTCTCGATGCTGCGCCCGGAAGAAGCGAAGGACACATTGAGAGTGCCGCTGTGGCTGCGCGTCCACTGGCGCAAGGCCCACCCCGAAGGCAACTATTCGGCGCTCGACCCGACCGGCGGCTACCCGCTCGTTTTGAAAGAAGTCTACGAATGGATGCTGTCGCATCAAGACCTTCAGCCCGGCAAGCCTGAGCCGTTCGCCGTGCCTTCGTCTTCGCCGGATGCCACCGTTTCGCAAGAGGCGCGCGCGTCGGGCGCGCAGTCGGCGTCGCGCAGCGAGTCCGATGTGCGTATCAATTTTCTAAATCCTCAACAGGTCATCATCGGCTCAAACAACATCGGCGGCAGCGGCCTACAGGCTCAGTACTTCTCTTCCGACGGCGGCGCGACCTGGGGGCAGAGCACGCTGTCGCTTACCACGGGAGACTCTTTCCACTCTGACCCGGCAGTGGATTGGACATCGGACGGTAGAGGATGGTCGGCGACGCTCGGCATTAATTCGGGCGGCAGCGTGCTGAAGGGTCGTATGTATGTTTCGACCAATGCCGGCGCGACCTGGACGTTCGACAACACCTTCACCGCCAGTCAGACCAACGTCGATAAGGAGATGATCTGGATAGATCACAGCGCAGTGTCGCCGTTCAAAGACAACATCTATGTGATCTGGCACGGCGGCAACCCTGTGTATGTCAACCGCCGCACCTCTGCCGGCTGGCAGACGCCGCTTCAGGTGAGCGCCGGCGAGACGACCGGCACAGGCATCGGCGGCGATATCAAGACCAACCGCGACGGCGATGTCTTCGGCTTCTGGCCCGACACGACCAGTCGCGGTCTTTACGTCGTCAAATCGACCAACGGCGGCGTCTCGTTCGCCACGCCGGTCAGGATCGCCACGAGTTTTGACGGTTATGACATCGGCGTGCCTTCATTCAATAGTCGCCGCGCGCTGATCTACGTGTCGGGCGGCGCGTACAAGTCGCCGTCTAAGAATATGGTTTATGCTACATGGACAGACCTGACCGGCGCGGCGGGCTGTGCAAGCTCGGCTAATGAGCCGGGGTCGAACGCCGCCTCCACTTGCAAGACGCGCATCTGGTTTGCGCGCTCGACTGACGGCGGTGTGACGTGGGGCACAGCGGCGATGATTAACAATCAAGCCGGACTCAACGATCAGTTCAATCAATGGCTGGCGGTTGATGAAACGACCGGCGCAATCGGCGTGATCTATTACGACACCGTGAATGACGCGGGCCGCAAGAAGACCGACATCTATTATCAATCGTCATTCAACGACGGCGTTAGCTGGAACACGCCGGTGAAGATCACTTCGGCGCAGACCGATGAAACGATAGCGGGCGCGGATTCGGGCAATCAGTATGGCGACTACAACGCGCTGTCGGGTTACGCGGGCGTCTTCTTTCCGTCGTGGACCGACCGGCGCAACAACGCCAAAGAAGAGATATGGACGGCGCGCGTAGCCGACGCGATCTGCACGGCTCCCGGTTCGCCGATCATCGGCACAGCAACGGCATCAGCGCCTAATCAGATTCAAGTTTCGTGGACGGCGGGCGCACCGGCGGCGGCTTCTTACAATGTCTATCGCGCCGTCGGCACTTGCGCTGCGCCGGGCACGTTCACGCGCGTCGCTTCAGGCGTCGCCGGAACCTCTTATCTTGATCCGACGGTGTCGGGCGGCACGACCTACGCGTACAAGATCGAAGCGGCTGACGCGACCGGCAACTGCGTCTCTTCGCTTTCGGGCTGCGCGTCGGCGACGGCCACAGGCGTCTGCACGCTCGTGCCGACCTTCACGGGGCTGAGCAGCGTGACGAACGCGGCGCTGGCCACTTGCCAACTCAACCTGTCGTGGACGGCGGCGACGGCCAACTGCGCAGGCCCGATCACCTATAACGTGTACCGCTCGACCACCACAGGCTTCACGCCGTCGGTGGGCAACCTCATCGCGCAGAACGTGACGGGGACGACCTACAACGACAACTCGCCGCTCAACAATGGCACGACCTATTACTACATCGTGCGCGCCATTGATTCATCGAACCTGAAGCAAGATACCAACACAGTAGAAAAGAGCGCCACGCCGACCGGCGTCATCAGCTTCTCTACCCTGACCGAGACGTTTGAAGGCAGCCAGTCGGGCGGCGGCTTCGATAACAGCGGCTGGACGAAGAGCGCGGTGAGCGGCGCGGTCAACTGGGTGTGGTCAACATCACAATCGCAAACGCCTACGCATTCGTGGTTCTCCGCGAGCCAGACGACGGTCTCTGATCGCGCGCTGGTTTCGCCGTCGTTCGTCGTCAGCGCTTCGACGACCTTGAGCTTCTGGCACACCTTCAGCTTCGAGACGGGCAGCGGCAATTTCTACGACGGCGGCACGCTCGAATACACGACGAACGCCGGCTCGACGTGGACGGTGCTGCCTGACGCGGTTTTCACTGCTGGCCTCTTCAACGCGACCATCAGCACAGGCTTCAGCAATCCCATAGGCGGCAAGCGGGCGTGGGGCGGCGGAACCATCGGCGCGATGACACAGGTGACGGCCAACCTCGCGTCGCTCGCGGGCAACACCGTGCAACTGCGCTGGCACGAAGGCGACGACAGCAGCACCGCCAACACCGGCTGGTTCGTTGATTCGGTGACGATCACCAACGCCGGCACGCCGAGCGCCTGTACGCCGGCCCCGCCGACCAGCGTTGACCTGCTCTCATTCAACGCGACGGCTTATAGCGGCGGCACGCTGCTCGAATGGAAGACGGGCCGCGAAGTGAACAACCTCGGCTTCCGCGTCTACCGCGACGAAGGCGGTCAGCGTGTGCTCGTCACGCCGCAAGTCATCGCCGGCTCGGCGCTGCTCACAGGCGTCGGCACGATGCTCGATGCGGGCCGCTCGTATTCGTGGTGGGACGCGGCAAACAAAGGCGCGGCGCAGTACTGGATCGAAGACCTCGACCTCAACGGCAAGAGCGTTCTGCGCGGGCCATTCGCCGCCAAGCTAACGGGCGGCGTGTCGCTCAGGCAGAGCAACGCCGCTTTGCTGGCGCAGGTCGGCAACGCGCAATACGGCCTGACTGAATGGGCCGATACAACCACGCGGCCTGTGGCCGAGCGAATGCAGATTCAAGCCGTGAGCGCCGCCAAGCCGGGCGTCAAGCTAACAGTTCGCAAGAGCGGCTTCTATCGCGTCACGCAAGCCGACCTCGCTGCTGCGGGCGTCAGCCTCGCGGGCGAGCCGCGCTTGCTCCAGATGACGGTTGATGGACAGGAAATGCCGATCAACGTGATGACCGATGAGAAGGGGCAAATCAGCGCGGTTGAGTTTTATGGCACGGGCCTCGACGCCGCTTACAGCGACGCGAGAACCTATTGGCTCACGTTCGGCACGACGCCGGGATTGCGCATCGCGCAGGCGAAAGCGACGGGCTTAGTCGGCAAGCTGGGCAGCGTCTTCTACACCGTTGAGCGGCGCGACCGCACGGTCTACTTCGCGGCGTTGAAGAACGGCGAGCGCGAAAACTTCTTCGGGTCGGTCATCGCCGGCACGCCTGTAGAACAGACGTTGACGCTTCGTAACGTAGATCAAACGGCGAAGGGCGAGGCGACGCTCGACGTGACGTTGCAAGGCGTCACCATCCTCTCGCATCAAGTGCAAGTCTACTTCAACGGCGCGCTCGCCGGCACGATGCAATTCGGCGGGCAGAACGCCGCCTCTGCGCGCTTCGCTCTCTCAACGTGGCAACTCAGAGAAGGCGACAATCAGGTGCGGCTCGTGGCGCTGGATGGGCCAACCGACATTAGCCTCGTCGATACGATCCGCGTTGGCTACTGGCATCAGCTTGCTGCCGATAATGATGCGCTGCGCTTCACGGCGGCGGGAGGTCAAGGGTTGACGATCAACGGCTTCAGCAATGCCGCCGTTCGAGTCTTTGACGTGACCAACCCGGCGGCTGTGCAAGAGGTCGTCGGCACAATCGCTAAACGCGATGCCGCCTACAGCGTGACATTCAGCTTAGCGACCGCCGGGCAGCGCGACTTGCTCGTCATCACGGATGATAAATTGAACAAGCCCGCCGCTATTCGGCAGACCCGCGCTTCGCAATGGCGCACGCCGGCTCACGCGGCGGATTTAATCATCCTCACGCATAGCGACTTCACTGCGAGCCTGAGCGCGCTGGTGAAAGCGCGCACGGCGCAAGGGCTGCGCGTAGAGGTCGCCGACGTTGACGAGATTTATAACGAGTTCAACTTCGGCAGCAAATCGCCGCAAGCCATCAGAGACTTTCTTCAATACGCGAGCGTGAACTGGCAGACGCCGCCGCGCTATGTCTTGATCGTCGGCGATGCCAGCCTCGACCCGAAGAATTATCTCGGATTGGGCGATTGGGATCTGGTGCCGACGCGTATGATCGAAACCAGTTATATGGAGACGGCTTCAGACGACTGGTTCGTTGATTTCGACGGCGACGACATTCCTGAAATGGCTATCGGCAGATTGCCCGCGCGGACTGCCGCCGAAGCCGCGCTGATGGTCAACAAGATCGTCGGCTACGATACGTCCGACGGCGCGTCATCGGTAATGCTGGTTGCCGACACTAACAACGGCTACGACTTTGAAAGCGCAAGCCGTCAGCTCGGCCAGTTAGTGCCCGGCAGCTTGCACGTGGATCAGATCAATCGCGGGCGGTTGGACGCGCAGGCCGCGCGCCAGCAACTCTTCGACGGCATCAATCGCGGCGAAAAGCTGATTAACTATATCGGTCACGGTTCGGCCAATGGCTGGAACGGCAGCCTGTTGACGGCTGACGACGCGGCGGCGTTGACCAACGCGAAGCACCTGCCGGTGTTTATGATGATGACCTGTTTGAACGGTTACTTCATGGACGCGGGAACCGAGAGCCTGGCCGAGAGCTTGATGAAGGCCGAGCGCGGCGGCGCGGTGGCGGTCTGGGCTTCAACGACGATGGCGCTGCCGGGCGGTCAAACGACCGTAAACCAGCAGCTCTATCGCCAGTTGTTCCAGTCAGGCAATGCTCCCGTGCTCGGCGACGCGATGCGCCAGGCAAAGCGCGCCGTCGGCGATACGGACGTGCGCCGCACGTGGATACTGTTCGGCGACCCGACCATGAAATTACGCTGATCAACGCAGAGAGAAATGGAACCACAGAGGAACACAGACGGACACAGATAAAGAAGGAGCGGCATTCATCCCTCCTCTTCTATCTGTGTTTATCTGTGTTCCTCTGTGGTTTCTTATCTGTCCGGCAACTGACCATTGCGCCTGATTGCGGGTCGGGTTATCATGAGTTGGCGGAATAAGCCCACACTGAGGAGTACCTGATGCGGTTCAAGACCAAGATCGCCGTTGTCGTTTTCTCAACCTTAATTGCATTCTATGCCATCGTCGGCAGCTTCATGTCGAAGTCGAGTCAGGTCGTCGCGCGCAGCAGCCAGTACGGCCAGATTTCTATCTTCGATGAAGTGCTCAGCCACATCATCCGCGATTATGTCGAGCAGCCCGATCTCGAAAAAGTTCGCATCGGCAGCCTGCGCGGACTGGCCGAGGGGCTTGATCCGTACAGCGCCTATCTGACGCCCGAACAGGTCAAGCAGTACGACCCGAAAGCGAGCCGCGCCGAAACCGGCTTGATCTTATCGAAGGTCGGCGGCTATGCCTACGTCGTCTCTGTGCTGAAGGGATCGCCCGCCGATCAGATCGGCATACGGGCCGGCGATTTCCTCGAATATGTCGGCAAAGTGCCGTCGCGCGATCTCAGCCTCTATGACGTTGAGCAACTCGTCAACGGTCAGGCGGGAACAACGATTGACTTGCGCGTGCTGCATCAAGGCCAGTCGCGCAAGCTCACCGTGACGCGCGCGAAGATCACGCAGCCGGGCATCGAAACGCGCATCGAAGAGCCGGGCGTCGGCTACATTAAAGTGACCACTCTGACTGACGGCAAGGCGGCAGAAGTGAAGTCGGCGCTCACTGACCTGACGGCCAAAGGCGCGCAGAAGATCGTGCTCGACCTGCGCGGCGCGGCTAACGGCAAGCTGCAAGAAGGCGTCAATCTGGCCAACCTCTTCATCGGCTCCGGCACACTGGCGCGCACCATCGGCAAAGGCGATAAAGAGATTCAGAGCTTCGCCGCCGACCCCTCCAAGGTCGCCTTCAACGGGCCGCTCGCCGTGGTCATTGACCGCAGCACGTCAGGCCCCGCCGAAGTCGTCGCCGCCGCCGTGCGCGATCAGAAGCGCGGCGAGTTGATCGGCGAAAAGACGTTTGGCAGCGGCTCGGATCAACAATTGTTCTCGCTCAGCGACGGCGGCGCGCTGTTGCTGACGACAGCCAAGTACGCGCCCGCTTCGGGCAAGGCGTTTATAGAAGAGCCGATCAACCCGACCGTGAAGGTCGAGCGTCTGGTCGAGGCGGACTCGATCCTGCCCGACACCGACGACGATGACGACGCCGATAAGCCTGAGCAGCAACCGCAGCCGCAGGCCACGCCCGCCACGCCGCCCAAGCCGGTCGAAGACGTGCAGTTGAAGAAGGCGTTTGAGATTATCAAACAGGCTCCGGCCAAAGGCGCAGCGGCGCAGAAACATGCCGCCGTCAAAGCGCCGGCTGCCATCACCAGCGCCTACGACGACCGTATGGCCACCTAGTCGCTCTGACCGATTGATTCACAAAAGAGAAAAGCCGCTCGCTGTGAGCGGCTTTTTTTATGTTGGCTCAAGCTGCATTCGGTCTACATCAAAAGTCGTTGAAAGCAGCCTGGCTGTCGCATTTTTTTCTTGACCCGCGCACTGCCCATCAGTAGCATTAATCCTTCGATTGCGGCCTTCCTTCAGAGGCTTCAGGTTGTAAGAACGAACAAAGGGACTGGAATATTCTGACTAACTTTACTGCGCGATTCTTCGCTCTATCTGCCATTGTGCTGTTGACTCTGTTGCCTGTGCGGGCACAGGAACGTCTGTGCGATCCGTCGTTTGAAGACTGTCGCCAGCCGCTGTGGACGCTGATCGACGCCGAGACGCAAGGCATCGACATCGCCTTCTGGTACATCAGCGACGCGTCCATCGTCAACAAGCTGATCAGCCGCGCGCAAGCCGGCGTGCGCCTGCGCGTCATCGTTGATCCGCGCGCCAACCCGTCGCAGCCGTCGAACGCGCAGTACTTGAATCAGATTCAGGCTGCCGGCATTCCGATGCGCTACAAGAGCAGCCCGTTTGATAGCGGCGGCATCCTTCATATGAAGATGGCGCTCTTTGCCGGACAAAACAAAGTCGAGTTCGGCAGCGCCAACTATTCGCCGTATTCGCTCACGACCTCGCAGCCTCTGGTCGATTACACGCTCAACGCGGTCTACTTCACGGACGACGCGGCCATCGTCAACAGCTTCAAGACGCAGTTCGACAACCTCTGGACCGACACGACCAACTACGCCAACTACGCGAACGTCAGCGGCGCGTTGACTCGCCATTATCCCAACACCCTGATTGACCCGGCGTTGAACTTTCCGCCGGGCGCGCAGGGGCAGGACTACGACGCCTTTGCGACGCGCTCGATTGCCGCCTTCAACCAGGAGACGCAGAAGATTGATGCGGTGGTCTATCGCGTCACCGACCGGCGGTTCAGCGACGCGATGATCAGCGCCATCGGGCGCGGCGTAACGGTGCGATTGCTGACCGAGCCGGATGAATATCGCAACATCAATCAGCTCTGGGACGCTTATCACATTGATCGAATGTACGCAGCGGGCGCGCAGATCAAGAAGCGCGCGCATCGCGGGCAGACGCACCAGAAGTCGGCCATCGTTTATGGCCGGGGCCTGGCCATCTTCGGCTCGTCGAACTGGACGGAGAATTCGTCCAACGCGCAGGGCGAGCAGAATTACTTCACGACCAAAGCGTGGATGTTCAACTGGTTCGTCAACCAGTTTGAGAGCAAGTGGAATGCGCCGAGCGAATATCAGCCATTCGTGCCGCTGCCGCCGGATCAGCCGGTCAATCAGTTCCCTGCTAACAACGCGACGGGCGTCGCATCAGGCGCGAAGCTGACGTGGCAGGGCGGCCCGTGGGCGCACAAGTACGATGTTTATTTCGGCACGACGCCGGAGCCGCCCTTGCTTGCCGCCGACGTGACGACCGGCTCGCCGGAAGACACGATTGTTGAAACCTACGCGATGCCGACGCTCGCGCCCGGCACGCGGTATTACTGGCGCGTCGTCGGTAAGACGATGGCCGGTCAGACGGCTGCCGGCCCGACCTGGAGCTTCACGGCTGGCGCTCCGTCAGGCGGGCCGAATGTAATCTCGGCCACACCGGCTCGCGCGAGCGGCAAAGGCGGCGCGACGCTACAGATCAACGGCGCGGGCTTCGTGCCCGGAGCGATGGTCACGGTCGGCGGCGCGCCGGCGACTAATGCAACGGTGATGAGCACTACTTTAATCACGGCTACCGTACCGGCGCATAAAGCCGGCGCTGCTGACATCGTTGTTACGAATCCTGATGGACAGAGCGCGCGGCTCGCCAGCGGCTTCACCTTCATCGAGCCGCCGCTGTTGCCCGCGCCCACTCTCACTGCCATTGCGCCCGCTTCGGGAGCGACCGGCACACCTGTCATCATCAGCGGCACAGGCTTCACCGCCGGCTCAACCGTCACCTTCGACGGAGTGGCCGCCGGCGCAGTGACGGTCAACAGCTACACGTCGATCAGCGCCGTCGCGCCGGCACACGCCGCCGGTGCAGTGAATGTCAGTGTGCAGACGCCGCAAGATCAAAGTAGCACGCTGGCGAACGCATTCACTTTCACGGGCGGGCCACCGCCTGCGCCCGCGCCGACCATCACTGCCGTCTCGCCCAACTCAGGCAGCGCCGATGGCGGTACGACAGTGACGATCAGCGGCACGGGCTTTACGAGCGGCGCGGTGGTGACGTTTGATGGCGCGATGGCCGCGAACGTTTCTGTAGTGAATGCTACAACCGTTAGCGCGACGACTCCGCCGCACAGCGCCGGCGCGGTCGAAGTCGTCATCACCAACCGCGATGGGCAGAGCGGCAGGCTGGCCAATGGCTATCGCTACGTGCAGCCGCCCGCCGCGCCGCCTCTCATCGCTCGCGTCTCGCCTGACAACGGTCAGACGGCGGGCGGCACGAGCGTGACGATCACCGGCACGAACTTTGTAACCGGCGCTACTGTGTTGATCGGCGGGGCTTCGGCGGCCAACGTAGTGGTGAACAGCAGCACGACGATCAGCGCGAAGACGCCGTCGCACGCGGCGGGAGCGGCAGACGTGGTCGTGACGAACCCGGACGGGCAGAGCGCGACATTAGCGGCTGGCTTCACCTATCAAGCGCCGCCCGCGCCTGCGCCGACGCTGAGCAACGTTGCGCCGAACAACGGCCCGACGGCAGGCGGCACGACCGTGATGATTAACGGTTCAGGCTTTGCGGCAGGGGCGGCGGTGAAGTTCGATGGCATTGCGGCGACAAACATCTTGGTGCTTGACAGCGCGACGATCAGCGCGAAGACGCCATCGCACGTCGCTGGCCCGGTGCGCGTCGTCGTCATCAACGCGGACGGACAGAGCGGCACGTTGGATAATGCATTCACCTACGTTGCGCCGCCACCTGCTCCAACTGTGGTCTCCGTATCGCCCGATACAGGTCTGACCATCGGCGGCACGGCGATGACGATCAGCGGCACAGGCTTTCAAGCGGGTGCGCTGGTCAAGATCGGAGGCGCAACGGCGGCGGCCACTAGCGTGATTGATACCACAAACATTCGAGTAACGATGCCGGCTCACGCGGCAGGTCGCGCGGACGTAGTCGTCACGAATCCCGATGGCCAGGAGGCGGCGCTGCGACGCGGCTTCACTTACGTTGCGCCGAACGAGCCGCCCGCTGTGAACATCACTAGCCCGCTGAATGGCGACACCCTGACGGCGGGAACACAGGCGCGCGTCCGCATCCAGGCCACAGATAGCGACGGCTCTATCGCGCGCGTCGAAGTCTACGCAGGCTCGACGCTGATCGATACGGCGACCGCTTCACCTTATATCGTCAACTGGACGCCGCCGACTGCCGGCACGTATCTGCTGCGCGCCGTCGCCACAGACAACACCGGCGCGACGACAAACTCGGACACGGTTACGGTCACAGTGAAAGCGCCAGTCGAGCCACTGAGCCTCCGCGAGATTCTGCCCGCTTCAGGGACGACTCTCGGCGGCATCGTGGTAACGATTCACGGCGGCGGGTTCACCGCAGGCGCGCGAGTCAGTATTGGCGGCGCGACGGCAACGAACATTCAGGTGATCAACAGCACGACCTTAACGGCGATAACGCCAGCGCACGCGGCGGGACCGGCTGATGTGATCGTCACTACTGTTGATGGCCAGAGCGCGACGCTGGCGGGCGGGTTCAGCTACACGCCGCCGCGCAACGCGCTGCCGCAGGTCAGCATCACGGCGTCGCCCGCGACTGGCGACGCGCCGCTCACAGTTCGCTTCGCGGCAACGGCGACGGATGCGGATGGACAGATCGTCGGCTATCGCTGGGAATTCGGTGATGGTCAGAGTTCAACGGAAACGGCCCCGCTTCATATCTATGAAACAGCCGGGACGTACACGGCGCGATTGACGGTGATGGACGACCAGGGCGCGACCGCGAGCGCCGCGCTCAACGTAACGGCGGCGGCTCAGGCCGTGCCCGCGATGCGCATCACCAGCGCCACGGCCAGAGGCAAGAAGCTGTTCGTCTTTGGTGAGAACTTCGCGGCGGGCAGCGTCATCCTGGTGAACGGCGAAGAGAGAGGGACGCGCAATGATGAAGACAATCCGCCGCTCCTGCTCATCGCCAAGAAAGGCGGCAAAGGCATCGCTGTCGGTCAGACGGTGCGAGTACAGGTGCGGACGCCGGACGGCAAGTTATCGAATGAATTCACCTTCACGCGGTCGTCGGAATAGCGCGCTCAGCCTTTCATCACGTTCTTCATCACGAACCAGACGTTGGCCGGGCGCTCGGCCAGCCGCCGCATAAAGTAAGGGTACCAGTAGCGGCCATACGGCACATAGACGCGCATACGATAGCCGTCGGCGACGAGCTGATCTTGCAAGTCGCGGCGTATGCCGTACAGCATTTGAAACTCGAACTTGTCAGCGCCAATGCCCTGCTCGGCGGCGAACTCGCGCGTCGCCGCGATCATATTCTCGTCGTGTGTGGCGATGCCGTGATAGATGTTTGACGCCAGCAGCTTCTTCATCACGCTAACATAATTGGCGTCCACATCGCGCTTGTCCTGAAAGGCGACTGACGCCGGCTCTTTGTAAGCGCCCTTACAAAGCCGTATGCGCGCGCCCATCGCCAGCAACTCGTCAACGTCTTTTTCGGTGCGGTACAGGTACGATTGGACGACGATGCCGACATTATCAAATTCACTTCGCAGCCGGCGGAAGACGTTCAGCGTTGCATCCGTTTTGGTCGAATCCTCCATATCAATCCGCACGAAGTTGCCGTGACGCACAGCGGCCTCGACGATATGGCGCGTGTTTTCGTAGCAGAGATCGGGGCTGATGTCTAAGCCGAGCTGTGTCAGCTTGACCGAGACGTTCGAGTCGAGCGCGTTATCGCTGATGGCATCGAGCACGCGCGTGTACTCTTGCACTTCGAGGCGCGTCTCGGCTTCTGACGAGATGCTTTCGCCGAGGTGATCGAACGAGGCGCGAATCTGCTTGCTGTTCAACTGGCGAATAGCAGCGACGGCATCGGTCAACTCTTCGCCGGCGACGAAGCGGCGCGTGACATTATTGAAGGCTTTGAAGCGGGTCAGGAAGTTTTTGAAGCCCGGGCTGTTCGACAGGTAGAGGAGAATGGATTTGGTCAGCATCGTTTCACTTGTTGAAGAACCGGATGAATCGGCAATCTCTCGCAGCGACTCACGAACGAGAATAATCCAGCGTTGCCGTGAAATCAACCGCGCCGCCGGGCGGCACGCTGTTCAAAGTTTGCGCCATCGTGGGCCGCGTGTATAATCCCTCTAACGGTCAACAAGTATGGAGCGCGAAGAGATACAAATCTTTCACGATCACCTGAAACGGGCGCGGCTCAAGCGCACGGCGCAACGCGACCTGATCCTCGATGTCTTCTTAGACACCGAAGGCCACGTCTCCAGCGAAGACCTCTACACCATCGTCAAGGTGAAAGACCCGACCGTCGGTTTCACCACCGTTTACCGCACGCTGAAGCTGTTGAAAGAGTGCGGCCTGGCCCGCGAGTTGGAGTTTCACGACGGGCGCATGCTCTACGAACACGAATACAAGCACACTCACCACGACCATCTCATCTGCACTGAATGCGGCGCGCTCATCGAGTTCTACAATGAAGAGATCGAAAAGCTGCAAGACGAGATCACCCACCGCTATAAGTTCAAACCGCTGCGTCACAGCCACCGCATCTTCGGCATCTGCGCCGACTGCCAGCGCGCCCACAAAGCCGCCGAAAAAGCCGCACGCGGCTGAAAAGCAGTGGCCAGTGGTCAATGGCCAGTTCTCAGTTCTCAGCTTCTAACCTCCTATCCCATCATTCCCCATCATTAGCAATCAAATGACCGCGTGGCATAATAAAGATGGATGCCTTCCCAACTGACCACTGACCACTGGCCACTGGCCACTATTCCTCTGGTCATCGCGCACAGGGGCGCGTCGGGGCTTGCGCCTGAAAACACGATGGCAGCCTTTCGCCTCGCCGTCGCGTTGGGCGCAGACGGGTTTGAGCTTGACGTGCAGTTATCGGCGGACGGTCAGCCGGTCGTCATTCACGACGCGCGCGTCAATCGCACCACTGATCGCTTAGGCGCAGTCGCCGCGTTGACGGCTGAAGAGTTGATGGCTTGCGATACTGGCGCGTGGTTCGCGCGAAGGCTCGCGCGCCGCCCGCGCATCCGCGCAATGGCGCAACGCGCGGCAGAGCTTTCAATCAACACTGATCTTCGCTTTGCGGGCGAGTCGGTGCCCCTGCTCGCTGAAGTGTTGACGCTGGCGGCGTCCGCGAACGTCAGACGCGTTTACGTCGAATTGAAAGGCGGTCGCTGGCAGGATAAGCAACCGCTGCTTGAGGCCGTGCTGGCGCTCGTCCGCGAGCTTAAGATAGAGCGCATCATCACGCTTTTGTCATTCGATCACGAGATCATCAGGCGGGCGAAAGCCGCCGCGCCGCGACTGCGCACGGCAGCGACGTTTGCGATTCCCGGTCGAGGCCACCTGACCGCTCGCGCCATCATCAGCGCCGTCGAACGAGCCGCAGCCGACGAAGCCGCTCTGCATTATGGACTGGCGACGCGGCGCACAGTCGCGGCCTTGCACGAGCGCGGCATCAACGTCGCCGCCTGGACCGCAAACAGCAAAGTCATTATGCGGCGATTGCTCGCGGTCGGCGTTGACGCCATAATGACCAACTATCCCAACCGCCTGGCCGATGTGCTGGCGTCGCGTGTAAGCTAACGATTGCCGAATGATTGACGCGCCACACAGTATCGAAGACGCCAAGTCGCCATCAGCCGTGCTATCCGCCGAAGGCGACGCGGCGGAAGTGTCGTGCGCCGAGATTCAAGCGTTCGTGACGCGGCCCGATTTCAGCGTGAGGCGAACGCTGACTTCGCATTGCCGATTCGACGCGCACGCACACGCCAGTTTCACGGTGACGGCGCTGCTCGCCGGGCGCATGCAGGTCTGCGTCGGCGAGAATGAATTGACGTTGAATGCGGGCGACGTTGCCTTCACCGGCGTCGGCCAGTTGCACGCAGCAGAAGCCGACGACGTTGACTTCGTTTCGATACGCATACAGCCGGCGCTCGTCGATGAGATGGCCGCCGAGATGGGATTGACAAGGGCGACGGCGGAGATCGTCTTTCGCGTCGGTCACACGACGGATGAAAGGCTCGCCGCGATTGCGCGCCGCATCGCCGCCGAAGCGACCGAAGAAAGAGCCGGCCATCAATTGATGCTCGACGCGCTGGTGCGCGAGCTGGCCATCCACCTGTTGCGTTCATACCTGACCGTGCGCAAGTCCGCGCAGATCGAGTTGTCGCGCGTCGGCCTGGTTGACCGCCGCTTGCGTCGCGCGCTCGAATTTATGCACGACAACTACGCGCGCGAGCTGGCGCTCGAAGAGATCGCCGCATCGGCTTACCTGTCGGAGTATCACTTTGCGCGACTCTTCAAGCAGGTCACAGGCACGACGCCGCACGTTTATCTGGCCAACCTGCGAATCGAAAAAGCACGGCGCTTGCTGGCCGAGACCGCGCACCCCATCATCGAGATCGCCGCAATGGTCGGCTACCAAAGCCAGAGCCACTTCACGAAAATCTTCAAAGCCATCACCGGCCTGACGCCGCGTGCTTACCGTTTAGCAGCGCAACGCTAAAAGTGCGCAAGCGGGCGGCAAGGCGCTTGCCCGCGATCTGCTTTAATCTCATCTTGGAATCAAGCGCAGACCGGACGCACTTACAGAAAGGAATTCTTATGTCGAATCAAAAAACTCCCCTCGTTATCGAAGACGCGAAAGGCAAGCTCGGCGTGCTGCTCGTCGGATTGGGCGCAGTCAGCACCACCTTCATCGCCGGCGTCGAAGCCATCAAGAAAGGCATCGCCGAACCCATCGGCTCGCTCACGCAGATGGGCACTATTCGCATAGGCAAACGCACAGACAATCGCGTGCCGCTGATTAAAGACTTCGTGCCGCTCGCCTCGTTGGACGATCTCGTTTTCGGCGCGTGGGACATCTTCGAGGAAGACGCTTATGAGTCAGCCCTGCACGCCGGCGTCCTCGAACGCGACTTGGTCAACCAGCTCAAGGAAGAGTTGCAGTCCGTCCGCCCGATGAAGGCCGTCTTCGATCAGCACTACGTTAAGCGGCTGAACGGCACGCACGTCAAGCAGGGCGCGAACAAGATGGAGATGGCCGAGCAGTTGATGGCCGACATCGAAGAGTTCAAGCGCAAGAACGAGTGCGACCGCCTGGTGATGATCTGGTGCGCGTCAACGGAAGTCTTCCTGACTTGCACCGAAGAGCACAACGATCTGGCTTCGTTTGAACAGGCGATGCGCGACAATCACACGTGCATCGCGCCGTCGATGATCTACGCCTACGCGGCGCTCAAGTCGGGCGTCCCCTTTGCCAACGGCGCGCCGAACCTCACAGTAGACGTGCCGGCGCTGATGAAGCTGGCCGTTGACGCAGGGCTGCCGGTCTGCGGCAAAGATTTTAAGACCGGGCAGACGTTGATGAAGACGATCATTGCGCCGGGATTGAAAGCACGCTTGATCGGACTGCACGGCTGGTTTTCGACTAACATTCTCGGCAACCGCGACGGCGAAGTGCTCGACGATCCTGAATCGTTCAAGACCAAAGAAGAGTCGAAGCTGTCGGTGCTCGAATACATTCTTCAGCCCGATGTCTACCCGACGCTCTACAAAGATTTCAGCCACATCGTGCGAATCAACTACTATCCGCCGCGCGGCGACAACAAAGAAGGCTGGGACAACATCGACATCTTCGGCTGGCTCGGCTACCCGATGCAGATCAAGATAGACTTCCTCTGCCGCGACTCGATTTTGGCCGCGCCGATTGTTTTAGACCTGGCGCTGTTCCTCGACTTGGCGACGCGCGCGGGGATGCGCGGCATACAGGAGTGGCTGTCGTTCTACTTCAAGAGTCCGATGACCGCGCCGGGCCTCTACCCCGAACACGACCTCTTCATTCAATTGATGAAGCTCAAGAACACGTTGCGCCACCTGAAGGGCGAAGAGTTGATCACGCACCTCGGGCTTGAGTATTACGATTAGGCAGTTGGCGAGGATGGTTCAGGTATCGTGAGATCACAGTTGATGATTGGAATAGCGCACGGTGCCGCGTAGCGGCGCAATGAATTTAGCCGGGCGTTTCAATGCCCGGTCAGCAAGCGTGTCCAATCGCGTCGCGTAGCGACGCAATGAATTTAGCCGGGCGTTTCAACGCCCGGAACCTATGTCGAACATCATCGCGCGTCGCGTCAGCGACGCCTGAGTTCAGAGGATTCAGGCGTCGCTGACGCGACGCGCCTTTTGTGTCCTCTCGTGCAGGCGTTGAAACGCCTGCCTAAACTCAATGGCCGCTACGCGGCCTGTTCAGCCTTTGTCGCTATGCGGCCTGTTTAGCCTTTGCCGCTATCCGGTCTGTTCAGCCTTTGCCGCTATCCGGTCTGTTCAGCCTTTTCTGTTTGCTTTCTTCCCGTTGAAACCGCTCGCGCCGCATTTGCAAATTCAACTCGTCGCATTATGATGGGGCGGCTATGAAAAGACTGCTCGCATCCTTTTGCTTCCTGCTGATCGTCAACGCGACCGGCAAGGCCATTGACCTCGAAGGGCTGGAACCTATCGGCTCGGTGAACGGCTTCACCAAATCGGCAAGCGCCGTGCTGTTCAAATGCGCTGATGGCTCAGAGGTGCAGGTCAGCGTGCTCGCGCCCGATCTCGTACGCGTGCGCGCGTCGTTTAGAAAGCCGCTGCCGGCGCGCGACCATTCGTGGGCGATTGCTAAAACCGAATGGGACGGCGTGCGCTGGAACGTCACTGAACAGACGGATGCAGTCGTCATCACCACCAATGAAGTCGAAGTCGTCGTGCGCCGCGCGCCGCTGCTCATCGAGTTCCGCGACGCCAGAACGCACGCGCCGCTCAACAGCGACTTCAAGCCGATGATGCGCGATCCCAAGTCTGAAGCAGTCGCCGCCGCCAAGCGGCTCGGTTACGAAGAACGCTTTTACGGGTTGGGCGAAAAGGCGGCGCGGCTCGACAAGCGGCGCGGCCAGTTCACCAACTGGAACTCTGACACGCCGGCTTATAAAGAAGGCACGGACCCGATCTATCAAACTATCCCGTTTTACATCGGCCTCGAAAACAATCGCGCGTATGGACTCTTCTTCGACAACAGCTACCGCTCGCGCTTCGACTTCGGCGCGTCGTCGCAAGAGTACATCGCTTTTTCAGCCGAAGGCGGCGAGATGAATTATTACTTCTTCTATGGCCCCGCGATGCAGAAGGTCATCACTCGTTACACGGAGCTGACTGGACGTATGCCGATGGTGCCGATGTGGGCGCTCGGCCACCAGCAATCGCGCTGGAGCTATTACCCCCAATCCGTCGCCGAATACATCGTGCGCCGTTACCGCGAAGAAGACTTGCCGCTCGACGTGCTCTACCTCGACATACATTATATGCAGGGCTACCGCGTCTTCACCTGGGACACGACGCGCTTCCCCGACCCGAAGGCTTTCACCGACAAGCTGCGCCAGCAGGGCATCAAGGTCATTCCCATCGTTGATCCGGGCGTTAAGTATCAGCCGCCCGACAAAGGCGCGACCGACGCGACGGTCAATCCTGAATTGACGCCGCAAGAGCGAAGCTATTACGTCTTCAATCAAGGGCAGGCGAAGGATTACTTCGTGCGCCGCAAGAACGGCGACCTTTACGTCGGCGCGGTGTGGCCGGGCAAAGCCGTCTTCACAGACTTCACGCGCGAAGACGTGCGCCGTTGGTGGGGCGACCTCTTTCGCGCCTACACAGACAACGGCGTCGCCGGCATCTGGACCGATATGAACGAGCCTTCGGACTTTGTAGACAAATCGGGCGAGTCACAGGTTGATCTCGTGTTCGACGACGAAGGCGAGCGCTCGATGTACGCCAAGAACCGCAACGTCTTCGCGCTGCTGATGGCGCGGGCGACGTATGAAGGCTTGCTGCGATTGCAGCCTAACGCGCGGCCTTATGTCATCACGCGCGCGGGCTATGCCGGTTATCAGCGTTACACGACGATGTGGACGGGTGACAACACGGCGACGTGGGAAACACTGCAACTGAGCATCCCTATGTACACGACGATGGGATTGTCAGGCGTGGCTTTCGTCGGCGGCGATGTCGGCGGCTTCATCGGTCGCACCGATGCCGAGTTGTTGACGCGCTGGTACGAAGCCGGCTTTCTCGCGCCGATGCTGCGCAATCATCAGCAGATTGATACGTACGATCACGAGCCGTGGCGCTTCGGCAGCGTCTACGAAGACATCATTCGCAAGTACCTGAAGCTGCGTTATCGCTTGTTGCCGTTCCTCTACACGCAGCTTGAAGAGGCGCATCGCACAGGACTGCCCATCTTTCGCCCGCTGGTCTTGAACTATCAGAACGACCCGAACGTGCTGTCGATTGATGATGAGTTTATGATCGGCACAGACTTGCTGGTCGCGCCGGTGATGAAGCCCGATGTGACCAGTCGCCGAGTCTACTTGCCGCAAGGTGAGTGGGTGGATTACTGGACGAATAAGCGCATCAAGGGCGGCGCGCTGATTCAAGCCGACGCGCCAATTGACATAGTGCCGATGTACGTGCGCGCCGGCGCGATTATTCCGATGGGGCCGGAGATGAATCATGTCGGCGAGAAGCCTTTCGATCCGCTGACGCTCGTCGTCTACGCTGACGCGAAGGGCGAAGCGACGGCCCGCGTTTATGAAGATGACGGCGCGACGCAGAGCTACCGGCAAGGCGTCTTCCGCCGCACATCGGTGAGCGCGACGCGCTCAGGCGGCGAGATGCAGATCAAGCTCAGCGTGCCTGAAGGAACTTATAACGCCGGCGGGCGCGGCATCACGCTGATCGTCAAATCGGCTTCACGCACGGCAGCCGTATCGCTCGATGGCAAACCGCTCGCGTCAATAACCAATGGTGCGCGTGGAGTTGGCTGGGCGCAATCGGGCAATGATCTCTTGATTCAACTCGCCGACGATGGCAAGGCGCACACGGTTCAACTGAGGTAGCGGCGTTCACCGCTTACCGTCGAGGTTGGCCCATTCGCCCGACTCGATGAAGCTGGCCCAGAAGTAAGGGTGCTGATAGCGCGGGTCGGCGAGCATCTTCAGTTGCACTTGCCTGAGCGCTTCGCTGCGGCCAACGCCCGCTCTCAATCGCGTGTAGTAATTGATCATCAGGTCGCGCGTCGCCGCGTCGTCCACTTTCCACAGGCTCAACACCTGGCTCTCCGCGCCTGCGAGCACCAGCGCACGCCTGAGGCCATAGACGCCATCGCCGTTCTTGACTTCGCCAACGCCGGTCTCGCAGGCCGACAACACCACCAGCTTCGTGCCCCAGAGATTTAGTCCTGAAACTTCAAGCGCCGTGAGGATGCCGTCATCATCGCCGCCCTTGTGCAGATTGGCTCCGGCCATTACCAGCCCCGCGCGCAGCAGCGCATTTTCAAGGCGCGACGTGCCAGCGCCCAATTGCGTGCTGCCGCCTGCAAACAGCCCCCGGTCCCCGCTCGTCGGTGGCGTCTCTACGTCTTCGAGAAAGAACCCGTGCGTCGCCACGTGGAGAATCATCGGCCCGGCGACTTGCTTGATGGCCGATTTCGTCGCCTCTCCTTTGAGCAACAATTTGGCCTTAACCAGTAACCCTTCCAGCGCCCGCGCCTCTTCATTAGTGCCGGGCAGCGGCTCAAAATAGACCTGCGACAAATCCACGCCGCTGGTCGTGCTGGCGACAGCCTTTAATCCCCTCTGCGTGTCTGCCTGAACCGCGCCGCCGAAGTCAGGGTCGGCCAGAATCAAGGCGCGCTGTCTGTTCGTCGTTGGCGTTGGCGTTTGCAGTCGCAGCAGGTCGCGCCCGCTGCTGAGATAAGCCAGGCTATATCGCTTGATGAGATAATCACCGTGCTCATCAACCAGCCCCCCGAATGGGATAAGGTTCAGCGCGCCGTCGGGCGACAGCAACACCTGTCGCCGCTTGCCCAGCAGCTTGCGAACCGGACGCATCACGCTCTCGTCCAGTTGGCGGGCCAGCCGCTTGACCTGCGCGCTCTGCGGGTCGCGCAACGCCTGGCGCAACGCCGTCACCGCCTCGTCAATCGCTTGCGCTTCGCCGAGGTCTACCCACTCCGGCTCGCCGTGCGAGCGCAGCACGTAAGCGACATAGCGGCGTGCGCCGAATTGATCCTCGCGCTTTTTATACTTTGGGTCGAAGGGCCGAAAGCTGACGAACTCGACCAGCGCGGCGTCTTTAGGAAGCGCCGCTTGAACGGCCTGAATCGTGACCGGCTGTGCCTGTGCCCTGAACTCGGCGCTGCGCGCGCTGACCTCGGCTTCGAGCCGCTCGGCCTCGGCTTCGAGGCGGTGAACTTCGGCGAGAAGCTGTGCCGCGTGGCCTGTCGTCGGTCCCCTGAGCGCCAGCTCGGCCAGTGCGGCGCGTGACGCCGTCAATTGATCGAGCAGAACTTGATCTTGCGAATTCAAGCGGCGACGCAGCGCGCTAATGCTGTCGGCCATCGCATCGAGGGCGCGGCCCTTGCGGCGCAGTACCGTCGTTAAGGCCAACTGCCGCGCCGCCGCATCCTTCGGCGCAGAGCGCACGTGCAGCGAGATGGTGCTGTCGGTCTGTCCGCCGAGCGTCGTCAGGTAAAGCATCTTCTGGCGCTCTGACCCGGTGGCGATGTTCAAGGCAATTTGCCGCTCGAAGATGTCGTTACTGCGCGCCTTGAGCGCGACCGCTCGACGCAGGTCGCCGCGCGCTTCATTCAGTTGCGCGAGGTTGTTGAGCAGGGTGGCGACGAAAGGGTGCTGCGGCCCCAGCGTCTTCTCGCAGACCGCCAGCGCGCGCTCGAATAGCGGCTCGGCCTGCGCATAATCCTCTTTGACGTAATAGAGCACGGCAAAATTATTCAGCAGAGTGGCGACGTACGGATGAGCCGGGCCGAATGCTTTTTCGGCGATGGCCAGCGCGCGCGCAAACAACGGCTCGGCCCGCTCGTATTCGCCTCGGGCTTTGTAAAGCCAGGCGAGATTGCCGAGCGATTGCGCTACGTCCGGGTGTTGCGGCCCAAGCGCGGTTTCAGAAATGGTCAGCGCGCGCTGGTAAAGCGATTCGGCTTTCGCGTAATCGTTCAGCGTGTGATAAAGCAAAGCCAGGCCGTTGATCGGCTGCGCAATGTCCGGGTCCTGCGGCCCAGGCGTCTGCTCGAAAATTTTAATCGCGCGTTGAAAAAGCGGCTCGGCTTTCGCGTAGTCGCCGCGCAAATAGTAAAGGTGTGCGAGACTGGTGAGCGACCTGGCAAGCGACGGGTCATGAGCTCTCTCGAATATCGCCGCCGCCCTTTGCAGCAACGCTTCGGCTTTTGCATAGTCGCCGCGCTTGCGATACAACTCGCCGAGACTGCTCAGAAACCGGGCGACGTTCGGATGTTGCGGGCCGAGCGCCTTTTCCGAAATCGCCAGGGCGCGCTGATAAAGCGGTTCGGCTCTGGCGTAATCGCCCGTGGTGAAGTAGAGCACGGCGAGATAGTTGATGAACGTAGCGACTTCAGGGTGGTCAGGCCCAAGCCCGACTTCTCGCATAGCCAGAGCGCGGCGATGAAGGGGTTCCGACTGCGCGTAATCACTCGTCGCATCGGCAAGCTGCGCCAGGGCGTTGAGCGAGAGCGCGACATCAGGCGGCGGCGGCCCCGGCGTCTTCTCACGAATCATAAGGGCCTGCCGATGAAGCGGCTCGGCCTTTTTGTAATCTCGTTTACTAAAATAGAGATCGGCCAGATTGTAGAGAAAGTCTGCGCGTTCCGGCGCACCCTGGTCGAGCGCCTTATCACACAAGGCGAGGGCGCGCTCAGCCAAGCGCACGGCTTCATCCTCGTGACCTTCCTGGGTCGCCTGTACAGATTGCGCCACGAGCGCACGCGCTTCGAGCAAGGCGCGGTCGCTGGCGGTGGCCGCGCGCCATTCCACTATGCGTATCTCGTAATGTCCGGCTAGCGCCTCCTCTGCGAGCGAATGCACATCAAACCGATAGATACCGGCGACATCAGCGATGACGCCGACGCGTTCGGGGCCAAGCGCGCCATTCGGAGCGTCCGCCTCGATCAATGGTTTTCCGTCCGCCCCGATCACGGTTATCGCCACGTCAATGCCGCGCTGATCGACGATGGCGCTCAGGTACTGACCGGCGACCAGTCGGGTTTCATAAACGTGTGATTGGCCGCCGCGAAGCTCGCGTTCGATAGGTTTGCCGATTTCGAGTTGACGAATGTCAGGAGGACTCTGGGCGGGCCGGCCTGGATCAACTTTCGCTTCTTGCGACGGCTTGCTTAAACCTGGCCGCGCTAAACTGAGTGGCTGCGATAAGGGGAGAGCGATTGCCGTGAGCACAGCCAGATGTATCAGCCGCCGAACGCAAGGTGAGGAATGACGCATGGTGGGGCCTCCATCAACGGAATGCATCGCCACAATAGCGCAAAGCCTACATAATTGCAATTACTTTTGCCGTACCGTAACTTGCCGGCGCGGTTCATTACACCTGCCCCATAATAAAAAGGGGCAACGATGGCTTGCCTCACCATCATTGCCCCTTTGCAAAAACAAACAGCGTGGGTTGGGCCTGTGCTAACGGCGCGGGCCGCGACCACCGCCGCCGCTGCTACCACCGGGCCTGCGGTCACGGCTACCGCCGCCACCGGGACGCGGGCGATCATCGCGCGGACGGTCTTCGCGGAAGCCGCGCTCTTCGCGCGGGCCACGATCTTCACCGCCTTCGCCTTCGCGGTTGCCGCGATCATCTTCCGGCTCTGCTTCGCCGCGCTCGGCGCGCTCGTCTTTGAGCACCGCTTTACGTGACAGGCGAATCTTGCCCGACGGATCAACGTTGATGACTTTGACTAACAACTGCTGACCTTCGTGCAGCTCGTCGCGCACATCGCGGACGCGATAGTCGGCAATCTCAGAAACGTGCAGCAAGCCGTCCGTGCCCGGCAGGATTTCGACGAACGCGCCGAAGTCCGCAAGGCGCTGCACCGTGCCCAGATAGGTCTTGTTGAGTTCCGGCACCGCCGTGATGCCTTCGATGATCTGCTTGGCAGCTTCGGCTTGTTCGAGATTGGCCGAAGCGATGTTGATGCGCCCGCTGTCTTCAACGTCGATCTTCGCGCCGGTCTTCTCGACGATGCCGCGAATCACCTTGCCGCCCGGCCCGATGACATCGCGTATCTTATCAACAGGAATCTGTATGGTGAGGATGCGTGGCGCGTACTGGCTGATCTCCTCGCGCGGCGTGGCCAGCGCTTGCTCCATCTTGTCGAGGATGTAGAAGCGGCCATCCTTCGCCTGCTGCAACGCGTCGGCGAGGATGCGCGCGTTGATGCCGGTGACTTTAATATCCATCTGCAAGGCGGTGATGCCTTCGCGCGTGCCGGCGACTTTGAAATCCATATCGCCATAGTGATCTTCAGCGCCGGCGATGTCTGTAAGAATCGCGTAGCGATTGCCTTCCATCACCAGTCCCATCGCCACGCCGGCGACGGCGCGCTTGACGGGCACACCCGCATCCATCAACGCTAATGATCCGCCGCAGATGGTCGCCATCGAGCTTGAGCCGTTCGATTCGGTGATGTCGCTGACGATGCGCAGCGTGTAAGCGAACTCTTCTTCGCCGGGCAGCATTGGCTCAAGCGCGCGACGTGCGAGCGCGCCGTGACCGATCTCGCGGCGGCCCGGCGAGCCGATGCGGCCCGTCTCGCCCACCGAAAACGGCGGGAAGTTGTAAGCCAGGATGAAGCGGCGCTTGATCTCGCCCTTCTCCAGATCGTCCATGAACTGTGTGTCTTCGCTGGTGCCGAGCGTCGCCGTCACAATGGCCTGCGTCTCGCCGCGCGTGAACAGCGCCGAGCCGTGCGTGCGCGGCAGCCAGCCGGTGTCAATCGAGATCGGGCGAATCTCGCTGAAGCGACGCCCGTCGGGACGGTGGCGACGTTCAAGGATGTCTTCGCGGAAGACCTTCTCTTTCAGATGGTCGAAAATCTTCTTGGCCATCTTGCGCTTTTCGGCGTCCTCTTCGGGATAGCCCGAAACGACCGACTCTTTGAGCGCATCCACCTTGGCGTAGCTTTCGAGCTTGCCGTGCTTGCCGGTGTCGAGCGCGTCGCGCAGATCGTCGGTGATGCGGCCCGCGATGTCATTCATCATCTCTTCATCGAGCGCAGGCGCGGGCGTCTCGCGCTTGGTGACGCCGAGCTTCTGGTACATCTCTTTTTGCAGACGGCAGAGCTTTTTGATCTCGTTGTGGCCGAACATCAACGCCTCGACCATCACCTCTTCAGAAACTTCCGTCGCGCCCGCCTCGACCATCACGATGGCTTCTTCCGAGCCTGCGACGATGAGGTTGAGCTGCGAGGCGCGCGTCTGATCGTAAGTCGGGTTGACGATGAAACGGTCTTCGATCAAGCCGACGCGCACGCCGGCGATGGGATTTTCAAACGGGATGTCTGAGAGATAAAGCGCCGTCGATGCGCCGGTAATCGAAAGCACATCGGCATCGTAATTTTCGTCTGCCGACAGCACCAGCGCGATCACCTGCGTGTCGTCGCGGTAGCCCTCTCGAAACAGCGGCCTGAGCGGGCGGTCGATCAACCGCGAAGTCAGCGTCTCTTTCTCTGACGGGCGGCCTTCGCGCCTGAAGTAGTTGCCGGGAATGCGCCCGGCGGCATAACCATACTCGCGGTATTCGACCGTGAGCGGGAAAAAGTCGATGTCGGGGCGCGGCCTTGAGCCGACCGCCGACACCAGCACCATCGTGTCGCCGTAGCGCACAATCACAGCGCCATCCGCTTGCTTGGCGACTTTACCTGTCTCGATTGAAAAGTCGATTCCGCCTAACTGAACTGATTCTTTCAACTCCATATCTGTCTCCTTCTTCCTTCCGCTGCGCGCGCGGAGCGGCGACCACCGGCTGAAAAGGGATTAGCCTGAGACCACGAGCGGCGCAGAGCCGCTAGCGTTGAACGGTGGCGTGAATCGCCAATCACTCCGCAGAGATTTTCAAGAGCCGCGCCGGGTACGTGGGCAGCTCGCCTGCTGGTGCGCGACTTCAAGGGCGGCAACGCCGCCTCGCTAGATGAAGCAGGAAGCGCGCGGGCCGCCGGTTGCCTGAAAAGAACGAAACCACGGCGAGTCGCTCCGAACTGCCGGCGCGCTGCCGTGGTCATCAATTGCGATGAGTAGGTCTGAACGGATAAGCCGGCGCGTGTCTGCAAGAACGGGTCGCGCAGGTTAGCAGTAACCGGACGGTTGATTCTTGCCTGGCTGGTGGTAGCAGACTGGCCGCGCGCCAGAGAGCCGATAACTGATAAGGCCGCGCCAAGCAATTCGGCTCTGGCGCGGCCTTTTCTCGTGATCTCTATTTCCTTATACCCAGACGGCTGATGACTTCGCGGTAACGCCCGGCGTCTTTGCGTCGCAAGTAATCGAGCAAGCGCCGGCGCTGGCTGACCAGTTTCAACAGGCCGCGCCGCGAATGATTATCCTTCACATGCGTCTTGAAGTGCTCGGTGAGCTCGTTGATGCGCCGCGTCAACAGCGCCACCTGAACTTCTGGCGAGCCGGTATCCGACTCGTGAACTTTGTACTGACCGATGATGTCGATCTTCGCTTCCTTCGCTAACGCCACTTTCGCTACTCTCCTCTACACGGATAGAAATTTTCGTTCCTCTTGAACCCAAAAAACTTAACACACACGCGGCGCGGCTGTAAAGTCAAACCGCCTAGTCAAAAGGAGGCAGGAAGCCGGAGGCAGGAGACAGTGGACAGTGGTTAGTTATCAGTGACCCGTGGTTAGTTATCACTGACCAGTGAGTCCCGTAGGGACGACCTGTTTATAGTTATTGTTGTTGAAAGAGACGAAGCCCCGTAGGGGCGCGATGTTTATAGTAATGGCTGATAGAAAGGACGAAGCCCCGTAGGGGCGCAATGTTGACATCACGCTCCTGACGGAGCTTGAAGGCTCAATCAACTGCGTAACTATAAACATTGCGCTCCTAACGGAGCTTGTTTGATCTATGGCATCGTTGACTATAGAGCGTGTCTGAGAAGCCCTGAAAGGGCGCGATTCAATAGCCCAGCCCAACGGGCTGGGTACACAGCGACAATTCCGCAAGCCCTGAAAGGGCGTAATAGGTGATCGGTTATTGCGCCCTTTCAGGGCTTGGCGGTTTGCCCTGCCGCTCACCCAGGGCGATGCCCTGGGCTGTCGAATCGCGCCCCTTCAGGGCTT